>JAWXBK010000020.1:0-76484 GCA_034439975.1 Rhodospirillaceae bacterium | reverse complement strand
GACCGGGTCCTGCGCTATGAGAATCTCAACGCGGATCTCGCGTCGATCGCCGATCGAATCGGCGTCGATATCAGCCGGCGCTTGCCGCGAGCGAAGAGCAAGTCGCGCAAACCCGACCAGACGACGGCCAGGCTTCTGACGCCCGATCAGCGGCAACGGATCGCGGAAAGATACGCCGAAACATTTGATCTGCTGGGCTATTTGCGGACACTGGACCCGATCGATTGATGGTGTGCGGAACAGCAAGCGGGTTTCGGTGTTAATCTTGCGCAAGGGGCGGCGTCCTGCCGCCTTTTCTCAGGGTGCGTGCCGGACCCGTCCTCGGCTCTGCCGGCGCCTATCTCGGAGCGCGATCATGAACCGGTTGCTGTGCAGTTACTCTCTTGCGTTACTGCTGCTGGCTTTTGCGGGTGCGAGCGTGGTCGCCGCAGATGAGGATGCGGGTCGCATCGTCTGTTCCGGCAATGAGCCGTTCTGGCGCCTCGAAGCGGCGCAGGGTTCGGCCCTGCTGACCCGTCCCGGCGATTCCGAACCGGTCGAAAGAACCTATTCCGGCGCGCTGGTCGTGCTCGACTGGCTCGATCCCGGTTGGCTGGTGTGGCGCGGCAGTGCGATCGACGATGCGAGCGACGTGCTGGTGGCAACGATGCGCGCCGAACAATGTATCGACAGCATGGCCGGCGATGAGGGCGACGCATTCGATCATCGTGTGCTGCTGTCATTGCCGCAGGAGCCGGCGCTGGCTGGTTGCTGCCGCGTCGGGCTGCCGCCGCAAGAGGCCGCGGCCGAAGCAGCGTCGGACGATATGCCAGCGGTAAAGCCGGAAACCGACTGGAGTCGCTATCTGCCCGATCTGTTGCCCGCCCTGCAGCGCTGTCTCTTCGATGCGCCGGTCGTCATTGATCGTGTCGTTGCGGCCTGGCCGATGAATCATGGCATGGCCGGCGTACGCGCGATCGACGAGGAAGGTGCTGCGCATGACTGCATCGCTTCGATGGACGGTGGAAAGATCGACATGTTCGATCGCGCAGGTGACGCGATGCCCGGCGAGGGCGATCCGGCTTTCCATCCGGTGCGGGATCAGCCGCCGGCGATCGACAGCGGCCGGCTCGAGCAGGTCATAGACGGCGAGGGCGCGCTGGTCGGGTGGCTGCACTACGCGGCATCGGAGCCTATCGAGGGCGGCCGCCTCGCCACCGATCCGACGGCGGTCTATGAGGCGAGCTGGGTAGTCGCGGACATCGAGGGCATCGGCCCGATCGAAGGCACCGATGTTTCGATACAGTTCAATCCGCTCGGGACTCTGAGCGGTCACGCCGGCTGCAATCGCTTCAGCGGCAATGCCGAACTCGGCGAGGGCGTCGTGAAGATCGGGCCGCTTGCATCCACGAAGATGGCCTGCGCCGATCCGATCACGGATCAGGAACTGCGTTTCCTCGATGCGTTGACGCGGGCGCAAGCCTGGCGGCTCGAGGGCGGGTTGCTCTATTTCGATGCGGCGGACGGGGCGCCGCTTCTGCGTTTCGCCGCAGCCGAATAGGTCGCGCGGTTATTCCTGGACGATCGAGACCGGATCGCCGGCGACGCCCATCACCGTGATCACGATGCGCACCGGCGCGTCGCCGATGACGCGGCCCTGATGGTTTTCGTCGAGCGCTTCGACCAGCGCATCGCCGGCCTGGTAGAGATTCACGGTTCCATCGGCCGCCGTCACCTCGAGCGTTCCTTCCAGAATGTAGGCGGCCATCGGATGGGGGTGACGATGCACCGGCGTTGAGCCCCCCGGTGCAATCTCGACGATGGCGACCGTGATCAGCGGATGATCGGTTTCCGGATAAACGATCGGATCGCCGGTGTTGGTGACCGAAGTTCCGAGAATCTTGGTCGTGACCACATCGTTCTCGCCTGCCCATGCCAGCGGCGCGGTCAGCATCAGCGCGACCAGGAGCCCGCCAAGGCGGCTGGTCGAAAGGCAGATGGCACCAGTCATGATCGGCTCTCCTTGCATCGATACCGGCCGGCGTTTCAGGCGCTCAGCAGCGCCTGTGTTTCCGCATGCAGCGCGGCATCGCCCGCGGCGAGAACGGTGTCGCCCGAGGCGATCGTCAGCTTGCGGCCGCTCCAGTCGGTCATCACGCCGCCGGCACCTTCGATGACCGGCACGGCGGCCAGATAATCGTAGATGCCCATGCTGGCCTCGATGACGATATCGCCATTGCCGCTTGCAACGATGCCGTAATGATAACAGTCCGACCCGTATTGCACGAAACGGCAGGCAAGCCGGACACGATCGAAGGCCGTCTGCTGCACGCCCTTGAACATATGCGGCGAACTTGCGAACAGAACGGCATTGCCGACATGGCGGCCGCCGCGCGTGCGCACGGGCTTGCCGCCGAAGGTCGTCGGTCGGCCCACGGCGCCGACCCAGCGTTCGCCGAGCGCCGGGTGATCGACGACGCCGACGATCGGCACACCGTCGCGGCAGAGCGCGATCAGCGTACCGAACAGCGGACGGCCGCAGGTGAAGCCCTTGGTGCCGTCAATCGGATCGAGTACCCAGACGAACTCCGCACCGGGCCGGTCTGCGCCATGCTCTTCGCCGATGATTCCATGCTCGGGAAAGCGTGCCGCGATCAAATCGCGGATCGCGGCTTCGGCCTCGCGGTCCGCGATCGTGACCGGGCTCAGATCCGGTTTGTCGATGATGTCGAAACCGCTGCGGAAATAGCGGCGAATGACGATGCCCGCCGCGTCCGCGAGCTCTTCAGCGAAGGCGACGAGCCCGTCCGGAGCGCGCGCCGTCAAGTTATTCGATGGGTGCGGGGTTGGCCGAGAGCGTACGCAGGAACGCCAGCAGCGCGGCCAGATCTTCTTCCTTGCGAATGCCCGGGAACGCCATCTTGTTTCCGGGCACGAAACCCTTGGGGTCGGCAAAATATCCCGCCAGGCGATGGAAGGTCCATTCGCCGCCGAATGCCGTCATCGCATCCGAGTAGCGGAAGCCTTCATGGCTCGCGACCGGCCGGTTGACGATATCCCACAGATTGGGACCGACCTTGTTGGCGCCGCCTTCGTCGAAACTGTGACAGGTCTGGCATTTGCGTGCGACGGCCTGACCGTCGGCGGGATCGGCTGCCTCGATCATTGCGACCACGGCATCGGCCGGATCGGCCGTCGCTTCGGCTGCGGGCTCTTCCACGACCGGCTCTGTCGCGGCTTCGGTTTCTGCGGCAGCCGTTTCGGTCGCGGCGGCGGCGTCGATCGCGCTCACCTCGGGCAGCGGCTGCGGATTGTCCGAGAGCGTGCGCAGATAGGCGAGCAGATCGGCGCGATCTTCGATCTTGTTGATACCCGCGAACGCCATCTTGGTGCCGGGCACATGCGTGCGCGGGCTCGCCACGAACGCGTTCAACTCTTCATAACCCCAAATGCCGCCATGCTCGGCCATCGCGGGCGAGTATTGGAAATCCGTCAAATGCGCGACCGGACCGCCGAGGACGTTCCAGAGATTGGGCCCGACCTTGTTGGCGCCGCCCTGTTCGAAGGTGTGGCAGGTGAGACATTTCTTGGCGACGGCTTGGCCGGCAGCAGGATCCGCGGCGGCCATCAGCGGTGCGATCGGTCCGACCGGTGTCGCATCGGAAGGTGCCGCCGGTTCGCCGGCCGGAATTTCCATGGCGTGTTCGGTGCCATAATGCGGTTGCACCAGAAAATCGGCGACGATGCCGCTGGTCAACGCGACGAGACCCGCGACCAGAAGGGCGCCTGCAATCTTGTTGGCTTCGAGCGATGACGACATGCGTGTTCCGAATTCCCCAACGGCGAGAAGCGACCGCGGTCGGCGCTCCGATCCGTTACCCCGAAAAAGCGGCCTGAAGCGGCGGCAATCTAACCGCATCCCCTCGGCCTGTCCAACCGCGAACCCGCCACAAACCGGCGATTCCGTCCGCTACGCGCCGTGGAGTAAGCTCGCTTCCCTTATGACCCGCGATGACGCCCTTTCGCATCTCCCGCCACCGCCTCGCGGCAATATGTCGCACAGTCGGGACATGCTGCGATGACGCCGCTGATTGCGATTCCCGCGCGAATGGCATCGACCCGCCTGCCCGGGAAACCGCTCGCCGACATCGCCGGGGAACCGATGATCGTTCATGTCTGGCGCCGGGCCTGCGAGGCCAATGTCGGGCCGGTACTGGTCGCGGCCGGGGAGGCGGCCATCGTCGATGCGATTCGCGCCGCGGGCGGTGAGGCGGTGCTGACCGATGCCGAATTGCCGTCGGGGTCCGATCGCATTCATCAGGCGGTCGAACGCATCGATCCCGATCGACGCCACGATGTGGTCGTCAACCTGCAGGGCGATCTGCCGACACTCGATCCGCGCGCGATCCGCAGTGTGCTCGATACCTTGCGCGACGAAGACGTGGATATCGGAACGCTGGCGGTACGCATCACCGACGATGCCGAACGGAGCCGGGCCGATGTCGTCAAGGTTGCAGCCGGATTTGCCGACGCCGCGCCGGCCGGCACGATCGCGCGCGCGCTCGCATTCTCGCGTCTGCCGATACCGTGGGGCGAGGGCGCGCATTATCATCATATCGGAATCTACGCGTATCGCCGGGCGGCGCTGGCACGATTCGTGGCGCTGCCGCCATCGCCGCTGGAGCAGCGCGAGAAACTGGAACAGCTTCGTGCGCTCGAAGCCGGCATGCGAATCGACGTGGCGCTCGTTGACACGATTCCGCTCGGAGTCGATACTCCGGCCGACCTTGAGCGTGCGCGCCGGCTTCTCGCGCCGCATTGATTCCACGGAACAATTTCAGCCGGAACGATGCCGGCCCGACCGCGACGGCGGGACGTTGGAGACGCCGGAACAACCAGGACGATCGATGACCGACGCTTCCCGCACGATCGCATTTCAGGGTTCGCCCGGCGCCTATTCGGATCTCGCCTGCCGTGGCGCCTATCCCGATTGGAAAACCTTACCGTGCGTCTCGTTCGAGGATGCCTTCGCATCGGTGCGCGATCATCGCGCCGCCCTCGCCATGTTGCCGATCGAGAACTCGGTCGCCGGCCGCGTCGCCGACATCCATCATCTGATGCCGGATTCCGGCCTGCATATCGTGGCCGAGCATTTTCAGCGGGTGAACCATCATCTGCTGGCGCCGAAGGGCGCGACGCTCGCCGGGCTGAAGCGCGTTCACAGCCATGTCCAGGCGCTTTCGCAATGCCGAAAGCTGATACGCGAACTCGGCGTGAAGCCGATCACCCATGCCGATACCGCGGGGGCTGCGGCCGATGTCGCAGCGGCGGGCAACAAGGAGGATGCGGCGATTGCATCCAGTCTCGCCGGCGAGATCTACGGTCTCGATTCGCTGCGCGCCGATATCGAGGATGCGATGCACAACACGACGCGCTTCGTCGTGATGGCCGAAGATCCGGTCGACCCCGACCCCGCGGAGGGGCCGGTCATGACGAGTTTTCTGTTTCGCGTGCGATCGGTGCCAGCGGCGCTCTACAAGGCGCTCGGCGGTTTCGCGACCAACGGCGTCAATATCGTGAAGCTCGAGAGCTATATCATCGATGGCCGCTTCACCGTCGCGCAGTTCTATGCCGATGTCGAAGGCCATCCCGATCAGGCGCCGGTCCGGCTCGCGCTCGAGGAACTGAGTTTCTTCTCGCGCGAGGTGCGTATCCTCGGCGTCTATCCTGCCTCGCCCTATCGGCAGCTCGGCACGTCCGCTTAATCGCCCTTCGCGATCCAGTCATCGACCAGCCGTCGCGCGATCGAGAATCGCGTCGGCATGCGGAATGTTTCGTCCTCGGGCGAATTCAGCAGGAACGCGCGGTCATACCAGCCGATATGCTCGATCTCGGGTTCCTGGAGACGGATCGCATCGTCGATCGCGCGGCCGGTAAATCCGAGCATGATGGAGGCCGGAAACGGCCATGGCTGGGATGAGTGATAGCGGATATCGGTCACGGTCAGGCCGGCCTCTTCGAGAACCTCGCGCGCAACTGTTTCCTCGAGGCTTTCGCCCGGCTCGACGAAGCCGGCGAGAACCGAATGCATGCCGGGCGGCCATGTGTGTTCGCGCCCGAGTAGCAAACGGTCGTCATGCTCGATGGCCATGATGACCGCGGGATCGGTGCGCGGGAAATGCACTGTCGCACAGGATGGATCGCTGCAGCGTCGCATATGTCCGCCCTCGTCGCTCACCGTCGGCTGGCCGCAACTGCCGCAGAAGCGATGGCGATGATGCCATGTCGTGATCGCGCGGCCATAGGCGAGCAGGGCCGCATCGGGGGCGTCGAGCAGTGCGCCGATCGCGCGCAGTTCCGCGAGTTCGCCATGAGCGTCGATAAAGCCGCGCGCCGCATCCTCGTCGAGATGCGAGAGCGACAGCGCGAAATGCGCGCATTCGCCGTCGACCCCGAGAAACACGATGGCTGCCTGTTCGACGATCAATCCGCTGGCGCTATCGGCGGTCAGCCACGCGGGCGCGGGTTTCTCGCCCGGCCGGATCAGATTGCGCTCGCGCCAGACCGGCAGAAACCGGGTTGCCGGATCGGCGAGCCGTGCCGTCAGCCAGTCTTGGTCGCGCCGGCGATGCGCGGCGCGGTCGAGTCCGAGCCCCTCGAAGACGTTGCGGCGCGGCGGCGCCTCAGTCACCGCGCAACGCGTCCTCGCCGGCCTTCCCGTATTTCTGGCGCAGATGGACCGCATTCTTCCGCCGCCGGCGCGCCGCGAGGTTGAGCACTTCGACGAAGATCGAGAAGCCCATCGCGACGTAGATGTAACCCTTCGGGATATGGAAGCCGGCGCCGTCGGCCATCAACGCCATGCCGATCAGCAGCAGGAACGAAAGCGCGAGCATCTTCACGGTGGGATGGCGCTCGACGAAATTCGCGACCGGTGCGGCGGCAACCAGCATGATCACCATTGCGATCACGATCGCCGTCACCATGACCCAGACATGATCGGCCATGCCGACCGCGGTTATCACCGAATCGAGTGAGAATACGATGTCGAGGACGGCGATCTGCGCCACCACCGCGAAAAATGTCGTCGCGACTCGTGCCTTGGCTTCGCCTTCGTCGCCTTCCAGCGAGCCATGAATCTCGTGGGTCGCCTTGTAGATGAGAAACCCGCCGCCGCCGATCAGGATGATGTCCCGCCAGGAAACGGCATGACCGAACAACTCGAACAACGGTGCTGTGAGGCCGATGACCCAGGCGATTGCGAACAACAGCATCAGCCGCGTGACCAGTGCCATCGCGATACCGAGGCGTCGGGCCGAAGCCTGCCGTTCCGGCGGCAGCTTCTGGGTCAGCACGGCAATGAACACGATATTGTCGATGCCGAGCACGATCTCGAGCACGGTGAGCGTCAGCAGGCTGAGCCAGATTTGCGGGTCGGCCAGTTCGGGCACGGGGTCAGGCTCCAGAAGGGGATCGGGCCGGCACATTGCCGCAACGGGCCGGCGCACTCAATCGCACTTGTGCCGGATCGCACCGATTGCCGGCCACTCCGTGGGCGAGGCGGCCCCGCCGGCGGGCATGGCCCCGAGCGCCACGATGATGCCATAAAGCGGCGGCCGAATCGGCCGTTCCGGTTGGTGCGTGCCGACCGGTTGCCGGGAGCGTTCGCACTCCCTATTTCGACAGATGGCCCGCAACCCCGACCAAACCCGGGCGAGAGGCATTCATGGACCAGGATCGATCGTACCGACTGTCCCGCCGCGAAGCTTTGCGCCTGTCCGCAGCGACACTGCTTGCGGCCGGGCTTGCGGGTGGCATCGGGCATAGCGCGTTGGCGGCACTACCCGAGGGCTTTCCGGGCGAAACCTCCGTCGTTTACGACGTGGTGCGCGATGGCGCGGTCGTCGGCAAATACCGGTTCGACTTCAGCGAAGAGGATGGCGACCTGCTGGTGCGCTCCGACGTCTCGATCGATGTCTCGCTGTTGATCATCCCCGTTTACTCGTTGCGCCACGAGGGGCTCGAGCGATGGCGTAACGGCAAGATGGTCACGTTCCATTCCGAGACCGACGATAACGGGACCAAGCGGGTCGTCGACATCGTGCCCGAGGGCGGCGAGTACCGCGTGACCCATAACGGGGATGTCGACATGCGCCCCGGCGAGGCCATGCTCGGTACGCTCTGGCATCCCGACACACCGAACGCTCCGATGCTGATCGATCCGATCAAGGGCAAGCTGCGCGATGTGACAATTACCGATCAGGGCAGCATGACCATCAGCGTGCCGTTCGGCACGGCCGAGGCGAAACACTACGCGATTCGCGGCGAGATCGCGCAGGACATCTGGTACGGGCCCGATTTCTATCTCTGGCAGGCCGAGTTTCCGGTCAAGATGGGCGGCGTGCTGACCCTGCGCCGTCGCAAGTAACGCTGCGCCGGCGCAAGGTGCGCGGCTTGCCGCCGCGTCCTCGTTTCTTGCTATAGTGCGAACGGGAGGCCGGCGGCGGACGGGCGCCTCGCCAACCCGGTCAGGTCCGGAAGGAAGCAGCCGTAACGAGTTTCCGCCCGGGTCGTTCGTCCGGTCTCCCACCTCTGAACACTGCCGCCCGTCGGTGTGCCCCTGGATTGCTGCCAGTGCCGGTGCGCCCGCGCCCAGACAAGGTCAGGCCCGAGCCATCCGATCCACAGCATTGCAATGAACGATCAACCCGCCAGCGCGTACCGCGTCCTCGCCCGGAAATATCGGCCGGCGCGCTTCGCCGATCTGATCGGCCAGGAGGGAATGGTCCGCACCCTCAAGAGCGCGATCGAGCGCGGCCGGCTTGCGCATGCGTTCATCCTCACCGGCGTCCGCGGCGTCGGCAAGACGACGACGGCGCGTATTCTCGCGCGCGGCTTCAACTGCATCGGCCCCGATGGCAAGAGCGGGCCGACCGCCGAGCCTTGTGGCGAATGCGAGAACTGCCGCGCGATCGCCGAGGATCGCCATGTCGACGTGATCGAGATGGACGCCGCCAGCCGCACCGGCGTTGCCGACATCCGCGAGCTGATCGAAGGCGTGCGCTATCGCCCGGTCCAGGCGCGCTACAAGATCTACATTATCGACGAAGTGCACATGCTCTCGACCAGCGCCTTCAACGCACTGCTGAAGACGCTCGAGGAACCGCCCGAGCATGTGAAATTCATCTTCGCCACCACCGAGATCCGCAAGGTGCCGGTGACCGTGCTCTCGCGCTGCCAGCGTTTCGACCTGCGCCGCATCGACGCCGACACGCTGGTGCGTCATTTCGCACAGATCGCGGCGTCGGAAGGCGTCGAGGTGACGCCGGAAGCGCTTGCGATGATCGCGCGCGCGGCCGACGGTTCGGCGCGCGACGGCCTGTCGCTGCTCGATCAGGCGATCTCCCGCGCGGAAGGGCCGGTCGACGAGGCGCAGGTGCGCGAGATGCTCGGCCTCGCCGATCGCACCCGTCTCTTCGACCTCTATGAGGCGCTGATGCGCGGCGATGCAGGCGGCACGCTCGACCTCTTCGCCGATATGTACGAAGCCGGTGCCGATCCGATCGTGGTGCTGCAGGACCTGCTCGATCTCACGCACTGGCTGGTGCGGCTCAAGCTGATGCCGCGTCTGGCCGAGGCGCCCGGCGTGCCGGAAGTCGAACGCACCCGCGGGGCCGCGTTGGCGCAGGGGCTTGCGATGCCGGTGCTGACACGGAACTGGCAGATGCTGCTGAAAGGGCTCGGCGAGGCGCAGTTTGCGCCGGCGCCCAAACAGGCGGTCGAAATGGTGCTGATCCGGCTGATGCATGCGGCCGATCTGCCGCCGCCGGGCGATCTGGTTCGCCAGCTTGGCGGGGCTGCGGCGATGACAGCGACGGCATCGGCCAGCGGGGCTTCATCGGGCGCCGCCTCGGGCGGTTCTGGCGGCGGCGCGCGCGCGGTAGCCGGCGATCGGTCGGGTCGCTCGATATCGGCGGCCGAACCGCGGGGCGAGCCGCACAACGAACCGGTGGCCGCGATCGTGCCGGAAACGACCGCGCCGACCGTACTCGCCGATCCGCAGAACTACGAAGAGATCGTGGCGCTGGTCGCGGAACGGCGGGAGGCGATCCTGCATGCGCATCTGATGCGCAATGTGCGCCCCGTCCGATTTGAGACCGGGCGTCTCGAGATCAATCCGAACGAACATGCGCCGCGCAATCTCTCCGGCCGCCTCGCCGGATTGCTGGGCGAATGGACCGGCCGGCGCTGGATCGTCGCGATCTCGTCGGATGCAGGCGAGCCGAGCATCGCCGAACGGAATGCGGCGGAGAAACAGCGACAGCTCAGCGCCGCCGAATCGCATCCGCTGGTTCGCGCGGTGCGCGAGCGTTTTCCGGGTGCCGAAATCGCCGCCGTGCGCGAGCGCGCCGGACCGGCGGTGCCTTCCGACCCCGCCACGCAAGGAGATGACGACGCATGAAGAATCTCGGCCAGATGATGAAGCAGGCGCAGCAGATGCAGCAGCGCATGGCGGAACTTCAGGAAGAGCTCGAGAAGGTGGAGATCACCGGCAGCGCCGGCGGCGGCATGGTGCAGGTGACCATGACCGGCAAGGGCATGCTGCGCAGCGTTCGCATCGATCCGAAGCTGGTCAATCCGGACGAGACCGAGATGCTCGAGGATCTCATCGTTGCCGCGGGCAACGATGCCAAGACCAAGGTCGAGGCACATATGCAGGAAGAAATGCAGAAGGTTACCGGCGGCCTGCAGCTCCCGCCGGGATTCAAACTGCCGTTCTGATCAAAGCAAGGGTGCATTCGTCTGCATGCTCGCATGTCGCGTCGTGGCGCGGCCTGACGGTCGCTCCTCGGGACGAGTAGAAACAGTGCTATCATCGGAGCGGTGACGCGTTTGTTGTCGTGAGTAAAAATAGTCCTCACCCCGAGGAACGAGCGTGACGAGGGGTCATTTCGGAGAACGGGCACCGTATGGCCCAGGGCGATATCGAAAAACTCATCCAGCTTCTTGCGAAGTTGCCGGGGCTCGGGCCGCGCTCGGCGCGCCGCGCGGCGCTCCATCTGCTGAAAAAGCGCGAAACGCTGATGCAGCCGCTCGCCCGTGCACTCGAAGAGACCGCGCGGTCGGTGCGCAGCTGTGGAAGCTGCGGCAATCTCGATTCGATCGATCCTTGCGCGATCTGCACCGATGCGCGCCGCGACGTCTCGATCGTCTGCGTCGTCGAAGAGGTCGGCGATCTTTGGGCGATGGAACGCAGCGCCAGTTATCGCGGTCTCTATCATGTGCTCGGCGGCCGGCTTTCGGCGCTGGACGGCGTCGGACCCGACGATCTGCGTGTCGCCGGGCTCGTCGCCCGCGCGCAGAACGGATCGACGAAAGAGATCATCATCGCCACCTCGGCAACGGTCGATGGACAGACGACCGCACACTATCTGCAGGACCGCCTGACCGATGCCGGCGTCGAGATGACGCGGCTTGCGCACGGTGTGCCCGTCGGCGGTGAACTCGACTTCCTCGACGACGGCACGATCATGACCGCGCTCAAGGCGCGGCGACCGGTCTAGGCAGTGCCTGCGCCGCGCCGCCATGTCTCGCTGCGGACGGCGCTCGCGGCGGGTGCGATCCTGACGGTGCTCGCGACCGCGGCGATGGTACACATCCCCTGGATGGTGACATCCGGGGCGAACATTGCCGATCTGCGCGAGCGGCTCAACGGCGAAGTCATCGCCAGCATCGCCCAGCGGGTCTACGGGCTGCTCGCGGAAGCCGAAGCCGCGCAATCAGTCGTGCGGGTCAATCTGGTCGAAGGCACCGTCGACATCGAACAGGAGGTCAAGCGCGAGTTTCTGTTCCTTTCCGTACTCGATGCGAACCCGGCGCTCTCCTCGATCGAGTTCGGTTGGCCCGACGATCACGCCTTCATTGCCCGGCGCCTGCTCGACGGCACGATCGAGATGGAAGAGCTGTTGCCGCAGGCGGGCGGCTCGCTGAAACAGCGCATCGATCGATACAGCCGGGGCGACGAAGGCATGCTCATCTTTCAGCAGCGCGACTGGACGGTGACGGATTATCACGTCAGCCGGCAGTTCTGGTTCAAGGCAGCACTCGATGCCGACGGGCCGATCTGGAGCGACATCTATCCGCTGCCGGGCGGCAAGGCGCTGGGCATCACACGGGCCCACCGGCTCGAGCATATGGGCGACACCGCCGGCATCATCGGCGTCACGATCGAACTCGACCGGCTTTCGTTATTTCTCGACGAGATCGAGCTCGGTAACGGCACGGTTTTTCTGACCAACATCTACGGCGAGCTGGTCGCGATGCAGCATGCGATGCTCGATGAGATGGGTGACGGCGACCCCGCAATGCTCTCGAAGATCGACGCAGTCGATCTGACCGGTCCGCGCCTTGCGGCGGCGGCGCTGGCGCAAGCCGGAACCACGCTCGCCGATGTTACCGAAACGCGCCATTTCGAGGTCGACGATCCGATCGATGGCACACCCTATTTCGTGACCCTGTCGCCGCTGGGCGCGATGAATCTCAGCGTTGCCATCGTCATTCCGCGATCCGACGTACTCGGCGATATCGATCGCAACACATTGCGCGTCATCGGAATCATTGCGATCTTTGTGCTGGTCATGGCGCTGCTGGCGGTCTTCGTGTCGCGGCGCTATGTCGCAAGGCCGCTTGCCGCGGTCGGCGACAATCTGCGCGCGCTCGAAGATTTTCGGCTCGATCGCGTCCGCCCGGTGCCGTCGAACCTTGCAGAAATCGATCGACTCTCCGACGGGACGCAGCGCATGGCAACCAGCCTCGGCTCGTTTGCCAAGTTCATTCCGACCGAGCTGGTGCGTACCTTGTTCGCGCAGGGACTCGAAGCGAAGCCGGGCGGCGAAACGCGCGAGCTCACAATTCTGTTCATGGATCTCGCCAACTTCACGCGTATCTCCGAAACGCTCGGCGATCGCGTCATCGAACTGCTCGGCGACTATCTCTCCGAGATGGCGGGCCTGATCGAACGCGAAAAAGGCACCATCGATAAATTCATCGGCGACGGGATCATGGCGTTCTGGAACGCCCCGCTGCCGGTGCCGGATCATGCGATAGCGGCCTGCCGCGCGGCACTCGCCTGCCAGCGGCGTCTCGCGGAACTGCGGGCGTCGGCGGTACCCGGCGCGCCGCCGCTCGAAGCGCGCATCGGTATCAACACGGGCGACGTGCTTGTCGGCAATATCGGCAGCCGCGACCGGCTCAATTACTCGGCGGTCGGCGATCCGGTCAATGTCGCAAGCCGGCTCGAGGCGCTGAACAAGCTTTACGGTACGTCGATCATGCTGGGCGAAGACAGCGCGGCGCGTCTCGGCGGTCGGGCGATTCTGCGCCAACTTGACCGGGTCGCGGTTTTCGGGCGCGTTGGTGGCGTCACGATCTACGAGCTGATCGGGCTCGCTGGCGAGACAACGGCGCCGGACTGGATCGCGCCGTACGAGCAGGCCCTCATTGCCTATCGCGCCCGACTCTGGGACGAGGCCGATTCGTTGTTTGGCCGCGTCCTAGCGCGCAAGCCCGGCGATGCCGCCGCCCGGCTGATGCGCGACCGCATCTCGGCCTTCAGGCAGAGCCCGCCCCCCGCCGACTGGGACGGCGTCGCGATCATCGACCGGAAGTAACCGTCGGCAATCCCTCGCGACCGATCCGATGCGATCCCTCTCGACCGATCCGGTGCAATCCCATAGCATCGCGCCGGCCATGCTTTACCTCGCAGCAGATGTCGGCGGCACTTTCACCGATCTGGTCCTGGTCGATACCGGGAGCGGCCGGCTCCTTGTCGACAAGGTCTCTTCGCAGGCAACCGGTTCGGCCGGCGGCGTCGAGGACGGGATCGAGCGGATCTGCCGCACGGCCGGCGTCGAACCCGGCGCGATCGACCTCTTCGTTCATGGTTTCACGGTCGGTACCAACGCCCTTCTGACGCGCCGCGGCGCCGAGGTCGTGCTGGTCGTCAGCCGGGGCATGCGCGACGTGCTGGTGATCGGCGATCAGATGCGCCCGGATCTCTATGCGCTGACAGGAACCAAGCCGCCGCCGGTCGTATCCCGCGCCCGCACTATCGAGGCGGACGAGCGGCTCGATGCGTTCGGCGCCGTGGTGACGAAACTGACCGAAACGGAAGCCGCGCGCGTCGCCGATGCGGTCGCGACGCTGGCGCCGCAATCCGTCGCGATCAGTCTCGGTTTCTCCTATCTCAACGCCGATCACGAGCTGATGCTCGAGCGCGCGATCCGCGCGCGGTTACCCGATCTGCCGATCTATCTCTCGACTCGGGTCAATCCGCAGATCGAGGAATATCCGCGTACCAACACGACGTCGGTTGCCGCCTATGTCGGCCCGATCATCGGACGCTATATCGATCTGCTGGAGGGGCGACTGAAGGGGCTGGGCGTCACGGCGCCGCTGCGCCTCATGCGCTCGGATGGCGGTGTCGCGACACCACGCGCGGCCCATGACAATCCGGCGCATATGCTGCTCTCGGGCCCCGCCGCCGGCGTCGTTGCAGGTGCCTGGCTCTCGGCGGAAATCGGCGCACCCGATCTCGTCACCTTCGACATGGGCGGCACCTCGGCCGATTTCTCGACCATTATCGGCGGCAAGCCGAGCATGATTCAGGGCCGCCACGTTGCCGGTCAACCGCTCCGGCTGCCGACACTCGACATCGAAACGATTTCGGCCGGCGGGGGTTCGATCGCGCGGGTCGATGTCGGGGGGGCGTTGCAAGTCGGTCCCGACTCGGCCGGCGCCGTGCCGGGTCCGGCCTGTTACGGCCATGGCGGCGAAGCGGCCACCATCACGGATGCGTCGGTCGTGATGGGGTTGATCCATCCCGACGAGTTTCTCGGCGGCGATATGAAGCTCGATGCCGATGCCGCGCATCGCGCCGTCGAGCGCGCGGTAGCCAAACCGCTCGGGCTCAATATCGAAGAGGCGGCGTTCGGTATCATCTCGGTTGCCAATGCGAACATGATCCAGGCGATCCGCACGCTCTCTGTCGAACGCGGCCACGATGTGCGCGGCTTCGGGCTGCTCGCCTTTGGCGGTGCCGGTCCAATCTATGGCGCCTATATGGCGCGTGAGCTTGGCATGGCCGAGGTGATCGCGCCGGCGCATCCGGGCGTCTTCTGCGCGCTGGGCCTGCTGCTGACCGATATCCGCCATTCGACGCAGACCGCCTGGCAGATGACGCTCGCCAAGGCGAACGAGGCGGAACTCGGCCGCCGGCTTGCGACCCTGCGCGCCGAGCTCGACGCGGCGCTGGAAAGCGACGGCGTGAAACCGGCCGAGCGCTATTTCCGCTTTCACGCCGACATGCGCGCGCTCGGCCAGTTCCATCAGCTTCAGATTCCGCTGCCCGATGCGCAAAGCGCGGGCTGGTTCGACAAGGCGGCACTGGCCGGCGAGTTCCACGCGATGCACGAGCGGTCCTACGGCCATGCCGACCCGAACGAACCGGTCGAGTTCGTCAATCTGCGCGGCGAAGGGTTCGGGCGGATGGGCCGGCCGGCTCTGCCGCGCGGCGAGAAACGGGCCTCGGCTCCGGCTGTCCCGGCCGCGCGCCGCAAGGTCTATTTCGATCGCGTGAGCGGCCGTATCGACTGTCCGGTCTATCGCCGCGCCGCCCTGCTGCCGGGCCATGAGCTGGATGGGCCCGCGATCGTGACGCAACGCGATTCGACGGTCCTGGTGCTGCCCGATCAGGCCGCCATCGTGGACCCGAGCGGTGTCATCCGCGTAAGATCGAAGCGGAGGTAACGACGATGAACGTGCTCGCCCGTGCCCGCCCCGCCGCCCATCGTGGCAGCGCCAATGTCGATCCGATCACCCGCGACGTGTTCCAGCGCGCGCTGGTCGGCATCGCCGAGGAAATGTCGATGGCGCTGCGTAGAGCCGCCTATTCCTCGATCATCTGGGACATGTACGACTATGCCTGCGGCCTGTTCACGCCCGACGGCGAAATGATGGCGCAGGCGAAAACCATTCCAGCCCAACTAGGCATCATGTCGACGGCTTTGCAGCATATGTATGCCGCGATCCCGCGCGAGACCTGGAAGCCGGGCGACGTGATGGTGTGCAACGATCCCTATAAGGGCTGCACGCATACGATGGACATCGTGCTGTTCAGCCCGGTCTTCGTCGACGGCACATTGGTCGCGATCACCTCGACGATCGCGCATCATGTCGATATCGGCGGCAAGATTCCGGGCACCGAAGCGGCCGACAATCTCGAAGTGTTTGCCGAAGGCCTGATCCTGCCGCCGCTGCGGCTGGTCGATAGCGGCGAACCGGTGCAGGCGATCTTCGATATCGTTGCGGCCAATGTGCGCGATCCGCGCGGCAATCTCGGCGATTTGCGCGCGCAGATCGCGGGCTGCCGCACCGGCGAGCGGCGTATTGCCGAACTCTGGAAACGCTATGGCACGGACGAGGCCGCCGCACTTACTTCGGCCTGCCTCGATTATGCCGAGACCTATATGCGGCGTGTCGTTGCCGACATGCCCGATGGCGTCTACGAAGCCGAAGTCCTGATGGAGGACGATGTCTCGACCGACGATCCGATCCGGATCAAGGTCGCGGTCACTGTCTCGGGCGAGGAACTGACGGTCGATTTCGCCGGCACCAGCACCCAGCGCGACAATGCGCTCAACAATCCGATCGCCTCGACTCTCTCGATGGTCCATTACGCGGTCAAATGCATCGTCGCACCCGACATTCCGCAGAACGAGGGCTGCAACCGGCCGGTGACTCTCAAGGTGCCGGCGCGTTCGATTCTCAATCCCGATCGGCCGGCCGCGGTCTCGGTACGCCATCTGACGCAACAGATGCTGGCCGATTGCGTGCTGCGCGCGATGGCTCCGCTGGCACCGACCCGCGCCTCGGCCGGCTGTCAGGTCGCGTTCCCGACCTTCGCGGCCGGCGGTTTCGACGATCGTCCCGCGATGCGCCGCGACGACGGCAGCCAACCCTATTATGTGATCTCGGACATCATCGGCGGCGGCATGGGCGGATCGGCCGGTTCCGACGGGATGAACGCGGTCGATACCCATGGCGGCAATTGCGCGATCCTGTCGGCCGAGGTGATGGAAACGCTCTCGCCCTTCCGTGTGCTGCGGACCGAACTCGTGCCGGGTTCCGGCGGGCGGGGTCGGCATCGCGGCGGGCTCGCGATCCGGCGCGATTACCAGATGCTCTCTTCGAAATGCATCATGGGCGCCTACGTCCAGCAGACCCGGCCCGACACGAGGCCCTGGGGCTGGGATGGCGGCGAGCCGGGCCGGCCGGCCGGGATCGTGCTCAACCCCGACAGTGCCTCGGCACAGAAGCTCAAGAGCAAGATCTATGGGCTCGCCCTCAAGGCGGGGGACGTGATTCGCTTCGAGGCGGCGGGCGGGGGTGGCTGGGGCGATCCGGCCGAGCGCGATCCGGCGGCGGATTGCGCCGACCGCGCGGAAGACTACCTCTAGGGGCCACATCTAGCCTCACCGAAGCGTGTCCCCTTCAGCCGGAAAACGGTCACTGGGGCGCCGCATTTCCGCCATCGGTGGCGTAGAATCTGGCCCTTCGCCCGATCGGGGCGGACCCTAGGAGATGGAAACATGCTCGATCTTTCGTTGGGGCGTACCGCGTTTGCCGGTGCCTTCCTCGCTTTGGTTTCGTTGCCGGGTATCGGTGCCCAGGCGCAGGAGACCCAAATCCCGCCCGAGAACCAGACCTCGGTTGCGGTCACCATCTACAATCAGGATCTGGCGCTGGTGCGCGACCAGCGCGACATCGCACTGGAAAGCGGGCTCAATCACCTCGCCTTCATCGATGTGAGCGCGTACATGCGCCCCGAGACGGCGCTGATCGCGATCGAAGGCATCGAAGCCGCCGTGCTCGAACAGAATTTCAATTTCGATCTGCTGACGCCGCAGACCTTGCTCGACAAGTCGGTCGGCCAGATGGTGCGGCTGGTGCGCACCAATCCCGAGACCGGCGAGGATATCGTCGAGGAGGGACTGTTGCTCTCGACCGCCGGCGGCATCACCGTTCGCGTCGGCGACCGGATCGAGACCGCCTATCCCGGCCGCATCGTGTTCGACCAGGTGCCGGTGCATCTGCGCGCGCGGCCGACCTTGGTGATCGATCTCGACAGTCCGTCCGCGGGCGACGCCTCGGCGACGCTCAGTTATCTGACCGGCGGGCTCGGCTGGAAGGCCGACTATGTCGCCGAACTATCTGACGACGAGACGACCATCGATCTTAACGGCTGGGTGACGCTCACCAACTCGAGCGGCACCGCCTATCGCGACGCGCTGTTGCAGCTCGTGGCCGGCGACGTGAACGTTGTGCAGCAGATGATGTACAGGGACGAACAGGACATGTTGATGTCCGAGGTCGCCGCTGCGATGCCGGCGATGACCCAGGAAGCGTTGCTCGACTATCATCTCTACACGCTCGGCCGCCCGACCACGTTGGCCGAGAACCAGACCAAGCAGGTGGCGCTGCTCTCCGGCACCGGCACCCCGGTCGCCAAGGAATATCGCTTCGAGAACATCGCCTACGCGTTCAACTATCCGATGGGCGAGCAGGAGCGGGTCAACGCCACCGTCTTCGTCGAATTCAAGAACGACGAGGCGGGCGGGCTCGGCATGCCGCTGCCCGGCGGCATCATTCGCGTCTACAAGGCGGACAGCCAGGGACGCGTGCAGTTCGTCGGCGAGGATCTGATCCAGCACACGCCGAAGGGCGAGAGCGTGCGGCTGATGCTCGGCCAGGCTTTCGACGTGACCGCACGGACGCGCCAGACCGATTTCGATCGACTCTCCGACCAGCTCTACGAGAGCACGTTCGAGATCGTGTTCCGCAATGCGAAGCCGGATCCGGTGACGGTGCGCTTCATCGAAGGCATGGACGGCGAGTGGACGGTGCTGGAGGAAAGCCTTCCGCATACCAAGCTCGACGCCTACCGCGCCGAATGGAAGGTCGAAGTGCCGGCCGAAGGCGAGACGACGCTGACCTACAAGGTTCGCGTCGAATATTGATCGCGCGCCCGGCGCCGCATCACCGGCGCCGGGCCGCTTCCATCCGGGTTATTCGTTGACCGGTTCGACGTTAAGCAACGTGCCGTCGGTGCCGATGACGCGGACCCGCGCGCCGGCCGGCCGGTCGGCCCCACTCACCCGCCACAGACTGTCGCCGGCATGGATCGCGCCGCGCCCGTTCGCGATCGGCTCGGCCAACACGAAAACGCGGCCGACGAACTGTTCGCCGCGGCGGTTGAGGGTCGTCTCGCCTTCCGGTGCTGCCATACGTTTCATCACGGCACGCCCGACCAGTACGCTGACAACCGAGAGCAGCGCGAACAGCACCATCTGCCATTCCCAGCCGATCTCCGGGAACACCAGCACGACGATCCCGACGATGCCGGCGGCGATGCCGAGCCAGAGCAGGAACGAGCCTGGCACGAGGATCTCGATCCCCGCCAAAGCGACGCCGAGAACGAACCAATGCCAGAAGGCCATGCTTTCAAAGAAGGCGATCACGACCGGTTCTCCTCGCTACCCGCGGGCCGGTTGCCCCAGGGCGCGCTGCTGCGCTGCTTCTCCATCGACTGTTTCGCCAGTTCGGCGATCCCGCCGATCGCGCCGATCACGCTGGCTGCTTCGAGCGGCATGAAGATCACCTTGCTGTTATGCGAATCCGCCATGCCCTTCAGTGCCTCGACATAACGCTGCGCCACGAAATAATTGATCGCCTGGATATCGCCCTTGGCGATCGCCTCCGAGACCATCGTGGTCGCTTTTGCTTCGGCCTCGGCCTCGCGTTCGCGCGCCTCGGCGTCGCGGACGGCCGCTTCGCGCCGTCCCTCGGCTTCGAGAATGGCCGACTGCTTCAGGCCTTCCGCCTTCAGGATCTGCGCCTGTCGGAAGCCCTCGGCCTCGAGAATATTCGCCCGCTTGTCACGCTCGGCCTTCATCTGGCGCGCCATCGAATCAACCAGGTCGCGCGGCGGCGAGATGTCGCGGATTTCGATGCGGGTCACCTTGACGCCCCAGGGCTGCGTCGCCTCATCCACCACGTGCAGAAGCTGGGCGTTGATCCGGTCGCGCTGCGAGAGCAGCTCGTCGAGATCCATCGAACCCATCACCGTCCGGATGTTGGTCATCGTAAGATTGAGCGTCGCCAGTTCGCGCTGGCGCACCTCGTAGGCCGCCTTTGCGGCATCCAGGATCTGGTAGAATACCACGCCGTCAACCGCGACCATCGCGTTGTCGCGCGTAATCACCTCCTGTGTCGGCACGTCGAGCACGTTCTCCATCATGTTGAGCTTCTGCCCGATCCGGTCGACGATCGGCACGATGAGATTGAGGCCCGGCCGCAGCGAACGGGTGTAACGGCCGAACCGCTCGACCGTCCATTCCGAGCCCTGCGGTACCGACTTGACGCCGGCGAACACGATAATGAGGGCAAAGATAACCAGCGCGATGACGAAAATCGCGCTGCCTGAAATGAATGTATCCATCCTCGTTGCTCCCTGAAGCGGGTTGGTTCAGCCTTTGCCTGATGGTGCGGCCAGTGATCCCGCGGACCCACTTTCCATCAGATCGGCCATTTCTGTTACGTCGCCCGCATTGATTCGCTCGGATCGGGCGGCGATCTTTCCCGTCGAGGTCCGGATCTCTTCCACGTCCCGCACCGCCATATCGAAGTGGCGCTGGAGTTTCCCGGCCCGGTCGTCGAGCCGACGTACATCTTTGGCTATTTCGACGATTTGCTTCTGAATCTCTGCGGTTTTCTCGCGCATCTTTACGTCGATAAAGATTGCCCGCACCGTCTGTACCACCGTCATCATGGTGGCCGGCGAAACGATGGCGACCCGTCGACGCTGCGCCTCTTCGATAAGATTGCCAAAGCCGGAATGCAACTCGGCATGAATGCGTTCGCTCGGCAGGAAGAGCAACGCCCAATCGCCGGTCTCCCCCGGGATGATGTACTTCTCTGCGATATCGACGACATGCTTGCGTACCGCTGCTGAAAACACCTTGGTGGCGAGGGCGCGGCCTGCTTCGTCTTCCGCCGCCATCAACTGGCGGAACCCTTCGAGGGGAAACTTGGCGTCGATCGCTATGGGTCCGGGCGGATTTGGTAGCATTATCAGGCAGTCAACGCGTGTGCCGTTCCCAAGAGTTTCCTGCAGCTTGTAGGTTCCGGCCGGCAGTATATCGGTGACAATGCTCGCAAGCTGCGATTCGCCGAACGCACCGCGCGCCTGCTTGTTCGAGAGGACGTCCTGCAGGCCGACGACATGGCCCGACAATTCCTTGATGTTCGCCTGCGCCTGATCGATGACGGCAAGCCGTGCCATCAGCCCGGTCAGCGACACATGCGTCCGCTCGCTCTGCTGGTGCAGCGTTTCGCCGATGCGCGTGCTCATGCCCGCAAGGCCGGCGTCGAGATTGCGCCGCAGTTCGGCATTGTCCTGGCCAAGCTGGGAAAGCTGGCCCTCGAGCCGGGCGATCGCCTCGCCGCCGCCGGCATGGCGGCGCGCCAGCAGGAGGCCGGCGACGATCGCGACGATCGCCACTACGGCCATGAGGCCCAGAAGAACAACGGTTGATTCGTCCATTCCCTGCAACCCTAGCATGGGGGGTATGAGGCGGAAATCGCGCCGCTTGACGGCGCTCGCGGCCGCCCATACCTAGGGCCGTCATGGCCCTTCTTCCGATCATCGTCGCGCCCGATCCGCGCCTCAAACGCAAGGCAAAGCCCGTCGAGCGGGTCGATGCGGAGACGCGCCAGCTTATGGACGACATGCTGGAGACCATGTATGCGGCGCCCGGCATCGGGCTGGCGGCGCCGCAGGTCGGCGTCCTGAAGCGCGTCATCGTGCTCGACATGGTGTCGGGCGAAGAGGGCGAACCGCAGCCTTTGCGCATGGCCAATCCGGAACTGGTCTGGGTTGCCGACGAGGATGCCAGCTACAACGAGGGCTGCCTTTCGGTGCCGGAGCACTACGCCGACGTGGCTCGACCCGCCGCGATCCGGGTGCGCTACATCGACGAGAACGACGAGCTGCGCGAACTTGCGGCCGACGGGCTGCTGGCGACCTGCATCCAGCATGAGATGGATCATCTCGACGGTATTCTGTTCATCGATCATATCTCGGCGCTCAAGCGCAATATGATCCTGCGCAAGCTGATCAAGACGAAGAAGGAAGAGGGCGCGCCGGCGAAGTCGGAAGACGCCCTGCTGCGCCTCTAGCGCGCCGAAGCCGCGCGATTCGCGCATACCCCGCCGGCTCTGGCCGGACTTGGGCCCGGCCGCTACAACGGGCTCATGACGTCGCCCCTACGCCTCGCCTTCATGGCCACGCCCGATTTCGCGCTGCCGGCGCTCGCGGCGCTGCGCGCGGCCGGGCACGAGATCGCCGCCGTCTATACCCAGCCGCCGCGCCCGGCCGAGCGCGGCCAGAAGGAGCGGCCGTCGGCGGTCGCCCGCGCCGCCGCCGAACAAACGCTCGCGGTACGACATCCGACCTGGCTGCGCGACCCCGGCGAGATCGACGCCTTCCGCGCCCTCGCGCTCGATGCGGCGATCGTCGTCGCGTATGGGCTGATCCTGCCGATCCCGTTTCTCGAGGCTCCGAGATTGGGATGCCTCAACATCCATGCCTCGTTGTTGCCGCGCTGGCGCGGTGCGGCCCCCATCCAGCGCGCGATCCTTGCCGGCGATCGCGAGACCGGCGTCACGATCATGCGCATGAACGAGGGGCTCGATACCGGTCCGATGCTGCTCAAGCGCGCCGTTCCGATCGAGCCCGACGACAATGCCGGCGCCTTGCATGACCGGCTCGCGGCGCTCGGTGCGGCGATGATCGTCGAAGCATTGGCGGGCATCGTCGCCGGCACGCTGAAAGAAACGCCGCAGCCGGAAACCGGCGCCAGTTATGCGCCGAAGATCCGGCGCGCCGAAACCAGACTCGACTGGACGCAGCCGGCGTCGATGCTCGAACGTCAGGTGCGCGCCTTCAGCCCGGCGCCCGGCGCCTGGTTCGACTGGGAGGGAAGACGCGTGCGCGTGCTGCGCGCCGAATGCCGCCCCGGCGAAATCAAAGGCCCGGTCGGGACCATGCTGCCCGATTTGACCGTGCGCTGCGGTGACGGTGAAACGCTCGCTCTGCTCGAATTGCAGCGCGCCGGCGGTCGTCCGATGGGCGCCGCCGAATTCGCCAACGGGCTGCGGCTCGTGGCGCCGGTGCATCTCGCATGACGCGCTGGAAGCTCACGCTCGAATATGACGGCGGACCGTTCGTCGGCTGGCAGCGGCAGGACAATGGTCCATCCATACAGGCGGCGCTCGAAGATGCGATCCATGCGTTCTGCGGCGAGCGCGTCGTTACTTTCGGTGCCGGCCGCACCGATGCCGGCGTCCATGCGACCGGTCAGGTCGCGCATGTCGATATCGCGCGCGAGGCGACCGGCGCAACGGTCCGCGATGCACTGAACTTTCACCTGAAGCCGCTGCCGATTGCGGTGCTCACGGTCGAATCGGTCGACGCAGATTTCCACGCCCGATTTTCTGCGATCGGGCGCGCCTACCGCTATCGCATCGTCAATCGCCGCGCGCCGCTGGCGCTCGATCACGGTCGTGCCTGGCATCTCGTTCATCCGCTCGATGCCGGCGCCATGCACGATGCGGCACAGCGTCTGGTCGGCCATCACGATTTCACGTCGTTCCGTTCCTCGATCTGCCAGGCCGCGTCGCCGGTCAAGACGCTGGACCGGCTGACGGTGACGCGCGCCGGCGAGGAGATCGTCGTCGCGGCCGAGGCGCGTTCTTTCCTGCATCATCAGGTGCGCAATCTCGTCGGCACGCTGCGGCTGGTCGGCGACGGCAAATGGGATGCGAGCGATGTGACGCGGGCTCTCGAGGCGCGCGATCGCGCGAAGGCCGGGCCGACCGCGCCGTCCGATGGTCTCTATCTCGTCCGGGTCGATTACTGAGCGGTGCTCAACCGAGCGCCCGTCAACCGAGCGCCCGTCAACCGAGCGCCCGTCAACCGAGCGCCCGTCAACCGAGCATCGTGCGCGCGGCCAGGTAGTTTACCTGCGAAATCAGGATATCGAGCACGACCAGGCCAGCGGCCGTGGTGCCGGGAATGTCGAGCGCCGTCTTGGCGATGAACCAGAGATAAAAACTCAGCGCGAAGAAGACCAGCACACCGAGAAACATGCCGACACCGCCGCCATTGCCGAAAAAGAGCAGCGTTTCGACCGGAAGCAGCACGCCATACTGGATCACCTGCGACCAGTTGAGCGCGACGATATAACCGATATAGCGTTCCTCGCGGCCGAGTGCCGCGGCGATCGGATGAACGAGCACCGGGAACGCGGTCCAGGCGACGATGTAGTAGATGCCCTCGATCGCCACGATACGCGGCAATGAGGCGGTAATCGTGCTGCCCGACAGATCGTAATAGACATGCAGTGCGAAGGCCGGCAGCAGCAGGATCGCGAGCCGGAACGAACGCCAGAAACCGTCCGGCGAGCGATCGAGCCATTGCAGGCCGATCGTGTCGAGGCGCGCCAGGCGCCACATGCCATAGACGGAGCGAACGATCTCCGAGCCGGTCAGCATCGCGGCGGCGACGTGCCGGGCACCAAAGCTGCGAAGAACCGGTCGAGCAGCGTCTCGTAGATCTGCGTCAGCGCGGCAAGATCGGCCAGCGACACGCGCTCGTCGACCTGATGCATGGTCTGGCCGGTCATGCCGAACTCGGCGACCGGGCAATAATCCTTGATGAACCGGGCATCGGATGTGCCGCCGGTCGTTGAGAGCTGCGGCTCGATCCCGGTCACCGTGCGCACCGCATCGGTCAGCATCGCGGAGAATTCGCCCGGCGGCGTCAGGAACGCTTCGCCCTGGCCGGCAAACTTGATCTCGTAGCGCGGGCCCTCTTTGTCGAACAACGCGCGCAGATGCTTCTCGAGGCCAGCGCGCGTGTGACGATCGTTGAACCGGATATTGAAGGTCGCGCGCGCCGCGGCCGGGATCACGTTGCTCGCCGGATTACCGACGTCGACGGTCGAGATCTGGAAGGTCGAAGCCTCGAAATGATCGGAGCCGGTATCGAGCGGCGTTTCGATGGCGCGCGCCAGCATGAGCAGCAGACGATGGACGGGGTTGTCGGCGCGATGCGGATAGGCGGAATGGCCCTGCACGCCATGCACGGTCAGATAGCCGGTCAGCGAACCGCGCCGGCCGATCTTGATCATCTCGCCGATCCGTTCGGGATTGGTCGGCTCGCCGACGACGCAGGCATCGAACCGTTCGCCTTCGGCGTCCAGCGTTTCCAGCATGCGTCTGGTGCCGTTGACCGAGGGGCCTTCCTCGTCGCCGGTGATGAGAAAGCTGATCCGGCCGACGAACGAATCGCTCTGGCGCGCGAGAAAACGCGATGCGGCCGCGGCGAAACAGGCAATGGCGCCCTTCATGTCGGCGGCGCCGCGGCCCCAGAGCTGGTCGTCGGCAATCGTCGGCTGGAAGGGATCCTGTCGCCAGTCGGCGGTTGCGCCGGGCGGCACGACGTCGGTATGGCCGGCGAAGCAGAGATGGCGCCCGTTGGCCGAGCCGCGCACCGCGAAGAGATTATCGACCCGCGGGCTGTCCTCGCTTTCGAACGGCATGCGCCGGCAGTGGAAGCCGAGCGGTTCTAGCGCCTGCTCTAGAACGCCGAGTGCGCCGCCTTCCTTCGGCGTTACGCTCGGGCAGCGGATCAGATCGCTGGCCAGCGCAACCGGGTCGATGGCGGCGCGGGCCATGACATCAGTCCCGCAGCAATTCGTTGATCGAGGTCTTGGCGCGGGTCTTCTCGTCGACACGTTTGACAATGACGGCACAATAAAGCGACGGGCCCGGCGAGCCGTCCGGCAAATTCTTGCCGGGCATCGCGCCGGAGACGACGACGGAATAAGGCGGCACGCGACCCATATGAACTTCGCCGGTCGCGCGATCGACGATCTTGGTCGAGGCGGTAATGAACACGCCCATCGCGATGACCGATCCTTCGCCGACGACGACGCCTTCGACGATTTCGGAGCGCGCGCCGATGAAGCAATTGTCTTCGATGATGACCGGTCCGGCCTGAATCGGTTCGAGGACGCCGCCGAGGCCGACGCCGCCCGAGATGTGGCAATTCTTGCCGACCTGCGCGCAGGAACCGACCGTCACCCAGGTATCGACCATCGTGCCGCTGTCGACATAGGCGCCGACATTGACGAAGCTCGGCATCAGGATGACGCCCGGCGCGATGTAGGCTGAATGGCGCACGATGCAACCCGGCACGGCGCGAAAGCCGGCATCGCGAAAACGATTATCGCCCCAGCCGGCAAATTTCGACGGCACCTTGTCGTACCAGCCGGCCGGCCCGCGGTCGAAGCCGTCATAGTCGCCACCGCCGGGAATCGGCACCGAATCGGTCAGCCGGAACGAGAGCAGCACGGCCTTCTTGAGCCACTGATGCGTGACCCATTCGCCGCCGATCTTTTCGGCGACGCGAACCTTGCCGGCATCGAGCGCATCCAGCGCGGCGGCGACGGACTGGCGCACGTCGCCCGCGCTGGTCGGCGTGAGCGAAGCGCGGCTTTCCCATGCTTCGTCGATGGTCTTTTCCAGCGCCCCGAGAGTCATCGGCGCGATCTCCATTTGTTGTTCGTCACAGCGGCGGGGCGACAATGCAAGCGGGTCTGGCCAGTGTCAATTCGGCCCATTGTATCGACCTTGCGGCCCGTTTCAGCGATCAGTAACCGATCGCGCAGCCATCCTTGCGCGGGTCGGAACCGCCAGTAAGCGTGCCGCGCTCCCAGTCGATCCGGATCGCCTGGCCGCCGCCATGCGGATGGTCGGTCACGACGACATCATGCCCCTTGGCCGAGAGCGCGCGCCGTGCCGCTTCCGGAATGCCGCGCTCCACCTCGAGCACCAGCCCGTCATGGCTGACGCGCGGCAGATCGAGTGCCGCCTGCGGGTCGAGACCAAAACCGAACACCGAACTCACCAGATGCACATGGCCGAAGGGCTGGTAATGGCCGCCCATCACGCCGAACGACATGATGGTACGGCCGTCCTTCACCGCCATGCCGGGGATGATGGTGTGGAACGGACGCTTGCCGGGCGCGACGCAGTTCGGATGATCGGGATCGACCGAGAACAGAGTGGCGCGGTTCTGGAACATGACGCCCGTCTTCGGGCAGAAAATCCCGCTGCCGAAATGATCGAACAGCGAATTGATGAAGCTGACGGCGTTGCGGTCCTTGTCGACAACCGTGAGATAGACGGTATGCGGTTCGATGCGGCCGGGCGGCGGCAGATCGGTCATCGCACGGTCGAGCCGGATCAACGCGCGCAGGGATGCGGCATAACCGGGCGAGAGCAGATGCTCGATCGGCAGCTTTGCTTTCTCGGGATCGGCCAGAAATCCGTCGCGGTCGCGATAGGCGAGGCGGCCAGCCTCGATCTGGAGATGCAGCCAGTCCGGATGCAGCGGATCGAGTTTGCCCAGATCGTAGCCCGAGAGAATGTTCATCATCTCGAGCGCGGTGATGCCCTGCGTGTTCGGCGGGCATTGATAGATATCGACCCCGCAATAGTTTGTGCGGATCGGCGTCACATAGTCGGGTGTGTTGGCGACAAAATCTTCGGCTGTGTGCGTGGCGCCGTGGCTGCGCAGAAACGCCGCCATCGTGTCCGCAGTCTCGCCTTCGTAGAATCCGGCGCGACCCTCTTTCGCCACGCGGCGCAAGGTTGCGGCAAGCTGCGGCTGGCGATGGATGTCGCCCTCTGCCGGTGCGGTGCCGTCCGGCAGGAACACGCGCGCCGTTTCCGTGTCGGCCGCAAGCCGCTCGGTTTCCGTCGCCCAGTCGGACGCGACGCGACCGAGAATCGGATAACCGTTCTCCGCCGCCTCGATCGCCGGGTGCAGCAGGGCGCCGAGTTCTTTCGTGCCGTGATCGGTGACCAGCCGCGCCCAGGCGTCGATCGCGCCGGGCACGCTGACCGAATGCGGGCTGTAGCGGCCGATGCCGTCCGGCTCGTCGGCGAGCACGCGCTCGAGTGTGAGGCCGGCGGGCGCGCGGCCCGAGCCGTTCATCGCGATCACCTTGTCGCCACCGCGCGGCGCATAGAGCACGAAACAGTCGCCGCCGATCCCCGTCATATGCGGCTCGACGACGGCGAGCATCGCGCCGGCCGCGACCGCGGCATCGATCGCGTTGCCGCCGCCGCGCAGTACCTCGATGGCGGCCAGCGTCGCCAGCGGGTGCGAACTTGCCGCCATGCCGCCGGTGGCGATCGCGGCCGAGCGGCCGGGCTGCTGGAAATCGCGCATCGTTCAGGTTTCCGTCTGGCGTTGATCCGTGGGGCGCGCGGGCGCCGGTTTGAGCGTCGCGACCAGTGTCGCGAGCCAGTCGGCCAGATCGTCGATCACATGATGCACATGCTCGCCGTCGGCCGCTTCCTGCGCCCACTGACTGTCGGTGCGCACCAGCACGGTGGTCATGCCGAGTGCGGCGGCCGGCACGAGATTGACCGGCAGATCGTCGATCATCGCCGCGCGTTTGGCGGTAATGCGATTGCGCTCGACCATGCGCCGATAGGGCGCTTCCTGCGGCTTCGGTTCGAACTCCGCCGCGACGATGTCGAAGATGTCGGCGAAGCGGCCGCCGATGCCGAGCCTTTCGAGCACCGCCTCGGCATGCGCGACCGAACCGTTGGTGAAGATGAACTTGCGGCCGGGCAACGCATCGAGCGCCGTGCAGAGCACTGGATTGGTGGCGACCGGCGACCGGTCGATCGCATGCACATAATGCAGAAAATCATGCGGATCGACGTCGTGGCGCGTCATCAGCCCGCGCAGGGTCGTGCCGTAATCGCGAAAATACTGCTTCTGGATCTTGCGCGCCTCGATTTCGTCGAGCGACAGCAGGGTCGAGATGTAGCTGCCGATCCGCTTGTCGACCTGGTCGAACAGCCGGCAGGACGCCGGATAGAGCGTGTTGTCGAGATCGAAGATCCAGTCCTCGATATGTGCGAAGGCGCCCTGATCGGCCATGACGGGTGCGGCGTCAGCCCTTGCGCACCAGCGTGCCGACGCCGTGCGGGGTGAAGATTTCCAGCAGCAGCGCATGCGGCACGCGGCCATCGAGGATGACGGCGGCATCGACGCCGTTCTCGACGGCTTGGACGCAGGTCTCGAGTTTCGGAATCATGCCGCCGGAAATCGTCCCTTCGGCGACGAGCGCGTGCACCTGATCGACGGTCAGCTCGGGCAGCAATTGCTTGTCGCGATCGAGCACGCCGGGCACGTCGGTCAGCATCAGCAGGCGCGCCGCCTTGCAGGCCGCCGCAATCGCGCCGGCCGCCGTGTCGGCATTGACGTTGTACGTCTCGCCCGATGCGCCGAAGGCGATCGGTGCGACGACCGGGATCATGCCGTTCGATTCCAGCGCCTCAAGCGCCTGCGGCGAAACGGAGGCGGGTTCGCCGACCAGGCCGAGGTCGATCTCCTTGCCGTCCTTGATCATCATTTCCTTGCGCGCGAGCATCAGCCCGCCATCCTTGCCCGAGAGGCCGACCGCGCGGCCGCCCTCGGCATTGATGGCCGATACGATCTGCTTGTTGATGGTGCCGCACAGCACCATCTCGACGATCTCCATCGTCGCCGCGTCGGTCACGCGCAGCCCGTCGATGAACTCGCTCTTGATCGCCAGCCGGTCGAGCATGCGGCCGATCTGCGGGCCGCCGCCATGCACGATGATCGGCTGGATGCCGACCTGCCGCAGCAGCACGATATCCTGCGCAAAGACCCGTGCGAGCTCGGCGTCGACCATCGCGTGGCCGCCATACTTGATGACGAACCGCTTGCCGCTATAGCGCTGCAGATAAGGCAGCGCCTCGGAGAGCGTGCGCGCCGTCCGGAGCCAGTATTTCGTCTCGCTGAAGCTGGTCTGCGTCATGGGCCGAGAGACTAGCGGAAAGCGTCCGGGGCTGCCAGTTCCGCCAGTACCGCGCGCAGCGCCGGCACGCCAGCGCCGGTCTCGGCGCTGGTCGGCATGACCACGGGATGGGCGGCAGGATGACGCGCGATCTCGGCGGCGATCTTTGCGACGACCTGCTCGCGTTTGACGGCCGGCACCTCATCTATTTTCGTCAGCACGATCTGATAGGACTGTGCGGCCTTGTCCATCCGCGTCATCCATTCATGGTCGACCGGCTTCAGCCCGTGCCGCGCGTCGATCAGCACGAGGATGCGTTGCAGCGAGGTGCGACCGGCGAGATAGCGTCGATGAGCAGCGTCCAGGCTTCCGAGCGCGCCCGTCCGACCGCCGCATAGCCGTAGCCCGGCATGTCGACCAGCAACAGCCTGCCGTCGAGATCGAAGAAATTGAGCTGCTGGGTGCGGCCCGGCGTGATCGAAATGCGCGCGAGGCTGCGCCGGCCGGTCAGCGCATTGAGCAGGCTCGACTTGCCGACATTGGAGCGGCCGAGCACGGCGATCTCGGGCAAAGTCGGCGGCAGAAGCTGCTCTTCCTCGGCGACGCCCGCGACGAACACGCAGGGTTTCGCAAATAGAAGACGGCCCGCTTCGAGCGCCGCTTCGCTGATCTCCGTGTCGTCGTTCTGTTCGGTCATGACGTGGCCCGGCTCAGGGCTTCACGCCCATCCGCCACATGATGAGGCGCTGCTGGGCGATCGAGAGCGTGTTGTTCCACGCCCAGTAGACGACCAGACCGGCGGCGAAATGGCCGAGCATGAAGGTGAAGACGAAGGGCAGGGCCGCCATGATCTTTGCCTGGGTCGGGTCCGGCGGCGTCGGATTGAGCCGCATCTGCAGCCACATCGTGAGGCCCATGATGAGCGGCCAGACGCCGATCGAGATGATGTTGAAGAATCCGAGTTCAGGCACGGCGTAAGGCAGCAGCCCGAACAGATTCATCCAGCTCGTCGGATCGGGCGCCGAAAGATCCTGGATCCAGCCGAAGAACGGCGCGTGCCGCATTTCGATGGTGACGAAGAGCACTTTATACAGCGCGAAGAACACCGGAATCTGCACTAGGATCGGCAGGCAGCCCGATGCCGGATTGACCTTCTCGCGCTTATAGAGCGCCATCATTTCCTGCTGCTGACGCAACTTGTCGTCGCCGAACTGTTCGCGGACGCGCTTCATCTCGGGCGTGAGCGCCTTCATCTTGCTCATCGCGCGATAGCTCTTGCTCGCCAGCGGATAGAACAGGCCCTTGACCAGCACCGTCAGCAGCAGGATCGCGACGCCAAAATTGCCGACATATTTGAAGATGTAATCGAGCGTGTAGAAGATCGGCTTTGTGAGAAAATAGAACCAGCCCCAGTCGACGCCGCGATCGAACAGCGGAAAACCCTTTTCCGATTCATAGTGATCGAGCAGGCGAACTTCCTTGGCGCCGGCAAAGAAATAATTCTCGCTGGTGCCGGTCTCGCCCGGCGCCAATGTCACCGCGGCGCCACGGAAGTCGGTCTGATAACGGTTTGCGGCGTCGCGCAGCGTGTGGCTGAAGCGGGCGGTCACATCCTGCGACTGCGCCGGGACGAGCGCGGTCAGCCAGTATTTGTCGGTAAAGCCGAGCCATCCGCCCGGGCTCTGAAGCTCGATTGCGCCGTCGTCGACGACGTCGTCATACTCGATTTCCTTGAGCTTGCCATCGAGCACGCCGATCAGCCCTTCATGCAGAATGAAGAAACCCTGCGTCTGCGGTGTACCGTGGCGCGAAATGAGGCCATAGGGATAGAGCGTGACCGGGGCCGCGCCGTTGTTCGCGACGCTCTGTGTGACGGTGAAGAGATAATCGGCGTCGATCGCGATGGTGCGCGTGAAGACGAGCCCCGCACCATTGTCCCAGGTGAGCACGAGCGGTGTTGTCGGCGTCAGCCGGTTGCCTTCGGTCTGCCAGAGCGTTTCGCCGGTCGGCACCGGCGTTGTGTCGCCCGAGGCGACCCAGCCGAACTCGCCGTAATAGGCGCCATCGCTGCCGGCGGGCGAGAGCAGCACGATGCGCGGGCTGGTCGGGTCAACGGTCTCGCGATAATCGTTCAGGATCAGATCGTCGATCCGGCCGCCGATCAGCGACACCGATCCGGAGACGCGCGGTGTCTCGATCGGAACGCGCGGCATATCGGCCAGCACTTCGGCGCGCTCGCGCATTACAATTTCTGTTGCTGCGGTATCGCTGGGCTGATCTTCCGGCGCCGAGGGCGCATCGCTTGTCGTTGCGTCGGTCGTCGATTCCACCGGCACCACCGGCGGCGGCGAGATGTAGGTGTAGAAGAACGGGTAGAAGATCATGACGACGATCGAGATTACGATCGCGATGATCAGGTTGCGATGCTCACCCATGCCCGTTCCTCGTCGTTCTTCGCTTGGCCGGTGCGTCAGCCGTGTCGATGCCGCCGGACCAAGACCGGCAGATCAGCCTCCGGCACCGGATCGAACCCGGAGCCGCCCCAGGGATGGCAGCGTGCTAGACGCCGCAGCGCGAGCCAGCCGCCGCGCATTGGGCCGTGTTTCAACACGGCCTCGTGCGCGTAATGCGAACAGCTCGGCGCATAGCGGCAGACCGGGCCGTAGATCGGCGACAGCACAAGCTGATAGCCGCGCAGGATGCCGGCGACGAAAATGCGGACGATGCTTCGTCCGTTACCTGTGCTTTTGTCCACCATCATCGCTTCTCGCTGGTTTCCGCTTCGCAGCGTGCCTTGAGCCGGTCGAGCGCCGCTTCGATATCGCCCAGCAATGCAGGAAAGGGCCGGGTGAGTGTGCCGCTGCGCGCGATCAGTACATAGTCGTGCGCCGGACAGGCGAGGCGCGTCAGGGTTTCCTGCACCGCCGCCCGCAATCGGCGCCGTGCGCGATTGCGTGCGACGGCAGAGCCGACTTTCCGGCTCGCCGTGTATCCCACGCGCAGCGTGTCGGCGGGAAGGCTATCGCGCTCGGCCGGATCCCAGCCGCGGACCTGCATGACGAGGCCCGGGGTCGCCCATTTGCGACGACCGGCGGCAACTTTGAGGAATTCGGCCCGTCGCCGGAGCCGGCCGACGGTGGTCATCGCGCGGCAGCGCAGGCGCTGAGACGCTTGCGTCCCTTGGCTCGACGCCGCCGGATGACGGTACGCCCGCCCACGGTCGACATGCGCGAACGGAAGCCGTGGCGCCGTTTGCGGACGAGCACACTGGGCTGATAGGTGCGCTTCACCGGAGATCTCCGTAGTCGGAAGTTCGTTGGAAAATGCCGGCCGGCTGTATAGGGGCTGGGCCGGACTTAGTCAACGCGCGGACGCCCATCGCTTGCCGCCCTGCCGCACAATATCAACGATTTTCCGGGCCGGCAGGTATCCCTGCGGCCTTCGCGCGACGGGCAAGAGCCTCTTCGCCGGGTACCACGGGGGCCCCCGCCCGTGTCGGGGGCGGTCCCGGGCTGCCCCGATGCCTGGTTTCCGGGCCAATCGAGCCCGTTGGGCCCTATCCGGGGTTTCGATCGTCATTTCGGCGTCTGCGCGGCCCGGCGTGGCCTTTCGCCGCACCCGTCGAACAAAAAGGCGGTTGAACTCGCTGCTGGAGGCCGTGGCGTCATCCGGGGATATGGCCGGGCGCCTGTCCCCCTGAAAAGACCGCCGGGAGAGCGGCCGGTTCCCGGCGGCATCGAACCCTGCGCGGGAACACGGTTGAATATCTAGTTATTCATCGCGGCTGTACGGTTCGATTGTCTTCCTAAGGAGCATCGCCGTGGACGTCAGAACCGCGGTTTTCAGACGATTTTTGTAATCGCGAGTTCGTGCATCGCCGCTGCGGCCTATGGTGGAGTGACGTCCATGAGTGGCAGGGGTGCCCGTATGCCGTCGCCGTTGCGAAGTCTGTCCGCGCGGCTGCTTGTTCTGACGATCAGCTTCGTCATGTTGGCCGAAGTGTTCATCTATGCGCCCTCGGTCGCCGCCTATCGCTACAATTATCTGCAAAACCGTTTGGCGGATTCGCATATCGCAGCACTCGCGCTGCTGGCAACACCCGACAACATGGTCAGTGAAGCCCTGACCGCCGAACTCTTGAAACATGCGGGCGCCTATGTCGTCGGGCTCGCGCGCGAGAACGGCAGCAAACTGATCCTGCAGGGCCAGTATGTGCTGGTCGGCATGAACACGCCGGACGACGAGGAAATCGATCGAAACGAAACCGCCGTCATGGCCGACGTCACCATTCATCTTGGCCAGGTCGGTTTCTTCAACCTGATCGTCGATGCGTTCGGGACGCTCTGGCATTCCGACAACCGGCTGCTGCATGTGATTGCGCCGTCGCCGAACATGCCGTCCGACGTCGTCGACATTCTGATCGACGAAGCGCCGATGCGCGCGGAATTGATCAACTTCTCGGAACGCATTCTCGGCCTTTCGATCATCATTTCATTGTTCACCGCGACGCTGGTCTTTTTCAGCCTGCACTGGATGATGGTGCGTCCGATGCGACGGATCAGCGAAAGCATGGTGGCATTTCGCAAGAATCCGGAAGATGTATCTACCATCGTCCATCCTTCGGCCCGCTCCGATGAAGTCGGCGTGGTTGAACGCGAACTGACCGCGATGCAACTCGCCATTCGCGATTCGCTGACGCAAAAAACGCGGCTGGCCGCGCTCGGGACGGCCGTCGGCAAAATCAGTCACGATCTGCGCAACATGCTGACGACGGCGCGGCTGGTTTCCGACCGGCTGGCGGAGAGCGGCGACCCGCAGGTCCGCCATGCGTCGCCGACTTTGGTCTCGGCCCTCGACCGTGCGGTCGATCTTTGTACCCGGACGCTCGATTTCACGCGCGAGGGCGCCTTGCGGCTCGAATGCCGGAATTTTGCGCTGGCGCCGCTGCTCGATGAAGTTCGAGCCGATCTCCTGCCGGACCGCAGCAAGGGCATCGGCTGGGAGATCGACTCCGATTCGATCGCCGTCTTTGCCGACCGCTCGCAGCTTTATCGGGTCGTCGCCAATGTCGCCCTCAACGCCCTGCAATCAGGTGCGACGCTGATCGCGATGGGCGTCCGCAAGACAAGCGAGGGCATCGAGATCGACATTCGCGACAACGGCCCGGGCCTCCCGCCGCGCGCGCGGGAGAACCTGTTCCGGCCCTTTGCCGGTTCGGCCCGGCCGGGCGGCTCCGGCCTCGGCCTCGCGATCGCCCGCGAGATCATGCGCGCCCATGGCGGCGACGTGCTGCTGCTGCATACCAGCGGCAAGGGCACGGCATTCCGCCTGACATTGCCCGCCCCGGACGATCGCCGGGGCGTTGCGCCGCGCCCGCGTTCCCATTAATTTCGCCCACGCGGCCGGTCGGCCGCTGGGAATGAAGGAACGGTCATGGGCGATGTTTCGAAATGGATCTGGTGCGGCTGCGTGGGACTGATGGGCCTCGCCGGCTTGTTCGTGGCGGCGCGCGGCGGCGCCTCGGTCGCTTATTGGGGCGGGCTCGCCTTCTTCGCCTTCGCGATCCTGTTCATCTTCTACATGATCAAGCGCGGCTTCGACGAAGCCGGGGGCCATCACTGATCGCCGGATCGATCTGATCCGCGCGCGGCCGCCCCGGCAGCAGGAACGCGACGACGAACGCGATCCCGACACAGCCGGCCAGAATCAGATACTGCTTGTCGAATCCGAACCCGAAAAGATGCAGGGCGGCGATCGCCGGCAATGCGGCCGAGCTGACGCCGAGCGACAGCAGATACTCGATCGAGAAGGCGCGCGCCCGCCAGTTAGACGAAACGTACCGCCCGACCAGCCTGGCAGTCACCGGCAGTTCGGCAAACATCATCAGCACCAGGCCGATCGCCAGCGGCACCACGATCGCGCCCTCGGCATCGGCGATCAGCAGGAACGCGACGAACTGCGCGGCGAACAGCGTGATCAGGATAACTCTCGCACCGAACCGGTCGAGCAGATCGCCGACCGGTAGTTGGGCGAACGCGGCAATCGCAAACACCAGAGCCGCATACTCCCCGACCTGCGAAAGATCGTCGGCGATGCCGGTGAGGCGCTCGTCGAACAATTTGGGCAGCGAGATCGTTACCGCGTTGAAGACCAGCCCGCCCAGCAGCGCGAAGACGAGCACGGCGGCCACGATGCGAATCTGCATCGCGCGCGTCGATGCGATCGCGGCGATCGCTTCGACTTTGCCACCGCCCGTCGCGGTATCGCGAAAGGCGATGATGCAATAGAGAATGCCGAAGACAATCGCGACCACGCCCGGAATGAGGAATGCTGTGCGCCAATCGTAGATCGCTGCGATCCATCCGGTTGCCAGCGATGCGCCGGCGAGACCGAGATTGCCGGCCACGCCGTTGACCGCAAGCGCACGGCCGGGTTTGGTCGCTATATCGGTGATCATCGCGAGCGCGACGGGGTGATAGATCGCCGCGAACAAACCGATCAGTGCGAGCCCGGTCGCAAGGCCGACAGGGCCTGGGGCGAGCCCGGTTACGATGCCGGCCAACCCGATTCCGATGAAAAAGATCGCCATCAGCGAACGCCGGCTCCAGCGGTCGCCCAGCCAGCCCGCCAGTACCGTCCCGAGCGCGAAGGCGATGACGGCCGGCGTACCAAGCGCGAGCGCCTCGCCGTACGCCATCTGCCAGTCGTCCTGGATCGCGATGACGGCGGTCGGAAAGATCAGCAGGAAATAATGGTCGCAGAAATGGCCGGCATTCATGAAACGAAGCTGGGGCGAGCCGAACATCGGGCGGGCTCCGGATCGGGGTTCAAGACGCCTGTATTTTACCCGCGCCGTGCCATAGTTTCTTTCTACATAATGACAATCAATGTCGAATATATGCCATGACCGCCGGAAACGGGCTGCGCGCCAAGGGCTGGGCCGAGGATTACGCCAAGGGGGCGCAGATCGAGCCGCACAGCCATGTCTCGAATCAGATCGTCCACGCGGCGGCCGGGGTGATGCGGATATCGAGCCGGGGCGGCACCTGGGTCGTCCCGCCGGGTCGGGCGCTCTGGATGCCGGCCGGGGTGCTGCATTCGATCGTTTGCGTCGGCGCGGTTGCGATGCGCACTGTCTATCTGCGCGGCCAGCATCCCGCCTTTCCGTCCGAATGCACCGTCTGGAGCGTATCGCCGTTTATGCGCGAACTGATCCTGCGCATGGTCGGCCAGCCGGATCCGGTCCTGGTGCCGCCGCTGCTGAGCCTGCTGATCGCCGAGATCGAAAACGTGGAATCGATGCCGCTCCATATTCCCGAGCCGAGCGATCCGCGATTGCGTCGCGTCACCGCCGCGCTCCTCGCCGAACCCACGCTCGAGCGGCCGATCGCAGCGCTGGCGAAAGACGCCGCGATGTCGACCCGCACCTTCATTCGCCGCTTTCATCTCGAGACCGGCATGACGCTGCGCCAGTGGCGGCGGCAGGCGCGACTCCTGCTGGCGCTCGAACGGCTGGGTGCCGGAGCGAGCGTGTCGGACGCGGCCTTCGATGTCGGCTACAGCAGCGCGAGCGCGTTCGTGCACGCGTTTCGCGGTTCGCTGGGCACGACGCCCGGCCGCTATTTCTCTTGAGGCGACGCGCGTCTCAATCGAGGGCGATCAGCTCGGCCTTGAGATAGGCGCTCTCCGGCAGTGCCGGGTGCAGCGGATGATCGGGAGCGGCGCCGGTGCGCGCAAGAATGCGCCCGCTTCGTCCCGCATCGAACAGACCGCGGCGCACCTGCTCGCCGAATTCATCGGCCGGCATATTGTGCGAGCAGGACGCGATGAAGAGGAACCCGCCCGGTTTGACCAGTGTGGCGGCAAGGCGCGCGAGCTTGCGATAGCCGCGGGCGCCCTGGTTCAGTTCTTTCTTCGATTTCACGAAGGCCGGCGGATCGGCAATGACAATATCGAAACGCTCGCCCGCGTCGATCAACGACTCGGTCACGGCGAACACTTCGCCGCGCCGGAACGTCACGCGATCGGCGAGTTTGTTGCGTCGTGCGGCTTCCGCGGCAAGAGTCAGCGCGGGCTCCGAGCGATCGACGGCAAGCACCGATCGCGCGCCGGCATTGGCGGCAGCCAGCGCAAACCCGCCCATGTACGTGTAGAGATCGAGCACGCGCTTGTCGCGGGCGAGGCGCGCGACCATCGCGCGATTGTCGCGCTGATCGAAAAACCAGCCGGTCTTCTGACCGCCACCGGGATCGGCGATGAAGGTGACATGGTTTTCGATTACCGTCACCGGTGCGTCGATCGCACCTTTGGCAACTCTGATTTCTTCCGGCAGGCCTTCGAGCGTGCGGGCCGACGAATCGTTGCGCAACAGGATCGTCTGTGGCGCGAGCGTCGTTTCGAGCGCCGCCATCAGTTCCGGCGTAAGCGCGTCCATGCCGGCGGTGTTGATCTGCACCACGAGCAGGTCGTCATAGCGATCGACGATCGTGCCGGGCAGTCCGTCGGCTTCGGCATGGATCAGCCGGTAAAAAGGGCGGTCGAACAACCGGTCGCGCAGCGCCTTCGCCCGGCCGATCCGGTCTGCGAGCAAAGCGGTGTCGATCGGCGTGTCGGGTCGCGAATCGATCAGCCGTGCGGCGATCAGTGCGTGCGGGTTGAACAAAAAAGTACCGAGCCTGTGGCCATCCTCCGCCATCAGCGTGACGGCGGTGCCCGGAGCCAGCGCGCGGGCCTTCGCGTCCATCGCGATTTCGTTCGAATAGACCCAGGGATGGCCGTATTGCGCGCGGCGATGGGCGCCCGGCCGCAGGCGGATCAGCGGCAGTGCCTTGTTGCCACTGGCGGTCGCCATGGCGGCGCCAGGCGCGGAGGAACGCGACGGGGGTTTGGTCATGGCGCCCTGTTAGCGGCCGGGCGCGACCGGCACAAGGTCAATCGCCCAGGGCGACGCCCTCTCGGCGCGGATCGGCGCCGCCAAGCAGTCCATTATCGGTCACCAGAATGGCATGCAGCCCGCTCGACATCGGGACCAGCCGGATCTCGTGACCGAGCGTTGCCAGATCGGGCGCTATCGTCGCGAGGCTGGTTTCGCTTTCGAGGTCCGTTGCGCCATTGCGGTTGGTGAGATGCGGCAGTGCCACGGCCTGCTGCGGGCCGAGTTGCCAGTCGAGCATCGCGATCAGCGATTGGGTCACGTAACCGATGATCCGTGCGCCGCCGGGCGAGCCGAGCACGGCATAGAGATCGCCGTTCGCGTCGAACACCAATGTGGGGGCCATCGAGCTGCGCGGCCGCTTGCCGGGCTCGATGCGATTGGCGACCGACTGGCCGGCGTCATTGCTCGGCACGAACTCGAAATCGGTCATCTGGTTGTTCAAAAGAAAGCCCGCGGCCCAGCGGCGCGAACCGAATGCGGTTTCGATGCTGGCGGTGAGGCTGACCGCGTTGCCCGCCGCATCGACGATGCTGAGATGCGACGTGCCGGATGGCTCTCGCTGCGGTGCCGGCTGGGCGAGCGCAATCGCACCGGGTGGCGTTCCGGCTTCCGCCGTGCCCATGCTGCAACGCGCGCTGATCATATCGGCGCGCTCGGCGAGATAGGGCGGGTCGAGCAGTCCCGTGGTCGGCACCGGCAGAAACCGGTCGTCGCCCAGATAGCGTGCGCGATCCGCGAAGGCGAGGCGGCTCGCCTCGGCGAACAGATGCATCGCCTCCGGTTGATTCGGCCCGTAATCCGCCATGTCGAACGCTTCGAGCATGCCGAGGATCTGCAATGTCGCGATACCGCCGGACGATGGCGGACCCATGCCGCAGACCCGATAGTCGCGATACGTGCCGCAAACCGGCGGTTTGTTGTACGCCGCATAGCCGGCGAGATCGGTCTCGGTGAGCACGCCAGATAACGGTTCTTCTGCGGCCGCCGCTACGATCGCTGTCGCGATGTCGCCGCGATAGATCATCTCCGATCCGATGGCGGCGACCCGGCGCAGCGTTTCGGCGAACTCCGGATTGCGCAGTATCGAGCCGACGGCCGGTGCCGCGCCGTCCGGATAGAAATAATCACGCGCGCCCTCAGACCAATGTTCGGCCTCGTATTCGACCAGCAAATCGTGCAGCCGTTCCGATACGGAAAAACCGTGCTCGGCGATCGCAATCGCGGGCACGAACAGCGCCGGCCAGGGCAAGGTGCCGTGCTCGCGATGCGCCAGTTCGAGCATCGCCATCAGGCCGGGCACCCCGATCGAACGCCCGCTTTCGACCGCGGTGTCAAAATCGAGCGGATTGCCCGCAGGGTCGAGGAACATGGTCTCGTTCGCGCCCATCGGTGCCGTCTCGCGCCCGTCATAGGCAAGCGTCCGGTCGTTCGCCGCATCGAAATAGAGCAGGAACCCGCCGCCCCCGATGCCGGAGGATTGCGGCTCGACCAGGTTGAGCACGAGCTGGGCTGCGATCGCCGCATCGATCGCGCTGCTGCCATTGCGCAACATTGCAAGCCCGGCTTCCGCCGCGAGCGGGTGGGCCGCGACGATCATATGCCGCTCGGCGGCGACGACACTGCCTTCGGCCGAAACGGTAAAGGCCGGCTCGGGATCCGCGCGTGCCGCTTCGGCCGCTGTTTCGTCGTCCAGCGGAACGGGTTCGCAGGTTTCGAAAGCGGCGCAGCCTGCGGTCGTCAGAATCAGGACCAGGGCGCCGACGGCCGGTCCCGATATGGTCTTGTTCGCTATGATCCCATCCCCTGTCTTTGCGGGACCTCAAGCTCCGACTAGACTGCCCGCCAGTCCACTGCCCGGCAACGGGAAATGATCGCTGCGGGAAGGCACATCCAAATATGCTGCTGGCGACAGCGATCAGTGTCGTTCTTCTCGCGACCACCATTCTTACTCATTACGAGGCGCTTCGACTGGTCTCGCGCGTACTGCCGGGACCGGAAAGGCTCGGTCTCCGCCGGCGCATGGTGCTCGTCACGCTCGCCTGTTTCGTGGCGCACGTGCTGGAGGTCCTAGTTTACGCGCTGGCCTATTATGTCTTTGCCGACGACCTGAAGCTCGGATCGCTGACCGGCGACACGCATAACCGCGTATTCGATTTTTTGTATTTCTCCGCGACCACCTTCACGTCGCTCGGCATCGGCGACATTTATCCGATCGGGCCGACCCGGATCGTCGCCGCGGTCGAATCGCTGAACGGCCTGCTGCTGATCGCCTGGTCGGCGTCCTTCACCTATTTGGTAATGCGGACCTACTGGTCGCTGGATAGCCGCGGCGACGGCGGCCCGTTGGGCAAGATCTAGGTTCGGGGACCGGAGCGCCCGGGCTTGCGGCGCGCGCGGGCTGCGCCCGAGGGCCCGGCGGATTGGTCATTGTGCATTGCACCATGGCGGCGTAGAACAAGCATCCGGTAGGGTTTCCGGCCGAAAGCCGGCCCCGGAACCTGCCTGAGAGCGCCTGCGTTCGGGAGACACCCCATGAGCAAGGCCCGATGAGCACGGAACATCGCAGCCAGCGGATCACGGTCCCCGAGCTGGCAGCCCGTAAGGGCGGCACCCCCATTGTCTGCCTCACCGCCTATACCGCGCCGACCGCCCGGCTGCTCGACCCTCATGTCGACCTGCTGATGGTCGGAGATTCGCTCGGGATGGTGCTGTACGGGTTCGACAGCACCCTGCCGGTCACGCTCGACATGATGATCGCGCATGGCGGCGCCGTCGTTCGCGGCAGCGAGCGTGCCAATGTGGTCGTCGACATGCCCTTCGCCAGTTATCAGGAATCGCCCGCCCAGGCTTATCGCAATGCCGCGCGGGTGCTGGCCGAGACCGGCGCGCAATCGGTCAAGCTCGAGGGCGGCCGCGCGATGGCCGAGACGGTCGCCTTCCTGGTCGCGCGCGGTGTGCCGGTGATGGGCCATGTCGGGCTCACGCCGCAATCGGTCAATGAGTTCGGCGGCTATCGCAGCCGCGGTCGCGACGAGATCCAGCGCGCGACGATCCTCGACGATGCGAAGGCGATCGCCGATGCCGGCGCGTTCTCGATTGTGGTTGAAGGCGTCGTCGAGCCGCTCGCGCGCGAGATCACCCAGACGGTTGCGCCGCCGGTCATCGGCATTGGCGCGTCGCCTTCCTGCGACGGGCAGGTTCTGGTGAGCGAAGACATGCTCGGTCTGTTCGACGTCTTCAAACCGAAGTTCGTGCGCCGCTATGCGGAACTCGGCGTGGCGATCGGCGAAGCGGCAGCGGCCTATGCGGCCGATGTGCGCGCGCGACGCTTCCCGGGCCCCGAGCATTGCTTCGGCGTTCCGCAGGGGACAGAGCCCCGGACGGCGCGTCCCGCCGCGGGCGCTGCGCGGGGCGCCGCGAACCGGCGCTGATCGCAATGGCGCTCCATGTCGCCGGCAAGGCGGATCTGCCGGCTCTGCCCATCCAGCGCAGCGTGGCCGAGTTGCGTCGCCAGGTCGCCGATTGGCGCCGGGCCGGCGAAACGATCGGCCTCGTGCCGACCATGGGCGCGCTGCATGACGGGCATCTGGCGCTGGCGCATCGCGCGCGGCGCGATTGCACGCGGATCATCGCAAGCCTGTTCGTCAACCCGCTGCAATTCAATGCGACCGACGATTTCCGTTCCTATCCGCGCGACGAAGCCGACGATCACCGCATGCTCGCCTCGGCCGGCGTCGATCTGCTGTTCGCGCCTCCGGTCGACGAGGTTTATCCGCCGGGATTCGACACCAGCGTCAGCGTCGGCGCACTCGCACGGCCGCTCTGCGGCGCCACGCGGCCGGGCCATTTCCAGGGCGTCGCGACGGTCGTCACCAAATTGTTGCTGCTGACATTGCCCGACTACGCGTTCTTCGGAGAAAAGGATTACCAGCAGCTTCTGGTCATCCATCGCCTCGCGCTCGATCTCAATTTTCCGGTCGAGATCGTCGGCGTGCCGACCGTGCGCGAGCAAGACGGGCTCGCCATGTCGTCGCGCAACCGCCATCTCTCGCCGACCGAGCGCGCAACCGCGAGCATCATTCCGCGGTTGCTCGGCAATCTCGCCGACGACATCGCGCGCGGCGGGGATATCGCGGAGGCTTTGATCAGTGGGCGCACCGCCTTGTTCGAGGCGGGTATCGACCGGGTCGATTATCTCGATTGTTGCGACGGCGCGACGCTCGAGCCGGTACGCGTGCTGAAGCCCGGTGCGCGCCTGTTCGTCGCTTGCTATGTCGGCAAGACGCGACTGATCGACAATCTGGCAATTCCCGCCTGATCCCCGGCCATCCGCTTCGACCGACGGATCGCGATCAGGTCTTGTGATTGCGCCGCGCGATCGGCTGGATGAATTGCGGCTCGATGTCCCAGGGAAACATGATCCAAGTGTCCTGGCTCACTTCGGTGATGAACGTATCGACCAGCGGTCGCCCGGCGGGCTTTGCATAGATGGTCGCGAAATGCGCTTTCGGCATCAGATCGCGCACCGCGCGCGCGGTCTGGCCGGTGTCGACCAGGTCGTCGACGATCAGCCAGCCGTTGCCGTCGCCGACATCGGGACGCTTGAGAATGGACAGCGCGCCCTGGCCCCGGTCGGCAAGCTTGGGGTCGCGGGGCGCAGCATCGCGATCGGCGGCGGGCAGTTCGCCGTAGCTTGCAATGCAGACCGTATCGATCAGTCGCAGATCGAGTTCGCGCGCCACGATCGCGGCCGGCACCAGCCCGCCCCGCGTGATCGCGACGATGCCCTTGAACGGTTCGCACTCGAGTAATCGCCAGGCAAGCGCCTTGCCATTGCGGTGCAGCTCTTCCCACGAGACCGGAAATTCCTTGCGACCTGTCGTCATGAACGCCTCGTCCCCACAACACTGTACCGGGGAAAAAATGCCGCGTCGCCCACCTGCAATCAGACCCCGAGATCGGGTGCTTGCGTCAACATGCAGCCGTCGATGCGCCAGCTGCCATCCGGTTGTTGTTCCATCAGATAATGCGCGATGACGGCGGTGCCGTCGGTGCCGACGACATGCACCTGTTGAACGAACCCGCTCGGCGCTTTCAGCAGATCGAGAAACTCGACGTCCTGCGGCCGATAGACTGGCGCATAGCCGGTGCGGACCATCGACATGAAGACGTCCGGCGATCCGAACTGAACCTGAAGATCCGGCGAGGCAAAGGAGAATGCGCGTGCGCCGTCGTCGGCGAGAAAGGCCTCGAACTGATTTTCGATGACGTTGCGGATGGCACCCGCCGCGGCAGAGTCCGGCGCAACGGTTGCGCCGTCATCGGCGCGCACGGCATCGACCGGTGCGGCGATCAGCATGACGGCAAAAAATCCGATCCAGAATCGGGTGAGGAACCTTGAGGCGTTGGGGGTCATGGCATGTCTCCCATAGAGGTTCGTGCCGGATCCCGAGCATCGCATTGGCGGCAATCGACGCCAATCCCCCGAGGGGGATGGCGAAACGTCGGATATCGGCAAATCCACCGCGTCCGACACTGAGAGGCGGCATGAAACGGCGGCATGCGACCGATCCCCCCGCCCAAAACGAAACCGGCGCCCTCGCGGGCGCCGGTTGAAAAGATCGAAAGTTCGCGCCTGCGATCAGCGCACGAAAATATGCACCTCGTTCGCCTGCGCGGCGCCGCTGGTTGCCGAAGAGACACTGACCCGGTCCGAAGGCAGGCCCATGCTGGCGAGCGAGCGCAGCACCGCATCGGCATTGCGCCGCGATTCATTGGCGTTGACCGCAACCTCGCCCGCGGTACCGACAGCCGGCGCGACGGCGACGACATCGAACGCGGCATTCGGCCGGCGATCGAGCGCGGCACTGACGGCGGAGAACAATGCCGGCTCGTAATCGACATTCTCGCTGTCGAAGCGGATCACGACCAGCGGCCGTCCGGTGGCGATGCCGGCACCCGGCGCGCTCGACGGCTGCATCGGTACCGAGTAGGAGCGGTTCGCGAGGCTGGTGCCGTACGGTTCGCCCGAGTTGATGGCAAGAGCCAGCACCTGGACGTTCGAGCGCTCGTTCGAGAGGTAGTTGCTCTGGCGCACGATGTCCTGGGTGAGCTCGCTCTGCAGCCGGTCGATCAGGACGACCGTCTGGTTGGTCTCGTCCTCGAGCACCCGGAGCTGCTGATGGTCCTCGTCGACCGCGCCCGAAATCGCGTAGGTCGCGCGCGCCGTATCGAGCAGATAGGACGAGAGCGATGCGCTCTGCGCCACGTCGTTCGACAACGCGCTCATCTGGTTGAGGTCGTTCGAGACCAGTTCGAGCTGGGTCTGGGCCTGGTTCCACTGGTCGACCAGGATCGGATTGCCCGGCGTGGTGCCGACCTGAAGCTTGGAGTTAATCGTCCCGACCACGCCGTGATAGGTGTTGGCGTTCTGGATGGTCTGGGCGCGGATCGACTGCAGCCGACCGTTCTGATCGCGGACCAGCCCCTGAAGCCGGGCGAGTTCGCTGCGCAGCTGTTCGACGCGCTGCCCGACGGCAGTACCGGTCGGCACTCCCGGCGTCACGCCGGAAGGCTCGAAATTGCCGGTCCCGAGCCGTTGCAGGTTTTCTGTTTCGCCGGTTACTGCTGGTGCGACGGCATTCTCACTATAGGAGCATGCCCCCAGCAACAGCATGAAACTGGCAAAGCCGGCCAGCACCGTTTTGGCATTCATGCGCGTTGCCCCCCGAAGCTCGCAAGCCGCATCGCCGGACGCGGGCCAAGCCCGGTCGCCGACTGCGAGTCGCGAATTATATCCCCCATCGCCGGCTAAGGTACTGAAAACAACCGTTTGCCTCAACCGCCAAATCGGCCTGAAAGCCGCAGAATCCGGCCGCTCACGCGCTCTTGTCAGGGTAGGGGGCCTCGTTTAAGGTCCGCCGCCTTCCGCCCGGTCCATCGAACCGGCGCGCTCGGTGCGCCCGTAGCTCAACTGGATAGAGCATCTGACTACGGATCAGAAGGTTAGGAGTTCGAATCTTCTCGGGCGCGCCATTATTCCAACCGCAATCAAGGCACAAACGGCGAACAGGTTGGACATTATCCGACGCTGAGTGATGTTTTGCGCAGCTTGCGCGCTGCGGCTGCGATCCGTCGATGCAACGACCGTCCGCGCCCCTCCCCTGGTGCAGCTCGTCCGCGGATCGGCCGACACGTGTCCGCCGGCGCGCCCGTTCGCCGCGCATGGGCCGTTTTCAAACGCGTCCGCGCAAGAAACGGACTGCCGGGATCGGCTTCGCTCCCCACATTGTTTCGATGCTTGGCGCACCCACACAAAGGCCCGCGCATGACTGCGCGGAAGAAAATCCGGAAGCAAGGGTCGACCATTTCGACCGGCATGCGCTGGCGGCCGCGCTGAACGGGTTCGGCTGCGCCGTCCTGCCGTCGTTTCTCACGCCGGCCGAATGTACGGCGCTCGCCGCGCTCTATCCGCAGGAGTCCCATTTTCGCAGCCAGGTGCATATGGCGCGACACGGGTTCGGCAAAGGCGAGTATCGTTACTTCAAATACCCGCTGCCCGGCCTCGTCGCGGCGTTGCGCACTGCGCTTTATCCGCGTCTCGCGAAGATCGCCAATCAATGGAACGAGCGGATGGGGATCGATCGACGCGATCCCGACGATCACGCCGAGTTCCTGAAACTCTGCCACGCGGCGGGTCAGACGCGCCCGACGCCGCTGTTGCTTCGATACGGTTCCGGCGATTTCAACTGCCTGCATCAGGATCTCTATGGCGAGCTGGCCTTTCCCATTCAGGTGGCCGTTCTGCTGTCCGAGCCGGATCGCGACTTCACCGGCGGCGAGTTCGTCCTGACCGAACAGCGCCCGCGCATGCAGAGCCGCGTCGAGGTGGTGCCGCTGCGGCAGGGCGACGCGGTCGCGTTTGCCGTCCATAACCGGCCGGTTCGCGGCGCCAAAGGCGATTACCGCGTCAACATGCGCCACGGCGTCAGCCGGTTGCGCAGCGGCAACCGACACACGCTCGGCATCATTTTCCACGACGCACAGTAACTGTACTGTTTCGGCATCGCCGCGTTCGCGCTCATGGGATCGTACCGGCGACGGCGCGCTTGCGCCACCGCGCGGGAATCGAATCTGCGTGCAGAAAGGCGGGCCGCTATCGGTCGGGATAGCGACGGATCTCGTCGATCAGCCAGTTGCGGAAGGCCATGACCTTGGCCGATCTGGGCTGTTCGGCCGTGACGAGCTGGTAAGGCTTAGGTGCTGGAATTGTCGAACGGAACGGCCGCACCAGCCGGCCGCTCTGAAGATCGGCCGCGGCCAGCACGGTATCGCCGAGCGCAACGCCATATCCGGCGATCGCGGCGTCCATGGTCATATGCGCGTTGGTCAGCCGCACACCGCGCGCCTGCGCCGCATCGATGCCGTTCGCGATCAGCCATTGATGCCAATCGGTTTCGTCATGCTCGTACAACAAGGTATGGCGGATCAGATCCCTGGGCGTTCGAACCGGGTTCGGCCCGTCCTGAAGGCTCGGGCTCATCACCGGGAAGAAATGGAGCTGGGCGACCAGCTCTGTGCGATAGCCCGGTTGATCCGTCGAGCCGTAACAGATCATTGCATCCACTTCGCCGCGAAGCAGCGCGCTCATGTCCCAGAGCGGTTGCAGGCTGACATGCAGATCGGGGTAAGCGGCGAGAAAATTGCCGAGACGCGGCGCCAGCCACTTCGCCGCCATCGCCGGTTCGCAGGCGATGGTCAGCTCGGCTTCCATCGCTTGCAGTTCGGCGCCCTGGACCGCGTAGTTCAGCAATTCGAAGGCCCGCCGGACGAGCGGCGACAGACGCTCGCCCTCGCGGGTGAGGGTCAATGTCGAACGGCCGCGCTGAAAGAGCCGCACGCCGAGTTCCGATTCCAGCGAGCGAACCTGATGGCTGACGGCGCCATCGGTGACATGCAGTTCCGCTGCCGCATGTCCCATATGCAGATGGCGGGCGACGACTTCGAACGTCTTGAGAGCGTTCAACGATGGCAGTCGCCTGACGGAATGCATGGCGCGTCACCTCCGCTGTCGACATGGCTGTTTTCTGGAACCCCGCGGCGCAGCGTCTAGTTAAAAGCGCGGCCGCCTCGGATATCCAAAATTTCTCGTAACCGGGCTCAAAAAAACTCCTTTGCCCCTGCTGGCATTTGGTTCCCAACTGATGGCAACCAATTGGTGGGCAATCGCAAATATATGATATATGCTCTGCCATCCACAGTGAAATTGTATTAAATTATCTAAATACACTTAAAAAGCGTAAACAAAAGAGCTTGGGCCGGAGAGCCGGATACCAGCCGGGGGGACAGCGCGATACGGAGTTGAACGACAAACCAGAGAAATGAGGGAGGCGTTAGTCGATGAGCGGGAACAAGAAGTCATCGTCCAACCGGGTCAGCCGGCGCCGGACACCCAAATCAGCCACATCGGGCCAAACGACATCGTTGAAGGCGGACCGTCGGTCCGTTCTGAAAGCCGGTGCTGCGACATTCGGCCTTGCCGCGGTCGGGTCGGTCGCGCCGAGCGTGTTTACCCGGGCCGAAGAGACGACACTCAACTGGCTGACCTGGGCCGGGCATAGCGATCCCTATGTCATCGACGCGTTCCAGGAAGAGACCGGTATCACGATCCGGGCGAAGGAATATGCCGCCGGCGATCTGGGCCTGGTGGAGCTCACACAGAACCCGGGACTTTACGACATCGCCTCCGTGTCGGGCGAGTTCGTGCCGGAGTTCGTCGCGTCTGGCACGCTGATGGAGCTCGACCCGGAGGAATATGCCGGTTGGAACGAATATCTGCCGGAGTTCAAGCAGGACATCGGCTGGAACGTCGACGGCAAGTATCACGCAATCCTGTACGAGTTCGGATTCAACGGACTCAGCTATCGCACCGACAAATTGTCGGAGGAAGATCTTTCGTCCTACGAGATCATTCGCGATCCGCGTTTGGCCGGCAAGGTCGCGTCGAACGACTGGTGGGGCAATGCGCTGGGCAGCCTCAGCATCCTCTCGGGCAACGCGCCCGCCGACGGACGCAATCCGTACATCATTACCGACGAAGAGTTCGAGCGGCTGCGCGGCACGCTCCAGGAAGTTCGTCCGCAGTTCAGCGGCTTCCTCGAATATGCCGGTCTGTTCTCCGGCTTTGCCAACGGTTCGATCTGGCTGCAACCGGGCGGCGGCGACTGGGCGACGCAGATTCTCGTCGACCAGGGCGTGCCGGTCGCGACGGCCATTCCGAAAGAAGGCGGCTATCTCTGGGGCGAACTGATCTCGATCTGCGAAGGCACAACCAAAGTGGATGCCGCGAAGAAGTTCGTCGATTACTGCCTCTCGGCGGAAGCCCAGGCGAAGTTCGCCACCAAGCCCGCCTATACCGCGGTCGCTGCCAATCAGCGAGCGTGGGAAGTCCTGCAGCGCGATATGCCGGAATGGGCGGAACGGCTGAAGATGAACAGCCTCGACGATCCGAACGCGATCACAGCGTGGCGCGAAGGCCGCATCGTGATCCGCAGCCTGCCTGCCGACCAGTCTGTGACCGACTGGGCGAATCTGTGGCAGGAATTCAAAAACATGTAAGCCTCTGACGATCGATGCGCCGGCAGTATCCCTGTGCTGCTGGCGTGTCGATCGTATTCGGATGAGTATCCGTATCGAGGCGGGGAAGGTTCGGGGTCGTGCCTGTGCGTCGATCGCTGAAAGATTTTCGCATCACCCCGTCATTTGTTCTGACGGGCGGGCCGATGCTTGCCTGGCAGCTCATCTTCTTTCTCGGCGCCGGCGTTCTCCTGATCCTGATGACATTCTGGACGGTGCAGAACTACCGGCTGGTTGCCGACTATAACTGGGGCAACTGGACGAGCATCCTCAGCTCGAAACTGTTCTACACGATCTATTTCCGGACCATTCTCTACGCCGCCTTTGCGGCCGTGCTCGCGACGGTCTTGGCGTTCCCGCTATCCTATGCGCTCGCCTTCAAGAGCTCGCCGCGGACGCAGCGCATCGCCTTCATGCTGCTGATCCTGCCTTACTTCACCAACTATTACGTCCGCAGTTACTCCTGGCGCTTCATGCTGGAGGACGACGGCATCGTCAATTCGGCGCTCTCGGTGTTCGGCTTGTCGTTGGTGGGATTCCAGGGTTCGTTCGCTCCGACTTTGGTCGGCTATATGGGATACTTCTTCCCACTGGTGGCGCTGGTTCAGCTTCTGAGCCTGATGTACATCAGCCGCGACTATCTCGAAGCCGCGAACAATCTCGGTGCCGGACGCCTCCGTTCGATCGTGACGGTCGTCATCCCGATGGCGCGCAGCGGCCTGATCCTGGGATTTGCGTTCGGCTTCATGCTGGCGATGGGCGACTATATCGCGCCGTCTTATCTAGGCAGCGGCGGGCGCCCGACCCTCAGCATTCTCATCATCAACACGATTCAGGGTCAGTCGGACTTTCCGCGCGCTTCGGTCATATCGGTAGTCATGATTCTGACGCTGATGGCGGTCTTCTTCGTCGCCTTCCGCTATGCGTTTCCGCCACGGAGCAATCCGCGATGATCGACCGCCTGATCAAACTCGGCCTCGGTTTTTATATGTTTCTGGCCTTTGCGTTCATCTTCGCGCCGTTCGTGACGATGATCGTCTTCGCGTTCAACGAAAGCCGCTTTCCCTATCTGCCCTGGCAGGGCTTCTCGCTGACATGGTTTTCGGCGTTGAGCGACCCGCAGGTGATTGGCGTCATCAAGAACAGCCTGTTCGTGGCAACCGCGTCGGCCGCCATCGCGACGCCGCTCGGATGCGCGGCCGCCTATTTCGTCAATCGCTGGGAGTTCCCCGGTAAGAATGCCTACATCGCCTTTATCGTGGCGCCGCCCTGCATTCCGCTCGTCATTCTGGCGCTCATCATGTTGATTTATTTCCGCGAACTCGGCCTGACCAAGAGCCTGTTCTCGGTCGTCCTCGCGCATGTCGTGCTGACCGCGCCCTTTGCGTTCGGCATCATGCGGCTTCGGCTCAACGATCTCGATCCCAATCTCGAACAGGCGGCGTGGAATCTCGGCGCCAACGAATGGCATGCCATTCGCACTGTCGTCCTGCCGCAGGCCAGTGCCGCGGTCGCGGCCGCCTTTCTGTTGTCGATGGTCGTGTCGTGGGACGAATTCATCGTCGCCTGGCTGGTGTCGGGAATCGAAGTCACCTTGCCGGTCTATCTCTGGGTCAAATTCCAGGGGCAGATCAGCGCGCATGTGAACGCGATCGGTACGCTCGCCTTCGGCGTCTCGATCTCCGTCGTCATCCTGGCGGAATTCCTCATCTTCCGCGCCGGCAAAAAATACCGGCAGGACTTCAAACGCAGATATGAGACCCATTGATGGCAAACGCCCCGATCATCGCTTTATCGAACGTGACCAAGAGCTACGGCTCGGTCGAAGCCGTGCGCGGCATCGATCTCGAGGTGCAGGATGGCGAGTTCCTGGCCATCATCGGTCCGTCCGGCTGCGGCAAGACCTCAACGCTGCGCATGATCGCAGGCCTCGAGAAACCCAGCGGCGGTGACATTTTCATCGACGGCAAGCGTGTCAACGATGTGAAGCCGTGGCGGCGCGACACGCCGCTGGTCTGGCAGAACTTTACGCTGTTTCCGCATATGAACGTCGCACAGAATATCGAGTACGGACTGCGAATGCGCGGCGTGCCGCGTGCCGAACGCGATGTCCGGGTCAGGAACGTGGTTCAGACCGTCGGTCTCGCCGGTATGGAGGGTCGCTCGGTGCTGCAGCTTTCCGGTGGTCAGAAGCAGCGCGTCGGCCTTGCGCGCGCGATCGTGCTCGACCCGAAGACCCTGTTGCTCGACGAACCGCTCGGCGCACTCGATGCGAAAATCGGCCGTTCGATGCAGCGCGAGCTACGGCGCCTGCATCACGAACTAGGCATCACCTTCGTCTATGTGACGCATAATCAGTCCGAGGCGATGGCGATGGCCGACCGCATCGTGATCATGAATGAGGGGCGGATCGAACAGATCGGTACGCCGCACGAGGTCTACCGCAAGCCGCAAAGCCGGTTCGTCGCCGAATTCGTCGGCGCGAACAATGTCATCGCCGGCAATGTAGCAACGCTTGCCGCGGGCCGTGCGACAATCGCTACACCGTCGGGTAACTTCGAGGTCGATCTGCCGGCCGATCGTGCGATCCGGGTTGGAGAGTCCGCCATCTTCATCATCGGGGCGGACAAGATCGCGATCGCCGGCGGTTCTCCGTCCGACAAGAACCACGTGACCGGCCGCGTCGTTGCCGCCGAGTTTTCAGGGGCCGTTGCGCAGCTCTTCGTCGAAACCGATCAGGGCGTCGAGTTTCGGGTGCAGAAGGCGAGTTCGCAGGTCGACGAAACGGCCACGACGATCGGATCGCAACTCAATCTCTCCTGGTCGAGCGCCGATACCTATCTGCTGCCCGGGACAAACTGATCGTCCCGCTTATGGTGCTTTCTGGCGCGGTTTGGCGTTCATCGCCGCGCGCCCGCGTTCGGCCGGCTCGATCACTTTCCAGGTCTCGCAGACGACCGGTAGATCGTCGCGCCAAATGATACCCAGCGGTTTGCACTGCCGCGTGTAGTACTCGTAATGCGCATCGGCCCACCAGGCGAGGCTGCTGTCGCCTTCGCCTTCGACCGCGGCCCAGGTTTCCGTCACGTTGTTGAACGGCGTCACCTCGACTTCGGTCACCTGCACCAGAAACAAGGGCGCGTTGTCGTAGTCGAGAATGATCCAGTAGTCGCCGACCTTGCGGCGCGAGATCTTGTTCGCCTCGAATTCGCGCGCGAGATGTGCCGTGCCGCGTTTCTGATTCTTGCCGATCAGACGCGGCTGATCCGAGAGATCGAGGCTCGGCACGTCGGGATCGAACGCATCCGGATGACCGAGTGTGCAGGCATGATAGTCGTTGGTGGCGATCTTGTGCTTGCGGCGGGCCTCCTGCCAGAAATTTTCGACTTCCTTCGTCTTCTCACCGATCATGGTGGCCTTGCCTTTGTGGAGCGTTGCGGGATTAGCCGGCGTTACCGTTCATGCTCGGCAGCACCGCGCGTGCCGGATCGGGAATGAGCGATGCGGTCCCGATCAAAGATGCGGCCGCATCGAGGTCCGGCTTGAAGAAACGGTCCTGATCCCATTTCGCGACCTGTTTTCGAACCGTGCCGAATACGCTTTCGAGTATGTCGCTGCTGCGCGTCGGGCGGCGGAACTCAAGCCCCTGACAGCCGGCCAACAGCTCGATCGCGATGATGTGGCGCAGGTTCTCTGCCATATCGCCGGTGCGCCGTGCCGCATAGGTCGCCATCGAAACATAGTCTTCATAATTGGCGCCGGTCGGGATGCTGTCGATGCTGCCGGGATGCGCCATCGCCTTGTTCTCGCTGACGAGCGCCGCAGCGGTCACCTGCGCCAGCATGAAGCCAGAGTTGAGCCCGCCTTCTTCGACCAGAAACGCCGGCAGGCCGCTCATATGAGCATCGACCAGGAAGGCGATGCGCCGTTCAGAGATCGATCCGGTTTCCGCAATGGCCAAAGCAAGACTGTCGGCGGCAAGACCGATCGGCTGCGCATGGAAATTGCCGCCAAACAATACATCACCGGTCTCGAGGCAGATCAGCGGATTGTCGCTGACGGCATTGAGCTCGTGCCGCAAGGTTTCGGCCGTGTTTCGGATGAGATCGAGGGCGGCGCCCATCACCTGCGGCTGACAGCGCAGGCAATAGGGATCCTGGATGCGCGGGCTGCCGGCAGCCTGTATGGCGCTCCCGTCGAGGAGGCCGCGCAGCGCCGCAGCAACCGCCTGCTGGCCGGGCTGGCCGCGCCACTCATGGATGCGGGCATCGAGTGCGCCGGCCGAACCGCGGCTCGCCTCGACGCTCATCGCGCCCGCGACCAGAGCGGCGGCAAAACATTCTTCGGTGCGGAACAGGCCTTCGACCGCGAGTGCGGTCGATACCTGCGTACCGTTGACGATCGCAGCGCCTTCCTTTGGACCAAGCACGAACGGCGCTAGTCCCGCCGCTTTCAGTGCCTCGACGGCCGGCTTCCGCGTGCCCTTGTGAAACACCTCGCCGATGCCGATCAGCCCGGCACCGAGATGGGCGAGTGGCGCCAGATCGCCCGACGCGCCAACCGACCCCTTTTCCGGAATCACGGGATGGATGCCGGCGTTGAGCAGCGCGAGGATGGCCTCGGCCAGCTCGACGCGTACGCCGGTCGTGCCCGGCAGTAACGCGGCCAGCTTCAGCACCATGATGCGGCGCACGATCTTCTCGGCCAGCGGTTTGCCGACACCGGTCGAGTTCGACAGGATCAGCCGGAGCTGCAACTCACCGAGCTTGTCGTCGGCGATGCGCGTGCCCGACAGCGGGCCGAACCCGGTATTGACGCTGTAGACCAGTTTGCCGGCGGCGAGTTTCTCGCCGAGTATTTTCGAGCCGCGTTGCATCCGCGTGCGGCCTTCGTCGGCGATCGCGACCGTGCAGGCCGGATCTTCGAGCGCACGCAGATCGGCGAGCGTCAGCGCGCCGGGCGAGAGGGTGATGCGGGCAGGCATGAGCTTTTTCCTTGTGGCGTCACGTTCGACAAGAGAGCCGGGGCGACCCGGCGCACGCGCGTCGAGGCACCGGTCTCACCCCATCGCCGGCGGCTTTGGCCTCAGGCCATCGCCACCAGTTCGAAGCTTTCGCAAACGGTCGGCGTATCCTCGCGCCATGCGACACCCCATTTCTTGCATTGCGGCTGGAAATAGGCCCGGTGCGCGTCCTGCCACCATTTCTGGGTCTGCTCGCCTTCGCCCTCGCGCTTGGCGAAGGAATCCGGCACCTCGTTGAACGGCTTCACGTACACATCGACGACCTTCACGAGGAACAAAGGCTCGTTGTCGAAGGTCGGCACCACCCAATAGTCGCCGACCTTGCGCCGCGGCACCTTGTTGCGCTCGAACTCCAGCAGCATGTGGGCGGTGCCCTGTTTCTGACGCGCCGCGACCAGCTTCGGCTGCTCCGAGAGGTCGAGCAGCGGGTCGTTCAGATCGAGGAATTGCGGGTCGGCGAAGGTGCTGACGTGATAATCGTTGGTCTCGATCTTGTGGTCGCGCCGGCAGCGCTGCCAGAATTCTTCGATCGATTTGGTTTTCTTGCCGATCATGGCCGATCTCCTCCCGAAAAAGCCGGTTGTTGCCTGGATTTGGCGACGAAACCGCGACCCCGACAAATGAGAAGATTTCGCGCCGGACCCGAGAAAAACTGGATTCCGGGCCGGGTACCGCGGAAAACTAGCAGGGTCGAAAGTGGACCTTCCGGACGGCCGGGAGGGCCCCAAGACCGGGCGCCGACCCCTGCGCGGCGGCGCCATTGGTCCACCGGATCGCCGCGGACTATCCTGTTATTGGGCCTCGCGAATCGGCCCGAGACGGCGGTGCGGCCCAATGTGGTCGACCAGATTTTCTCAGGCGCAGCGAACTATCGCTGGGGCAGGGGCAACAGGGATCGGGACTGGATGGCAGCGGAGCAGGGCGTTTCGAGGCAGACGGTTGGCGGCTTCCGTGTCCAACGGCTGTTCGCCGTGTTGAAACGCTCGTTCCTTAATCAGGCCGGCCTTCTCGCGATTATCATGGGTTTCATCCTCGCAGCGATCGTCGTCGGTGCGGCGCTCGACATGCCGACGCACCGCTCGCTCTGGGCTTATTTGCCGACCTACATGGTGCTGATGCCGCTCGCCGTTGTGTGCCTGCTGCTCGGGCATGCGCTCTACATCATCGTTGCGATCCGACCGCGACGACCGCTCCAGCTCTTCGCGCATCATCTGCGCGACCGGTTTTTCATTCTCGACCGCATCGCGATTGCGCTGCCCCTGCTGATTTTTATTCCGCGGTTTGGCGGCGCGTTCACGCTCGTCAAGGCTGCGATCCCGCGCATCGACCCGTTCACCTGGGATCCCGAATTTGTCGAACTGGATACCTTTCTGCATTTCGGCTTTCAGCCATGGGAACTGCTGCAGCCGATTCTCGGCAGCCCGTTCGCCACTGCGATCGTCGGCTGGTTCTACAGTCTGTGGTTTTTCGCGCTGTCGTTCGTCTGGACGTGGGAGGCCTTCAGTCTGCGGAACCCGACGCTGCGCCTGCTGTTCTTCTACAGCCTGTTACTCATATGGATCATCTTTGGAGTACTCGGCGCCATCTATTTCACGTCGGCTGGACCCGCATTTTACGGGCTGCTCATCGACGGTACCGATCCGTTCGAACCGCTCATGGACGCTCTCCGCTCGGCGAACGAACAGTATAGTATCGGTGCATTGGTGGCGCAGGGGGTGCTCTGGGATAACTACCTGATGCGCGACGTTCGGCTCGGCGGCGGCATCTCGGCAATGCCGAGCATGCATGTCGCGATGACGTTGCTTTTCGCCCTAGTCGGCTGGCGAACCGCGCGCTGGCTCGGAATCATTCTCTTCACGTATTTCCTGATCGTACTGATCGGCTCGGTTCATCTCGGCTGGCACTATGCAATCGACGGCTACGTGATGGTGCCGGGCGTACTACTGGTCTGGTGGTTCTCGGGGTGGCTGGCGCGACGGAGCTATCCGTGGAAACCCGACGATGTCGCAGATACTCACTGAGTGGAGCATCCGAAAGCACAGGAGGGGCCGCTGACGACATTGCCGTCGAACCGGCTCCGCGTTGTTTTCTGGGGCACCTACGATCTCGGCAAGCCGCGCACGCGAATCATGCTTCGTGCATTGCGTGAGACCGACGTTGATCTCGTCGAATGTCACACGGACATATGGGCCGGGGTCGAAGACAAGGCGCAGTCCGGGGGGCGATCGATCGCCGTCGGTATCCTTCGCTCCATCGCGGCTTACCCGTCGCTGATCTGGCGTTACTTGCGCTTGCCGCAACATGACGTGGTCGTGGTTGGGTATCTGGGTCATCTCGACGTGCTTTTTCTCTGGCTATTCGCGCGGCTTCGGCAGACGCCGATCGTATGGGATGCGTTTCTGTCGCTTCACGATACGGTGGTCGCGGATCGCGCGCTGATTGGCCGGTGGAATCCGGTTGCCTGGCTTTTGTGGGCGTGGGACTGGCTGGCGGCGCATGCGGCCGACCTCGTACTGATGGATACGCAGACCCATTCTGAATGGTTCCGCGCGACCTTCGGGCTGCGACCCGGACGCGTTGCCTCCGTCTTCGTTGGAGCGGAAATCGATATCTTCAAGCCGCTGGCGAGACGACCGGCAGCGTCACCCGACGAGCCGATACGCATCCTTTTCTACGGCCAGTTCATTCCGCTGCACGGGATCGAAACGATCATTGCGGCGGCCGCTCGAAGCGACCCGGCACGATATGCATGGACGCTGATCGGCACCGGTCAGGAAGCGCCAAGGATCCAGCGATTGCTCGATGAGCGGCCGGTTTCGAATCTCCAGTGGATCGAGTGGGTGCCCTACGCAAATCTGCGGGAGAGAATCACTAACGCCGATATCTGTCTCGGAATCTTTGGCCGATCGGCCAAGGCGTCCCGCGTGATCCCCAACAAGGTCTTCCAGATTCTAGCGAGCGCGCGGCCTCTGGTCACGCGAGACAGCCCGGCGATCCGCGAGCTGATCGGTTCCGATACACTCGCTGTCCGACTGGTGGCCGCAGGCGACCCCGATGAACTGCTCGCAGCGATCGAAATGTTGGCCCGGGAGGCGCGCAACGCTCAAAGGCTGGTTCCGTCCGCTGCCATTTGCAATCAGATCGGTTATGCCGCAATCGGGCAAAAGCTCTACAGCCAGCTTGCATCGCTTGCTTCACGTCGGGAGCGATCATGAAGCGCGCGCCTCAAGGTGCCTGTCGTGCGGTCTCCTGATTGCGGGCGCTGAGCAATCCGCCTCTGATCAGCGCAACGATCGCGCCGCAGGCCCAGATCGTCATTCCCAGACCGATCGCCAGCAATGCGCCGCGATAAGCGAAAGCTTCAGTCAGCGGTGCATAAGACGCCGCCATTGCCGCGATGCCGGTCAGCGCTCCGATCGCGGCGGGCCATTGGTGCCGGCCGACTGAAAACAGGACCTGCTGCAGACCGATCGCAAGGCTGATGGGCGTCAGAAGCCAGACCGCTTCGCCCAGGATCGTGCCGGTTGGCCGATAGGCCTCGCCGAACATCATGACGGTCAGCGGCGGCGCGAGCCACAGTCCGAGAAGGCCGAGCGCAATTCCCATCAGCGGAATGGCGGTCAGCACGCCGATTGCGGCCCTGCGCGTATTCCCGTCATTGCGGGTGGCCGATCGCGACAGAACCGGCAGCGACACCGAACCGATCAGATAAGGAATGATGTTCAGATATCCGACGATCTGCAGCGCGAGGGCGAAATGGCCGAGCGAGTCGCCGGTTCCGACCATCTGTCGATACAGCACCGTCGGCGACTGCATGAACCAGATGACGGTCAGCGTGTACAGAGCACCCGGAATCCCCTCGACGAGGAGGCGCTTCGATTGCCTGGCAAGCTGCGTGAAGTCCAGAGTGGTAAATCGCTTCGTGATGATGACTACGGCAATGGCCGATTGCAGTGTCCACAAGGCGGCATGAACCCAGGCAATCGCGATGACACTCTTCGGTGCAATCAACGACAATACGATGAAGACGGATAGTATCTCGATCGGGCGGAATCCGAGTTCTAGAAAGAGAATGTAGCGGGTATTCTCGAATGCGGTGAACACCGAGCCGCACCATAACCATATCGCCCGGCTGAAGAGTGCAATCGAAAGAACGAGAATCAAACCCAGCGCTCCCGAATCGGGTTCCGCGACCAGGGCGATCGAAACAGACAGGAAAGAAACAAACAGTGCGGCGCCGCCGCGCAGCGCAAGTGTGGAGCCGGCCAGTGCAGGTGCGTTGTCACGGGCCCGGCCGATTTCTCGGCTGAGCACCACGTCGAGACCGAGATAAGTCAGTGCGATGAACGTGAGATACCAGGAAACCCCATAATTGAGCAGGCCGTACAGATCGGGCTCAAGCAGGCGCGCGAGAATGACGACATAGAACACATGCAGGAGCATCGTGATGCCGTGACTGCTCACGAGATAGGCGGAGTTTCGTACGACCGGGCGGATGCTGGGAAGTCTCATGGCAGGAAGCTCAATTTGCCGCGGAGATTGGTAGCTCGAGGTGATTTACTGCCAACATCACCGCCAAGTGAAGCTTGCATACTTCAAAAATCTCGGTCCGTTGGCCCAGCCCGGCCATGAAATCCATCCCATACGCCCAATGCACAGGCCCAGAGCTTTGCCATCTTCCGATCCTCAAACAGAACAATGGCGATCAGAATCTCGCCCATTGCGGATAACTGATAAAGCAGCCAATGAGGAAACAGGCGGCCATACGATCCGATCGTCCGAACGGCATTTCTGAACATATAGTATTTTCGGAGCGGCTCATGATGCATGGGTGAAATCGCAGATACAGACGTCGCCCCCACAACTTTCATGCCAACATGGTGAAGTATCTCCGCTCGACAGCTAACTAGTATCCGATAGCCCGCCTTTCGTGCGCGAAGACAATACTCAAAATCTACCAAATCGATGAAATAGTCATCCCGGAACGGCCCAATTTTTCGAAATACAGAGACATTGGTTAGTGTTCCGGAAGTGATAACTAGCGTCACGCCATTTGGTCCGATCTCAAGGCATTCCACTCTTTCAAAAAAGGGAAGCCCTTTCTTTGGTCTTAGCCATCGATGCTGCCGATCGTCACTTCGTGCTTCTTTCCGCATCGAGCCGATCAATGCAATATCGTTGTATCCGCTATATTGTTGGGCTGTTGTCGTCAGCGCCGAGATGCAATCGTTGTTGACGGTGCTATCCTGATCTAGCGTAAGCACCCAGTCATAGCCCTCTCCGGCCAGCAACGCCATTCCCTGATTCAGCGCGGTCGCAATGCCTAAGTTTACGGTGTTCCGTAAAAGCGTTACTTCTTGATGCTGCGAATATTGATCGATGTAACCGAAAGTGTCGTCATTGGAGCCATTGTCTACAATCACTAGCCGGCGCACTTGTTGCAACAATTTGTCGATTCGTGGCGGCAATCCGTCATCAGGATAGTATGTAACGATCAACGCAGCGGCACTGAGTTGGCTCGACTCTTTGCGGGAACTGTGAGCAGTCATCTTCTGGCTAGCAACACAACTTCTTCACCTGAACCTTTGCTTTGAATGTATGCAATCTTAGCCGCGAGTTGATACCGGAAGGCGGCAACGATTTGCTGGGTTAAGATCATTTTCCTCATTTTATGGGTACCTTTTCGTTCAATGTCGAGGCTAGCTGCCAGCAATCCACCGGCACGAACAGGTGTTGTCCATGTTCGGCAACAAAGGAAACCCGAGCCCGTCGCAAGTTGCTCGAGTGTTTTTGGCGAAAAGATTTGCAAGTGCCGTGGTGGGTCAAGACACATCCAAGCATCTCCGAATCTTTCGTGCCCATAGCTATTGGTATTTGGCGTGGTGACGATGAACAGGCCGCCCGGTTTTAGTAGCCGATGGCATTCTTTCGCGAGGCCGGGCGGATCGTAGGCATGCTCGATGACATGATTCATAACAATGGCATCGTACGATTCTGCAGGAAGTGCGATTTCGATGAGATCGCCGGAGTACACGGTGGCGCCGGATACATGCCGGGCCAAATCTGCCGCTTTCAGATCGATTTCATGACCTGCGACATCCCACCCACGGGTTCGCATCCCGGCTAGAAACTGTCCGTCGCCGCAACCGACCTCCAGCATTCGTCCGGGCTCGATGTCGTCCAGAAACATGGTATCGATTCGTCTTCGTGCTGAACCGAGCAGGAGGAGAGCCAGCCACATTTGCTCTAGCTTTCGTACGATGCGTCGTTGCCTGCTGCCCTTTCTCACTGAGTTGGTGGCTGCCTCGCTGTTTCCATGGGTGTAATATGACGCATAAGCGTTTGGCAGGTCGCTTTCCAACGGCTTGGGATCGAGCCAGACCAGTCCGCAATCTGGACTGTCGCATAGACGAAAGCTCCATTTTCCCGGAACACCGAATAAGCGATCCTGCAACCCCTCATGCAGAATTCTGCCGGTTCCGCCGCAAAGGAAGCAGGTCCTGCAAGGGGTATCGCGCATACATGACTCCAGAATCGCCGAGCCAACTGTTCAGTCATCCAATACTAACAGAACGGTACATGGCGATCGATTTTTGTCAGCCTTCGATTGCATGCCCAAAGGGCTAAAACGCACCATTGGCGCTCCCTTGCCCCTCCGCATCCCGGCTGTTATGGCTCGACGGGGTTGAAGGAGAACCGGCTGTGGCGATGAGACGGGACGATCCGGCGGAGGCCCAACTGGCAAAGTGGGCCAGTGATTCGGCTGCGACGTGGCCGGTCCGCGGTTCGGGGCTCTTCGTTTGGTCCGACCGCCTCTTCCTGGCCGCGATCCTGCTCGCGCTGGTTGTGCAGTTCCTTCTCATCTTCCGCATCAACATTAACTGGGACGAGTTTCATTTCCTCTCCTTTGTTTACGAGCATGCGCGCGGGGCGCTGATCGCCCTACTCCAGACCCTGCATGTCCATCTCTTTGCCTGGTTGCCCGATTCCGGCGCGACAGAGATCGACGAGATCATCGCCGGGCGTCTCGTCATGGCGGCACTTGGCTGCGGCAGCGCGGCGCTTCTCTATGCAATCGCGCGGCGCTTCCTGTCGCGCACCGGCGCGTTGTTCGGCCTGGTTGCCTATCTCTCGCTCGCCGCGGTCGTGCACCATATGGCGAGTTTCCGCACCGATCCGCTTGCCACGTTTCTTTGTCTGCTCGCGCTTTTTGTACTGTTGCGCGGTCTGCCGCGTCAGTACGGAGCGGGCAGTCAGACGGACACAGCAACCGGATCGTCACCCGCCGCGCTCGATGCGATGCTGGCCGGCATTGTCATGGCCGTCGCGATGCTGGTCACGGTCAAGTCCGTCTTCTATCTCGTCGCAATCGGCCTTGCCTTGCTTTGTCTCGCGCGAGGGCCGGGAATGGTGCGGCTGCGCGTCCTTCTCCGTCTCGCATTCTCGTTTAGCGTTCCGTTCCTGATCGTCTTTGCAGTCTTGTTCTGGCTGCACGGCATGGCGCTGGCGCCGCGCCTCGCCGACGCGGCAGCACCGGGCGCCGGATGGGCAGGCGCATTCGACATCATTGCGAACTTCCTGCATCGCACCGGCCCCAAGATGTTCCTCGAAGATGGCTTGTTTCCGCGCTGGCGCGAGATGCTCGTGAGCATTCTCAGCAATCCGTTGTTCTGGATCATGACGGTATGGGGCGCGCTGCTCGCCTGGCGCGGTGCACGGGCTGGCACCATGCGCGACGGCTGGCTCGCGCTCGCGCTCGCCTTTCCGGTCATCGTGCCGCTCTTTTACCGCAATGCCTTCGCTTACAACTTCGTCTTCATCCTGCCGCCGGCTGCAATCCTCGCCGGGTTTGCCTTCGAACGGATGCGCGCGCGCGCTGCCGAAAGCGGGCGCACCGCCACTCGCCTGTTGTTCGCGACGATTGCGCTCGGTCCCTGCGTCTTTCTGGTTGCCGGCATTGCCCGCGACATGCCCGATGCGACCGAGCCGCAGCGCCGACTGGTCGAGGCCGTGCATCAAATCTTCCCGGACTCGGTGCCCTATATCGATGGTTATGGCGTCGTTGCTCGCTTCCCCCGTGTCGGATTCTTTAACTCGAGCTGGGGCTTGGATCGCTACCGTGCGACTGGCCAAGATTTTTTCCCCGATCGGGTCGCCGAAACGCAGCCACCGCTGCTCCTCGCCGATTCGCCGGCGCTGCATGCGGCGCTGCTCGAGGAGATTGAGGTGCCCGACGAGATCGCGCTGCTGCCGGAAGACGCGGCCTTTCTCGCCGCGCATTATTTGCAGTATTGGGGTATGATCTTTGTGGTCGGTCAGAGGCTGAGCGTCGCGGAACCGGGCGAAACTGTGGGCTTCGACATCGTCGTCGCCGGCGATTATCGCCTTGAGGCTGAGGGCCCGGTCCGGTTCGACGGGGTGCGGTTGCAACCGGGCGAATCCGTCCGGTTCGAAACGGGCCCGCACGAATTCACCGCGGGACCGGGGATGACCGAGACGGTCCTGCGTTGGGCCGATCTCGGAGAGGCACCCGACGCCGAGCCGGTCGGGCTGCTGGAGTTTTTCGGCGTCGAGCCGTAGCGCGGTGCACGCGGCACAGACGCATATCCGGCGGAGATTCAAACGCTTCGGGCGCGGATCGGGGGGCGGAATTTGAAACTGATCGTCCAGATTCCCTGCTTCAACGAAGCGGAAACGCTGCCGGCGACGATCGCCGCCATTCCGCGCCGCATCGCCGGGATCGATCGCGTCGAGATCCTGGTAATCGACGACGGTTCGAGCGACGGCACGTCCGATATCGCACGGGCGCATGGCTCGGAGCATGTCGTGCGCCACGCACGCAATCGCGGGCTGGCGGCGAGCTTCGCCACGGGAATCGATGCCTGCCTGAAGCAAGGCGCCGATATCATCGTCAACACCGACGGCGATAATCAGTATGAGGGCGCCGATATCGCCTTGCTGGTGCAGCCGATCCTCGAGGGCCGTGCCGATATCGTCATCGGCGATCGCCAGACCGCCACCGTTGAGCATTTTTCGCGCACCAAGCGTCTCCTTCAATCGCTCGGCAGTCGCATCGTGCGCCTGCTCTCGCGCACCGACGTACCCGATGCGGTTTCCGGCTTTCGTGCCATCTCGCGCGACGCCGCACTCCGGTTGAACATCGTTTCGGGCTTCAGCTACACGATCGAGATGCTGATCCAGGCCGGGCGCAAGCGCATGGCCATTGTCTCCGTGCCGGTGCGTACCCGGGCCGTAACCCGCGAATCGCGCCTGTTCAAGACGATCCCCGGCTTCCTGCAGCAATCGCTCGCGACCATGCTGCGCATCTATGCGATGTACCGGCCGCTCAAGCTGTTCGCATTGGCGGGTGCCGTGCTGCTCGTGATCGGGCTCCTGCCGATCCTGCGCTTTCTCTGGTTCTATGCGGAGGGCGAGGGCGGCGGGCATATCCAGTCGCTGATTCTCGGCGGCGTGCTGGTGACAATCGCCGTGTTCGTCTTCCTGATCGGCCTGGTCGCCGATCTGATCGGTTTCAATCGGCAGCTCCTCGAGGCGACATTGGCCAAAGTCCGCGCGCTGGAGCTCCAGCTCGCCCGCATGGAGCAGGATGCTGCCCGGGATCGGCCCGTTGCCGCGCCGGGCGCCGTTGAACGCGACCGGGTCGGACAGCGATGAGCCGTCGCGACATTTTCGATCCGGCGCTCTTCACGGGACCCGCGACCTATATGGGCGTACCCTATTCGCATGATCTGTCGGATGCGAAGGCCGCCATCCTCGGCGTGCCGTTCGATTGCGGGCGACATCCGACGCGGATCGGCTCGCGCTCCGGTCCGGCTTCAATCCGCCAGCAATCGCCGCTGGTGCGCGAACTGTTGGACGATGCCGGGCTCGATCCGCTGGCAGAGCTCGGCGTCGTCGATTGCGGCGACGTGCGTGTCACGCCCGGCGTGATCGACAGTTCTTTCGCCAACATTGAAGCGGCGGTCCATCGCATCGCCGCGGCCGGGGCGGTACCGGTGACGATGGGCGGCGATGGCGCCGTCACCTTGCCGCAACTGCGCGCGCTGCATCGCGTCCATGACGGGCTCTGCGTGCTTCATTTCGATGCGCATACCGATACCTATGCGGGCGCGGGCGACGATACCTACAACAACGCGACGACCTTCACCCGCGCGGCAGAGGAAGGCATCGTCGATGTAGCCCGTTCGATCCATGTGGGCTGCCGTGGGCCGGTCGATATCGACCGCATCGCCGCGCAAACAAACGGTCACGGCTACGAGCTGATCGATGCGCGCGAGTTCTTTCGCCGGGGTGCTGCCGATGTGATCGCGCATATCAAACAACGGCTTGCCGGCTGGCCGGTCTATCTCTGCTTCGACATGGATTTCTTCGATCCGTCGGTCGCGCCCGGGGTCTGCACGCCGACCTGGGGCGGGGCGACGGCGCGGGAAGGGATCGAATTGCTGCGCGCTCTGTCGGGGCTCCGGATCGTGGCAGTCGACGTCAACACGGTGAGCCCGCCGCACGATGTCAACGGACAGACGGCGTTTCTGGCGGCCCAGATGATGCTCGAAGCCTTGGCGCTGATCGCGCGCGGCCGGCGGAATCAGCCCCCGGCCTGATCCGGCCGGCTCGACCTGGGGGCCGTGTCTTTCTGGCGCCCGGTTTGACCGCTAGGATGCGGCCACGCGGGCTCCGAAAAAAGCCCGGCGATCGGCAGCGAGGGGATAGACCGGGATGCAAACCCATGCGCGCGTGGTGGTGATCGGCGGCGGCGTGGTCGGCGCTTCGGTGCTCTACCATCTCGCCCGGCGCGGCTGGCAGGACGTCATGCTGATTGAGCGCTCGGAGCTGACCTCGGGCTCGACCTGGCACGCGGCCGGCGGCATGCACACGCTGAACGGCGACGTGAACATGTCGTTCCTTCAATCCTACACGATCAAGATCTACGACGAGATCGAGCGCGAATCGGGCCAGAGCTGCGGCATCCATCGCGTCGGCTGCCTCTATCTCGCGTCAACCGACGCGCGCGCCGATTTCTTCAAGGCCGAGCGTGCGAAAGCACATTATCTCGGCCTCGATCTCGATTTCATGCCACTCGACGAGGTCGCAAAAATTCATCCGCTGGTCGACCTCAGCCATTTCCGCACGGCGTTTTTCGACCCGAATGACGGGCATGTCGATCCGAACGGCGTCACCAACGCCTATGCGAAGGCGGCACAGAAGCGCGGTGCGAGTGTCGTATTGCGCAATCCAGTCAAGGAGCTGCACCAGAAGCCGGACGGCGGCTGGCGGGTGGTGACCGAGCAGGGCACGGTCGAAGCAGAATATGTCGTCAACGCCGGCGGTCTCTGGGCGCGCGAAGTGGGGCGCATGGCCGGCATCGAACTGCCGATCGTGCCGATGGAACATCAATATATCCTGACCAACGATCTGCCCGAGATCGAGGCGCTCGACCGCGAGCTGCCGATGGCGATCGATTTCGAGGGCGAGAGCTATTCGCGCCAGGAGCGGCGCAGTTTTCTCATCGGCACCTACGAACAGGATGCGCGGCACTGGGCGGTCGACGGTACGCCGGCCGATTTCGGGCATGAACTGCTGCCGCCCGATCTCGACCGCATCGCCGATCTGATGGCGATTGCAATGGAACGCTTTCCGTTGCTCCGGAACGGCGGCATCAAGCGCGTCGTCAATGGCGGCATGGTGTTCGCACCCGACGGCAATCCGATCATCGGGCCGGTCCGGAGCCTCAAGAATTATTTCTGCGCCTGCGGGGTGATGGCCGGGTTCAGCCAGGGCGGTGGTGTCGGCCTTGCGGTCGCCAACTGGATCGTGGACGGCGAGCCCGGCATGGATGTGTTTGCGATGGACGTCGCGCGCTTCGGCGAGTTCGTCACCCGGGATTTTCTCCTCACCAAGACCGAAGAGAATTATCGCCGCCGCTTCATGCTGACTTTTCCGAACGAGGAACTGCCCGCCGCGCGGCCGGGCAAGACGACGCCGGTCTATCCGAAACTAAAGGCGGAGGGCGCGGTGTTCGGCATGGCGTTCAGCCGCGAATATCCGCTCTGGTACGGCAAAAAGGGCGAAACCACCGTCGAGACGCCGTCGTTCCGCCGCTCGAATGCATTTCCTTTCGTCGACGAAGAATGCCGCGCGGTACGCGAGGCAGTCGGCATCTGGGAGACCTCGACCTATTCCAAATTCGAGATTGCCGGGCCGCACGCGGCCGAATGGCTGGACAATCTGGTCGCGAACAAATTGCCGTCGCGCCCCGGTCGCACAATTCTTTGTCCGCTGCTGACGCCAACCGGTCGCGTTGCCGGCGATTTGACCGTCACGCGCCTGGAAAGCGAGCGCTTCCTGCTGGTCGGTTCGGGCAGCGCCGAGGAATATTATCGCCGCTTGTTTACATCGCTGCAGTCCGATCTGTTGCCCGGCCGCAGCGGCATCGAGATCGTCGATGTCACCGAAACATTATGCGGTTTCTCGATCACCGGCCCTCGCGCACGCGATCTGCTCGCCGCCGTGACTCAGCACGACATGTCCGATCACGAGTTTCCGTTTTTATCAGCCACGCTTTTGGCGATCGGAAATGCGCAGCCTCTGGTCGTGCGGATTTCGTTCACTGGCGAACTCGGTTACGAGCTCTACATGCCGGAAGCCGAACAACTCGCCGTCTATCGCGCGCTGGTCGAGGCGGGGCGCGAATTCGATCTCAAGCATTTCGGCGTGCGCGCGCTCAATTCGCTGCGGCTCGAAAAGGGCTATGGCTCCTGGGGTCGCGAGTACACGATGGATTACACACCGTTCGAGGCGTCGCTTGGCCGTTTCGTGCGGCCAGAGAAGGGCAGCTTCATCGGCCGCGATGCCGTGCAGGCGATGGATGCCACAGCGCCCGCGCGCCGGCTCGCTTTGTTCGCGATCGACGGCGATGAGGCTGACCCGATGGGTGGTGAACCCTTGTTTCATCGCGGGCGCTGCGTCGGTCGCCTGACCTCCGGCGGCTACGGCCATTGGGTCCAAAAAAGTCTCGGGCTAGGGTATTTGCCATCCGAGGCCGCATCCGACGGGCAGGGCTTCGAGGTCGAGATCCTCGGCCGTCGTCGCCATGCTGAACTGCTCGACCGCCCGCCCTACGATCCAGACGGGTTCAGATTGCGGAGCTGATGCGCGTTTCCCTCGACAATCTCGGCACGATCCACGATCCGGCCGCTGGCACCGCGATGCGCGGTGCCGGAATCGCGGCTGCCGTCGCGCGACGAACGGGAACGCTGCGGCGGCTCGGTGTTGCCCCCGGCGTGATCGTAGTGATCGCCCATGGCGGCAGCGCGCATTTTTTCTCGGACCTGCTCGCGGTCTGGCAGGCCGGCGGCTGTGCCGCCTGTGTCAACGCAGCGCTCACGCCGGAAGAACTTGGCAATGTCGTGCGCTTCACCGACGCACGTCTCGTGCTGGTCGGCGACGGCTATAAGGGCGGCGAGCCGGGCGCACTCTTGATAGATACCCGTGCTGAGACGGACGAGCCGGAAGCTGCGGACGATCGCGCATCGCTCGACGATCCGGCGCTGATCCTGTTCACCAGCGGTACGACCGGCGATCCCAAGGGCGTCGTGCATACCTTCCGCTCGCTACTGGCGCGGCTCGCGCTCAACCGCGCCGCTCTTGGCGCCGCAACGCTGGCGCGCACGCTCTGCGTCCTGCCGACCCATTTCGGCCACGGGCTGATCGGCAATTGCCTGACGCCCTGGCTCGCCGGACACGATCTCTATCTTTTCCTGCAGCCGGGCGTTGCCGGTGCGGCGAAACTCGGCGCGCTGCTCGACGAGAATCGCATCAGCTTCATGAGCTCGGTGCCGAGTTTCTGGAAGATCGCGCTCAAGATGGGCAAGCCGCCGCAGGGTCGCAGCGTGCAGCGCATCGGCATCGGCTCGGCGCCGTTGTCGGCCGATCTGTGGCTGCGCGTGGCCGCCTGGAGCGGCGCACCGGTCGCCAACATGTATGGCATCACCGAGACCGCGAACTGGATCGGCGGCGCGTCGAGCGACGAATTTGCGCCCGAGGACGGGTTGATCGGTCGGCTCTGGGGCGGCAGTGCGGCCGTGCTCGATGGCGAGGGCGCGATGCGCTCGACCGGCGAGGGCGAGCTTCTGCTCCAGACGCCCTCGCTGATGCAGGGTTATTTCAAACGGCCCGACTTGACCGACCCCGTGCTCAAGGCCGGCTGGTTCCATACCGGCGATATCGGGCGCATCGACGAAGACGGCACGATGCGGCTGGTCGGCCGGCAGAAGGACGAGATCAATCGCGCCGGACAGAAGGTGAATCCGGCCGAGATCGATCTCTTTCTCGAGCGCCACCCGGCCATCGCCGAGGCCTGCTGCTTCGGCCTGCCCGATGCTGTCAGCGGTGAGATTGTCGCCGCCGCCGTGCGCCTCACCGACGGCGCGCGCGACGATGCGACGGCCCTGCGGGCCTGGGCAGCGGACCGGCTGCGGCACGAGCTTGTGCCGGAGAAATGGTTTATCCTCGCCGACATTCCGAAAACCGATCGGGGCAAGGTGAGCCGCCGTATCGTCATGCAGGCCTGTCTCGATAGCGTGAAACGATGAACGAACCGAAGAATCCCGGCAATGCGCTCTCGTTGCACCAGCTCCGCGCCCGCACGTTGGGCGGCGGCAACCGGCCTGCGGCCAATCAGCAGGGCGCGCAAGGCGGGGAGCGCAAACCCGCACAGCCAGGCCAGCCGCAGGGTGGCCAGCAGGCTTCCGCGCAGAAGCGCCCGCAGAAGCGCCCGCCCGATCCGCCGATCCGGCTCGAGACCGAGAATTACATCGTGCGATCGATGACGCATGACGACGTCAACGAGGATTATCGGGACTGGACCCACGATCCTGAGGTCATGGCCGGCGTGAATTCATCGCCGACCTCGATGACGATCGAGGACATGCACAAATATGTCGACCGGTTCGACAATCGCAATTCGTTCCATTTCGGCATTTTCGACAAGAACGCCGGCAACAAGCTGGTCGGCTTCTATGTCATCTATCGCGACCGCCGGCATAATCTCGGACAGACCAATGTCGTGATCGGCAACAAGGAGTATTGGGGCAAGGCGATCGTGCTCGAGACGCGCGCCGTCGTGCTCGATTTCATGTTCGACGTGGTGAAGGTCGGCAAGGTCTGGGGCAACCCGATGGTGCGCAACATCCGCTCGGTGTTCAACTACAAGGCCCAGGGCTTCACCGCGGAAGGCATGCTGCGCCGCCATCGCATCGACCCCGACGGCAATCGCGTCGACCAGGTGATGTTCGGCCTCTTCCCCGAAGAATGGGCGAAGCGTAAGGCTGAGTTGCGCAAGCATGGCAAGGGCTTCAGCAAGATCGGCAAAAAAGGCAGCGCGGCATGACCGATACAACGACCGCCGCCCGCCGCATGCTGGCCGAAGCGCTCGAGCTCGATCCGGCGCAACTGCCGGACGACGCCTCGGTCGTAACCATGCGCGAATGGGACAGCCTCGCGCATATGCGTCTGGTCGAAGTGATCGAGCGGGAACTCGCCGCCGAATTGCCGGCCGATTTGCTGCTGTCGATCGGCTCGCTCGACGATGTAGCGCGCGTCCTGGCGGCACAGAAAAACGGGTAGGCGTTGCGATTGAGCCGCCGCGGCGCGATACCCATATATGGGTCGCGCAGGATCTTCAGACCAGGAACCGACAATGTCCGAAAAGCCGACCGACGATGCCGCCCAGACGGTGGTGATGGTTCGCCGCCGCGAGATCTTCGATAATATTCAGCGGCTCGATCTGTTCACCGGCATTTCGGACCGCACTGCCGGGACTCGCGCGCTCTCGATGTACAAGGTCGTGATGCCGCCGGGCGGTGCCGCGGAACCCCATAGTCACCGCGACTACGAAACCGCGATCTTTATCCTCAGTGGTCGGATCGAAACCCGCTACGGCGACGGGCTGAAACAATCGATGAAACACGAGGCCGGTGATTTCGTGTTCATTCCTGCGGGCGTCCCGCATCAGCCGGTCAATCTGAGCGATACCGAAACGGCCGAAGCGATTGTCGCGCGCAACGATCCGAGCGAGCAGGAAAACGTCATCCCCTACCAGGCAGAATGACGTCTATGCCCGGCGCGCAGGCACGATGGTGATGAGCGCGATCGCGAGGCAAACCAGGACGAGGGCTGCGATCACGTCCCAGCCGATCGGCTCGCCGAGCATGAGCGTACTCGAGATGACACCGGCAACGGGCGTAAGCAGCGTGCCGAGTGTCGATATCGACGCAGGATAGATCGACACCACGCGATACCAGGCCCACTGACAGAAGACCGTCGGGATGAGCATTGCATAGACCGCGGCGACCCAGGCACTCGTGCTGATGGTCGACCACTCGAAATCGCGTTCGAGTAGGAACGCGCAGGCGAGCACCGGCAATCCGCCGATCAGCAACTGCCAGCCGGCGAGCGGAAGGATCGACAGGCTCCAGCGCACCCGCTTGAGGCTGATCGTGCCGGCCGCCCACACGAAACCGGCCAGCGCCATGAAGAGAAGGCCGAGCGGGGCCGTTGCGAGACCCTCGCGCACCGGGATCAGCAGGCAGGCGACACCGCCCATGCCGAGAATGAGCGCCGCGATGACGCGGAAGGTCAGCCGCTCGCCCAAGAATGGCACCGCCAGCAACGCGGTCCAGACCGGCATCGTGTAGGCGACGATCGAGGCACGTCCCGCTTCCATATGGACAAGGCCGAAAGCGGACAGGATTTGCCAGCCGGTGACGTTCACGATGCTGACGATGATGAGCGGCTTCAGTTCTGCGCGGGATAAAGCGAGACGCTGGCCCGTGAGACGCGCCATCAACAGCAACCCGGATGCGCCGCCGATCACGGTCATGGCGCGAAAGCCGAAGACCGGAATCTCGGTCAGCGCGATCTTCATGATCGGCCAGTTGATACCCCAGAAAAATGTAAGACCGGCAAGCAGCGCAAGGCCGATGCGGGAATCGGCCAGCGCCCGGGGCGGCGCAGCACTCATACCGTGCCGGCGCGGCGGCGACCCTGACGCAAATCGAGCTCGCCGAGCAGATGTTCTTTTTGCTCCGGCGTCATGATGAGCCAGTCGCGAATTTCGCCGAGCGTGCGGGCGCAGCCGAGGCACCAGCCGGTCTTGTCGTCGATCGTGCAGACGCTGATGCAGGGCGAGGGCGGGCCCGAACGCAGCATCCGCAATCGTTCTGCGCGCCGCTCTTCGCGATCGGGCCGGCCACGTATTTTCTGATCGTCGGTCATCGTTTCATCGCTGTGTCGCTCGATCCGTCGTCATCGGCGCGTATCGCAGCGCCCGAGCGACCGACCAGCTTTTCGTACAAGGCGGGATCGGTGTCGCCCTCGCTGCCAAAAATGAGGATGCGGGAATCCTTGCGCAAGCCCAGCGCCTCGCGCAGCGTCGGATCCGCCGCGCTCGCCAGCAGCCCAGCCAGTCCGCCGACGCCGGCTTCGCCGCCGACGACTTTCTTGTCGCCACCGACACCGGCGGCGAGCGCCTGCATGGCATGCACGGCCGCCGCATCGGGCAATGTCATGTAGGCATTGCTGCCGGGTTTCAGGACTGCCCAGGCGAGCGGCGAAACCTCGCCGGCCGCAAGCCCGGCCATCAGCGTATCGAGATTGCCCGACGATTTCGCGAGACGGCCCGCCAGCGCGGTCTGATAGACGCAGTCGGCAAGATCGGGCTCGACGATCACGACATAGGGCCGCGCATCCTCGAGGCGTTGCCAGAGGCGCGCGATCACCGCGGCGGCGAGACCGCCGACGCCGGCCTGGATGAAGAGATGCGTGGCCGGTTGGACGCCGCGCCGTTCGAGCGCGTCGAGCGCCTCGTCGACCATGACGCCATAGCCCTGCATCACCAGCTTCGGAATGTCCTGATAGCCGTCATAGGACGTGTCGGAAATCACCTGCCAGCCGTTCTTCGCGGATTCCTCGGCGCAGAGGTGGACCGAATCGTCGTAGTCGCCATCGATGCGCCGCACCTCGGCGCCGTATTGTTCGATTGCCGCCTTGCGACCTTCGCTGACCGTTGCGTGGATGTAGATGATGCAGCGGCAGCCGAGCAACGAGGCGCCCCACGCAACCGAGCGCCCGTGATTGCCATCGGTTGCGGTCGCGACGGTGAAGGTTCCGGCGATGCCGCGATGCTTGCCGCTCAATAATTCGGCGCTCGAAATTTTTGTGCCGGTCTTGGCGCCAATGCGTTCCGCGAGCCACCGATAGACAGCATAGGCGCCGCCGAGCGCCTTGAAGCTGCCGAGGCCAAAGCGATCACCCTCGTCCTTGTACCAGACCGCCCCGACATCGAGCGCCCGCGCGAGGCCGGGAAGATCGTGCAGGGGCGTCGGCGCATAACCGGGCCAGCCGGCTATTTCGGTCCGGGCGGCGGCGAAGGAATCGCCGCTCAGGATCGGCTCGAGCGCGACCGGATAGGGGTCGTCCGGCAAAGCGGCGAGGGCGTTGGGGATCAGGCGCGTGGCGAAGCGCTGCGGTTTCCAGTCCGGCATGGCGGTGTCTAATATCATGTTTTCCCGGCTGCCGCCCCGGTCTTGCGACCGGCTTTTCGGCCCGGCCCCAGCGGATGCGCCTTTGCCGATGCGCCCAGCCGTGACTATTCGCCAACTCCGTCTCTGGTCCGGCCTGGTGCTGCTCGTCTATCTGACGAGCCATTTTCTAAACCATGCGCTCGGCCTCGTGTCGCTCGACGCGATGGAGGCCGCGCGAGAGCCGTTCGGCTGGTTCTGGCGCGGTATCGGACTGCCCTTCCTGGCCGGCGCGCTGCTGGTCCATGTCGTGCTGGCGTTCGTTTCGATCTATCTGCGGCGCAGTTTTCGCCTCGCGCGCTGGGAATGGTTTCAACTCGTTCTGGGTTTCTCGGTACCGGCGCTTCTGGCCGTGCATCTGATAGCCACGCTCTGGGCATCGCTCATCTTCGGTATCGAGCCGACCTACGAGTTCGTGCTGTTCGCAACCTGGGTGGGCGGCGGGTGGCCCACGGTCCAGCAGACGATCCTGCTGTTCGTCGCCTGGCTGCATGGCTGCATCGGGCTGCATTTCTGGCTTCGCCTGAAACCCTGGTATGCGCAATCGCAGCCTTACCTGTACGCCGTCGCGCTGCTGCTTCCGGCCCTTGGCTTTCTCGGCTTTGCATCGGCAGGGCGCGCGGTGGCGATACTGGCAGAGGATCCCGCATGGCTTGCCGCCATGTTGGCGCGGGTCGGCCCGCTGAGCGACGCGCAGATCGCCGATATCTACGCGCTCGAGAAATGGGTGTTGGGTCTCTATGTTGCGTTGATCGCGGCGGTTCTCGCGGCCCGCACGGTTCGCAAATGGTGGCATCGGCGGCGTTCGATCCGTATCGATTATCCGGACGGGCGCAGCATCGAAGTAGGGGCGGGTACGAGTATCCTCGAAGCGAGCCGGCTGGCGGGTATTCCGCATGCCAGCGTGTGCGGCGGTCGCGGCCGCTGTTCGACCTGTCGCGTGCGCGTGCTGGCGGGGGCCGAGCAATTGCCGCCGGCCAGCGCATCCGAGCGCATCGTATTGTCGCGTGTCATCGCGGGCGAGGGGGTACGTCTCGCCTGCCAGGTGCGCCCGACCGCGCCGGTGACGGTGCTGCCTCTATTGCCGGCGGGTGCGAGCCCGCGCGATGCGCAGCCGCGGCCCGGTTATCTGCAGGGAAAAGAAGTCGAGATCGCGATCCTGTTCGCTGATCTGCGCGCCTTCACGGCGCTTTCCGAACATAAACTGCCCTACGACGTGGTGTTCATTCTCAACCGGTACTTCCGCGCGATGGGGACCGCGGTCGAGGCGGCGGGCGGCCATATCGACAAATTCATCGGCGACGGGGTGATGGCGCTTTTCGGTATCGGTGAGAATGTCGGCGAGGGCGCGCGCTGCGCGCTCGAGGCCGCTCGTCAGATGGCGCGCAATCTCGAAGACGTGAACCGGCTGCTGGCGCATGACCTCGACGAGCCGCTGCGGATTGGCATCGGCATCCATGCCGGTGCCGCGATCGTCGGCGAAATGGGTTACGGTCGCGCGATCTCGCTGACCGCGGTCGGCGATGCGGTCAACACGGCAAGCCGGCTCGAAGCGCTGACCAAGGAGTTCACGTGTCAGCTCGTTCTGTCGGATGCGGTGGCGCGCGCAGCCGGCCTCGCCTTCGCCGATGCACCGCGCCATGAGCTGACATTGCGGGGGCGGGCCGTTCCGCTCACCGTGATTGCGATCGAGAACGCGGCGCTGCTGGCACTGTCCGATACGGAGCGGTCGGCCGAGCCGGGGCCGGCCGCCGAAGCTGTTCTGGCCGATGAAACGGTGGCAGCCGCCGAAACTGTGTAGCGACGCGGCGGGTCAGCTCAGTCCGTGGATGCCCTTATACTCTTCGATTTCTTCGAGGAGGTCTTCGTACTCCTCGCAGTTGCTGTTGCACGCTGCGGCCAGCACCGCGAGCCGTTCCTCGGCCTTCGGCAAATCGTTCATCAGCAGATAGAGTTCGCCGAGATACTCGTTGGCGCCGAGATGCTCGGGTTCTTCCGCCAACGCCGCCATATAAAAGTTCAGCGATTTGTCGTAGTCGCCGAGCTTGCGGTGGCTGTAGCCGAGCCAGTTCAGCACGTCGGGATTGTTCGGCTCTTCCGCGCGCGCCTTTTCGAGCAGCGCAATCGCGTCGTTATATTCCTCGTCGTCGATATGATCCTCGGCATCGTCGATCATGTCGGCGACACTCGGCGTGTCGGTAGAATCCGAACTGCCGGCGCCGAACGCGCTGCCGCTATGGAGCATCAGCGCAAGCGCCGCAACGAACAACAAAGCGGCAAGGATGCGAATGGCATCGGGGGCAAGTGCGCGTGTCTGACCGGTGCTGCGGGAAGGCTGCGACATGGGAAAAGATCTCCTCGATCGTTTCGCTTCGATGAAGCCAGGGTCGAATGCTAGCGCCGATTTATGGCATTTGTCAGGCCATCCGGGCTGCCGGCGGACGGGTTCCGCTCATTGTGATGCAACCGGCGGTGCGCCGTCGGGTTGGTTACCGCATGGTGCCCAATATGGCGGGATCGGCCCGGCTTTACCCGTCTGCCGCAATCATTCCCGTTCGACCGCCACTCCTTTGGGCGCAGGGGCGGCCGAGAGGCCCGGCGGGCTAGAGGATATCCAGTGCAGCCTCCGGCGGCCGGCCCAGCGCGGCCTTCTTGTGGCCGCGCTTCTCGACCACCACGATCGGGCGTTCGATCAGGATCGGGTGCTGGACCATCGCGGCGATCAGTTGCTTGCGCGTCAGCGCCGGATCGTCGAGCCCGGCCTCCTTGTAGGGTGGCTCCTGGCGGCGCATCAGGGCGCGCGGTTCGAGATCGAGAAGTTTCAGAATTTCATCGAGTCTCGCGGCGCTCGGCGGTTCATCGAGATAGAGCCGGATCGCGGGTTCGATGCCGCGCGACTGCAATAGTGCCAGAGTCGTGCGCGATTTGCTGCAGCGCGGATTGTGATAGATCGTCACCGTCATCGCACCGCCTCCAAGAAAAGGGGTCGCGCGGCCCGCGATCGCCTGCCGCTCATGGAACGCAGCGTGGGGGTTCGCCATTCTACCGTCAATCATGTTAGAATTCACGGATGCCTTGCACTTTTTCGTTCGATAAGGCGCGGCGATTCGATGAGACGTTGCCGCTCGATCTGGCGCGGCGATGGCTCGGCCGGATTGCGCGCGCACTCGTCCTGACGATACTCATCGGCGCTCTGCTGCCGATGGGCGGTGCCGTGGCGCAGGACGCGACGCCGGAGGGGACACCCGACACGTCATCCGACAATGCCGGCCCGGACGCGGGTGGGG
>JAWXBK010000019.1:0-19076 GCA_034439975.1 Rhodospirillaceae bacterium | reverse complement strand
CTTCCCGATGATGATGACGGCAGCCGGCACGATCGCGCCGGCACGCGTTCTGGTCATGGGTGCTGGCGTTGCCGGGCTGCAGGCGATCGCGACGGCGCGGCGGCTCGGTGCCATCGTCTCCGCGACCGACGTGCGGCCCGCCGCCAAGGAACAGGTCGAGAGTCTTGCCGCGACCTTCGTCGCGGTCGAGGACGACGAATTCAAACAGGCCGAAACCGCCGGCGGCTATGCGAAGGAAATGAGCGACGCCTACAAGGCATTGCAGGCGCAGCTCATCGCCGACACGATCAGGAAACAGGACATCGTCATCACCACGGCCCTCATCCCCGGCCGCAAGGCGCCGGTGCTGGTGACCGAAGAGATGGTGAAGTCGATGAAGCCGGGTTCCGTCATCGTCGATCTCGCGGTCGAGCAGGGCGGCAACTGTCCGATCTCCGAGATGGGCAAGGTCGTCAAGAAACACGGCGTCGTCATCGTCGGCCATGCGAACGTGCCGGGCCGGCTGGCGGCCGATGCCTCGTCGCTCTATGCCCGCAATCTCTTCGCGCTGGTATCGCTGCTCTACAACAAGGAAGCGAAGGCGCTCAAGATCGACTGGGAGGACGAAATCGTGAAAGGCACGGCGCTCACCCGCGACGGCCAGATCGTTCATCCGGCGCTCGCCAAACAGGGAGGCTGACATGGAAACGCTCCATCATGTTCCCTTCGTCCAGCTCTTCACCGTTTTCGTGCTGGCCTGTTTCGTCGGCTATTACGTCGTCTGGCGGGTGACGCCGGCGCTGCATTCGCCGCTGATGGCCGTGACCAACGCGATCTCGTCCGTGATCATCGTCGGCGCACTGATCGCCGCAGGGCCGGCCGATTTCGACTTCAGTCAGATCATGGGCTTCATCGCGGTCGTGCTTGCCTCGGTCAATATCTTCGGCGGTTTCATCGTAACCAAGCGCATGCTCTCGATGTTCCGCAAGAAGGATGCCGGCACCGGTAAGGGCAAGGCCAAGGGACGGGCGGGCGCATGAGCGACATCAATCCGCTGATCGGGCTCGAACGCTTCATCGCCGAGGCGACGCCGTTTCTTTATCTGATCGCGGCGGTCTGTTTCATCATGGCGCTACGCGGCCTCTCCTCGCCGGTGAGTTCGCGCGCTGGCAACCTCTACGGCATGGTCGGCATGGCGATCGCCATCCTGACCACGCTCGCCTCGCCGGGGGTCGTCAGCTATGGCACGATCTTCGCCGGGATACTGATCGGCGGTGCGATCGGCACGTTCATTGCGCTGCGCATCCAGATGACGGCACTGCCGCAGCTCGTCGCGGCGTTCCACAGCCTAGTGGGCCTTGCCGCGGTCTTCGTCGCGGCGGCGGCGTTCTCCAGTCCCGAGGAATATGGGATCGGCGTGGTCGGTGCGATCAAGCCGCTGAGCCTGGTCGAAATGGGAATCGGCGCTGCCGTTGGCGCGATCACCTTCACCGGCTCGGTCGTTGCCTTCGCCAAGCTGCAGGGGTTGGTGTCCGGCGCGCCCCTGGTCTTTCCGGGCCAGCATCTGCTCAATGCCGCGCAAGCCATCGCGATCGTCGTGCTGATCGTCGTGCTCGTGGTCGGACAGCATGAATGGGCATTCTGGGCACTGATCGCGGTGGCATTGCTGCTCGGGTTCCTGCTGATCGTGCCGATCGGCGGCGCCGACATGCCGGTCGTCGTGTCGATGCTCAACTCTTATTCGGGATGGGCAGCGGCCGGTATCGGATTCACGCTCGGCAACAGCCTGCTGATCGTCACCGGCGCGCTGGTCGGCGCTTCGGGTGCGATCCTCTCCTACATAATGTGCAAGGGCATGAACCGCTCGATCATCAACGTGATCGCGGGTGGTTTCGGCACCGATGTGAGTGCGGCGGGCCCGGGCGGCCCGAAGATCGACCGGCCGTTCAAATCGGGCAGCGCCGACGATGCCGCCTTCATCCTGAAAAATGCGAGCTCGGTCATCGTCGTGCCGGGCTATGGCATGGCGGTCGCCCAGGCGCAGCATGCGCTGCGCGAGATGGCCGATCTCCTGAAGCATGAAGGTGTGAAGGTCTCCTACGCGATCCATCCGGTTGCCGGCCGCATGCCCGGCCATATGAACGTGCTGCTGGCCGAGGCGAACGTGCCCTATGACGAGGTGTTCGAGCTCGAGGACGTGAACCGGGATTTCCCGCAGGCCGACGTCGCCTTCGTGATCGGTGCGAACGACGTGACGAACCCGGCGGCCAAGACCGATCCGACGAGCCCGATCTACGGCATGCCGATCCTCGACGTGGCGAGTGCCAAGACCGTGTTGTTCATCAAGCGCTCGCTCGGTTCGGGTTATGCCGGCGTCGAGAACGAGCTCTTCTTCCGCAACAACACGATGATGCTGCTCGGCGATGCCAAGAAGATGTGCGAAGGGATCGTCAAGGCGCTGGGTTGATGCCGCCGGGATAAAACCCCGCGAGGAACCGATCGTGACCGATACGCTGACCACGCAATGCTGCATTGCCGGCGGCGGGCCCGCTGGATTGATGCTGGGCTTCCTGCTGGCGCGGGCCGGCGTGGACACGATCGTTCTCGAAAAGCATCCCGATTTCCTGCGCGACTTCCGCGGCGACACGATCCATCCCTCGACCCTCGAGATTATGCACGAGCTCGGGCTGCTCGAGGAATTTCTGACGCTGCCGCATCAGAAGGTCGAAACCCTCAACGCCTATTTCGGTTCGCGCCGGCTGGTCATGGCGGATCTGCGCAGCCTGCCGGTCCAATGCGGTTTCATCGCGATGATGCCGCAATGGGATTTTCTCAATTTCCTGGCTGCGCGCGCGAAGCTCTATCCGACCTTCCGGCTGATGATGCGCGCGAAGGCGAAGCATCTGATGCGCAGCGGCGACAAGGTGACGGGCGTCGATGTCGATACGCCGGAAGGGCGCCAACGCATCGCGGCAGACCTGGTGATCGGGGCCGACGGGCGCGATTCGACGGTCCGTGCCGAAGCCGGACTTGTGGCCACGGATTTCGGTGCGCCGATGGATGTGTTCTGGTTTCGCCTGCCGCGTCTTCCGAACGACCCGGACGAGACCGCCGGCTATTTCGGCGTCGGCCATATCCTCGTGCTGCTCAATCGCGGCGACTACTGGCAGAGCGCACTGGTCATCCCCAAGGGTGGCGCCGATGCGCTGCGCGCGCGCGGCCTCGATCGTCTGCGCCGATCAATCCGCGAACTCGCGCCGTTTCTGGCCGACCGCGTTGCCGCCATTCAGGACTGGGATGCGGTCAAGCTTCTGACGGTGACGCTCGACCGGCTCGAGACCTGGTATCGCGACGGGCTGCTCTGCATCGGCGATGCGGCGCATGCGATGTCGCCGATCGGCGGCGTCGGCGTAAACATTGCGGTGCAGGATGCGGTCGCCACGGCGAACCTGCTCTGGAAACCGTTGCGCGCCGGCACCGTCACGACGGCGGATCTAAAGCGGGTGCAGGATCGCCGCACCTTTCCCGCGCGCGTCACGCAGAGGCTGCAGCTCGCGATCCAGAACCGGATCATCTCGGCGGCGCTGCAAGGCGGCGTCCAGATGTCGCCGCCCTTGTTCCTGCGCGCGATGAATGCGGTGCCACTGCTGCGGCGTATCCCCGCGCGGCTGCTCGGGCTCGGCGTTCGCCCGGAGCATATAAGCTCGCCGGAGCTGAGCCGACCCTAGGCGCCGGCGAAAGCGATTCCCCAAAGCAAAAGCCGCGGGGCTTGCACCGCCGCGGCTTCGTCGTTCGAGCAAACAAGGACTCGGCCGAACGAGGAATCGACTAGAAGCCCTCGCGCTCCATGCGCTTGCGCAGCATCTTGCGATGCCGGCGGACGGATTCGGCCCGTTCCCGCGCGCGCTTCTCGGAGGGTTTCTCGTAGTTCCGGCGCATTTTCATTTCCCGGAAGATGCCCTCGCGCTGCATTTTCTTTTTCAGCGCGCGAAGGGCCTGATCGACATTGTTGTCGCGAACGATGACCTGCAAGTGGTCCCACTCCTCTCGGGCGATTGGGTTCGATATCGGGGTCGAATCTGGGCTCCGGTCGGGTAACCCCCGCCGGAACAGGCGGCGCTTCTACCACAGGCCGGCGGGTTTGGAAACCGGGCAGGAAAGTGGCCCTCCTGGGCCGCCCGGCCTTTTCCAGGCGCGGACCCTGCGCCATATTGACCCTTATGGCCATCCTCAAAGTCGCCCGTATGGGCCATCCGGTGCTGCGCCGACCGGCCGATTCCGTGATCGACCCGCACAGCCCTGAAATCCGCCAGCTTGTCGCCGATATGCTCGATACGATGCGGGACGAAGGCGGGGTCGGCCTCGCGGCCACCCAGGTCCATGTACCCCTTCGGCTGGTCATGTTTCACGTCCCGGCGGGCCGGGCGGAGCAAGACGGGCCGGATGCCGGGGGCGTGCCCCAAAGCGTCCCTCTGACCGTCCTCATCAACCCCGAGATCGAACCGCTGGGCGACGAGAAGGAACTCGGCTGGGAGGCCTGCCTCTCGGTCCCGGGCCTGACCGGCGTGGTGCCGCGCTGGCGGCGCATCCGTTATCGCGGCGTGACGCCGACCGGCGAGACGATCGAGCGCGAAGCCGAGGGCTTTCATGCCCGCGTCGTGCAGCATGAATGCGATCATCTCGACGGCATCCTCTATCCGATGCGAATGACCGATCTCTCGCTGCTCGGGTTCGCCGACGAAATGCATCGCGCCCAACCTTCGATGCCGGACGAAGACGCGGTCGACGATCTCGAACCCGAGGCACAATCGGCATGACCGACGCATCAGCCACGTCCGGCACCTCCGGGGGCGAAGACCGGCGCGACGCGCTGCTGCTCGCCACGCTGCGCCATGTGCCGTTCGATGGCTGGACCCACCGTGCGATCCATGCCGGTGCCGAGGATCTCGGGCTCGATGCGGCGAGCGCGGACAATCTGATCTCCGGCGGACCGGCCGAAGCGATGGCGCTATTTCATAACTGGGCCGACCGGCAGTTGCTCGCGGCGCTGTCGCGCGAAGCGCCGGCGGATATGCGCATCCGCGACAGGGCGGCGCTGGCACTCAAATTGCGGCTGCGTGTCTGTGCGCCGTTCCGCGAGGCGGTTCGCCAGGGCGTCGCGTTCCTCGCCCAGCCGCATCACGCGACCCTGGGCGCGAAGCTTACCTGGCGCACGGTCGATGCGATCTGGCATGCGCTCGGCGATCGCGCGGCCGATTTCAACTATTACACCAAGCGCGGATTGCTGGCGGGGGTCTATGCGTCGTCGGCGATGTACTGGCTGGCTGACCGCTCGCCCGATTCGAGCGCGACCGAAGCCTTCATCGACCGGCGCATCGACGATGTGATGCAGGTGCCGAAACTGATGGGCCGTCTGCGCCAGCAGGCGGAGAAACTGCCCAATCCGTTCAAGCTGTTTCGCGATCCGCGTCGCGGCCGGTTCTATCGCGGCTACTAGTCTGAGCCGTCAGTTCTGCTGCTTGGGCGAGAGGCGCGTCACATGGCCCATCTTGCGGCCGGGTCGCGATTCCTTCTTGCCGTAGAGATGCAGCTTCGCCGCGGGCTCGGCGATGATCTCGCGCCAGGTATCGACCTCGTCGCCGATCAGGTTCTTCATGACGGCGTTGGAATGGCGGTCAATGGCACCGAGCGGCAGGCCGCAGACCGCGCGCACGAACTGCTCGAACTGACTGGTCATGCAGGCATCGATGGTCCAGTGACCCGAGTTATGCGGCCGCGGCGCCAGCTCGTTCACCAGCACTTCGCCCTTTGCGGTCACGAACATCTCGACCGCGAGCAAACCGAGCAGGCCGATCTGTTCGGCGATATGCCGGGCAATCGCCTCGGCCTTCATCATCACCGCCGATTCGATCCGCGCCGGCACGATCGTCGCATCGAGGATGTGATTGCGGTGGATGTTTTCGACTGGCGGATAGGCGACGACATTGCCGTCGAGATCGCGCGCGACGATGACCGAAATCTCGAGCGCGAAATCGACATAGCCTTCCAGAATGCCAAGATTGCCGCCCATGCGTTTCCATGCGTCTTTCAGGTCGGTGTCGGTGCCGATCGCGACCTGGCCCTTGCCGTCATAGCCGAGCCGCACCGTCTTGAGGACCGACGGCCGCCCGATATTGCGCACCGCGCGTTCGAGCCCGTCCGCGCGCGCGACTTCCATGTACTTCGTCGTCGGCACGTTGATCGACACCAGATAATCTTTTTCCTTGAGCCGGTCCTGCGTGATCTCGAGCACGCGCGGCGAGGGGCGGAACGGTTTGAGCGTCGCGAGATACTCGGCCGAGGTCGACGGCACGTTCTCGAACTCGATGGTGACGACGTCGACCGCATCGGCGAAGGTATCGAGCGCGATCCGATCCTCGTAAGCCGCAACAGTCGTTGCCGCGGCGACATGCGAGGCCGGTGTGTCGCGCTCCGGGCAGAAGATATGGGAGCGATAGCCGAGCCGCGCCGCCGCCATCGCCGTCATGCGGCCGAGCTGGCCGCCGCCGAGGATGCCGATCGTGCCGCCGGGCGCGATCCGCTGGCCTTGCTCGCCCGACATGTCCTCAGGCCCCATCTTTGGGGATGTCGGCGACGCCCTTGGTGTTCGCGGCGCGCCAGGCATCGAGCGCCTTGCGCACGCGCGCATCGGTGACGCCAAGAACCGAGGCCGCAATCAGTGCCGCGTTGATGGCACCCGCCTTGCCGATCGCCAGTGTGCCAACCGGCACGCCGGCGGGCATCTGGACGATCGAGAGCAGGCTGTCGAGGCCCGCAAGCGCCTTGCTTTCGACCGGCACGCCAAAGACCGGCAGCGAGGTCAAAGCGGCGGTCATGCCCGGCAGATGCGCAGCACCCCCGGCGCCGGCGATGATCGCCTTGAGGCCGCGCGCGCGTGCTGTCTCGGCATAAGCGTAGAGGCGCTTGGGCGTGCGATGCGCCGAGACAATTCGCTTCTCGTAGGGGATCGACAGCGCGTCGAGCGTCTCCGCCGCGTGGCGCATCGTTGCCCAGTCGGACTGGCTGCCCATGATGATACCGATCGAAGCGGCGGCCCCGGATTTCTTTGCCGCGGCCTTCGTCCTGCGCGCCAAACCTGGCCCCCGTTGCTGATCCGGCCTTGCCCTTACGAAAATGGCCGGGCGGCCGATTACAAGAGGGCCCGATTATAGGAAGGGTCGGCGCCGTGGCAAGGAAGCCGCCGCCCTCATATCGCAGCCCGTTGTCGTGGCGCGTGCGGGATCAGGCGATGATATCGGGCAACAGCTTGCTTTCGAAACGCGCGATCCGGTCGCGCAGGATCAGTTTGCGCTTCTTCAGGCGCTGAAGCTGGATCTGGTCGAACGGCGCCGTTTCGGCCACGCGCGCGATCACCGCGTCAAGATCGCGATGCTCGGTGCGCAGCTCTTCGAGCCGTCGACGAATCTCGGTCTGATCGTCCGTTTCGCGCAGTTTGCCGCCCCGCATGCTGCCCCTCGCAGCTTCGTACCCATATAGTAGGGCGCGCGCTGCCGGCGTGCCATGCGAACGTCGATTTCCGGCGGATGCGGCAAGAATCGCAAAGGATTTGTCTCATGAAGAAGATCGGGCGAATCGGGATCCTGACCAGTGGCGGCGACTGCGCCGGGCTGAATGCGGTGATCCGGGCGGTCGTCCTCCATGCCTCCGGTCAATATGGCTGGGAGGTGATCGGCATCCATAACGGCACGCAGGGTCTGATGGATCGGCCCGTCTCGGCGACGGCGCTGACCCCCGCCATGGTCGGCGATGTGCTGCTGCGTCAGGCCGGAACCATTCTCGGTACCACCAATCGCGGCAATCCCTTCGCCTACCCGATGCCGGACGGGACCGTCATCGATCGCACTCCGGAGGCGATCGAGGGCTATCGCATGCTCGGGCTCGACGCGCTGATCGGCGTCGGCGGCGACGGCTCGATGAAGATCCTGAGCGAGCTTGCCGAACGCGGCGACATACCCCTCGTTGCGATTCCCAAGACCATCGACAACGACGTGATGCTGACCGAGTTCTCGGTCGGATTCGAGACGGCGATGTCGACGGCGACCTTGGCGCTCGATCACCTGCAGCCGACGGCGGCCAGCCATTCGAGAGTCATGGTGCTCGAGGTGATGGGTCGCGACGCCGGGCACATTGCGGTGACGGCTGGAATTGCAGGCGGCGCCGACGTGATCGTCATTCCGGAAATTCCCTGGCGCCTGGATCGCATCGCAGCGCACATCGCGAGTCTGCGCGAGCGCGGCCGCAATTTCGCGCTGGTCGTTGTCGCCGAGGCGGTTCCGACCGAAGGTGGCGAGCCGCTGAAGGCGGTGCAGAGCGCGGGCGGTCTCACCTATGGCGGGATCGGCCATTATCTCGGCGATCGCATCGGCGAGGTCACCGGCGCCGAAACCCGCGTCACCGTGCTGGGCCATGTGCAGCGCGGCGGCGTTCCCGAACCGCGCGACCGCATTCTTGCGTCGGCGTTCGGCGTGCATGCGGTCGATCTGGTCGCGGCGGGCAAGTTCGGTCGGATGGTTGCCTGGCGCAACCGGACCGTGGTCGATGTCGCGATCGGAGAGGTGATCGCGAAACCGCGTTCGGTCGATCCGGCCGGGACGCTGGTTCGCACCGCGCGCGGGCTCGGCATATCCTTCGGCGATTGAGCGACGGCAGACGAGGGACACATGGCGGCAGGCGATAGCGGGTTCTGGGATTTCTCGGTCAAGGCGTTCGGCACCGATGGCGTCGCGCCGGCGCTGATCGCGCTGCAGGACCACGCGGGCGCGCATGTGAACCTGCTTCTCTTCTGCTGCTGGGCCGCCGGCGAAGGTATTGCCGTCGACAGCAGCCTGTTGCGTCAGGCCCGCGAGAGCGCGGGTGCCTGGCAGTCCGAGATTGTTGAACCGCTGCGCGCCTTGCGCCGGAAGCTCAAAGGCGGGTTCGGCGATTTTCCAGCCGACGCGGTCGAAAGCCTGCGCAAGCAGATCAACGGGCTCGAGATCGAGGGCGAACGCATCGAGCAGGGGCGTCTCGCCGCGCTCGCGGCGGCGAAGCCGCGCGCCACGGCCGATGCGCGGCTCGCGGTTGCCGGGCTTGCCCGCTACTTTGCCGCGCTCGGTCGCCGGCCGGACGAGATCGATGTCGGCCATCTCCGGACGGTGATCACGCGGCTCTTCCCCGGATCGGGCCTCGACGGACTCAGCGCGTCCGATTTCGCGCCCTGATCTTCTTGCGGCCCCTGATCTTCTTGCGGCCCTTGAGCTGATGGGGTGCGCGCGCGGTCGGCGCGTCCTCGCCCCAGCGTTTCACAAGATCGCTCTCGATGAAGAAGAGATCGAGCACGCGCCCTATGGTGTGATCGACCAGATCGGCGACACTTGCTGGCCGCGCATAAAAGGCCGGCACCGGCGGCGCGATCACGGCGCCCATTTCCGACAAAGCCAGCATGTTGCGCAGATGCCCGGAATGGAGCGGCGTTTCGCGCAGCATCAGCACGAGGCGACGGCGCTCCTTCAGCGTCACGTCGGCGGCGCGCGTCACCAGGCTCGAGGTGACGCCGGTTGCGATCTCGGACATGGAGCGGATCGAGCAGGGCGCGATCACCATGCCCATCGTCGCGAACGAGCCGCTCGCGATCGCCGCACCCACGTCGGCCGCGGGATAGACGATATCGGCCAGCTTGCGCACGTCGGCTGCCTTCAGATCGGTCTCGTAGGCGATCGTCATTTCGGCGGATTTCGACATCACGAGGTGTGTTTCTATGCCAGCCGCCCGCAGAACCTCCAGCATGCGGATTCCATAGATCGCGCCGGATGCCCCGCTGATGCCCACGACGAGTCGCCGGACGGGCTCATTTGTCGCGGTATTCCTTGATTTTACGGGACTCATTTACAAGTCTTTCGGATCGGGATTAGCATTTGCTGGTGCGGTCCAATCTGCTTGTAGAGGAGGTAACTTATGCCGGATCGGGAGCAAGTTGAGGCACTAAGATCCAAGCATGCCGAGCTCGAAGCGAAGATTATCGAAGAAGAAAAACGACCGGCACCTGATGACGTCAGACTCCACGAACTCAAGCGCGAAAAACTGAAGATCAAGGACGAGCTGGCTCAACATCACTGAGCCGCCGCGCCCGGGCGGCCGTCCGGACCAGGGTTGAACAAACGATAACGCGCTTGCCTATCGGTGCAACCGCGGTGGGCTTCATGATGCGCCGCGGCCTTCGCCGAGCGACGCGGCGCGCTCCCTTAACTTGAATTTCTGCACCTTCCCGGTCGAGGTCTTCGGCAGCGGGCCGAACACCACGGTGCGCGGAACCTTGAAGCCGGCGAGATGCTGGCGGCAGAAATCGACGATCTCTTTTTCGGTCGCCTGCTGTGTCTCCTTCAGCGTGACGAAGGCGCAAGGGCTCTCGCCCCATTTCTCATCCGGCCGCGCGACGACCGCCGCTTCCAGAATGGCCGGGTGGCGGTAGAGCGTATTCTCGACCTCGATCGTCGAGATGTTTTCGCCGCCGGAGATGATAATGTCCTTCGAGCGATCCTTCAGCTCGATATAGCTGTCCTCGTGCCAGACGCCAAGATCGCCGGAATGGAACCACCCGCCGGCGAACGCAGCTTCGGTTGCGGCGGGGTTTTTCAGATACCCCTTCATCACGTTATGGCCGCGAAAGAAGACCTCGCCCATCGTCGTGCCGTCCTTCGGCTGGGCCGCGTGTGAATTCGCATCGGCGACGATCAGATCCTCCAGCACCGGATAAGGCAAGCCCTGACGCGATTTGAGCCGCGCCTGTTCGGCGGGCGACAGCGCGTTCCAGTCGTCGCGCCAGTCGCAGACGACCGCCGGCCCGTAGGTTTCGGTGAGACCATAGACATGGGTGATGTTGAAACCCATCTCGCTCATCTGCTCGAGCACGGCGGCGGGTGGCGGTGCTGCCGCCGTCATGAACTCGATGCGCCGTCCGAAACCGCGCGGCCGCGCGATGCTCTCCTGGATCATCATGTTCATAACGATGGGCGCGCCGCAGAGATGGGTCGCGCCTTCGCGCTCGATCAGGTCGAAGGCGGCACCGGCCTCGACGCGGCGCAGGCAGATGCTGGTACCGGCCAGCGCCGCCAGCGTCCAGGGAAAGCACCAGCCGTTGCAATGGAACATCGGCAGGGTCCAGAGATAGACCGGGTGCGGCGGCATCTTCCAGGCGAGCGCGTTGCCGAGCGCATTCAGATAGGCACCGCGATGATGATAGACGACGCCCTTCGGATTGCCGGTCGTCCCCGAGGTGTAGTTCAGCGATATCGCGTTCCATTCGTCGGCCGGCCCGCGCCAGGCAAAGTTCGGATCGCCCTCGGCGAGCAACTGTTCATAGGTGAGCGCGCCGATTCGCCGCCCGCCGGCGAATGCCGCATCCTCGGCATCGATCACCAGGATCTTGCGTTTCACCTCTTTGAGTGCGGTCGCCGCGACCTCGGCGAATTCCGGATCGACGATCAGTGCATCCGCTTCGCCATGATCGAGGATGAACGCGATCGACGGGGCATCGAGCCGCACATTGATGGTGTTGAGTACGGCGCCGGCCATCGGCACGCCGAAATGCGCCTCATATTGCGGCGGCACATTCGGGCAGAGCGTGGCGACACTCGCGCCCTTGCCAATGCCGCGTTTCGCGAGTGCCGACGCGAGGCGACGGCAGCGGGCATAGGTCTCTGCCCAATTCTGGCGCCGCTCGCCGTGCACGATCGCGATCCGGTTCGGATGAACGGCGGCGGTTTTGGGCAGGAACGACAGCGGCGACAGCGGCACGAAATTGGCGTCGTTCCGGTCGAGATCCGTCTCGTAGGGACTGGTCGTCATTGCGGCTTCGCGCTCCGGCAGCTCGGTCGGGCCCGGATGCTAGGCAAAGCGGACGGGATTGTCATCGGGCGGCGATTTTTCCGCGTTTGCACGGGCCGGATGATGGCGGCAAACTCCCGGTCCGAAACGGGAGGACAGGAATGCGCGGTACGTTCGATGACGTCCATCGCCGGTCGCTGGACGATCCGGAAGGTTTCTGGGCCGAGGCTGCCCGCGCGATCGACTGGACCCGGAAATGGGACCGGGTGCTCGACGACAGCAACCCGCCTTTCTATCGCTGGTTCGCCGGCGGCGAGCTGAACACCTGTTACAACTGTCTCGACCGCCATGTCGCGGCTGGAAACGGCGACCGCACGGCGCTGATCTACGACAGCGCGATGAGCGGCACGAAGCGGTCCTTCAGCTATGCCGAACTGACCGATCTCGTCGCTCGCTTCGCCGGTGCGCTCAAGGCGCAGGGTGTCGCCAAGGGCGACCGCGTCATCCTCTATATGCCGATGGTGCCGGAAGCCGCCATCGCGATGCTCGCCTGTGCGCGGATCGGCGCCGTTCACTCTGTCGTGTTCGGCGGGTTTGCCGCGGCCGAGCTTGCGACGCGCATCGACGATGCAAAACCGAAGCTGATCGTGTCGGCCTCCTGCGGTCTCGAACCCGGACGTATCGTCGAATACAAGCCGCTGCTCGATAACGCGATCGCGCTCGCAAAGCACAAGGTCGAGCACTGCATCGTTTTGCAGCGGCCGCAGAAGCCCTGCGCGCTGATCGCCGGGCGCGATCTCGACTGGAATGCGGCAATGGATGCGGCCTCGCCGGCTGCCTGCGTGCCGGTTGCAGCGACTGATCCTCTTTATGTTCTCTATACGTCGGGCACGACCGGCCAGCCCAAGGGCGTGGTGCGCGACAATGGCGGGCATGCCGTCGCGCTCTGCTGGTCGATGCAGCATGTCTACGGCCTGAAGCCGGGTGAGGTGTACTGGGCCGCATCCGACGTCGGCTGGGTGGTCGGCCATTCCTACATCGTCTATGGGCCGCTGCTCTATGGCTGCACATCGGTGCTGTATGAGGGCAAGCCGGTCGGTACGCCGGATGCAGGTGCCTACTGGCGGGTGATTGCGGAGCACGGCGTCGCGGCGCTGTTCACGGCACCGACGGCTTTTCGCGCGATCAAGCGCGACGATCCCGATGGAACAATGCTCGCGAAGTACGATCTCAGCCGCTTTCGTACGCTGTTTCTTGCCGGCGAGCGGTCGGATTCCGCAACGCTCGAATGGGCTGAGGAAAAACTGCGCGTGCCGGTGATCGATCACTGGTGGCAGACCGAAAGCGGCTGGCCGATGGCGGCCAACTGCATCGGCATCGAGATGTTGCCGGTGAAACACGGTTCGCCGACCAAGCCGGTGCCGGGTTGGGATGTGCGCGCGCTGATGCCGGACGGGCGCCGGGCGAAAGCCGGCGAGATCGGCGCCATCGCGGTCAAGCTGCCGATGCCGCCCTCGAGCCTGCCGACCCTGTGGAATGCCGATGCGCGCTTCGTGAGTGCGTATCTCGAGGATTTTCCCGGCTACTACAAGACGGGCGATGCCGGATATTTCGACGAAGACGGTTACATCTACATCATGGCCCGCACCGACGACATCATCAACGTTGCGGGTCACCGGCTCTCGACCGGGGCGATGGAGGAAGTGCTCTCGGCGCATCCCGATGTTGCGGAATGCGCGGTCATCGGCGTTGCCGACGAACTGAAGGGCCAGGTGCCGCTCGGGCTGCTGGTTCTGAAGGCCGGTGTCGCCAAGGGCGAGAGCGACATCGTGCGCGAGGTAGTGGCCCTCGTGCGCGACCGGATCGGGCCGGTCGCGGCGTTCAAGACCGCGACCGTGGTAAAGCGATTGCCGAAGACGCGCTCGGGCAAGATCCTGCGCGGCACGATGCAGAAGATCGCCGACAGCGAGCCCTGGAAGATGCCGGCGACGATCGACGATCCGGCGATCCTCGACGAGATCGGCGATGCGATGCGCGGGATCGGTTATGCGGGCGGTGGGGGCGGGGAGTAGGTGCGGCAATTCTCGCCCCTCGTGACGGCGCTTGGCGGCGTTTCCTCGGGACGAGGCGTTTTTTCAAGCGAACCCAGCGCGTGGAGCGATGCGCGCCGAAAAAAAGCCGGCGATAAAAACCGCCGGCTTTTTGCTATCGAATGAAAGCGCGCGTCAGTTATTGCCGCTGCTGCTGCGCGTCGAAAAGATCTTCGAAATGTCGATACCGCCCGGGATCGAGCTCCGGCTTTCCGGCTCGGGCGCCTGCTGCGGCTGCGCCTCGGCCTTCGGAAGTTCCTTGCCGGCGCGCTCGTGTGCGCGGCGTGCGCGCTGGATCGCCGCATTGAGATCGGTCTGGCTGCAGAGGCCAAGCAACACGGGATCGCGCGGCCGCAGATTCGTGTAATTCCAGTGCGAGCGGTCGCGGATCGCGGCGATCGTCTGCTTGGTCGTGCCGATCAGACGCGCGAGCTGCGAATCCGTCAGTTCGGGATGGTGGCGCAGCAGCCAGGCGATCGCATCGGGCTTGTCCTGACGCTTCGCGACCGGGGTGTAACGCGGCCCCTTGGTGCGCTTCACCGGCATCGGAATGTCGGTCTTGGCGATCTTGAGCTTGGCGCGCGGATTTTCCTGGCAGCGCTCGATCTCTTCCAACGTGAGCTGACCGTTGGCGACGGGGTCCATGCCCTGGATGCCGGTCGCAACCTCGCCGTCGGCGATGCCCTGCACCTCGAGCGGATGCACGCCGCAGAAATCGGCGATCTGCTCGAAGGTGAGCGTCGTGTTCTCGATCAGCCACATCGCCGTCGCCTTGGGCATGAGCGGCATCTTGCTGGCCATTTTCGTCAATCTCCTCGCGGTTCATCCGGAGCCAAAGGCCCCGGTCTCCCTATGGCAGACCCCATGTAAGCGGGGCCGCCCGCCCGGGAAGGGACGGGTCCGCAAGCGGGTCTCGGTTTGTCAGGGGACGCCGGACTTGCGGGATCGGCAATGGATCCTCGGGGCGGGGAGATAGCACAGGCGGCCTCATCGGGGCCAGCCATTAAAGCAAACTTATTGACAAATGACGTAATTAGCGTATAATTTAATGTGTAACAGCTAACTCAAGAGCCGAGCACCCCATGACAAAATTCAAAGTCGCTAACCGTGTTTCGCGTAACGCTGCCGCGCGGGCAGGGGATGTTGCAGAACTCAAGCGCATTCTAGCGGACCTCGGAATCTACGACGGCGTAGCACGGCGTCGATGCGATTCCCAATGAGCCCCTGTTTATCGCGATCGAGACGTTTCAATCTGAAGGTCGATGGGATCATCGATCCTGATGGCGAGACCGAAGAGGCATTGAACAAAGCGTTTGGCAAAGTACGGACGCCAATCGTTCGGCGTATCGTCTGTGGAGCACCGCATGGCGCTCACAAGGTCAATTGTGTCCCGATTGCGCAAAGAAACTGAACTCATGATTCATCGTGGCAAGTTAGCAAGGATAGTTTTAAAGTGTTACCATTAAAAGATTATAGTTGTGTTTTATTACAAATATAGAAGGATAGCCGATGGTGACCTTGGAGCCACCGTTTCTGAAGCAGATCCAATATCTCAAAGATGCAGAAATTGGGCGGGGGTATCCGTTCACCCTTGCGTTTCTCCAAGACCGTGCGTTTACGCTTACGTTCGATTCCGCCATCACCGTGTTCGCGGGCGAGAACGGGTCGGGCAAATCGACATTGCTGGAAGCGATCGCCGATCATATCGGGCTCGGGCGCGGCGGCGGCAGCAAGGACCATCGCGACGTGGCAGGCGACCCGGCGGGCGGTCTCGCGGCGGCGCTGCGCTTCTCCTGGCTGCCGAAGATCGCCAACGGCTTCTTCTTCCGCGCCGAAATCTATTTCGAACTGGTGCGCTATCTCGAGGAGACGGCAAAGGACTGGCCGCTGATGCGGCTCAACTATGGCATGACGCCGCTCGATCAGCAGAGTCACGGCGAGGCGTTCCTCGCTCTGTTCGAGAACCGGCTCGGCAACGACCGGCGCGCGATCTATCTGTTCGACGAACCGGAAGCGGCTCTGTCGCCGCAGCGCCTGGCGCGGTTCGTGCGTCTGCTGCGCCGTGCCGAGGAAAGTCGCAATGTGCAGATTCTGATGGCGACCCATTCCCCGGTGCTGATGGGCTATCCCGGCGCGCAATTGCTCGATCTCGGCGGCGGCGCGATCCGGCGCAACAGTCTCGTCGAGATCGATCATTTCCGGACGCTGCAGTCGTTCTTTGTCGATCCCGATGCGTACTACGAACAGGTTTTCGCCGAAACCGATTCCTGAAATGTCCCATCTGCCCGATCGGCCCGCCGACGGCGCGGCAAACGGCTGTTTTGAGTAATCGTTCATTCAAGCTAGGTTCACACTGGTCCGGTGGGGGATGAAGGCGGGCTCGGGATGAGGGAACGGTCACCGGCACCATGAGTATCCGCGCACGACTTCTTTTCCTTGTCGCGCTGGCGATCCTGGTGCCGGGCATTCTGGTCGGGTTTCGTTTCTTCCAGGATCGCGCCGGCGCCATCGATGCGGCCATGGAAAACCTGTCCGCATCGGCACGGGTGATCGCGGAAGATCTCGACGAAAAAATCCAGGGGACCGCGCAATTGCATTTCGGCCTGGCCCGCGCGCGCGATCTCGGCGCGCGCGACCGGGCAGCCTGTTCCGGCTTTCTCTCGGCCGTTCTCGAAGAATATCCGCAATACACCGGCATCCTGACCATCGACCCCGACGGCAGCCTGTTCTGCGATTCGTTGCAGACCGGCCGCGAACTCGACCTGACCGATCGGAACTATTTCAAGGCGGCCCTGCAGTCATTGGGCGGCGTCACGATCGAGCCCGCGTTCGGACGGCTGACCGGCATTTCGGTGCTGCAGATCGCTTACCCCGCGCGCAGCAACGAGGGCGATCTCAAATTCGTGCTGCTGGCGTCGTTCAATCTGCGGAAGTTCGTGGACTATCACCAGCGCAACCTCAAAGGCATGGAAATCCTGTTCTTCGACAAGGCGGGAACCGTCCTGGTGTGGTCGCCGGGTGTGGAGCGGGCCGAACGCGCCGGCACGTCGATTGCCGATACCGAACTCTTTCGTCTTGCAGCCGATGCTCCGGACGGCGGCACGTTCCAGATCAACGGTGTCGACGATGTAACCCGGGTGTGGACGGTCGCCACGACCACGCCCGAGATCCGCGACGCCGGTCTCTACATGGCGGTCGGGGTGCCTAAGGGCGATCTGGTCGCCGGCGCCAATCGCCGGCTGCTCGAGAACATCGTCGCCCTTGCCCTGGCATCGCTGCTGCTGTTCGGCGGGGTGTGGTTCCTGGCCGAGATCAGTATCCGCCGCCAGGTCGGCCGCATCGCGGCGATGGCAACCGAGCTCGGTCGGGGCGATCTGAACGCGCGCATTCCACCGCCGCATCCGCGCGGCGAACTTGGCGAACTGATCAGGGTTTTCAACGGGGCTGCGGAATCGCTCCAGCAGCAGCGCGCCGCAATCGACGATCTCAACAAGAAGCTCGGCCAGTCGCAGAAGATGGAGGCGGTGGGCCAGCTGACCGGCGGCATTGCACACGACTTCAACAATCTGCTCACGGTGATTCTCGGCAACGCGGCAGCCCTGTCGGAAGGCCTCGGCGACAATCAGCGCCTGCGCACACTCGCCGAAATGACCGAGCGGGCGGCCGAACGCGGTGCCGAGCTGACCAGCCGCCTGCTGGCCTTCGCGCGACGGCAGGCGTTGGAGCCGCGGGCGACGGATATCAATCGGCAGGTCGCCGACATGGACAAGCTGCTGCGCCGCACGCTGGGCGAGGATATCGAGATTAAGATGGTGCAGAGCAGCAATCTCTGGAACGCGATGGTCGATCCCGGCCAGCTCGAGAGTGCAATTCTCAACCTCTCCATCAACGCACGCGATGCGATGCCGGGCGGCGGGCGGCTGACGATCGAACCCGCCAATGCTCATCTCGATGAGGCCTATGTGGCCGGACAGATCGAAGTCGAGCCGGGGGAGTATGTCATGGTCGCCGTATCGGATAGCGGGACCGGAATGGATGGCGCCACGCTGGAACGCGCCTTCGAACCGTTCTTCTCCACCAAGGAGGTGGGCAAGGGCAGCGGGCTGGGGCTCAGCATGGTGTACGGGTTCGTGAAGCAGTCGAACGGTCACGTCCGCATCTATTCCGAAGCGGGGCAGGGCAGCACGGTTAAACTCTATCTGCCGCGCGCCGCGGCCGGTACCGATTCCGCCGAAAGACGGTCGAGCACTGCAGCGGCGGAAGGCGGGCCCGAGAAAATCCTGCTCGTTGAGGATGACGACCTGGTTCGCGATCACGTCGCGCGGCAGCTTTCCAGTCTCGGCTACGATGTGGTGACCGCGCGCGACGGATCGGAAGCGATCGAGGTGCTGAAGCGCGGCGATCATTTCGACCTGTTGTTCACCGACGTCGTCATGCCCGGTGGAATCGGCGGGCGCCAGCTTGCCGAGGCGGCGCAGAAGCTCCGGCCCGATCTGCCGGTGTTGTTTACGTCGGGCTATACCGAGAATGCGATCGTGCATAACGGCCGGCTCGATCCCGGTGTGCATTTGCTGCAGAAGCCTTATCGCAAGCAGGATCTGGCAACAAAGGTGCGCGCGGTGCTGGACGAGCATCGCATCAGTGCCCGATAACGGGGCGCCGCCGCGCTTCCGGAATGTCGGGAGACCCCTGCGAGGTGTCGCGCTAGCGCACGGTCAGCACGATCTTGCCGATATGCCTGTTGGTTTCCATGAGGCGGTGCGCCTCGGCCGCTTGGGCGAGCGGAAACGTCTTGTAGATCACCGGCTTCACCTTGCCCGCATCGAGCAGCGGCCAAACCCGTGTGCGCAAAGCCGTCGCGATTGCCCCCTTCTCGACGGGCGAGCGCGGCCGCAAAGTCGAGCCGGTGATGAACTGCCGCTTCAGCATCATCGGCAGGAGATCGAGTTCGACCTTGCTGCCCTTGAGGAAGGCGATCTGCACCAGCCTTCCCTCGAGCGCGAGGCTCTTCAGGTTGCGCGCGACATAGTCGCCGCCGACCATGTCGAGGATCACGTCGGCGCCGCGCCCGTCGGTCGCGTCCTTTACCACCTCGACGAAATCCTCCTTGCGATAGTCGATCGCGATCTCGGCGCCGAGATCGCG
>JAWXBK010000018.1:0-44981 GCA_034439975.1 Rhodospirillaceae bacterium | reverse complement strand
GGTCGCGCGCGACCGCAGAGACCAACGCAACAGAACACTGGAAAGAGAATCGCCATGCGCATCGATCTTACGAACCGTCGCGTGCTTGTGACCGGCGCCAGCCGGGGAATTGGCCTGGCGGTTGCCCATAGATTTGCCGAAGCCGGCGCCGACCTGATCGTGCTGTCGGAAGATAACGCGATCGAAGATGCTGCCCGGCAGATTCGGGAAAAGAGCGGCCGCGCCGCGCAGGCGGTGATCTGCGATATCAGCGATCGCGAGGCGGTCAGACGTACGGTCGGCAGCCTCGAGAGAATCGATGTTCTCATCAACAACGCGGCGATCGAGCGCTTCGTTCCGATCCTCGATCAGGATCCAAAAGTCGAAGAGGATTTTCTCCGTACCGTTGCCATCAACATGGTGGGTAATTTTTTCGTGACGCGAGAAGCGGTGCGACTCATGGGTCGTGGTGGGCGGATCATCTTCACGTCGTCGGTCTGGGGCCGAACAGCGGTTGCGAGTCATGTTGCCTATTGTGGCACCAAGCATGGGATCATCGGCATGATGCGGAGCCTGTCGCGGGAACTCGGCGACAGCGGCATTACGGTGAACGTCGTGTGTCCCGGCTGGACCGAGACAGAAATGGCGATGATGAATCTTCGGCGCATGGCAGAGCTCGAAGGGAGGGACCCCGATGATCTTCTTCGCCAGCAACTCGCAGGGCAGTCCATCAAGAAACTGCTGCAGCCGGACGATCTTGCGGGGATCTACGTGTTTCTGGCATCCGATCACGCAGCAAGCATCACCGGCCAGGCGATCAATGTGGATCACGGCGAGTTCCTGGCGTGAGATGGCGGGCGTCGCAAGCGCAACTGCAAACAAAAATATCGTAACTCGCTAAATTGATTTGCGCGGCGGCGACGGTTGGCGTCACGGCGTGCATGCGACCGCCTGCTTCAGTGCCGCGGCGCCAATCCGGGTGCAGAACTTCGCGAACTCTCATCGAAGAATTGTGGGACGAGTTTTTTTCGTATCCGGGTCGAGCGCGCCCGGGCGGGTCAAAGCAGATTGCGGGACTACCCGAAATGGGACATACTTTTTTCGTGGCAGTAGCGTTGCGTTTGACACGACAAAGGTCGGCAAACGGCTTGACGACCAAGCAATAAATACGACCCGAAACGGGCAATCACTGGGAGGAGTGCAAGATGATTCACTTGAGCGAATCGGCACGGCTTCTGCGGTCACTGAAGAAGTCGACCCAAACCCAAATGCCGCGGCGCAAGTTTTTGCAGGCGGCAGCCGGCGCGGCGGCCGGCATCGCGGCGACGGGATTGTCGCCGCGCAAGGCGCGTGCGGCTGCAACAATCGGCTGGATGGGTTGGGAGGAATACGGTTATCCGCTGCACGCGGGAACCTATCTGACGGACAACGAGATCCAGCTCGAAGGAACGTTCGCTTCGAGTATCGAATCGATCCTCACCAAGCTGCGCGGTGGCGGTCTCGGCTCGATGGGGCTCGTGATGCCGACCTGGAACTATGTCTCGCTGTTTCAGGAGTCGGGCGTTCTGCAGGAAGTCGACAAAGACAGGCTGCCTAACTTCGCCAATCTCGACCCGATGTGGCAGAATTTCGAAGGCAATCTCTACAAGGGCAACCGCTACCTCATCCCCTATCTGTGGGGCGGGCTGCCGCTGGTCTATCGCAAGGATATGACGCTGCCGGTGCCGGCGAACTGGGCGGATCTGGAAAAGCCCGAGTACAAGAATCAGTTCTGCATGATTCACGACACCACCTCGACGATGTTCCACTGGGTCTACACGGTGACCGGAGTCGAGGTCGCCACCATGATCACGCCGAAGCAGCTCAACGACACGATCGACTACATGATCAAGATCAAGACGGAGCATGCCCGGATGCTCGCCATGAGCTATGGCGAAGGGCTCGACGCGCTGATCCGTGGCGAAGTGCAGATCGCCGCGCAGGGCTGGGAGCCGATGGCATCCTGGGCGAAGGAATCGGGCACCGAGCTCGACTGGATCTACCCGAGCGAAGGTTCGTATGGCTGGATGGATACGCTCTGCATCCCGCAGGATGCGCCGTATCTGGACGAAACCTATGGACTGTTGAACCACGCGATCGGTACCGAAGCTCAGGTGGTGGTCGGCGATGTCATCTTCTGCGGTGCGGTCAATCCGACCGCAGTGTCGATGATGGCGCCGGAATCCGCCGCCATGTACCCCTACAACGACATGGCGGCGTTCAACAAACAGGCGCCGCTCGTGCCGCTGCCGCCGTTCGAGGACGACGGACAGCACGCAACCTACAATCAGTGGCTTGAAGGATACGAACGGTTCCTGAAAGCATGATCGACGTCGCGGTGACGCAGCCGGACGGGCCGAATGAGGCTCTCGTCCGGCTGCGCAACGTCTCCAAGTCTTTCGCCAGGATCGTCGCGGTCGAGCCACTGGACCTCGACATTCGTCGCGGCGATTTTCTTGCCATTCTAGGTCCCTCCGGCTGCGGCAAGACGACTCTGCTGCGGATGATCGGCGGATTCCTGATGCCCGATACCGGCCGCATCGAGATCGACGGGCAGGATGTGACTACGCTCGGGCCCGAGCGACGCCCGACCAACATGGTCTTTCAGGGCTACGGTCTGTTCCCTCACATGAATGTCGAACAGAATATCGCCTACGGCCTGCGCATGGCCAAGGTGCCAAAGGCCGAAAGCGAACGGCGCGTGCAAAAGGTTATCGACCTCGTGCGCCTCGGCGAACTCGCGCGGCGTGCGCCGGAAGCGCTCTCGGGGGGCCAGCAACAGCGCGTGGCGCTTGCCCGCGCACTGGTGATGGAGCCCAAGGTCCTGCTGCTCGACGAGCCTCTGGCCGCGCTCGACCTGCAATTGCGCAAGGTCATGCAGGATGAACTCCGGCGCATCCACGCCTCGATCGGCGGCACGTTCGTCATCGTGACGCACGACCAGGGCGAGGCGCTGGGGCTCGCGAATCGCATCGCCGTGATGAACGAGGGCCGCGTCGTCCAGGCGGGCAGCCCCGAAGACATCTATGCCCGACCGGCGACACGCTTCGTCGCGAATTTCATTGGCGATGCCAACCTGTTCACGGGACAGCGGCAGAGTGGGCACGTTACGCTCGCCGGCGGGGCGCGGTTTCCGGACGCCGGGGGCGATGGCGTGGTCTTCGTGATCGTCCGGCCGGAAGCGCTAAAGCCGTCGACGCGAGCGGACGAGTTTCCGATATCGCTACCGGCCACATTGGTCGACATGGTCTATCTGGGTTCGCATCTGAAGTTGAAGGTGGCGTTGCCGGGCGGCCAGGAGGTGACGGTGCACGATACCGACCTCTCGCTGCGCGAGCGCATCCAGCCGGGCGGTCCGGTGTATCTCGGCTGGTCCGCCGCCCAGCACCGCGTCATCGACGAGCCATGAACGCCACGATCGGCGAGATCGGCCGCAGCCGGAGCATTCTGCTCGCACCCTCCGCACTGGTCTTCATTGGCCTGTTCGTCCTGCCGATGCTCTATTTCTTCCTCGTCAGTTTCTGGCAGGTGAGCCTGTTCGATCTCGACCGGACCTTTACGGTCAAGAACTACATCCGCACCTATCAGGAGTATCTCGGTGTCGCGGGGTTCACGTTCCTTATCGCCGGGATCATTGCTCTCCTGACGACGCTGATTGCACTCGGCTTCGCCTATGCGGTGCGCTTCAAGGTCGGTCGATTTGGCACGATCCTTTTGTTCGGCGCGCTCATCTCGCTGTTCGGCGGTTACCTGGCTAAAGTCTATGCTTGGAAGACGATTCTCGGCACCAACGGCATCCTTAACACCGCGCTCCTCAATCTGGGCGTCATCGATGAGCCGATCACCGCCTTCATCTTCAATCCCGGCGCCGTGGTGGTCACGTTGACGCATTACCTCCTGCCGCTCGCCATCCTGCCGATCTATGGATCGTTGCGCGGCGTTTCCGACCTGACGATCGAGGCGGCGCGCGATCTGGGTTCGACGCCGATTGCGACATTCTTCAACATCATCCTGCCGCAATGCGGGTCCGGGCTGATCGCCTCCTTTTCGTTCACCTTCCTGATCGCCGCTGGCGATTATGTGACGCCGCGGCTGGTCGGCGGTCCCAGCACGACGATGATCGGCAATTACATCGAAAGCCTGTTCGGATTCCGCTTCGACTGGCCGCTCGGCTCTGCCATGTCGTTCTCCACGTTGTTCTGTTGCGTGGGAATTCTTGCGGTGACGAGCTATCTCCTGATCAAGGCGCAACGACGGTGAGCGCGTTCTCCGGACAGCGGGTGTCGACCTGGTTCTGGCGCGGCTTCGCGATCCTGGTGTGGCTCTTTCTTCTGTCGCCGCTGGCGATCGTGATCCTGTTCTCCTTTGCCAATAACGTGGTGACGACGTTTCCGATGAACGGCGTGTCGCTCCGCTGGTACGATCTGCTGTTCGATAACATCTACTTTTGGGACGCCCTTCGGAACAGTCTGATCGTTGCCGGATCGGTCGGCGTGATTTCGACGATAATCGGAACCATGGCGGCCATGGCGTTGGCGCGCATGCGACCGAAGATCGCCGGCCCCAGCATGCTGGCGATGGCAACGCCTGTCATGGTGCCGCCGCTTATGGTCGGCATTGCCCTGATGGTGCTCTATGTGAGCGTCGGCATAAAGCTCAGTCTATTCACCGTCGTTCTGAGCCATCTCGTGTTCACCCAGCCTTTCGTCATCCTGATTGTCCATGCGCGGATGATCGGCTTCAACTATGCGGCGGTCGAAAGCGCGCGCGATCTCGGCGCATCGCCGCTCAAGGCATTCTTCACGGTCACGCTGCCGATCATCCGTCCGACCATCATCGGCGCGGCGCTTATCACGATGGCGCTGTCGCTCGACGACTTCATCATCACCTTTTTCACGATTGCCGGCGGAAACACGCTGCCGACATTCATCTGGGGCATGATCCGTACCCAGACCGATCCGACGATCAACGCGATTGCGACGTTGCTTGTCGGCCTGACCGTCGGGCTGTCGCTGGTTGCGATGGCGGTCACCCGCTATCGCGGCTGACGAACGACCCTTTTCCCTGCCCACTGAACTCCGAGGAGACAAATTGTGGTAACGCGTTACTTTCCAATCGACGAATACGAGATGCGCCGTGCCAAGGTCGAAAAAGAGATGGTGCGCCGCGGATACGCCGCCTGCGTCATTTGGGGCCGCGGTGGCGGCTTTCACGAGCGCGGTCAGGATACGCTTTATCTCACGAACTATTACTCGGGGGCATCGGGCCAGGAACCGGACAACCAGCTCCTGAATGCGCGGTCGTTCTGCGCACTCATCATGGAGGCCGGCAAGGAACATGAGCTGCATATCGACATGCCCGGACGGCGACCGGACCTCTATGCGATCGATCGCATCGAAGATCATTTCGATCCGGTGAAAGGCGTCGCCGAGGCCCTCAAGCGCCGCAAGATCGGTGGCAAGGTCGCCCTCGTGGGCGCTGACATCCTGCCGTACAAGTATGCCAAACAGCTCATGGATATGACGCCGGGCATTGAATGGGTTTCCGAAGAGGATCTCGTCGCAGTCGTTCGACGCTACAAGAGCCCGCGCGAACTCGCCTGCTATCGCGAAGGCGGCGAGATCGCCACTCGCGCGATCACGCGTTACATGGAAGGTCTGATCGGCGGCAAGCGCGAGTCCGATGCGGCGGCCGATGCGGCGGGTGAGATCATCCGAAGCGGCGGCACCTATCTGATGTTGCCCTGCAATCACGGCAGCACAACGCAATACTGGTTGCGCCAGCCGCTGACCGGCTACAGCACCGATGCACCCGACAAGGGCGACATTGTGCGCGGCTGGCTGCTCGGCCCGATTCACCAGGGCTATTATCTCGATCCGGGCCGCACCGCCGTATGCGGCGGCCGGCCCAAGGCGGATCAGAAGGACCTGATCGAGGCGACGGCCCATATCGTCGAGAGCGTCGTTGCGGCGATCAAACCGGGCGTGAAAATTCGCGATCTGGCGTTGCTCGGCGAGAAGCTGACGCGCGAAGCCGGCGGCGGCACCGATCAGACCTCCGCACAATGGCCGCTCTACGGGCACAATCTCGGTCTCTTCTGGGAAGACCCGTATATCAGCACGCAGATGTGCAAGGAGAGCGATGTCGTCGCGGTCGACATGGTGTTCGGCGTCGAAGCGTTCCTCGGGCGCGAGGGCGTGGGTGCTGCCGGATTCGAACAGAACCTGATTGTCACGGCGAAGGGTGCCGAGCTGCTGACAACGGCCCCGATGATCTGGTGGTAGATCGCTGCTTTATCCGCGGAACGACGCGTGCATAGCGAAGTCGGGTCGGGGAGACGTTCTCCCCGATCCCGCTGCTAGGCCGTTTTCAGATTGGACGCATAGCTCTCGGGCCGGCGGTCGCGAAGGATGTGATTGAACGCGGTCCAGGTGCGCTTCTTTCTCGCATCGGAAAGATTCACATCGGCGTAGATGATCTCTTCGCGGTCGTATGAAGCGGGCCCGCCGATCGGCCAACCCGCCTGGCTGACGATGAGGCTCTGCCCGATAAAAGGCTGGCCGCGTTCGGTGCCGATGCGATCGGCTGCGGCGATGAACACCGAGTTCGAATGGGCCGCCGCCATCACCAGGATATTGGCCATCGCCTCGCGATCCTCGCGCTGGCCCGGCACCGGCACCCAGTTGGTAGGCACGCAAAGAATATCCGCGCCCTGCAGCGCACAGCTCCGATGCGCTTCGGGAAACCAGCAATCGTAGCAGATGAAGGCGGCGATCCGTCCGACATCGGTTGTGAACACCGGAAACCCGAGATTGCCCGGCTCGAAGAACAGAGCTTCGCGATCCCAGAGATGCACCTTGCGATAGGTGCCGATACAACCGGCCGGTCCGATCACGACGGCGGAATTGTAGAGCGCGGCCCCGTCGCGTTCGCAGATGCCGGCAACGAGCGTGGCGCCGGTTTCGCTGGCCAGCCGGGCCCAGAGACGACAGGTCTCTCCATCCGGAATGGACTCGGCCAGACCGAAGGCCTCGTCGCGCGTCTGGAACATGTATCCGGAGTTCGACAGTTCCGGGAGGACGATCAGCCGCGCGCCCGCTTTTGCGGCATCCCGGATCATTCGTTCCGATTTCTGCAGATTGCCGGCCTTGTCCCCGATGTGAGGTTCCATCTGGATGCAGGCCACGCGCAGTGGCGCTTCGGCTACGCTCGTTTCATTTTCCATGATATCGCCTCCTTATTTAGAACCGGAATCGGAAAATCCCGCGCGCCTCGTATACGTCAGCCGCTTCCTCGATAAGTTGCGCTGTCAGGCTCGCGCCGAACCGCTCGCGCATCATGGCGGCCTTTTCGAGAAGTTCGGCCTTGCTCTTGCAGCGCCCGGGCCGGAGCGCCTCGTAGACATCCATCACAATGTCGGTCGGCACGGCGGTGAGTTCGGCGGCGCGCTCGAAATTGCGCGCGAGCGTTTCGCGCCCCGCCTGCCGGGCGATATCGGCTTGCAGGCGCAGCGCTGCGGGCGTGATCGCGAACTCTTCCTGCCTGATCTCGCCGGCGACCAGCGCGTTCAAGGTGAGATCCGCAAGCCGCCTTCCGCCTTGCGTCTCGACCCGATCCGGCTGCTTCTCGCCGACCGGATAGATCTCACTCAAGGGCAGTCCGTCGTTCATGTGAATCTTGCCTCAAGATCGATCGCGGCTGCCGTCGAATCGGCCGCCGCCGTTTCAATGGCATAGAGCAACGCGGTACGGACATAGAATCGGCCGCCGAGCGATTCCCCGGCATAAGGGATGCGGATCGGCTCGGGCTGTTGGCCACTGGCGTGGCGGGCGGCATTCCAGCCGAGCGCGCGATAATGCTCCAGCGCCACCATGGGTGCCATCGAGAACAGTTCCAGATTCATGTGTGGCAGTCGGTCGCGCTGGTGGAGCACCGCCGTCCCCTTGGACTGGATTCCGATTCCGTATCCCGAGCCGGCGAGCCGCGCGGCACTCAGCCCGACGAACGACGTGTCGGCGGTATGGCGGATCCGAACGACACGGGCGCGACCGCCGCCTTCTTTGATACCGTCGATCAGCGCCCTGAGAACGGCCGATAAAGGATGTTCCGCAGTCGTCTTGAAGAGAGAGACATTCCAGGCCGGGCTGAGCCCGATCACGATCTCCATCGGATCGTTGCCCGGTACAGCATCTCCCCGCTCGATCAGTGTGTATCGGCGTTGCTCGTCGCGCTGGATCGAGCCTTCCTGTTCCAGTACGGCGGCACGGTCGACGGCGTCACGAAAGCGAGCGATCTCCGCACGGCGCTCTGCCGACATGATGTAACCGGTACCCGGGCCGCTATATCGATTGGGATCGTTGATCGCGCTGACGACGCGCCCCTCGCGAATGATCGATGCCGTCTGTAAATAGTCGCCCGGCACACGGCGGAGCAGCATGGCATGCATGTTATGCGCCTCATCCATGAAACCCCGTTTGGCGAGCGCGCGAACCACATCCGCGCCGGTAAGGGCGCGCGCCTTGATCGCGTCGCTGATCGCGCCGACCTGGCCCAGCGATAGCGTCTCGGTTTCGTTCGAACCGCTGGCGGCGACGACGCTGGCCGACATCCGTGGTTCAACTGTTGCCAGCCCCAGCTCTTCAAGCACCGCAGCAATCGCAGCAACCGCGCGTTCGCGCGTTGCCCAGGCCTCGCCGGGCTCGATCGAACGCAGGCCGCCTTCCAACAAATAATCGCGCTGGACCGCCAGAAAATCCTCGAGCTCTTCGGCGTTGAAGAGGGAGGCACCGAACGAATTGTCGTAGCGATGGATCGCTCCGAAACCTGACGTAATCAGATCGGACCCCGACATCAGGATCGGCATGATCTTGGCGCCGACGCGGATCTCGGATTCGGTGGTGCTGGCATCGTTGCCGGATGCGCATTCGAGATCGAGCAGGGCGGCGAGAACATTCTCGCCCAGAAGCTCGCGGCCGCCGCCGGGAACCGAGTTTGCCAGCGGCGCGCCATCGATCCCGCCATTCTGCGTGCCCTGGACACCCATGCCTCGCTGCATGCAAAGGCAGCGGGCTTCGAGATAGAGCATCGACCGGGCGTCGTGGAATCCCATCAGCAATTCGGAGGCGGCGCCCGACGTCGATCGCATCTTCATGCCGCGGGAGGCATAGGCGGCGGTGAGAAACGTTTTGGACCAGGGGGTATCGTCACCATCGACGAACGCCTGTTCGGTGCCGTAGACCGACACAGTTTCGGCGTAGGACGTAAACCCGGCCATGCCGATGCGCAGCTCTTCCGCTTCCTCGATCGAACATTGGAAGAGGGCATCGCCCTTGCCGACCGCGGCGCCGACCGCGCAGGCAAGAGCGGCCGCCCAGCAATTTCGGGCAACGCGGAGCGTGGTTTCGATCTCGTTGAAACCGAGCAGTACTGCAATGGCGGAATCGGCCGCAAGTTGCAGCGGACAGTCCTTCGCGTTGGTCACGTGCGCTTGGTTGCCCGGCTGGCGGCGCGCGCGCAGTTTCGCCTGAGCGAAGGCCAGCTCCATCGTCGACAAGGTGGAAATGATTTCTGCCAGCTTGGCGGGGGTCATGCCGCGTGCGAGCCGCACCAGTTTGTCACGGGGCACGTGGATGTCCACCATGTCGCGGGCGAAGGCCAGCGAATCGACCGCCATCGCTTCATCGGCCACCGAAAGGTCGAGGTGATGGTTGGCGATGAACCGGTCGACCATATCGAACGCGGCTTCCGGAACGCCATCCATCTCGGCGACGAGACCATTCCGGATGCTCAACGAGGGATTGGGATCGTTCGGCGACTGCATCGCGCAAAAGCCGTTTGACGGATCTTCGATCGCAAATTTGTCGAGGCGCAGCGGCCGTTCGTCCCAAACGTCGAAACGACGCCATCGGTTCGGTACGCCGGAATTCGTCATGGCTCGATCATGCCGTCAGGGATGGGCATTGCAGAACTCCGCGATCGCGCGGCTGACCTCGGCATGCGCCTCGGCGTGGACCATATGGCCCGCACCGGCGACGATATGACGCTGAGCCCCGGATGCAAGGGCGGCATGGGCGACCGGAATAACCCGGTCGGCCTCGCCCCAGATCACCAAAAGCGGCACGCCGCTGTCGGTCGGCGCCGCGGCAGACTGTCGGCCGCCGGGAAACTGCTGCGTCGCGATCGTCGCCATGGCCTTCGACGCTCCGTCGATCCGCTTCATCCGCAGCATGTCTTCGACCACCCGGCGGGTGACAATGCTTTCGTCGGCGTAGAGCTTGGTTGCGACATCGGTCATTTCCTTGCGGCGCTCAGCGGCGACAAACGCATCGATGAACGCGCCGTCGATCTCCGGTCCGAGCCCGGCGCTGGCGATCAGCGTGACCGATGCCACCTGCGCAGGTCGAAGTTCTGCGAGATGAAGACAGACCGCACCGCCAAGGGAATGGCCGACCAGATGGAAACGGGTGAGGCCAATCACGTCGATCGCGGCGGCGATGGCGTCAGCCAGCGATAGCGCCGATCCGTCACCGACGTCCTTTGACGAAGCGCCATGACCGGGCAGATCGATCGCGATGACGCGGCGATCCTCGGCCAATGAAGACTGATTGAACATGAAGCTGGCGAGACTGCCGCCGAATCCATGCACCATCACGATGGGCGGATCGCCCGCGCCGATATCGAGATAGGCAATGGTGCGGCCATTTGCCTCGACCGTGGCAATCGACGGACCGCTGTCAGACAACGCTGCCTCCGGCGGCTCATAGCCCGCGACGAAGGCGTCGATCTCCGGGTCGGTAACATCGGCGTCGGCAATCACGCCGATCAGACCGCCGACCGGCAGCACGCTGCCCAGCGGCGCCACCTGGCGGCGCAGTACGCCGGCGCGCTTCGCTTCGATGGCATTGGCGATCTTCGGCGATTCAACGTCGACCACCTCTTGACTTTCCGCGACCGACGCTCCCTCCGCGACATGCCAGACGACGACCGTGCCTTCGTCCATCGCCATGCCCCATTTTGGCATGGTTATGGCGGTGATCCGTTCCGACATTACGCCCCCTTCATCACGCTTCGAACCGCCGCTTCGATCTTGGCCGGGCTCGGGATGAATGCATCTTCGAGTACGGGTGCGAAAGGAACTGGCGTATGCGGTGCCGTGACCTGCCGGATCGGTGCCTTGAGCGCGTGAAAAGCCTTGTCGACGACCAGGCCCGCGATGTCGGCGGCCATGCTGCAGCGCGGATAGGATTCGTCGACGACCACAAGCCTGCCGGTCTTTTCGACGCTTTCCAGGATCGAGTCCTCGTCGAGCGGCGAAATCGTCCGCGGGTCGATCAATTCACAGGAAACTCCGTTCTTGGCGAGCACATCCGCGGCCTTCGCGGCGAAATGCACCATGCGCCCGAGCGCGACGATCGTCACATCGTCGCCCTCGCGAACGAAGTTCGCCTCGCCGAAGGGAATGGCATAAGGCGCTTCGGGGACGTCGTCGCGCGCCTCGTCGTAGAGCACTTTGTGCTCGAAGAAGATCACGGGGTCGTCGTCGCGGATCGCGCTGATGAGCAGGCCCTTCGCATCGTAGGCGGTTGACGGCACCACGACCTTGAGGCCCGGTACATGCGCGAACATCGAATAGAGTGTCTGCGAATGCTGAGCGGCAGTGCGATAGCCAGCGCCATACTGCGTGCGGATGACGACCGGGGTCTTTGCCTTGCCGCCGAACATGTAGCGAAACTTTGCCGCCTGGTTGAGGAGCTGGTCGAAACACACGCCCATGAAATCGACGAACATCAGCTCCGCGACCGGGCGCAGTCCGCAGGTGGCCGCACCGACGGCCGCACCGATATAGGATGCTTCGCTGATCGGCGTATCGATAACGCGTGCGTCGCCGAACTGGCCCCAGAGACCCTTTGTGACCCCCATATCGCCGCCCCAAGCATCCTGTTCGCCGGGTGCGCCCTTACCGCCGGCGATATCTTCACCCATCAGAATGACGGTTGGATCTTCTTCCATCGCCTGCCGCAACGCCTCGCGCAAGGCGTCGCGGTAGGTCAGTATGCGCGCCATGGCTTTGGCCTCCGGTTAGTAGCGGATATAGACGTCGGTCAGCAGATCGACCGCGGGATCGGGGTCGGCGGCCTTCCGTGAGACCGCAACGGCTGACTCGATCGCACGATCGACTTCGGCATCGATCGCATCGAGCTCGCTTCCGGTCAGCAGGGCCGCCTCGGTGACGCGCTGGCGAAAATTCTTGAGGCAGTCATGGTCGGCGCGCAGGCGCTCGACCTCCCCCTTGGCACGGTAGGTCTGCGCGTCGCCCTCGTGGTGACCGTAGAAACGACCGAACTTGACCTCGATGAGCGTGGGACCCTCGCCGCGACGCGCCCGTTCGACGGCCTCGCCGGCGATTTCATGCACCGCAAAGAAATCGAACCCGTCGACCTGAAAGCCGGGCATATCAAAGGCGTGGGCGCGGCGCAGAATATCGCCGCCGGCCACCGACCATCCCGAACCGGTCGATTCGGCATAGCCGTTGTTCTCAAATACGAACAGCATCGGTAGCTTCCAGACTGACGCGAGATTGAGGCTCTCGAGCGTCGTCCCCTGGTTCGAACCGCCGTCGCCGGTGAAGGTGACGGCCACTTTACCGGTCTTGAGCGTTTTGGCGGCGAGAGCCGCGCCGCAGGCGAGCGGCGGACCACCGCCCACGATCGCGTTAGCACCCATCATGCCTTTTGACAGATCCGCGATATGCATCGAGCCGCCTTTGCCACCGCAAACGCCGGAGCGGCGGCCGAACAGTTCGAGCATCATGCCCTCGACATCGCAGCCCTTGGCAATGCAGTGCCCGTGGCCGCGATGCGTTGAGACAATGCGATCTTCGTCGTCGAGATGCGCGCAAACACCGACAGCCGATGCTTCCTCGCCGGCATAGAGATGGACGAATCCCGGAAGCGCCCCGGTCTCGAAGAGATCATGAACTTTCTCTTCGAAGGCGCGGATCGTGCGCATCTTTCGGTAGGACTCGGTCAGCACGTCGCGGTTGAGCTGCATCGAATGTCTCCCCCGTGGTTCGCGCGGCCAGGGCATCGCTGTCCGCCGCAGGACAAGTAGAACAACCCGATGCCGTGAAATGAACCAAATATAATTCAACGCCACGACGAATATTATTACACCGAACCCGATATCGGGCATATGGACATGAGGGTTTGGCGTTCTGTATCTCTGAGCCATCGCGTCGGGCGCGAGCCAAGTCAACGAGGGAGAGCGAGATGCTTAAGGGCAAGGTGGCGGTGATCACGGGCGCGACATCCGGCATTGGTGCGGCGACGGCACGCCGCCTGGCAGCAGCCGGCGCGCAGGTGGCGCTGCTCGGGCGCGGCGAAGCGCGCGGCAAGGCGCTTGAAGCGGAACTGGGCGCAGGCAAGGCTGCTTTCTTTCGGTGCGACGTGACCGATCAGGCCTCCTGCAAGGCAGCGATCGACGCGGTCGTCGCGCGCCTCGGCAAGATCGATGTGCTCGTGAACGGTGCCGGGGTCTTCTTTTACGGGACGGTGACCCAAGCGACGGACCAGGAATGGCGCGATACCATGTCGACCAATGTCGACGGCGTGTTCCATATGAGCCGCATCGTCGTCCCGCTGATGATCAAAGGCGGCGGCGGCACCATTGTGAATGTCGCGTCGGATTGGGGTCTCGTCGGCGGCACGCGGGCGCTTGCCTACTGCGCCAGCAAAGGCGCGGTCGTGCAGATGACGCGGTGCATGGCGCTCGATCACGTCGGGCAGGGCATTCGTGTCAACGCGGTCTGTCCGGGCGAAACCAACACACCCATGCTGATAGGTGAATATGCCGCGAAAGGCATGACGCCCGAGGAGGGTTTTGCCGACAGCGCGACCGCGACGCCGATCGGCCGCGTTGCGCAACCCGAGGAAGTCGCCGAGGCGATCTACTTCCTGGCGTCGGACGCGTCGAGCTACATCAACGGTGTCGCACTACCGCTCGACGGCGGTAACACCGCCGCCTGACGACCGCTACTTCGTCAGGTAACGGAAGGCCCGGCGGTGCAACAGACGGATGAGCTGATCGCTCAGCAATCCGATCAATCCGATCGTCAGCACGCCAGCCATGACCTCGGGCGTTTTTCCGAAGCGCCGTGACGCCCAGATGATGTGACCGATCCCCTCGTTCGCGGCGACGATCTCGGCCAGAATCACGTAGCTCCAGCACCATCCCAGCGTGATGCGCAGATTGTCGACCAGGCTGGGAAGGATTCCCGGGAAGATTATGTGGCTGAGAACATGGCGCTGCTTGGCGCCGACGGTGTAGGCCGTTTCGACATACTCCTGCGGCACCCGCTTCGTGTCGTCCGCGACCAGCAGAACAAGCTGAAAGAATGTTCCCATCCAGAGCAGGGCGATTTTGGATTCTTCGCCGACTCCGAGCCAGATCACGGTCAGCGGCACCAAAGCCGGCACGGGCAGATAACGGATGAGATCGACGACCGGCTCGCTCATCGCGCCGATCACGTTGTACGAGCTCATCAGGATGCCGATCGGGATCGCCATGAACGCGGCCAGGGCGAACGCAATCGCGACGCGAACGACACTTATATAGATGTCGTTGGCGAAATCGAAGTCGACAAACAGGCGAACCAGCGCTTCGACGATTGCCCTGGGTGAGGGGAGATACTGCGGCGGCAGAATCTGAAGCGCCGCAGCGAGGCTCCACGCGCCAAGAAGGAGTGTAAAGGCAAGGGCGCCGAGTGCGAGCGTCGTCGAGCGGCTCAGTCGGCCACGCAACACGAAAAGCCGCGCCCATGTGCTCGGTGCTGGCGATCCTAATCTGGCCATGGTCCTCGGGTCTCGGGGTAGAGGTTTAATGCGACCGGGATCGGGGCGCCGACGCCAATCGGCACCCCGAAAATCCCGTTTCGCAGTTAGCGCTCGTGGCCTTCGTAGAGATCGACCAGAAATGCTGCGTCGACCTGGTTCTCGTAGACCAGCGTGTCGGTTGCGACACCCTGCTCGATGTTGAGCTGCATGACGGTATCGAAAATTTCCTTAAACCGCCCCGGGCTGTCGTTGGTGCCGAACAGATCGACGGCTTCTTCGTACGTGGCGAATTTCAGGCCCCCGAATGCCTCAGCCATTTCTTCCGTCGTCAGTTCGAACGACGGCGCCATCAGCTCGTGCGATTTGTCGGGGTTCTCGAAATAGTAATCGGCCGCCCGATAGATGGCCCGCAGGAAACCGCGAACCATTTCCGGATTCTGTTCCAGCAATTCACTGTGCAGGAAGATGACGTCCACGATCAACTCGGGATAGTCGTTCGAATCGACCAGCATGTAGGCACCCGGGCGGGCCTCCGCCGCCAGGATCTGGCTTAGGAGCGGCTCGTATGATTCGATGGCGTCGATCGAGGGATCGGCGAACACGGCCATGCCATCAGCCGTCGCGATATGCAGAATGTTGAGGTCATTGAGCGTGAGGTCGCATTCTTCCTTGAGCTTGATCTGTAGCAGAAGGTTTGCCGGGAGCGTCGGCTCCATCGCGAAGGTCTTGCCCTTCATGTCGCAGACGCTCTTGATGTCGCCGCTCGCGATCACGCCGTCGCCACCGCGCGAGAAGTCCATCAATGCCACGACGACGCCTTCCGTGTCGTGCGTCCGCGGGCTGCTCTGGTACTCGCCGATCGTCCGTGCGTTGCAGTTGATGTGACCGGATTCCATTGCCTCGGTCTGGATCTGGATGTCGTCCTCGCGAACGAACTCCATCTCGACGCCCTCTTCCTCGAGATAGCCGAGTTCCTGCGCGAGAATGTAGATGCCCTGTCCAGGCCAGAAGGTGAAGGCGCAAACCAGTTTGTCGGTTTCGAGAGCCGCCGCCGGTGTGGCCTGACCCAGCGTCAACATGAACGCGCCAATGGCGGCGCAGGAAGCAAGAAGTCGTTTCATCGTCATCCTCCCTTTACAAAGACGCTCCCTTGCGGAGCGACCGCGTTTCGCAATGGCACGGTCCGTGGCCGCGCTTCTTTTTCTTCGCTGACGACACACAGGATGTGACGTCGAACTGTTTCGGCCTTGCGCGATCGAATGTCGCGGCAATGCCATGCCCGACTATAATGCCGCAGAACCTGCTGTTACACCGCCATCGACCATCAGGGCCGTGCCGGTAATGAAAGAGGCATCCGACGATGCCAGAAACAGAATGGCCTTGGCGACCTCGTCGGCCCGGGCCATACGTCGCATCGGCGAGTATCGGACGAGGGACGCGCGATAGGAATCGGGGTCGTCCAAGGTCTCTGCGGTGCGCTCGAAGATCTGCGTGTCGGTCGGCGAGGGACAGACGCAAGTCACGCGAACGTCGGGAACGAGTTCCATCGCCATCGCGCGCGTCAGCCCGATGATGCCCGCCTTCGAGGCGGCGTAGGCGGAGATGTTCGGGCTGCCGACAACTCCTGCTTCGGACGCCAGGTTGACGATCGCGCCTCGGCTTTCGCGCAGATGAGGCGTTGCGGCGCGGCTCATAAAGAAAGTGCCCTTGAGATTGGTGTCGAGGGTCTCGTTCCACAGCACTTCGTCGGTCTGTTCGACGGACGCCTCGACATAGATGCCGGCGTTGTTGATCAGCACATCGAGACCTTCGAGATCCCAGATTGCGCGCTCCACGATGCATTCGCAATCGGTGGCAAGCGCGACCGAGCCCGGGGCTGCTACCAGATTGGCTTTTCCGAGGGAAGTGACTGCCGCATCGACCGCTTCAGGAGAAAGATCGTTGATAGCCACCCGTGCGCCGTGCTCGAGAAAAAGGCGCGCGGTTGCATACCCGATCCCGCGGGCGGCGCCAGTCACCAGAACTCTTTTGCCGCGGAAGTCGATGTACCGACCCTCTATACGACGAGCCACGCGGGTGCCGCCAAAAGACGGCCGAAATGGCGTCAGCCCACAAACTTGGCTTGCCGACCCTGGTGACGGTCAGTCAAATTTACTTGCATGACAATTGAAAAATACTGCCAGATCTTGTAAAAAAGCTTTGCGGGCTCCGGCCTGCTTTCACCATTCGGTCGGGAACAGCATGCCCATCCGCCGGCAGAACCTACCGCTGAACGCGCTGCGTGCCTTTGAAGTGCTGGGCCGCCACGGGCATATGCAGCGCGCCGCCGAGGAACTCGGCGTCACCCATGCCGCGGTCAGCCACCAGCTTCGCGTCCTCGAGGAGATCACCGGCGTCGCTTTGTTCACCCGCAAGGGCGGGCTGCAATTGACTCCTGAGGGGAGCCGGCTTCTGCCAATCCTGACCGGCGGTTTCGACCGCATGGAAAAAGCGCTCAATTTCATGGATCCGACTTCGATGACGGGGCAGATCACGGTCGCGTCGACGACGACGCTCTGTGCCTGCTGGCTGGCACCGCATCTGCATCGCTTTCTCAATCGCCACCCCGAGATCGACATCCACCTGGTGCCGACCGGCATTCCCGATACGGCTGTGCCAATGGAAGGCATTCCTGAGGCCGACATCACCATCAACTACGGTGAGACCTATTGCCCAGGCCGGCGCACGGTGCTGTTGAGCAAGGTCGAGTTCTTTCCGGTCTGCAGCCCGAAGCTGATTGCACTATCGCGTCCTCGCCGGCCGGCAGATCTGCTCAACTACGATCTGCTCTACGGCGAGTCGAACCAGGATTGGGAATGGTGGTTCGAGCGGGTCGGACTCGATCCGGTCAAGCCTGCGCGCAAGTTGATGCTACGGGATACACATATTGCGCTCGAATATGCGCGCTCGGGGCATGGCATCGCGATGGGCGATCAGCTGACAGCGAAGTTCGGGCTCGAGGACGGCTCCCTGGTTTCGTTGTTCAATCAGCGTGTGCCGGCGCCGCATGATGTTCACATTGTGACGCATGCAGAAACCGAGCGGTCGACTTGCGTATGCGCGCGCCGCAAGCCGTCTGCCCCCTTGTCGATCGCCCAGGGGCCGATCCCCAGCGCGGCATAGGTAGACAGCGTCTCATCCAGGTCAGGGGTGACAAGGCCGATGGCGCGGGTTGCGTCGAAAATGGGCGCCGGCGCATTTGCGTCGACCCGGTCCGGATATCGATAGACCAGCCCCTGCATGATCGCATCCGGATCCTCGACGAGTTCGAAGATCATATGGGCCCGGTCGCGGGTGTCGAAATAGCAGTATCGCCCGCAATAACTTCCCTGCTGCACCAACGGGAATCCGCGTTTGTCGAATTCCGCGATGGCCTCGGGATAAGAGAGGCCCGAATGCAGGAAGGCAGCGTGATGCATGCCGGCGCCGCGGCCGGTCAGGAACTCGCGATAAATCGAGGCGCCCGCTTTCGGTTCGAGGAACGACCAGCCGACATCGCCGACGGCACCAAAGGCGACCCGCATCGTATAGGGCTCGTCCTTGCCGCGAAGCTTCGTATCGTGCTGCAGCGGTGGAACAAAGTCGTAGATCTCCCACGGGCCGATGCCGAGCACGTCCTGGCATCGACGCACGGTCTTATCGATATCGGTGCAGACCAGGCAGATGAGGACGGTATCGGTGAGAAACGGCAAGGCGGGTGTCATGGCGGTTCCTTGTGCGGGAGAAACTGAGGCGGGGGTCAACCGCGATAACGGATGAGCCGCATGCTGGCGATGCTGACGCCGATCGTAATCGCCATTAGCGTCAGCGCAACAACATTGATCGACGGATTCATCCCCTTGCGCAACATGCCCCACATAAAGGTCGGCAGCGTGTTGCCGCCGCCAATCGTGAAAAAGGTGATGATGAAGTCGTCGACCGACAGCGCCATGGATATGAGCGCGGCACCGACCACTGTCGGTCCGATGATCGGCAAGGTGATGTGAAAGAATGCCTGAAGCGAAGATGCGCCAAGGTCCCGGGCACTATGCACGACGGACTCGTCAAAATTCTCGAGCCCGGCATAGACGATCAGAATGACGATCGGCTGGGTAAACACCACGTGCGACACGACCACCGTCGAGAGGTCGAGCGGCACGCCCAGCGTCACGAAATAAGTGAGGAAACTGATGCCGAGAACCAGCGGCGGCAGCATCAAAGGCAAGGTCAGCGTGCTGCGGAAAATCACGCCGGCCCGCCGTCTGATCCGGACGAGGCCGACCGCTGCCATGGTGCCGAGAATGGTCGAGATTACGCCCACGCAGGCGGTGACGATCAGACTGTTCTGAAACGCCGACCAGAACTCGCGCTGGGCATAGAGTTTGCGGAACCAGTCGAGGGTCCAGCCGGGTATCGGAAAGGACAGATTCTCGCCGGCACTGAACGAGAACAAGAGCAGGATCGCAAACGGCGAGATGACAAAGATCAGGATCGCGCCGATCAGAATACCGAAGATCGCCTTCTCGACCCGCTTCATCGCACCCTCAGCGTTCGATTGAGGGTAAATGCAACAACGATGATGACCAAAGCGGAGAAGATAATGACGGTGAACGACATGGCGGCGCCCAGCGGCGGATTAAAGCGCGAGCCGAACTGGTTCTGGATGAAAACACCCATCATCGATGTGACGGGGCCGCCGACCAGCCGCGCCGTCACATAGTCGCCGGCTGTAAACAGGAATGTGAGCGTAAAACTGACAATCAGGCCGGTTCGACATTGCGGCAGCACGACATCGCGAAAACCGCGCCAGCGCCCGGCGCCGAGATCGGAAGCAGCCTCCAGCGTCTCGTCGTCGATGGCGCGCAGCGATCCGTAAAGCGGCAGGATCGCCAGCGGCAGGAGGTAATGCGTGAGGGCAATCACAACCGCAACCGGATTATACAGAAACATATCGATTGGCTGGTCGGTCAGGCCGAGCATGGCAAGCGCCGAATTGATCACGCCGGTCGATCCGAGAATCGTCTTCCAGGCATAGACCTTGGTGAGATAACCGCCGAACAAGGTCAGCAATATCAATCCGAGCAGCGCCGCGCTCCAGCGCGGAAACACGAAGCGCGTGCCATAGGCAAAAACAAAGGCAACGAGGGTCGTGCAGCAGGCGATGAGAAAAGCCATTGCGAATGTGAAGAGAAGCGAGTCCCAGTAGCCCTCGAACACCTCGGCGTAGTTTTCCAGATTGAATTCATGGCTCAGCGCATAGGAGCGCATCCGCCAGAACCCGGTCAAAAACAGATGGGTCGCCGGAGCCACGAAGAAGACCAGGAAGAACAGCGCCGACGGGGCGGCAAGCGCCCAGGGCCCGTGCCGGCGCAGGATCATCGGGGCTGTCCGCGCCAGTTCATCGGGCGCCCCGAAACACAACGCCCGCCCGCGCAAAACAAAACGCGGGCGGTATTGTCATTGCGCCTGCCGGATCGCAGGCCGTTCATCGATCGCGATACATTGACGCTTTCACACCTCAAGCGCGCTGGAAACGCTCCCAGCCATCCAGAACCTGATCATACGTCACGTAGGTTCCATCCGACTCGATCGGGAAGAGGAGTGTCGCACCGCCGCATTCCTCGAAATAGCTTTCGATGTTCTCATACGGGTACAGCGCCTGCTGCTCCGGGGTCAAACCCGGAACGGCATTCGCGGTCACGACGCCGAACGCCTCGACCGCATTGGCCGCCTGCGTTTCCGGCGAGAGCGACTGGTTGAGGATCGCATAGTCGAGATCCTCGTTTGGCGCATCGCGAACCATGGCGAAGCAACCGACGAAATTGATTGCACCCTCTTCCGGAACCGCCCACTGGATGTTCTTCGCCGACGCGCCGCTCCAGACGCTCGCCGGTTCCCAGCCAATCGCGATGACAATCTCTTCGTTGGCGAACATACCGGCAAGATCGCCCCAGCTCGGTGCGATGGTCAACGCCTGCTCGGTCTTGTACTTGATGAGCAGATCGATGGTGGCATCGAGCTCTTCCTGGGTGAGGTTGTAGGTGTCCGAGCGACCGGTGACGGCCATCGCGAACGACATCACCGCCGCGATGGTGTCTTCGACAATGGCGGTCTTGCCCTGATATTCCGGTTTGAACAGATCGTTCCACGAGGTCGGCGTCTCGGCGACCAGATCCGCATTCCACATCAGCGGGCAGGATCCCCAATAGTTTGGCAGCGCGTAGTAGGTGCCGTCCTGGCTGATGCCGGGTGAATTCTTGAACTGCCCGAAGATGTGCTCGAAGTTGGGGATCCGGCTCAGGTCGAGCGGCTGCAGCAGATTGCCCGCGTGATATGCCGGCAGAAAATAACCGTCAGGCGTCACGATATCCATCTGACCGATGCCACCAGCCATCGCCGCCGCGATGATCTCTTCGTTCGAGCTGATATAGGTCGACTGGAAGGCGATGTCGTTCTTTTCAAGCCAGCCGCCGGCGTCGATACCGGTATCGAGCCCCTGCCACCCGTTGTAGCGGACGTCGGTCGCAGCCCGGGCGGCACCCGGACGGAAACTCAGCGCCGCCGCCACGGCACTGGCGCCGAGCAGGCCGGCATTGAACTGCCGGCGGGTTACTGGCGCGGCGATCCGGAACTGGACGAGACCGCTGTCCCGATGAGCGGGTGCGGCCGCCGTCGGGTGTACTTTCTTGTTCGTCATGGTTTCCTCCCAATGATGAACGGCACCGGTCGTCCGCGCAGGGCGACCGATACCGATGTTACGACGACACCTGAATTTGAGGTTCGTTACAAGTTCTACAGGGCCGTCCTCTTCCGCGGTAGGTACTTTTGAAACGCCGTATTTTCCGCCGGATCCAAAATCTCGCTCATGTTGCGCCCGCCTTCGGCAATTCGCGTCCAAGCCATTGCGTGTAGAACGCTTCCAGATCGGGCTGGAAATCGAACAGAATCGGATAACCCGGCGGGACGGCCTCGACCTCGAGCAGCGTCTTGCAGCCGGGGCAGATGAACTCGCGGAGCTGCATCCACGCAGCGTTCGCTGCCATCATTTTTGGATACAGTTCCTCGATCTCGTCCTGGGTCTCGCGCACGCGGACGAGCGCTTCCAGCTTCCAGTTCTGCCGGTAGTCGCCGAATTCCTTGCCGCAGGCGCATTTGACGACGCGCGCGCCGTCGTTTTTCTGGACGATGTACAGATTCTCGCCATAAGGCAGCAGGATCGGCTCCTTCCACGCGACGCGCGACTGATGGATCGCGACCATCTTGTCGAACCGGTCGGGATCCTTGAACGAGGACATGATGCTGTGTGTCTGGGCCCAGGGCAGATTGCCGTCGAGCAGCTCCTCGAGGGTCGAGCGATCATAGGAGGGAATCATCGTGCGATCCTTTCGAGCGATAGCAAATCGTAAAGGGCCATTCGGCAAAACTCAGAAGTGGAAACTGTCATCGAGCTTCCAGAAGGTTCGAAAATGCCGCGCCCATTGCGGCGACACCGTCATTGACGACCGGTACATGTCGGTGACCGGTTCGGCGAACCGCTTCGGCACGACACGCGACTCCCGCTCTTTGGCAACCCACGCGCGCGCCGGCACGGCCTTGGCGGCACGGGCCTCGCGCATCTCGCGACGGCGTGCCTCGGTTTTTTCCCGGTCGATCTCCTGCTTGTCTTGGGCAGTCGCGAACACCACGCCATAGGCGCGTTCGGCGATGGCAGGCGACATGACGCCGCTAAGCAGATCGGTCTCGATCGAATCCACCGTTCGCCGTAGCGGATCGCCGAGCCCTGGTCCGCCGCGCATGACCGAGAGATAGAGATCATGTTCGCGATAGGACTGCGGCAGGTCGACAGCGCGCTTGTCGAGAATGACATTGCCTTTGACGAGATCTGTCACGCCCTTCCCGTCGGAATATTTGTCGCCGGTCGGGTAGGGTTTACGCTGCTCGAACACGTCGAGCAGATCGTTGTTCTTGACCGCGAGGCGATAACCCGACCCCGGCGGATAGCCGCCGAAAATGCCCGGCTGCGAGAAGACGGCGCCATCGCCCACGAACTGCAGCTCATAGGTCTCGGTGTTCCAGAGCATTCGCATGCATTCGTATCCGGCGCCACCGCGCCGACGCCCGACGCCGCCGCTGTCCATTTTCACGCCGCGGCCGATATAGAGCAGCGGTTCGACCATCTCCCAGGCTTCGATATCGCCCATGTCGCCTTCGGGATTCCAGACGACTGCCGCATGATCGAGCCCGTCCTTGACGATGCCGGCACCGCCGCCGACGCAGGACATCTCGAAATTGGAAACCGCGGATTCGTTGCCGTGATGGTCGATACCGCCGCCCTGCAGGATGTTGCCATCATGGCCGTATCCGGAGAGGACTTCTTCGACATAGCCGCGCGCATAGAATGCCCGCGAAAGCGATCGGATCACGCCGCCGAAAGATGGAACGAGGTAGTACCAGGCGTTGCCATGCGCCGTGGTGGAAACATCCGGATTCACCCATGATCCGCGCGGGCAATGGATGTCGGTCGCATAGTGCGCGCCGTCGTTCACCTTGTCGTTCGGCATGACGGTCTGCGTCAGCAGCACCCAGAGCGCGCCCGCCATGGCACTCGGCGTGCAGTTGAACGAATGCAGGCCCCATTTCCCGGCACCCTCGAAATCGACACCCAGCCGACCTTTCGGATCGATCGTCAGGCGCATCGGCGCATGCATCATCGTATCCTTCCGCGATTCGTCGGGAAGGCGCGTTTCGGCGGCAAACTGCGAATCCATGAACGCCGGTGCCTCGTAGACACCAGGGATCAGCAACTGCCGGAGTCGTTCGATGAACGAGCGGCGACTATCCTCGAGTACGTCGCGAATGAATTGCTTGTAGGTGCCGATACCCTCTTCGCGGATCAGCGATCGGACCGATTCCCGAATCATGTGGCAGCCGGCCAACCGCGTTTTCTCGTCGAGCGACCAGTACATCGGTGTCCGTACCGCCCGTTCGCAGCGATACACATGGTCGCGGAACAGCCGGTCGTCGGCACCGCATTTGACGCAGGGTAAAGTAAGGCCGTCCTCGTAGCGCGTCGTCGGTCCGACGGCATTGCTGCCCGGCGTGCTGGATCCGATATCCATCACGTGAGTCACGCAGCCGGCCCAGCCAATTAGTTCGCCTTCCCAGAAGATCGGAACGAAAGTCTGAACGTCCGCGGTATGGACATTGCCGATATGCGGGTCGTTGTTGATGAAGATGTCGCCGTCGTTAATCCCGGGGTTTTCTTCGTAATTGGTCCGGATCATGTGCTTGATGGCTTCGCTCATCGTGTGCACATGCACAAGGATGCCGGTCGAGAGCGTGATCGAATCGCCTTCGGGGCCGTAAAGCGCGAAGCAGAGTTCGCCGAGCTCCTTCACGATTGGGCTGGCGGAAATGTTGAGCGCCGTTTCGCGCGCGTTGACGAGCGAACCGCGCAAACGCGAGAAGATTTTCTCGAAACGGATCGGCTCTTCTTCCTTCATCGCGATCCGTTCGAGACCGAAGCAATGACCGGTTTCCTTCACGAGCCGCTCGGCATCCAGCAGCATCTCGCGGAGCGACTTTCCATCCCAGCCGCGCGGTCCCGAAGTCGTCCTGTGTGCGGTCGGTGTGTAGTTCATGCTTTGGCGCTCCCGGAAGCGGAAAGATGGAAGATGCGATACTCGTCGAGCCGCGCGGCGCGTCGGGGCGGTACGACGAACGTCGTTGCCGGTGACTCGATAACGGCGAGTCCTTCGACGACATTGCCGGAACGCAGTTCTTCCATTTGATAGATCCGTGCTTCGATCCAGCGATCGCGCCAGTAAACCGGCCGCGTGCCCTTCTCGGCGGACGCGGCAGGCGTTGCGCCCTCGAGGTCGTGGTTCGGCAAAGCCGGCTTCTCGCAATCGACACTGCCGGTCATGACGACGCGCGTCACGAAATAGCCGAGCTCGGGCGAACGCGCGGAGCGGGCGTAGACGCGATCATAGGTTTCCTCGAACGCATCGATTATCCGATCGAAGTCGCCGGCGCTGCCGATGCGCGCGACCGGGCTCAAGACCTCGATGTCGTTGAGCTGACCCATATATTGCAGGCGTACATAGGGTTTGATGCGGACATCTGTTTCGGCGATGCCGTTTTTTGCGAATTCACCGAAGACCTCCGAGCGTAACCGGTCCCAGGCTTCGTTGATCGACCGGCCGAGCACTTCCCGTTCCGTGGGCGAGGATTCGGGTGGAATACCCAGATCCATTTGTCGTTCAAATCGGTACTCGTAGTCGGCGCAGGCGCAGCCGAAGGCCGAGAAGCCTGCGGCCCAGGCCGGCACCATGACATCGCGGAAAGAGAGGCCACTGGTGTAGCCGCCAACATGAACCGGCCCGCCGCCGCCATAGCTGAACAGCGAGTAATTAACCGGCTCGAAGCCACGACCCAGAACCTTGGTCAGAACCGCCTGCCGCAGGGATTCCTCGAACAGTTCGATGACGCCGCTGGCGGCTTTCTCCACGGAAAGACCGAGCGGCTCGGCGACCTGGGTGCGGACCGCATCGACGGCCAGCGCACGTTCAATTTTCAGTTCGCCGCCGAGGAAATAGTCCGGATTGAGCGTACCGAGCACGATGTTGCAGTCGGTGATCGACACGGTCTCGGTACCATTGTCGGGATAGCAGACGCCGATCCGCGAGCCTGCGCTGTCCGGTCCGATTTCGATACGGCGCGAGAGCGGATTGACGCGCACGAAACTTCCCGTGCCCGCGCCCACCGAATCGATCTCGAGCAGCGACAGGTTCAGCTTGAAATGATCGATGCTGGGATCGCCCTTCAGGCTGTATTCGCCGCCGGTAATCAATGCGAGATCGAAACTGGTGCCGCCAATGTCGGAGCAAACGACATTATCTATGCCGATCCGATTCGCGAGGTATTTGGCCCCAACGACGCCGCCGATCGGGCCGGATACCAGTGTCTTGGAAAGCTGCCCGGCCTCCATCGAGATCGTTCCGCCATGGCCGGCCATGATTCGTGGCTCGAATGAGGCGCCAAGGCTGTGAAATTTTTCGCGCACCCGATAGAGCTGCCGACGACTGGGTTCCGCCGCGTAGGCCTCGATCACCACGGTGTTGAGCCGGGGAAAATCGAGTCGCGTTGGGCAAATGTCGACGGAGAGCAGCACCGGAACCTGGTGGCCTCGGGCCGCCATGACTTCGTCGGCAATGCGTTTCACGGCGCGTTCATGTCCGGGATTTCGGTAGGAGAAGATGAAATTGACGCAGATCGCATCGACGCCTTCATCCAGCAGCGCCTCGACGGCGCGACGCGCGTCGTCTTCGTAAAGCGGGATGCACTCGGTACCAAACATGTCGACCCGGCCGCCCACGCCGTGGATGCGCTCGCGCGGCACCAGCGGCACATTGTGCCGGTGCGTGACGACATGGAGCCGATCCGCGTAACTGAGGCCGAGATGCGTCTGTACGCCGCGCTCTAGCCGGAAATAGTCTTCCATCCCGCGGGTCACGATCACGCCGACTTTCTGGCCGCGCCGTTCGAGCAGGCGATTGAGCATCGCTGTCCCGGAATAGACGCCAGCAACCAGCGACTTCATGCCCTTTTGCAAGGAGAGGTTCCAGTAGTCGAACGCGTCCTCGGCGGAGTTCGCAATCGCAATCGATTCGTCGTCCGGCGTTGTTTGCGCTTTGCCAATCACGAAGTCGCCATTGCGATCGATAATGATTGTGTCGGTCATGGTGCCGCCGGCATCGATGGCGAGAATGCGGGGCGTTCTGACGGGGGCGTCGTTCGAAACGGAAACAGCCACGTGACCTCCTGCTCGCGGCAATCAATGCAGCGGCAGATCACGGTCATTCAAAATCGATTGACAGACAATTGAAAAATTCTGCCCCTTTCAGTGAATTTGGTTTGCGGTCTCCGTGGCGATCTCGTGTGCCAAATCGATCGACCGCCGATTTTGGATAAGGCGCGGCCGGGGACGAAATGCAGCGCCGTCACCGGCGTTCCTGCGGTGCACGAGCCGGATTCTTATCGCCGCCGCCGTTCGATCCTGATCAGTCGATCCTGATCGGCTATTGAACGAGCTGCTTCTCGCGATGACGCGAGCGCGCGCTTTTACGATCCCGCGTGTCAGCAAAGACGTGCCGGATGACATCGACACGATCGTCGTCATGCTGGACGGCGAGATGTCATTCCGCACGCTGCCACCGCTCGATGATTTCGACATATGTCGGGGCGCGTATCTCGATCTCGAACAGGAAATCCTGCTCGCCGGCTGCCTGGTCGGAACGGATTGCGCAGGCCCGTACCGAGGCGCGCGAAACGGCTGGGTCATGGATATCGACCTCCTGCGCCGCAAGCAGAAGCGGGGGCGACGGCCGTCTGCTTTGTCGACCGACCCAGAGCCATGTCCCGCGGTTGACCGCCGTTCGCGCCGAATTTCATCGTACGATTAACACGATTTCGATGGAGCGATCAGCTCGTCCGACGGTGCACCGTCGCTTGCGTGCGCCCGGTCGCCGCCGCATGACCGTTCGTCGTCATCTTAAAAGCTGCTTCTGAGGCAAAGCCTAGTGATTCCATCTCGCGGAGACGACGGCTGGCGCGCTATATTATTTTATGCGTCGCGATGTGGGGCGACGGCTGTTCGTCCGGGTGGGAACGATCAATTTTCGCAAGAGGGAATGGTGATGGCCTGGTTCGCGGGGATGGGTGCGGTATGCAGAAGGAGCATCGGAACTGTTTCTCTGGCATTGTGTGCAATCGTTCTTTTTGTGCCGCCGGCCGGCGCGCAGGATAGTGCGATCGATACCGGCAACACGGCCTGGATGCTGACATCGACGGCGCTCGTTATCCTGATGACGGTTCCGGGCCTCATACTTTTCTACGGCGGCCTGGTGCGCAAGAAGAACGTGCTCGCCACGTTCGTGCAATGTTTTGCAACCTGCGCGCTGACTTCCGTGATCTGGATGGTTGCCGGTTACAGCCTTGCCTTCAGCGAAGGCAACGCCTTCATCGGCGGCTTCGGGGCGCTGTTCCTTAACGGCATGGAAGTCGATTCGATGGTAGGCACGATTCCGGAATCGGTCTTCATGACCTTCCAGATGGCTTTCGCCGTGATCGCGCCGGCATTGATCACCGGCGCTTATGCCGACCGTATGAAATTCTCCGCCATGCTCGTCTTCAACGCGCTCTGGGTGCTGCTGGTATACGCCCCGGTCTGTCACTGGGTGTGGGGCGGAGGCTTCCTTGCCGGCGATGGCGTGCTCGACTACGCGGGCGGCACTGTCGTCCATATCAATGCCGGCGTTGCCGGCCTCGTCGCAGCACTCGTCATCGGCAAGCGGTTGCGCTACGGCAGCGAGCATTTTCCGCCGCACAGCCTCGCGCTTTCGATCGTCGGCGCGGCGCTGCTCTGGGTCGGCTGGTTCGGCTTCAATGCAGGCTCGGCGCTGGCCGCCGACGGGCGCGCGGGTATGGCGATGGCGGTCACACAGATCGCAGCCGCTGGCGCCGCGCTGTCATGGATGGTCGTGGAGTGGGCCCTGCGCGGCAAACCGAGCGGTCTTGGCCTCATTTCGGGCGCGGTCGGGGGGCTGGTCGCGATCACACCGGCGGCCGGTTTCGTCAGCCCCGTCGGCGGGCTCGCGATCGGCGTGATCGCCGGCGCTGCCTGCTATTGGGGTGCCAATGCGCTGAAGCGTCGGATGAAATACGACGACTCGCTCGACGCGTTCGGCATTCACGGCATTGGCGGCATCGTCGGCGCTGTGCTGACCGGCGTCTTTGCAAGCGAAGCGATCGGCGGCGTTCCGGGCCTGATTGAAGGAAATGTCGGGCAGGTCTGGCAGCAAATCTGGGGTGTGGCCATTACGATGGCCTACTGCGCCGTCGTCACCTGGGGAATGCTGTTTCTGATCGGCAAGACGATCGGCCTGCGTGTCGATGAGAAAGCCGAGACGATCGGCCTCGACATTTCGCTGCATGGCGAACGTGCGTACGAGATGTGAGCAGAGGACGGAACATGAAATACGTTATCGCGATCATCCAGTCGCACATGCTGGAAGACGTCAAGGACGCGCTGGTCGCCCTCGACATCACCACGTTTACGGCGATCGAGGTGCGGCGCTTTGGCGGCAGCGAGGAGCATACCGAGTTCTATCGTGCGGCCGAATACAGCGTCGGTTTCCTGCCCAAGACCAAGATCGAGTTCGCCGTTTCCGACGAGCTCGCCGATCGCGCGGTGAAGTCCTTGCGCGATGCGGCGACCACGGGCAGCACCGGCGACGGGCGGATCTACGTGCTTGAGCTGGCCAAGACCGTGCAGATCAGAACCGGCAAGGCCGACGCCGACGTTCTCGCCTTGTAGCGGCAAGCGAGGTGTAGCGGCGGGCGAAGTGTAATGGCAGGCGGCCGGTCCGACGCCGGACCTGTCGATCCGGGTTATCCGGCGAGTTGCGTCTCGCGGTGACGCGAGAGCTCAAAGCCCCGATAGCCGTCGTGTGCGATTGCGTCGACCTTCTCGACATAGTCCGGAAAGCCGATATAGGGCGCGAACACCCGCGGCTTTCCCGGGATGTTGGCGCCGAGATACCAACTATCGCAGGACGGATAGACCGACGCATTGGCGATGTCCTGCACATGGCTGACCCAGTCATCCTCGGCCTCGCGCGTCGCTTCGATCCGTTCATGCCCATGATCGCGCATGTACTTGATGCAATCGGAAATCCATTCGACATGTTGTTCGATCGCCGGAACCATGTTGGCAAGAACCGACGGACTGCCCGGGCCTGTGATCGTGAACAAATTGGGAAAGCCGGCGAGCGCGACACCGAGATAGCTGCGCGGACCGTCCGCCCATTTCTCGGCCAGCGGATAGCCGCCCTTACCGCGCATGTCGATCCGCCGAAGCGCACCGGTCATGGCGTCGAAGCCAGTCGCCAGAACGAGCGCGTCGAGCTCGTAGAGGCGCCCGCCCGTCTTCAGGCCGTTCGGTACGATCTCGTCGATCGGTGACGAGTTGACGTCGACCAGCGTGACATTCGAGCGGTTATAGGTCGCGAAGTAGTCCGTATCGACGCAGAGCCGCTTGCAGCCGGCGATCGTATTCGGACAGAGCAGCGCCGCCACGTTCGGATCCTTGACGGTCTCGCGGATCTTCCGGCGGATGAACTCGGCGGCCACGTCGTTGGCTTCGACCGTGTCGAACAGATCGGCATAGGCGGCCAGGAACTGTATGCCGCCGTTTGCCCAGCGCGTTTGGAATTCGCGCTCGCGCTCTTCGTCGGTCACCTCGAATACAGATTTGACGCCGACGGTAAAAAGAATGGCTGCGCGGCCTTTCCGGGCACGGTCACGAAAAGCCTTGTAATTAGCCTTGATTCTGGCCTGAATCTTCGGATCGAGTAGATGATTGTGCGCGGGAACGCTGTAAGCGGGAGTGCGCTGGAAAACGTAGAGATGCTCTGCCTGCTTCGCGATCATCGGAATGCTCTGGATCGCTGAGGATCCGGTGCCGATGACGCCGACGCGCCGGCCGGTGAAATCGATCTCGCGATGCGGCCATGCGCCCGTGTGATACTGATCGCGCGCAAAACGCTCGAGGCCGGGAATGTTCGGGACATTGCGCGCCGAGAGGCAGCCGGTCGCCATCACGCAGTATTGCGCACTCACCCGGCCGCCATCGTCGGTTTCGATCAGCCAGCGTCCGGTTGTCTCGTCATAGGTCGCTGCGGTGACGCGGGTGTTGAGCTGGACATCGCGGCGCAGGTCGAACCGGTCGGCGACGTGATGGATGTAGCGAAGGATCTCCGGCTGGGCCGCATAGCGTTCGGTCCATTCCCATTCGCGCTGCAGCTCGTCGGAGAACTGGTACGAATACTCCATGCTCTCGACGTCGCAGCGCGCGCCCGGATAGGCGTTCCAGAACCAAGTGCCGCCGATGTCGCTAGCGGTTTCGAAAACGCGCACGGAGAGCCCCAGGTTGCGGAGCCGATGGAGCATATAGAGACCGGCAAAGCCCGCGCCGACGATGACCGCGTCGAACGTTATTGTTGCCCTGGAATCTGGGAAATCTGGCTGGTGCTGCTGGTCCGGCATGTTGCCTCCGTCGAGAGGTCCATAAATTAGCCCATTCACCGCGACCCTGCCAAGGCCCCGAAATCGGGCGATTTTCCTGAAGAGACGGCGTGAGGCCGTTAGCGGACGCCCGCCACGGTCTTCATATGCTGCCGCCCGGCACTCGCCTCCAGAACCAGCTCTGCCCAGCGATCCGAAACACCGCTGCCGAACCGGTTTGCCGCCGCCAGATGACGGTCGAGCTCGGCCGGCAGATTGTCGATCAGCGCCTGGCCGCGCGCGCCAAGATTCTTCGGCACGAGATACGAGCCGCGCTCCATCAGTTTGTCGAGCGTCGGCCGCGTGAACTCGAAATGGCATTGAAACCCGTATGTCCGGGGGCCCATCCGGAACGCGTAATGGGGTACCCGATCCGCCTCCGCAAGCCAGACCGCGTCGTCGGGCAACGCAAAGCAGTCTTCGTGCCAGCAGAAAATCTTGCTCGCGCCGGGTTGCGGGCCGAACAGTGAATCGGACGCGGCATCCGGGCGCGTCCGGACGTCGACAAATCCGAACTGCAATTCGCCGACCCGCCGAACCTCGGCGCCGAAAGCATGCGCGACGACCTGTCCGCCGAGACACACGCCGAGAACCGGCCGGCCAGTGTCGTGGAATTGATGGACCAGATCAGTCATGTCGGCGAACAGCGCCGAATGCGCCGGATCGGTCACGCTCTGCGGCCCGCCCATGATAACCAGCCCGTCGGCATCGAGTTCGCGCGCGGTGGGGCGTCCGCCTTCATGCGGATAGACGATATGGATGTCGATGCCGCGCGCGGCGAGACTTTCGCCGACGAGATCGGGCGGATCCCAGCAATCTGGCACCAGCGCTAGAACGGATGTCATCGCGCCCCGCCGCCGCCATAGCGCGCCTCGTACTTCTTGATGGCGCCAGTGAAACATTCGATCGGTGCGCGCACGATGCCGGCGCCGATCTGCCCACCGTCGCGGCCCGCGACGCCGATATCCATCGCCGGCAGCACGCCCGTTTCGACCACGCGGAAAATGTCGATGCCGGTCGGTGTGCCGCGATAATTCATCACCGGAATATGGTAATGCGGGTTTTCGCCGATCGTGATCCGGTAGAGCTCTTCGTTGCGATCGATCATCGCCTTGGCCGAGCCGCCCTGATATTTCTGCAAGGCCGGCGCGCAGGCCTGAGCGAAGCCACCGAGCCCGATCGTCTCGCAGATGATGCTCTCGCCACCCATCCAGGTGATCTCGTCTTCGGTATGGCCGTCGAACAATTTCGCCTGAATCTGCGGGAAAGGCCCGGTGATCCACTCATCGCCGAGCCCGCTCACCCGAATGGCGAAACCGCGGCAGCTGATCACCATCGCGGTCACCATGCTGGCGCCGTCGATCTTGTGCGCGGCATCGGCAGTCGCCTTTGCGGCCGCCATCGATAAGCGGAGAAAGAAGTAATGATCCTCGGTCATCGCCTGCACGGCACGCTTGACCGAATCGCGGTTCGTCGCCGCCATGTCGATGAAATGCGGCAAGAGCTCTTTGGCGAACAGCATAGCGGATGCCGTGTTCCGGCTGTGCAACTCATCGCCCATATGCAGCGCCCGCGCCATCAACGGCTTCAACGACACCCCGCCGGCCGCGCGAATCGCTTCGGCGATCACCGGCGCTACCTCGTTCTGGATGAACAGCAGCCGGTCGTGGACGCCCTGGTCGTAGACGCCGTAGTTCAGGCGTCGCGGGTTCGTACCCTCGTAGAAATTGCAGTAACCGGTATTGCCGAAGGCCCGGTTCTCCACGACGAATACCGGCATCGAGGCGGTGTAGATGCCGGCCAGCGAGCCCACGCAGCCGAAATCGTGGCAGCCACCGACCTTGATTTTGCCGGCATCGAGCTTGCGGATCGCGTCCTCGCGATCGGAGGCGAGGCCTTCGAACAAGGCGCCGCCGATAATCGCGTCGCGCTGTCCACCGATATAATCCGGCCACGGCATCGGCGGGCCGGAGGTGAGCACCGTGTCGGGCGTGAGGCCCGGTGCGACATCGATGGCGGGACGCACATCGACGACGACGGGTTCGGCAGCACACAGACGGTCGAAGGCTTCCTTATTGGCGCGCGTACGATCAACGGACATCATCAGACCTCACAAGACAGTGGCATGAACGCGGCAGCCCGGCGCTGAGCCGGGCCGACACCATAAACGCGGATGCTGGTCATCGCATCCGGTACGACAGATACATCGGCCAGATACATCACTCACAATCATCTCGCCGGTTGACTGGCCAAAGCCGGCGTGTATCATTGGTCTACAATATCGACCATTGGTCCAAAACACAAAGCCGCTGGTTACCGACGCAAAAATTTGCACGGCATTGCCAGCCAGAGTGGCGAAACGAGATGGCGGCATCCTTCCCGCGATCTCCGATCGCTTCGTCGACCGTCGACGGCAGGACGGCGTGACAGGGAGTGGGATGATGCACAGGAAATCCATCAATTTCGGCTTCGTCGCAACCGCAGTGGACGAGCCCGGCACAAGCGATGCCGAGATGTACAAGGGCCTCTTGGGCGATTGCGAGCATAATCTGGGTCTCGGTCTGACCACCGCGTGGCTGATCGAGCATCATTTCTCGGACTACTTTCCGACGCCGAACCCGCTTGCGCTGATGTCGAACATCACCGCGCATTTCCCCGAACTCGCGCTCGGCAGCTGCGTCCTGGTGACGCCCTGGTACGACGCGCTAAGGCTGACCGAAGATATCGCGCAGCTTGCGTCGCTCACCGATGCCCCCCTGCATCTCGGCATGGGCCGTGGCGTCGCGAAGGCTGAATACGATGCCCTTTCGATCGAGATGGACGAAGCGCAGCAGCGGTTCAAGGAAATCTGGGATGTCATCCAGCTCGGCCTTTCCGGTGCCAAGTTCGATTATCACGGCCAGCACATCAAGGTTCCGAAAGAGGTTGTTATCCGCCCGGTCATCTCGGCCGCGCGCCGGAAATCGATCCATTTCTATGGCGCCATCGGCAGCCCCGGCACGGCCGAGCGGATGGCCGATATGGGCCTGCCGCCCATGTGCACGTCGATCGGCAATTACGAGGCGCAATGCGAAACGCTGCGGCTCTGGCGCGCGCGGGCCGTTGCGAACGGTCTCGGAACCGATTTCCGCTTCCCGATCATGATCAACTGCATCATCGGCGATACCACGGAGGCGGCGGTCGAAGAGGCCAAGATCTACATTCCGCGCTTCATGAAGGCACAGGTCGATCATTACGAAGCCGACAAGGATAACTGGAAGAATCTCCAGACCTACAAGGCCTGGAGCGGAATCTTTGCCGGCATGAAAGATCGCTGCAATCCCGAATCGATTCCGCCCTGGTGTCAGTGGCAACTCGTCGGCGATCCCGATACCGTTGCAAAAAAGCTGCAGCTGTTCATCGATGCGGGTTTCGATACATTCCTCATTCATACTGCGACGCCGGGTGTTCCCAAGGAACCGCGGCGCCGCTGGATGAGGCGGTTCTCGGAAGAGGTCATGCCGCGCTTCGCCGGCGACCTCGAGGTCGGCATCCGGCTCGCCTCCTGAAATCGAATCGACAGGAAACGTCGATGACGCGCCGAACCGCAACATGACGCTGCACCCGAAGCTCCAAGAAGTGCTCGCGCTGCCGCCCGATCCGAACGAGATTCCGGTCGAAATCATGGCGCCGGCGGATGCGCGGACCAGCTTCGACAAGGACCTGAAGGGCGTCGACGGACCCAAACCGGATGTTTTCCGGATCTCGGACGGGCGTGTACGCGGTGCGGCCGGCGATCTGGCGGTGCGGATCTACGAACCGGCGGCGGGCTCGTCGCGGCCGGCGCTTATCTATTTTCATGGCGGCGGATACATCCGCGGCTCGCTCGGCACGCATGATTCGTCCTGCCGGATCATTGCCAACAATTCGCAGGCGGTTGTGTTTTCGATCGATTACCGGCTCTCGCCCGAAGCGAAGTTCCCAGCACCGCTGGAAGATTGCTATGCGGCGACCGTCGATATCGCATCGCGGGCGCGCGAATTCGGAATCGATCTCAAACGCATTGCCGTGGGTGGCGACAGCGCTGGCGGCAATTTCGCGGCGGGAGTGACGTTGCTCACCGCCGAACGCGGCGGGCCGGCGCTCAAGTTTCAGCTTCTGATCTATCCGAATGTCGATCTCGGGGCGCAGACCGAATCGATCCGGCTGTTTTCCAAGGGCTACTTTCTCAATTCGATGCCGTTCTATATCGCGTCCTACACGAAAGGACCGAAAGACATCGAACATCCGCTCTGTTCGCCGCTGCGCGCCAAAAATCTGTCGGTTGTGCCGCCAGCCTATGTGCTGACCTGCGGGTTCGATCCGTTGCGCGACGAAGGCCAGGCCTATGCGGCGCGCCTCAAGGAGGCCGGCGTCGCGGTCGAGCAGGTCTGCTACGACGACATGATTCACGGATTCCTTCTGCTGCGCGCGCTGCTACCCGAAGCCGACGAGGCGCTCGCCGCCTGCGGCCGTGCGGTCGCGCGCGGTCTCGCCGCTTAAGCCGATCGCATCGGCACGATGGGCGCGAGCTTCGTCAAAGGCGTCGATTTCACCAAACGCGCCGCGGTCATCACCGGCGCCGGCGGCGGTATGGGCTTGCAGATTTCGCGCGATCTGCTGCGCCTCGGCGCCGACGTGCTGATGCTCGACGTGAAGGCGCGGCCCGAGGGGATCGATGACGGACCCGGCAAAGCGATTTATGTGCCGGCCGATATCACAGACGAGGCCGCTGTCGCATCGGCGATCAACGGATTCTTCGCGAGGACCGGGCGGCTCGACTATCTCGGCAACATCGCCGGGCTCAATATGTGGGACCTCGACGGATCAGTCGTCGACGGCCACCGCGAGGCCTGGGATCGGACCATCGACGTGAACGTGACGGCCATGCGCCATACGCTGCGCCACGCGATCCCGCTGATGATCCGCAGCGGCGGCGGGTCGGCGGTGCAGGTATCGAGCATCCAATGCGTGCGCGGCGATCCGATGCCGCAGGACGCCTATCAGGTTTCCAAGGCCGGCGTGCTCGCCTTGTCGCGGTCGATCGCCATTCAGTTTGCGGAGAAGGGCATCCGATCGAACGCGATCCTGCCGGGCGTGGTCGTGACGCCGATGCAGGCGCGGCTCGACAACAATGCCGAGATGCGCCATCGGGTCGAGGACCTGGTGCCGCTGCGGCGGATCGGCGACGCTCAGGACATCGCCAATCTGTGCCTGTTCTTGTTCTCGGACCTGTCGTCCTACATCACCGGCACGGAGATCGTCGCGGACGGCGGTATGCTTGCGCTGCCGGCCTATGCCGCGCTCGCGAAGGCCTGATCCGCCAGACGATCGTTCAGCGCCGGTGCCGGTCCAGAAAGTTCGTCAGCACCGAGAAATATTCGTCGGGGCATTCGTAATAGGGCATGTGCGAGGCGTTGCGGTAGACGTGGCACTCGGCATTCGGCAGTGCGCGCGCCGTGCGCATGGCACTCGCCGGCGTCACCTCGTCATGGAAGCCCGCATTGACCAGTGCCGGAATTTTCAGCCGGTGCAGATCCTGCAGCCGGCTCCAATATTGCAGATTGCCGTCGAACACGAATGTCCGCGGCCCCAGCAAGGTCAGTTTTACCTGACGATTCCAGTCGCCGAAGGATCGCAGCAGCGGCTCCGGCCATTGCTGCAGCCGGCAGCTATGGCGGTACTCGAGCAGGGTCAAGGCGGCCTGATACTCCGGATGATCGAAGGTGCCTTCGGCCTCATGGCTCTGCATCATCGCGACTGTTTCGGCGCCAAGCGCGGCGCGCAACCGGCGCGATTCCGAAACCTGGAACTGCGTGTCGGCAAAACTATTGTCGAGGATGAGGGTGTTCAGCATGTCCTGATGACCCAGCGCATACTCGACCGCGAGCATGCCGCCCCACGAGTTTCCGAGCAGGTTGATGCGGCCGAGGCCGAGCGTCTGCCGGATGATCTCGACCTCTTCGGCATAGCGTTCGATCGTCCACAGAGAGGTATCGTCGGGTCGGTCGGATTTGCCGGTGCCGAGCTGGTCGAACGTGACGACGCGGTAACCCGCATCGACCATGCGGATCATCGGTTCGCGCAGATAATCGCAGGAAATGCCGGGTCCACCGTTCAGCAGCAGCAATACATGCGGCGACGTGCCGTAGCTGTACGTCATCACGCGATGTCCGGCGACGCCGACCGGAACGATCGCATCGGGTGCGCGCTGGTACCAGCCTTGGTCGGTCATGCAGGCGATCGGTTCGACTGGACTAGTGGCTGACGAGCGTCGGACGAGGCGGCCGCATGGACGCGAGTTCGGGCGGCACCGGACGCGGCCACACCCGCGGGAACACCGCCGAATCGAGGCGCCCGCCATCGGTCACGCCCGCTACAGGCAGCGGCGGCATGTTGCGTCCCGGCCGGATCGTGTAACGCGCATCGTCCCCTGCCCACATGTAAGCCGCCACACGACGACGGCCGCCGCCGGTCACGGTCCCGCCTGGCGAGCCATGCAGAAGCGCTGCATGAAACACCAGGCAATCGCCCGGCATTACATCCCACGACCCGATCTGCCAGCGCTTGCGGATTTCACTTTCCCCCGGCAGCAGCGGCAATCGTTCGTCGTACTGGTAATTGGCCGACGGTGTCGCCTGAACCGGGCGATAGAGCACGTCGCCGAGATGCGAGCCGAGCGCGATCTCCAGCGACATCTCGCGCGGCATCGGATCGGTCGGGACCCAGATACGCACGATCTGATGACCGGATACGCTGAGATACGGCAGATCCTGGTGCCACGGTGTCGGCAATACGACGCCTTCATCCTTGATGAAATACTGGTCCAGAAAGAAGTTGACGGTCTCGGATTCGAGAATCGTCGCAGCGATTTCACTAATTGGTGAACTCATCGCGAAATCGTAGAACTCAGGGATCGCCCGCCAGCGATCCTGCTCGTTGACATAGCGACCGTTGCCGCCGGCCGGCCGTTCGATCAGCGCATCGGGGCCGAAATTGCTTTCGAGTTTGTCGAACCCCTTCCGCAAATGCGCAATCCATTCCGGCGATACGATGCTGCGCAACACTGTTGCGCCATCGCGCCGAAAGGTTTCGCGCTCTTCCGCGGTAACGGCGCGCATGAGGGTCGTTCCGTTTCCCGCCGCGCGCCCCGGCGAAGCAATGCTTCCGCCGGAGGAAGACATGGTGCCGGCCGTTGCCGGTGGCGAATCTGGAATCATTATCTTGACACCTTATCGTAGCCGATTAGGATCATGGTCTAATGATAAGCCCATTGTGCGTTGCCCGGGCAAGCATGACAATACGCTGCCTGCCAATTCGGTCATAAAAATAGGGGGGAGGGCTGGCAGATGTTCGGTAGTTTATCGCTTCCGTCGGCTGCCCGTGACGATGCGGACGAGCCGTCCGGCATTCTGGCCGTCAATTCCGTCAGCAAACATTTCGGCGGCGTTTACGCGCTCCGGAATGTGACGCTGCAATGCCGCCCGGGCGAGATCGTCGGGCTGATCGGCCCGAACGGCGCCGGCAAAACGACGTTGATGAATGTAATCAGCGGCGTCGTCGTGCCCAGCAGCGGAACCATCACTCTTTTTGGACAATCCCTGACCGGCGCAACGGCGGCGCGCTGCGCGATCGCCGGCGTCGGCCGCACCTTCCAGAACATTCGCCTGTTCGGCCAATTGACCGTCCGCCAGAACATCGAAGTGGCGCATACGACCTGCGCAACGCATCGCGCGGCGCGGATCGAAATGATCAGCATCGAAAACATCATGGAAGAGCTCGGTCTCGCCGATCTGGCCGACCGATTCGCCAACGAACTGGCATATGGATATCAGCGCCGCCTCGAGATCGCGCGCGCACTGGCGCTGGCGCCGGACATCCTGCTGCTCGACGAGCCGGCAGCCGGTATGAACCATAAGGAATCCGACGCGCTCATCCTGTCGGTGCGCGGCATACGCGACAAGTATGGCTGCGGCGTGATCATCATCGATCACGATATGCGTTTCATCATGAAGGTCTGTGAGCGGATTTCAGTCCTTCATCTCGGAGAAGTCATTGCAGAAGGAACGCCGGAAGAGATTCAGTCCAATCCGGCGGTGATCGAAGTCTATATCGGTGACAGAAGAGAGGGCGTGGCCAACTGACCGGACCGGTCGTGGCCGAACGTCCCGGATTGTTTCAATCAAGGAGGAACAGGGAATCATGTCGAAACGTATCAGGATCGTATCCATCGCAGCAGTCGCGTTGCTGGCGTCTGTTGGAGGAGCCGCGGCGCAGGAAGCCATTCGCTATGGCGCTGGCCTTAGTCTTACGGGCGACTGGGCGCCCGTGACGCCCGGCGGCGGCATGCAGTGCATGGCCGAAATCATCAACGAGGGGGGCGGCATTCTCGGCCAACCGCTCGAAGTGATCATTCGAGATTCTCGCAGCGATCCGCAGCTCGCGGTCACGCTCGGACAGGAGTATCTGGACGAGGGCGTTATCGCCCTGACAGGGACACCGGCGTCGGACTCTCTGATTCCGCTGACGCAGCTTGCCATGGGTTATGGCGTGACGGTGTTCTCGGCGGTCAACACGCAGGTCGAAATGTTCCAGATCGGCGATGAATCGACCTTCATGACCGCCTCGGTGCCCGATCCGTACAACGCGGCGGCTGCCGCCGAAGTGGCCTATGCGAAGGGCGGTCGTACTGCACTGCTGCTGGTTTCGAAGGACTACGCAACCTGGACAGAAATGCTGCCGGAATGGTTCGGAGAAGCGTTCGAGCGTCTTGGCGGCACGGTCATCGGTCGTCTCAATCATTCGGTCGGAACGACCGACTGGTCGCCGCAGATCACCGAGATCAAGGCGATGGATCCCTTGCCGGACGTAATTCACATTTCGTCGGTCAATCCGGACGTCGGTATCCTGATACGCCAGCTGCGCGCTGCCGGCATCAACTCGATGGTGTTCGGTTCGGACGGCTTCGACGACATCACGCTGGCCGACGTCGCTGGCGGTGCCGCCAATGTCGATGGCACGGTCTTCTTTGCCACGCATGGCTTTCCGGTCGAAGGCAGCAAGCTCGATCAGTTCTACAAGGACTGCACCGAACGTGGTTATGAGGTCGCGAGCGTTTTCTTCGGGCTCGGTGGTGATGTCATGCTGCTTCTGAAGCAGGGTATCGAACTCGCCGAATCGACCGATCCGACAGCGGTGCGCGAAGCGCTCTACGCCGCCGACTCGCTCGAAGGCCTTACGTCAGAATCCTTTGTGTACAAGGGCGGCCCCGGATTCCCGGTGAAGAAGGTCGCCGTTATCGGCTTCAAGGACGGTGAGCGGATCCTCGAGTGGTTCGAAGTTCCGACCTGGGTGCCATACTTCTAGTACATTCGGGTTTTCTACCGGATTGCGTTACGGGCCGACGGCATGGGCGTCGGCCCGTAACATTCGGTTTCCATTCATCTGACGGCGAAAATCGGTCATGCTCGAAGTTAGCGATCTGTTTGTCCGCTATGGCCGCATCGAGGCGGTGCGCGGCATTTCGCTGGCGGTCCAGAAGGGCGAGATCGTGGCATTGCTCGGCCCGAACGGGGCCGGCAAGACATCACTGATTTCCGCCATCATGGGCCTCGTACCGCCCGCCACCGGCACGGTCAGGTTCGAAGGGAAGGATGTAGCCCGTCTCGACGTCGAAGATCGGGTTCGTGCGGGCATGACGCTGACACCGGAAGGACGCCATATCTTCAGCAATCTCACGGTTGCCGAGAATCTGATGCTGGGAGCGGCGACGCGCAAGAAAGCCGGCGAGACAAACGAGGATCGCGAGAAGATGCTGGATATGTTTCCGGTTCTGCGGGAACGCTATCGGCAGCTCGGCGGCACGCTGAGCGGCGGCGAGCAGCAGATGCTCGCCATTGCACGATCGCTTATGTGCCGGCCCAAGCTGCTGATGCTCGACGAGCCCTCGCTTGGTCTGGCGCCCCGCATCGTTGACCAGATCTTTCAGCTGATCACCAACTTGCGCGGATTCGGCCTGACCATCCTCCTGGTCGAGCAGAACGCGCATGAAGCGCTCAAATTTGCCGATCGGGCCTATATCATCAGCACGGGGCGCATCGAGTTCTCCGGGCCCGCACAGGAACTTCGCGAGTCCAAGGATCTCATGCAGGCCTATCTCGCCGTGGACGTGGTTTAAGGGACCGGTAGATGGAATATGTCGTCCAGCAAATTCTTAACGCACTGAGCTTCGGTGCCGAATATTCCCTCCTCGCGTTGGGCCTGGCGATCGTCTTCAGCATCATGGGTCTCGTGAACTTTGCGCATGGCGAGCTGGTGGCGATCGGCGGATACATGATGTACGCGATGGCCGCCATCGCGATTCAAAGCCTATGGTGGATATTGCCGTTGGCGGTCCTGTTTACAGTGATCGCGGCCGTGCTTCTCGAGCGGGTAGCGTTCCGTCCCGTCCGCCGCGCTCCGGCAACAACCGGATTGCTGACGGCTTTCGGTGTCGGGCTGATCCTGCAAAACATCTTCCTGCTGACGGTATCGGCGCGGCCCAGGGCGGTACCGGTTCTCGGACCGCTCAATCAGACCTGGTCGGTTGGTCCCTTTACGATTTCGTCGCTGCAGGTGATGGAGATGCTCGCCACCGGCGTGGCGATCGCTCTGCTGCTCCTCTTCTTCAAGCGTACGCCGATCGGGGTTGCGATGCGCGCGGCTGCGTTCGACTTTGCCACCGTCCGTTTGATGGGTGTGCGTGCGAACCGCGTGATCGCGGCAGCGTTTGCGGTCTCCGGATTTCTCGCCGGCATTGCCGCAATCTTCATCATTGCACGCCGTGGTGCGGTCGATCCGTTGCTCGGGTTCAACCCGGTTCTGAAGGCGTTCGTGGCCTGTGTGCTGGGTGGTTTCGGCTCGTTACCCGGAGCTGTTGTCGGCGGGTTTGCATTGGGGGCGATCGAGGTGTTGATTCTCGTGATCATGCCGCAGCACTGGGGCGGATTGCGCGATGCCGCGGTGTTCGGTCTGGTCGGCGCGCTTCTGGTCTGGCGACCTCAGGGGCTTCTCGGGAAAACCGTCGAGCTGGGAGACAAGGAAGCGTGAGCGACCGTCTCTTCGCACAGCAATCCGCCGAAGACTGGCTGCGCACCACCGAAGGGCGCAAGGTCAGCAGCACGCGGTCATTGCGCGGCGCGATGGTTCTCGCGCTGGTGACGATCGTCATCGGCCTGATCATGTTGTCATTCGGCGAGCCATACCAGCAACGCCTTGCTTTTGCCGCGTACGTCAACATCGTCGTTGTCGTTGGCCTGCAGATTTTCATGGGAAATTCAAACGTCGCCAATCTCAGCCATGCCGGTTTCATGGGTATTGGCGCCTATATGACGGCGGTTCTTTCGACACCGCTGGCAATGAAGGCGATGCAGATTCCCGACGCGCCGTTCGGCCTTGCGACGACCGAGTACAGCGTGGTGCCCACGGTCTTTATTTCACTCGTCGTCGTTGCAGTCGTCGCCCTTATCACCGGCATGATCGTTGCGCGCCTGAACGGGATCGCTGCAACGATTGTGACACTGGCCCTGCTGATTATCATTCATTCGGTTTTCGAGCACTGGTCCGAGTTGTTTCGCGGGAACCAGGCCTTCTTCGGAATTCCAAAGGAAGCCAATCTGGAATGGGGCATCGTGGCTGGCGCCCTGGCGATCATAGTTGCGCGACTATTCAAGGATTCCCGTGCCGGCGTCCAACTTCGCGCCTGTGCCGACAACGAGCTTGCGGCCCGTGCGATGGGCGTCAATGTCTGGCGGATGCGGCTTGTCGCATGGGTGCTCGGCGGCACGATCTGCGGCGTCGGCGGGATTCTGTTTTCGTACTACATGGGCACGATCAACGCGCGGTCCTTCCATTTTCACCAGGTTTTCCTGACACTCGCCATGCTCATTCTTGGCGGGATGCGCACGGTGACGGGGGCCGTACTCGGCGTAATCGTGCTCTCGGTCGGCATGGAAATGATCCGCTATGTCGAGGGCGGACCGCTGATCGTCGGGATCCAGTTTCCCGAAATGCTCGGTCTTTCCGGCCTGGCGCTCGGCGTCATCATCGTCGGCTGCATGATCTGGCGACCGAACGGACTGATGGCGAATCTCGAGCTGGACGAAGTACTGGGCCAGTACGGGAAGCTCGGGCGCTGGTTGCGGCCGCGCAGCATGGTGCTCGACAGTGAAGGACCGCCGCGTGCCGGTGCGCGCGACGGCAAGACCTCGAAGAATTGATCAACGGAGAGTCCGGGTGGCAACGCAGCAATCAATAGGGAACAGGTGGCCGGCTTCGCCGTCATCGATCGACCGGTCTTCGGTCGGCGGCGCGAGCAGTCCCTTCGATCCGCGCCGGCGCAGCGAACGCGAGCGCACCTACAAGGAAGCCGTCAAACGGATGCAGGAGAGGGGCGTCAAGAACGTCCAGTTCGAGGTTGTCGACCTCAACTCCATGTTGCGTGGCAAATACTCGCCCGTCGGCAAGGTCAAAGAGACAGGCATTTCCTTTGCCGCGGCCATTTATGCTCTGACCTACGGCGAGGAATTCTTTGAAGCGCCTTTCGGCAACTACGGCGACGGGTTCCCGAACGCGTATGCGGTGCCGGACCTCGACACGTTCATCCAGTGGCCCTGGCGCAAGGACATGTCGTCGGTGCTGACCGACATGTATTTGTCGAACGGCGATGTCTGCATGCTGGACCCGCGGCAGATCCTGCGCTCGGTCGTGCGGCGCGCCGATGCGATGGGCTATGAGGGCCGCTTCTCGCTCGAATACGAATTTCATCTTTTCTACGCCGACGATGACGCCATTCGCGAGAAGCGTTATCGCGATCTGAAGCCGTTCGGCCGGATCCCACATGCCTATGCACTGCATCGCTTTCCGAACTTCGACCATCTGGCCGAAACGTTCATGGAGCGGATGGAGCAGATCGGGATCCATGTCGAGGGTGTGCATACCGAGCTCGGTGCCGGTGCACTCGAATATGCGCTGGCGCCGCTGCCGGCCCTGCAGGCTGCCGATGCGGCGATGCGCACCAAGCTCTATCTCAAGCAGCTTGCGGCGGAGCACGGACTGATCGCGACCTTCATGACAAAATGGCATGAGGAAGAAGTCGCCTGCGGCGGCCATCACCATCTCAGTTTGTGGCGCGGCGGCAAGCCTGCCCTGCACGATCCGGCGAACAACGATCTGTCCGAAGTCGGTCGGCATTTCGTGGCCGGCATGTCGCAGACTTTGCCGGATGTGCATCTGCTGATGCGCGCGACCGCGAACACCTACCGTCGCGTCGACGTGAAGTCGTGGAATCCGGAGAACAATGCCTGGGGCTACGATAATCGCACCGCGGCGCTTCGGTTCATCCAGGGGTTCGAGCCATCGGCGTATCGTTTCGAAAACCGCTGCCCGGGGTCGGACGTCAATCCGTATCTATCGATCGCGGCAATGCTGGCGGGCGGGCTACACGGCATTCAGCAGCGGCTGCAGCCGCCTCAACCGGCCGTCGGGAATCCCGTCGGCGACAGCCGCTGGCAAAAGCTTTCGACCACGCTCGAAGGTTCGATCAGGGATTTCGAGCAATCGCGGTTCGCGCGCGAATGGCTGGGCGAGGATTTCGCGCGGTTGATGGTGCTCAAGAGCCGGGCGGAGCTCGCGGGCTGGAACAAGCAGACCGATCCGCGCGTCTCGACCTGGGAGTATGACCGGTATTTTGAGTCCGCCTGATAGGACATCGCAGGATATGGGGATGGAGTTTTCGGGGAAGAGGGCGTTCGTGACCGGTGCCGGCGGCGGCATGGGCTTCCAGATCGCGCACGATCTGATCGCGGCCGGCTGTGCCGTGACCGCGTTCGATCTCAAGCCCGATCCCGGCGGCTTCCCCGGCGGAGCGGGGCGCCTCTCCTATATCCAGGGGGACCTCTGCGAGCGCGAGGCGATCGACCGCGCGGTCGATCG
>JAWXBK010000017.1:0-43897 GCA_034439975.1 Rhodospirillaceae bacterium | reverse complement strand
TGGCGGAGGGGGTGGGATTCGAACCCACGAGGGGCGTTAACCCCTGCCGGTTTTCAAGACCGGTGCCTTCAACCGCTCGGCCACCCCTCCACGGGCGCGGGACGATAGGGAAAAACCTATATCACCCGCTGTGTTGCCCAACAATCGACGTGAAACAGGGGAACCGGCCTCGTCTATGCTGTTGGCCGCCAATCCATTGTTCCTCCTGAATGCAAGGTCCCCTCGTGATCGCCGCCGTTCTGTTCGATCTCGACGAGACGCTGTTCAACCGGACGGATTCGCTTCGCACGTTTCTGAAGGGTCAATACGACCGATTTGCAGAGATCGTCGGCGACGTCGGCTTTGAAACTTGGCGTGACCGGTTTCTGGCGCTCGCTGCGCGTGGGCATGTCGGCAAATCCATTGTCTATCCCGCGATCCTTTCCGAGTTTGGTGGCGATTCCGCATCGGCGGACTTTCTGCTGGCGGACTATCGAGATCGTTTCTGCCGGTTCGCGCTCGCATTCCCTGGCATGCGGGAAACCCTGGCGGCGCTGCGCGCCGACGGTCGCAAAATCGGCATTGGGACAAACGGCGAAACGGCCTTTCAGACCCGAAGCATCGACGCACTCGGTCTGCATCGCATGGTCGATGCGATCCTGATTTCGAAACAAGAAGGGATGCGCAAGCCCGAGCGTGCGTTGTTCATCCGGGCCGCCGATAGGGTTAGCGGTATCGCCCGGGGCCTGCCTCTTCGTTGGCGATAACCCCGCCGCTGATATTCTGGGCGCGCACGCCGCCGGTATGAGAACGGCGTGGTTTGGCGCCAACGCGATATGGCCGCCGGATCTGAATATTCCCGGGCCCACGATCGAGAAGCTATCGGAGGTTCTGGCGCTGCTCGACTGACCGGTGGGGATGGTTCGACAGATGCCGACGAGGGAACCATCCGCCGCCTGACGGAACCGGCGCGGAACCGTTCGGCTCGCGACAGTCATCCGACCGCGTCGATGCCGATGATAAACCCGAATCGAATAGCCCATTATTTCAACCCCTTAGAGCAAGGGGTTAAAACGGCGATTTGAAGTAAGCCGTTATGATATATACTGGAAATGGTTGCCTTTGCGCGCTTCCGTCCTCAGGGGACTTGATGCGACAAGGCTCCGGGGGACTGACCATCGATGTTGTTACGGCGAAAACGGCAGCAACCGCCGGCTCCGGCACCCGGCGATCCCTCGCTGGTGCTCGAGCATCTGGAAGCCGGCATCTGGGACTGGGACATCGTGACCGGTGCGGTCTTTCTGGCGCCCGGATGGAAGCGCCAGATCGGCTTCCAGGACGATGAGCTGCCAACCAGTTTTTCGACCTTCGAAAAGCAACTTCATCCTGACGATCGAGATCGAGTCCGAAAGCAGCGTGAAGCCGCGCGCGACAGTGGCGACGATTTCTATCTCACCGAGTTCCGCCTGCGCCATCGCGATGGCAGCTATCGCTGGATCTTCTGCCGGGCCCGTATCGTGCGCGACGAGGGTGGCCGAGCTCTGCGCATGGTCGGTGTCGATACCGACATTTCGGAGCGCAAGCGGATAGAGGAGGCGCTTGCCGGCAGCGAAGACCGCATGCGTCGGACGCAGCAGATCACCAAGACGGCGCATTGGTCCTGGTTCCCGGACCGCCCGGGCGGTGACTGGCGTGGCGGGCGCATCCTGTTCGAGACCGCAGCCGATTTGTTCGGCGTCGACGCTATAGTTCACCTGAACAACAGCCGGTACCTTGAAGAATTCGTTCACCCCGACGACCGGGCCCTTGTGGCGAAGATGTTTGCGACGTCGATGGGCGGACGCGAGCGACGCTATGAGATCGAGTACCGCGTCATCGTTGGCGAACGCGAGATCAAGACCATTCACGAGGTCGCGGAAGTGTTTCGCGACAAGGGCGGCCGGGTCGTCAATGCGCAGGGCACCATCCAGGACATTACCGACCGCAAACGGATGCAAGAAGCGCTCTCGACCAGCGAGCGCAGAATGCGTCGGGCCCAGCACATGGCCAAGATCGCGCACTGGGTGCGGCGGATCGAGGATCCGGACACGTCGGGTCGGGGCAGCTACGAGTACTCCGAAACAGCGTCGTCGATCTTTGGCGTCTCGCTCGCCGAACTGAATTCATGCCCCAAGGGCTACGTCGAAACCTTCGTCCATCCCGCCGACCGCGAGAAGGCAAAGCGCGCCTTCGAGAACGTCGGCACCAAGGAAGGACCGGCCTACGCGTTGGAGTACCGGATCATCTGCCCGGATGGAAAGGTCAAGACCGTCCATGAGGTCGCAGAGAACGGTTTCGATCCGACAGACGGCGTCCTGACGACTTCGGGCATCGTTCAGGACATTACCGAACGCAAGGAGATGGAAGAGGCGCTCACCCAGAGCGAAGGGCGAATGCGCCGTGCCCAGCAGATTGCCCGACTCGGTCATTGGGTCATCGATGCCGAGATCGACGGTGTCGAATGGGGGGCAACGATAGCAAAATGGTCGGAGAACGCCGCGGCGATCTACGGAATCACCCCCGACGAGCTTGCGATCAGCAACGACGAGTATATCCAGCGGTTCGTCCATCCTGCCGACCGTAAGCTCCTGCGGGAGGCCTATCTCGCCGCAGAATCGGCGGAATCCGGGGCGGGACGCCGTTACCGTCTCGAATACCGGATCATCCGGTCGGATGGCGACGTCCGGACGATTTACGAAACCGCCGAGCCCTCGCATGATGCGCATCCGGGGCGAATCATCTGGAACGGCGTTATTCAGGACATCACCGAACGCAAGCGAATGGAAGAAGCGCTTTCGATCAGCGAGGGGCGCATGCGACGCGCCCAACATATGGCGCGGATGTGCCATTGGGTGAGCGAAACGAAACTCGGTGCATCGAAAGGTGGCGCCGAGGTCGCGCATTATTCCGCCAGCGCTACCGAGCTATTTGGATTCGAGCCCGATCAGCTGACGCTGCCCGATCAGGAATTCATCCGGCGTTACATCTATCCGGCCGACCAGGAACGGGTCGCGGCACAGTATATCGAGATGCACGATCCAACCGGCGGCGCACCTGCGGATTTTCAGATCGAATTCCGAATGGTCATGCCGGATGGCAGCATCAAGTTCGTGAACGAGATCGCCGAGCCGTCGCTCGAGGCGAAGCCGGGCTGGATCGTTTGGCAGGGTGTCATCCAGGACATCACCGAGCGCAAACAGATGGAAGAAGCGCTCTATCTCAGCGAGTCACGGATGCGGCGCGCGCAGCGTATCGCCCGCCTCGGTCACTGGATCACATTGCGGCCGAACAACGAACCGAGCTGGCGCCGGGCAGTCAGCGAGTACTCGGAGAGTGCCGCGGAAATCTTCGGAGTTCCTCCCGAAGAGCTTGCGATTAGTAACGAACAGTACATCCAGCGTTTCGTCCATCCGGCCGACCGGGAAATGGTCGCCGCCGCATTTGAAGCGTCGTCGGACAACGATGGCGGCTTTCGCCTCGAATATCGGATCGTCACACCATCGGGCGAGGTGCGGACCGTTTACGAGACTGCGGAGGCCGCGCATGGCATCGATCAGAACCGCCTGATCCGCCACGGCATCGTCCAGGACATTACCGAGCGCAAGCACGCCGAAGAGGCGCTCGCTCAGGGCGAAAAGCTCTACCGGTCGATCGTCGAGAGCGCGTTCGATGCCTTCGTGCTGATCGATTCCGACGATCGGATCATCGACTGGAACCCGAGTGCGGAGCGGTTGTTCGGCCTGCAGCGTACCGAGGCGCTTGGCCGGCTTGCCGAAACGATCTTCCCACCCGACCAGCGCCAGCGATATCTGCGCGGGATCACCGACTATCTCGAAACAGGTCGATCCGATTTCCTTGGTTCCCGCAACGAGGTGACAGCGATGCGTCATGATGGCGCGTCGTTTCCGTCGGAGCTGGTGATCTGGCCGATCGCAGTCAGCCAGCGCGTCATTTTCAGCTGCTTTATCCACGATCTCTCGACCCAGCGCGCGATGGAAGCCCGGTTGCGTCATGTCATGCGCATGGAAGCGGTCGGCCAGCTCACCGGCGGCGTCGCGCACGATTTCAACAACCTGCTCGCGGTTATCCTGCTGAACAGCGAAACCTTGTCCGAGCGGCTTGAGGCCGATCCGAAATCGCGACATCTCGCGGAAGTGATCGGGCGCGCCGCCGATAGCGGCAAGGTGCTGGTCGAGCAGCTTTCCGCGTTCGCGCGGCGCCAATTGCTGCGCCCGCAATCGGTGCAGCTCCAGCATCTGATTCCGGATCTCATGCCGCTGCTTACGCGCTCGCTGAACGAAAGCATCGAGTCGGATACGGATATCGCGGCGGATGCCTGGCCCGCGCATGTCGATCCGAACCAGTTTGAAAACGCTCTCATTAATCTTGCCGTCAATGCGCGCGATGCGATGCCGCATGGCGGTACGCTGACGTTCCGCGTTCGCAATGTAGAGATTTCAGAGGACGATGCGAAGTTGCAACCGAGCATCGATCCAGGTCGGTATGTGCTGATATCGGTGATCGATACCGGTGTCGGCATGAAACCCGAAGTGGCGGAGCGTGCCTACGAACCGTTCTTCACCACCAAGGAAGTCGGCAAGGGCAGCGGCCTCGGGCTCAGTTCGGTCTATGGTTTCATCAGCCAGTCGGGCGGGCAGGTGAAGATCGACACCGAAGTCGACAAGGGTACGACGGTGCATCTTTATCTTCCTGCGGCGGAGATCGAATCGGTCGCGGAAGGCAAGCCGGTCGAACTGAAGCCGGTCGAAGGCGGCAACGAGGCCATCCTCGTGGTCGAGGACGACGATCTTATCCGCGACGTGATCGAATCCCAGCTCCAGGGCCTCGGTTACAAGGTCTACACCGCAAGCGACGGGCCGAGCGCGATCAAGGTGCTGGAGAGCGACGCGAGCATCGATCTGCTGCTGACCGATATCGTAATGCCGGGCGGAATGTCCGGCATTGTGGTTGCGGAAAGGGCGCGACATCTGCGCCCGGGCATCAAGACGCTCTATGCCTCGGGCTATCCGGCGAGCGCCTTCACGGCCGCCTGGTCGGATCCGACGCGGGTACGAATTCTGCCGAAACCGTTCCGGACGGTGCAACTCGCGCGCGCGGTGCGCGCAGCCCTCGACGAATAACGCCGACCCGCCGAAGGCCTCGCCGATTTGACAGGAGAGGGCTGTCCGGGCGACGAGAGGGAGCGGATAATCGGCCGCAGTCTGGGCGCCGAACCGACAAGGCGGGGCATTGCAGTCACATTTACCGATTCATGTCGGCGTACTCGGCGCCGGGATTCAGGGCAGTTGTATCGCGATGGAACTCGCACGGCGTGGCCATCGCGTGGACCTCTATGACCGCGGCAGCGAGCCGGTAACCCAGGCCTCATTCTGGAACGAAGGCAAGATCCATCTCGGCCTCGTCTATGCCAACGATCCGACCGGCCGTACCCACGAGACCATGCTGCGCGGCGCCCTTCATTTCGTTCCGTATCTGGCGCGCTGGCTCGACGGGCCGGTCACACTGGAACGTGAATCATTTGACTATGCCGTTCATCGCACCAGCCTGCTTTCGGTCGAGCGTATTGCAGCGCATTTTGCACGGGTCGAGGCTTGTTACGATGCGATGAGCGAAGGGCTTGGCCTGCGCTATCCGGGGATCGCCGAGCAACCATTCGCCGTCGCGATGAACAAGCACGAACGCGACGACCGGTTCGATCCTGGCCTGATCGTGATGGCTTATCGGACCGCTGAACGTGTCGCCAACCCGCGCTCTCTTGCCGCGCGACTGCGCGCGGCGATCGCTGCAGAGCCGCGCATTGCATTCATGGGTGACACGTTTGTCACCGGCGTAAGAACCGGCGATCAAGGGCGCATCGGCATCGAAAGCCGATGCGACGGTCAGGTGTCGTCCGCGATCTATGACCACGTCGTCAATGCGCTATGGGCCGGACGGCTCGAAATCGACCGGAGCGGGGATGTCGCCTATCGACGCTCCTGGCTATACCGCACGAAACTCGGGCTCCTGCTGCCATCTCAAACGAACTTGCCGTCTGTTCCATCGGTCACATTCGTGCTCGGGTCTTATGGCGACACAGTGCGCTATGACGACGGCACGCTCTATCTGTCCTGGTACCCGGACTGCATGATCGGCAGTTCATCGGACCTGGTGTCGCCCGATTTCATCGCTGACCTCGATGAAACCGCGCGCGCTGAGATCGCTGAAGCAAGCCTTGCGGCGTTGACTGCGCTGCTCCCGTCGCTGGCCCCTTATCGCGCGCAACTATGCAAAGCGCAGGTTGGCGGCGGCGTCATCGCCGCCTGGGGCGATGCCGGAATCGAGGATCCGGCAAGCGAGCTGCATCGGCGTTACGATATCGGCGTGTCGTCCTACGGCCGCTATCATTCGGTCGATACCGGCAAATACACGATGGCGCCCCTGTTTGCCGTCGAGACCTGCGACCGGATCGAGGGAGCGATCTAGACGATGGCAGTCGCCAAAAAGAACAAGGACACGGTGACGGTTTGCGTGCCGGCGTTTCGCGCCGCCAGCTTCGTCGGCGAAACGCTGACCCATATCGCCGCGCAGACGCACGATAATTTGCGAATCCTCGTCTCTGTCGATTTGTCCGATGACGACACCGCCGCGCATTGTCGCAGGTTTGCAAGCGATCCACGCTTCGATATCGTCGTACAGGCGAAGCGGCGCGGCTGGATCGACAATATCAACAGCCTGATCGAACGCGTCGAAACCGACGACTATTGCATCGTTCCGCATGACGATCTGATTGAGCCCGGTTACGTCGCTGCGTTGCGTGCGACACTCGATCGGCGGCCGAAGGCGGTGGTAGCCTATACGGACATCGAGGCGTTCGGTGCGCTGAAGGGGTGGGCAAGTCAGAAACCGATCGTTGGAACCTTGTTCGATCGTGTGGCGAAGTTTCTGACTGAGCATTTCGACGCGGTCGCCTTTCGCGGGCTGGTGCGCCGTTCTCGCGCAGGGAACGACCTCGCGATGAAATCGAATCAGTTCAACGGATACGCGGCCGATACGCTCTGGATGCTGCAGGTCTTGCAGCATGGCAACCTGGTTCGCGTCCGGTCGGAGCCCGGTCACGGCTATCTCAAGCGCTATCATGTCGGCTCGCAGCATCATGCGTGGCTCAAATGGACGATCCAGCGGCGCCTCGCAGCATGGATCGAGCATTGCGGGCAATGTGCGGAACTTGCCTTGGCGATGCCGTTCAACGATGCGGAGCGCGCTTTCATCGTCCAGGCGACGCTGATGCGCGGCATCAAGCGATTCAAGAACATGGGTTGGCCACCGCATCACGACGATCTGTCCGAGGCGCACCGGGCGATGGTGACGGGTCTGCTCGCGACGCGGATTGCGGGGTTGCGGGTGCCACCCGGCACCATCTCGAAGTTGCGAGAGCTGCCGCAGTATGCGGCGATGACCCACTCGGTCTGGGGTGAAGCCGATGTGCAGAACCTCAAGACCCAATACTCCAAGCGTGTGCGGTCGCCCGATTCCGATTGACCCCACCCCGTTGCAGCAAGGATTCTTGCCTAAACGTCGCGCAGGAAAACCCATGTCTCATGATCTCGTCATTGTCGGTGCCGGTGCGGCCGGTCTCGCTGCGGCCCGAACGGCCGGAGAGCTCGGTCTCGACTACCTGTTGCTCGAGGCTTCGCACCGCATCGGCGGCCGTGGCTATACCGAAGAAATCGCGCCCGGCGTCGCCTTCGATCTCGGCTGCCATTGGATGCATTCGGCCAGCCTCAACCCCTTCGTCGCGATCGCCGATCGTTTTGGCTTCAGCTATCGCACCGGCACCTATCCGCGCGGGCTCTTCGTCGACGATCATTGGGCCAGTGAGGAAGAACGCGCGTCGCTCGACGTCTTCATGGGCCGATGCGAGGAATCGATCGCGGCGGCGGCGCGGGCCGGCGGCGGCCTGTCCGTTGCCGATGTGACCGAACGCGAGAATCGCTGGACGGCGGTTCACGATCATTTCGTTACGCTGGGATCGTCCGCCGATCCCGATCAAGTCGCGGTCGAGGATTCCCAGAACTACAACGACACCGGCGAGAACTGGCCGATTAAGGACGGCTTCGGCAATTTGATCGTGCGCTTTGCCGAGGGTATTCCGGTTACGCTGAACTGCGCGGTGCGCGCCATCAATTGGGCTGGCCGGGCCATCGAACTGGATACGCCGAAAGGGACGGTCGCGGCGAAGCGCGTGCTGGTGACGGTTTCGACCGGAATTCTCGGCGCCGGCGACATCCGGTTCGATCCTGTCTTGCCGGCCTGGAAAGAAGCGGCGATCGCGGCGCTGCCACTCGGTACGCATAACCGGATCGGGCTGATGTTCGATCGCGATATCTTCGGGCCGGACTGTCCGCGCGGCGGCGTGTTCGTCGATTTTGTCGAGCCGGGTCGTGAAGGCATGGCTTTCGCGCTGAACGCATTCGGGCAGAACTACGCGGTCGGTTATACCGGTGGGCGGCACGCGGTGTGGCTGGAACGTGCCGGGCAGGCGGCTGCGGTCGATCTCGCGCTCGAGCGGCTAGTCAAGGCGTTCGGCAGCGACATTCGTCGCCATCTGACGCGCACGATCGTCACGGCCTGGAATGGCGATCCCTGGACCAAGGGATCCTATTCCGCAGCCCAGCCGGGCCAGGCGCATCAGCGCGCCGAACTGGGGCGCCCCGTCGATGACCGGCTGTTCTTCGCGGGCGAGGCGACGTCGACGAACTTCATGTCGACGGCACATGGCGCTTATCTGACGGGCATTGCCGCAGCGACCGACATTGCGCGCAGTCTCGGTCTGGTGACCGCCGCCTGATTGCAACGCGGCACGGATACGCGGCTAGTTCTGGATCCGCCGCGTAAACCCGCCATCGACCACAAGGTTGGTGCCGGTGACGAAACTCGCCGCGTCGCTGACAAGGAACACAACGGCGTTCGCGATTTCATCCGGGCGGGCCATGCGACCCATGGGGTTCATGAAAGTCTTCCGGCCGCTCCCGCTCGGTCTGCTGCCAGACACCGCCATCGAAATACGTCGTCCCGGGGCTGACGACATTGGCGCGAACGCCCTTAGGCGCGAGATGATCGGCAAGGGTCTTCATGTAATAGAGCAGGGCGGCTTTCATGGTGCCGTAGGCGACTTCCTCATATCCGTAGTCTTCGACGCCGGAGATCGATGCGATCGCAACGATGGCGCCGGCACCGGAGCGCTCAAGATGCGGACGTGCGGTTTCGACGGCCGTGACGGTGTGCAGCAGGTCGACATCCAGCGCGCGCCGAAAGTCGTCCGGTTTGTTGCCGCTCACCAGCGCACTGGCGTTGGCAATCAGGATGTCGATCCCGCCCAGCGTAGTGCCGGCCTCCATAACCCAGTTTTTCAGGGCGGGGGAATCGCTGACATCGAACGCATGGCCGATCGCCAGGGCGCCGCCCGCGGAAAGATCGCGGACAGTGCCGTCGACCTGGGCAGCGTTGCGCGCACAGATCGCAACGGCACAACCTTCGGCGACGAGCGCTTCGGCAATCGCGCGGCCGATACCCCGGCTGCCGCCGGTGATGAGCGCCTTGCGCCCCTTGAGGCCGAGTTTCATCGATATCTCCCTAGTGCAGCGGCGTGTTCTTTCAGCGAAAGGGAATGTTATCCGATATCGCCTGCAGCGGGGGGCGTCGGACCAGCGATGGCACGGCGTTTGGCCCAGCGCTTTCGCCGGCAAAGCCAGTCCTCGGGATGAACGCGAATCCACGTTTCCAGATGCTGGTTCATGCGTTCTGTCATGGCGTGGACCGGATCGGGTGAGGCGACGAAATCCTCGGGCCGGATCGGCTCGTGGAAAACCATCTCGAAATGCGTGCCGCGAATCCGGCGGCATTCGACCGGCACAATCAGCGCATTAAACTTGATGGCGAGCCGGGCGGGCGTGGGGGTCGTCGGCGCCGGAATGCCGAAGAAGGGCACCGCAATGCCGTCATCGTCGCGCTGGTCGAAGATGATGCCGACGCATTCCCCCTTCGACAGCGATTTGAGGAGCGCGCGCGCCGCCTCACCGCGCGGGGCCAGTCCGCATTTCATCGCCGACCGATATCGGATGAGGCGACGGTTGAGCGCCGCGCCGCGCCGCGGTGCATAAACGACGGTCAGCGGCGCACCACGCCGGGCGCCGGTACCCGCTGTCAGTTCCCAGTTGGCCATATGGCCCGATACGAAGATCGCGGGTCGGTGCGCACGCGTCGCAAACTCGTAGATGTCCCAGCCCTTGATCGTGACCCAGGCCTCGCGCGGGTCGGTGAGCCTGCCCAGATGCGGATACTCGGCAAAAGTGCGCCCGACGTTCCACAACATGCGTCGGATCAGCCGGTCCTGTTCCGCCTTCGTCAGCTCAGGAAAGATAACCTGCGTGTTGGTCCGGACATGTCGTGTGAAGGGCAGGTAATAGACGATATTCGCGGCGACGAACCCTCCGAGGGCTGAAGCCCATCGCATCGGCATCAGTTCGAACAACGTCCAGAGCGATAGCGCAAACGTCGTATGGGCGATCGAGATGCCCCTCTGTTTGCGCGATTTGTCGGGCTTGCTGTTGTGAACTGCGTCCACTGCCATGAAAACCTGTCTTCACAATCCTGGTGTGGTGCCGCAAGGGGGCCACCCTCGCCGATATAGCGGGTTCGCCCGGTATCGCAGCGGCAACGGGCCGCTGCAACAAAGAACCCGTTGCCGATCCTCGGCCCATCGGGGCACGATTCTGGCAGCGGGTTGCGCACAGCCGGATATTAGGGACGTGTCTGACCGCGATCCAACCGATTATTTCCGCGCGTTTTTTCGGCGGCACCGGCCCCAATCCCATATCGGGCCGCCTTGCCGGGCCGGCCATCGCCCCATCCGTAACGCGTTCCGCTGGCGCTAACCAAGTCGTCTGGACGAGCCATGGGCATAACTTCGAGGCTGCGTGAGTCATGGAAAAGCCATATGTCGCCATATTTCAAACAAATTCAACAAACTATAATCAGAATAGAAGGTAATACATCAATGTTTGCCGATGCCGCTGCCGTCATCCAGGAACAGCCGTCGAGAGACGAACCCTATCCCCCTTCCGTGCGACTGCGGGAAACCCGCTGTGCGGTGCCTCGCAATGGCAACGTGCGGCTCGAAGCGGCCCCGGTGTCGCATGGACATGGTCGGTGCGGTTGCAACGCCGGCAACAACGGCCGCCTGTGCATAACAAGGCGGAAAATTCGCAAAGCGTCAAAATGCTGCGCGAGGTGCAAACGGCCCGGTATCGGGCCTCGATCAGGGAGACTTTACGAATGCACAAGACAGCGCGCGTATTTCTGGTGGCCGCAAGCCTCGGACTTTCGGCTTGTTCGGGCATGAACCCGACACAGGAGCGGATCGTGAGCGGCGGCGCCATAGGCGCTGCGACCGGGGCGGGCATCGGCGCGATCGCCGGCGGCATCGGCATCGCAACAGGAGCAGCGATCGGCGCCGCGGCCGGTGCGGCTGGCGGTCTTCTGGTCGATTCGGTCAGCGACTAGTCGGCGCCAGGATCCGTGAGGCTGTGCAGGCCGAACTGCTCGCCATAGCGCCCAAAGACGGGGCCGTGGGATAATCGAGCATGGCAACCCGATTCGCATCATGAGCGACGCAAAACCCGCACACCCGCGCGCCGGTACGCTCGGCGCATTGAACCGCCGCCAGGCGCTCGCGACGCTGGCGGGGGCAGCTTTGCTGCCGCTCTTTCCGCGTCTGGCACAGGCCGACGTGGCTGCGTTTCAGGTCTGGCTCACCGCATTCAAGGCGGATGCGCTCGCCGAAGGCATCACGCAAATGACGCTCGATGCGTCGTTGTTCAACGTGTTCGGGCCGATTGCAAAGGTCATCGAGCTCGATCGCACCCAACCGGAGAGTCGACTGACACTCGACGAGTATCTCGCAAAGGTGATTTCGACCGACCGCATCGCGCGCGGTCAGGCCAATCTCGCGGCAAACCGCGACACGCTCGATGCGATCGGCGCGCAGTTCGGTGTGCAACCGCGTTTCATTGTCGCGCTCTGGGGCATCGAGACGGATTATGGTCGCGTGACCGGCAATTACTCCGTCATCGGATCGCTGGCGACGCTGGCCTACGAGGGCCGGCGCGCCGAGTTCTTTCGCGGCGAGCTGCTTCATGCGCTGCACATCGTGCAGGAAGGCCATATCGACGCCTACAACATGATCGGATCATGGGCCGGCGCGATGGGTCAGACCCAGTTCATGCCTTCGAGCTTCCGGTCTTATGCCGTCGACTATAATGGTGACGGACGGCGCGATATCTGGGGAACGCTGCCCGACGTGTTCGCTTCGATCGCAAGCTATCTCAGCAGCTTCGGGTGGCACGCCGATCAAACTTGGGGGCGAGAAGTGCTGGTGCCCGCCGGTATGGATCCGAACCTCGCCACGCTCGATATCGAAAAGACGTTGCCGGAATGGCAGGCTCTTGGCGTACGCCAGCTCGGCGGCGCGCCGTTGCCGGATCGGCCGATTATGGCCTCGCTGCTTTACCCTGGCGACGGGCCGCGCTCGTTCCTTCTCTATCCGAACTTCAAGACGATCCTGAAATGGAACTATTCGTCCTATTTCGGGTGTGCCGTAGGTTACCTTGCCGATGGGATCGAGGCGGGATAACCTACTAGATCTTGTAGGTCTGGGGAGAAGTAACCGGGTATCATGGGGCGTCTGGCACGACTTTCCTGCGTGTTCGCCGCGCTGGCGCTAGCCGCCTGCGCCGAGACGACGTTCGTCGTCGACCAGAGCAAGGTCGTTACGGACGATGCAGGAACCAGCGGGCCGACGGTCTACAAGATCGGCCAGCCCTATCAGATCGGCGGCGTCTGGTATTACCCGAAGGTCGATTACGGCTATGACCAGAGCGGTATCGCGTCCTGGTACGGGCCGGGCTTTGACGGCAAAGCGACCGCAACCGGCGAGACCTACGACGAGAACGCCCTGACGGCGGCGCATCAGACGCTGCCAATGCCGACCCTGGTTCGCGTCACCAATCTGGAAAACGGCCGGGCGATCGAACTGCGGATCAACGATCGCGGTCCGTTCGCCAATGGCCGGATCATCGACGTGTCGCGGCGCGCAGCCCAGTTACTCGGGTTTGAGAATGCCGGCACGGCGCGAGTTCGAGTGCAGGTGCTCGAGGATGAAAGTCGGCAGATGGCCGCGCGCTTGTCGGGTGCACCAGGTTCCGACGACGTGCAGCAGCCGGTGCCGGAAGCCGCACCCTCGGTTGCGGTCGTCGCGCAACCGCTGCCCGACAGCAGCGGTTCCACCACGACGCCCGTGCCGACATCGCCAACGCCGGCGGTCACGACGACCGCGGCCGCGACGCCACTGCCCGAGCCAAGCGGTCAGGTCTTTCAGCAGCCCGTCCGGGCGACCGAGATTTACATCCAGGCCGGCGCGTTCGTGGACGTGCAGAATGCCGAGCGGCTGCGGGTGCAACTCTCGACCCTTTCGGCCACGAGCCTCTTTCCGGTGCGGGTCGGCGAGCAGCAGTTCTACCGTGTGCGCATGGGCCCGATTTCCTCGGTCGAACAGGCCGACGCGTTGCTTGCCCGGGTCATTGCCCAGGGCCATGACGAGGCGCGCATCGTCGTCGACTGATCGGACCGGCCGCAGAAATCGGGCGGCCCGAAAGGGCGGCTGGGGCCGCGGTCACGATTTTGGCCATATTTGGCCGGCAGCGGATAAAATATGTCGATACGCGATATCGCCATGGATTCGCCGCGGAGTTCGGGCGTGATGTCGCGCCACTAGTGCCAGGCTACACTGGTCGAGTTCGAGAAGGATTGCCATGACCGACCGTCATTCGCTTCTGCATTGCCATCGCTTCCTGCAGCGCGCCTTTCTGGCCGCATCGCTGTTCCTCGCGGCCCTCATCGGCACCGGGCCGGTGGCCGCCCAGTCGACGATCGACGTCGCGGCGGCCGAGGCCATTGTCGTCGATTTCGATACCGGCGCTGTGCTGTACGAGAAGAACCCTGACCTGCTGGTACACCCGGCATCGATGAGCAAACTGATGACGCTCTACATGCTGTTCGATGCGCTGAAGAACGGCCAGCTATCGCTCGACGATTCCTTTCCGGTCTCGGAGGCCGCCTGGGCGCTCGACGAAGGCTCGACGATGTTCGTTGGAATCGGCGAGCGGCTGAAGGTCGAGGATCTGATCCGTGGCATCGTGGTCCAGTCCGGCAACGATGCCTGCTTTGTCATCGCGGAAGGGCTCGCCGGCAGCGAAGCGGCCTTCGTCGAACAGATGAACAAGAAGGCGGCCGAGATCGGTCTCAGCAACAGTCATTTCGTCAATTCGCACGGGCTCGAGCATCCCGAGCATCAGATGACGGTGCGCGATATCGCGACCTTGTCGGCTCGGCTGATCCGCGATTTCCCCGAGTATTATCACTACTTCGCCGAACTCACCTTCGTTCACAACGGGATCGAGCAGGGCAATCGTAATCCACTGCTCTATCGCAATATGGGCGTCGACGGGCTGAAGACCGGCCATCTCACGGTCTCCGGCTACGGTCTTGCGGCATCGGCCTTGCGCAACGGGCGACGGGTCGTGGTCGTCGCGCATGGCATGGAAAGTATGCAGGCGCGTGCCGACGAAGTAGCAAAACTGATCGAATGGGCCTATCGCGAGTTCGATAACTATAAACTCGCGGCAGCAGGCGATGTGCTCGAGAACGCGCCGGTTTGGCTCGGCGAGGCCGAAACCGTTCCGATGGTGCTTGGCGCCGATCTTGTCGTTACCCTGCCGCGCGGCAAGCGCGAAACGCTCGAAGCGCGTGCGGTGCTCGCCAATGCCGTGCCGGCGCCAATCGCCGCAGGCCAGCCGATCGGTATGCTGATCGTGACGATGCCCGGAATGGCGCCGCTGGAGCGACCTTTGCTCGCGGGCGCCGATGTGGCCGAACTCGGTATGTTTGGCCGCGTCATGGCGGCGATCCGGTCGCTGCTGTTCAGCGACGAGACCGAAGCGGTCGGCGCGTAGCAGGGTGGGGCAGCGTGCCGCGGGGCCGTTTCATCACATTTGAAGGCGGCGAGGGCGCGGGAAAATCCACCCAGGCGCAACGCCTGGGAGTTTGGCTGAAAGCGCGGAACATCGATGTGCTGCTGACTCGTGAACCGGGCGGATCGCCGGGCGCCGAGGCGATACGCCAGCTTCTCGTCACCGGCGATGCGGGGCGCTGGAATGCGCTGACCGAGACTTTACTGCATTTTGCCGCCCGCAACGATCATGTGTTGCGCACGATCGAGCCCGCGCTGGCGGACCGGCATTGGGTCATCTGCGACCGGTTTGTCGATTCCACCGTCGCCTATCAGGGGTACGGGCTCGGCGTCGATCGAGCATTCATCGCGATGCTGGAAAAATCGGTGCTCGGCGGATTGCGCCCCGATCTGACATTGTTCCTCGATCTGCCGGTCGAGACCGGTCTCGCGCGTGCTGCCTCGCGGCGAGGTGGCGAGGATCGGTATGAGACCATGGACATCGCGTTTCACGAACGGCTACGCCACGGCTTCCACGAGATCGCGGCGCGCGATCCGGCGCGCTGCGTGCTGATCGATGCGACAGAGGATGTCGATGCGGTCCAACGGCAGGTAATCGGCGCCGTCGTTTCACGGCTGCTTGCCCCGGCGCGATGATGGGCGCGATCGCACCGCTGCTGGTCGAGGGCGAACCGCTCGCGCCACGACTCAATCCGAATCTGCTGGCCCAGGACGAGGCCGAAGCGCTTCTGCGTGGGGCCTGGGATAGCGGCCGCTTGCCCCATGCCTGGCTGATTACGGGACCTCGCGGCGTCGGCAAGGCGACGCTTGCCTTTCGCTTCGCCCGATTTGTCCTGGCGAATGGATGCGATGCCGGCGGTCCGCCGATCGCATCGGGTCTCGAACTCGCCGAGAGCCACCCGATCTTTCGGCGGGTCGCGAGTGGGGGCCACAGCGATCTCCTGGTCATCGAGCGCGGGATCGATCCGAAGCGCAAGAAGCTGCGCAGCGAGATCGTTGTCGATGACGTACGGGAAGCGGCGCGGTTCCTGCATCTGACGCCAGCCGAGGGCGATTGGCGTGTGGTTATCGTCGACACGGCCGACGAGATGAACCGCAACGCGGCTAATGCGCTGCTCAAGATCCTCGAGGAGCCACCGCGGCAATCGCTTCTTCTTTTGGTAAGCCACGCGCCGGGACGGCTGTTGCCGACGATCCGGTCGCGCTGTCGCCGGTTGCGGCTACCGCCGCTCGACATCGCGACGATCGATGCCGCCATCGCTGCATCAGCGCCGGATCTGCCGGACGAGGATCGCGCGCTATTGCCGCTGCTCGCCGAAGGCAGTCTCGGCCGTGCGCTTGAACTCGCGGCCTCGGGCGGGCTCGATCAGCAGCGCGAGGTAATGGAGCTTCTGCTCGGCCTGCCGGCGCTCGACACCGCGCGGCTGCACGAGCTGGCCGACCGGCTCGCCGGTGCCGGCAACGACAACGAGTTTCGGGCTGCCGCCGAACTCGTCCTCTGGTGGCTCGCGCGCTTCATCCGGTTTGCGCTGACCGGACGGGGCGAGCCCGAGATCGTCGCCGGCGAGGCCGCGCTGATGCAGAGGCTCCGCGCAGGCGGCGGCCTTGATCGCTGGCTGGCCTTGTGGGACAAACTCGGCCGCCTGTTTGCCTTAGCCGCCGGGGCCGATCTCGACCGCAAACAGGTCTGGATCGGCGCGTTTCTCGACATGAGCGGGATCCCGACTCCGTTGCCCTCGGGCCGTTCCGCCGCCCGGTAGCACGGCCCATCTGGCGCCACATACCGGTGCCGCTCATCGGGATGCGGCGGCAACGAATCCGGAAAGCGACCGCATGAGCGACCAGAAGCGCTACTACGTCACGACGCCGATCTACTATGTGAATGACGTGCCCCATATCGGGCATGCGTACACGACGCTTGCCTGCGACGTTCTCGCACGGTTCATGCGGCTGGACGGCTATGACGTGCGCTTCCTCACCGGTACCGACGAGCATGGCCAGAAGGTCGACAAGGCGGCGAACGCCGCCGGCATCGCGCATCTACCGTTCGTCGACAAGGTCTCGCAGAATTTTCGCGATCTCGCGAAGGCGCTGAACTGCTCCAACGACGATTTCATCCGTACGACAGAAGAGCGGCATGTGAAATCCTGCCAACATCTCTGGAAGACTCTTGTGGAGCGGGGCGAAATCTATCTCGGTAAGTATGCCGGGTGGTATGCCGTGCGCGATGAAGCGTTCTATGGCGAGGACGAGCTGACCGTAACCCCGGACGGGAAGCGCATTGCATCTTCCGGCGCCGAGGTCGAATGGGTCGAGGAGCCGAGCTATTTCTTCAAGCTCTCCGCCTGGCAGGACAAACTACTTGCCTTCTATGAAAAAAATCCCGATTTCATCGCACCGGACAGCCGGCGCAACGAGGTAATCAGCTTCGTGAAATCAGGTCTCCGCGATCTCTCGATCTCGCGCACCACCTTCAAATGGGGTATCGAGGTTCCGGACGACACCGACCATGTGATGTATGTCTGGATCGACGCGCTCACCAACTACATCACCGCAGTCGGTTACCCCGATACCGACAGTGCGATGTACAAGAACTACTGGCCGGCCGATCTGCACATGGTCGGCAAGGACATCCTGCGCTTTCACGCGATCTACTGGCCGGCGTTCCTGATGGGCGCGGGGCTCGAGCCGCCGCGACGCGTCTTCGCGCATGGCTGGTGGACGATCGAAGGTCAGAAAATGTCGAAGTCGCTGAACAACGCGCTCGACCCGCATCAGCTCATCGCGCGTTACGGGCTCGATCCGCTGCGTTATTTCCTGCTGCGCGAGATGCCGTTCGGCAACGACGGCGATTTCTCGCATCAGGCGATGGTCAGCCGCATGAACGGCGATCTCGCCAACGATCTCGGCAATCTGGCACAGCGCGTGCTCTCGATGCTGCAACGCTATCTCGACGGCACGATGCCCGCGCTACCGGCCGACGCCCTGACGACGGCTGACCGGAAGTTGCTGGATGCGGCGGGCGCCATACTGCTCGAGACCGTGCGCGGCCATATGCAGACGCAAATGTTCCACAAGGCGCTCGATGCGATCTGGCAAATCGTGGGCGATGCAAACCGCTATGTCGACGAGCAGGCGCCCTGGTCGCTGAAGAAGACCGACGAGGCGCGGATGGCGATCGTGCTCGGCGTTCTGGTCAATGTGATCCGTCGCCTGGCATTGCTGGTGCAGCCGTTTGTGCCGCAATCCGCGGCGAAGCTGCTCGACCAGGTCGTGGTGCCGGAGACCGTGCGGAACTTCGCGCAGTTCGAGATGCTGGTCGAGGCCCGCACGCAGCTTCCGAAACCGGAAGGCGTGTTCCCGCGTTTCGTCGAGACCGAGGCGGCCGAGTAGGGGCCATGATCGTCGACAGCCATTGTCATCTCGATTACATGGCGCGCGACGGCATCCTGCCGGACGTGCTCGCACGCGCCCGTGCGGCGGGCGTCGGTACGATGCTGACGATCGGCACGACGATCGCCGAGTTCCCGCAGGTGAAGGCGATCGCCGAAGCCCATGAAGATATCTGGTGCTCGGTCGGTGTCCATCCGCATCACGCCGCCGAGGAACCCGATATCAGCGTCGAGCGGCTCGTCGCGCTGTCGCATCATCCCAAGGTGATCGCGATCGGCGAATGCGGCCTCGACTATCATTACGATCGCAGCCCGCGCGACGTGCAGCGCGCCGTATTCCGGACCCATGTCGAGGCGGCACGGCAGAGCGGCCTGCCGCTGGTCGTTCATAGCCGCAACGCCGATGCCGAGACGGTCGAAATTCTTGCCGAAGGGGTGGCGAAGGGCGGGGTGCGCGGCCTGATCCATTGTTTCTCGACGACGCGGCACCTCTCGGGCCCGGCGATCGATCTCGGTTTTTCGATTTCGCTCTCGGGCATCGTGACCTTTCCGAAGTCGACCGATCTGCAGGACATCGCGAAGGAACTGCTGGACGAGAACCTGCTGGTCGAAACCGATGCGCCGTATCTCGCACCGGTTCCGATGCGCGGCAAAAAGAACGAGCCGGCTTTCGTCGTGCACACGGCCGGTTTCCTTGCAAAGCTCCGCGAGACGTCGATCGAACATCTTGAGCGGGTTACCAGCGACAATTTCTTCCGATTGTTCGACAAGGCCCGGCGGCCGGCCCCCTGATGCGCGTCACGGTCCTCGGCTGCGGCGGTTCCGGCGGCGTGCCGACGGTCGGTAACGAATGGGGCAAGTGCGACCCCGCAAACCCGAAGAACCGGCGCCGCCGCGTCTCGATCCTGATCCAGGCGCAAGACCAGACCGTGTTGGTCGACACCTCGCCCGATCTGCGCATGCAGTTGCTCGATGCCGATATCGGCCATCTCGATGCCGTGCTCTACACGCACGATCACGCCGATCATTGCCACGGCATCGACGATCTGCGGTTCCTGCGCCGCGACAAGGGCATGCCGCCGCTGCCCTGCTACGGAACAGCGGAAACGCTGGCAACCATTACCGAACGATTTTCATTTGCCTTCAGGCAAGGCACGGCGGGCTCGAGTGTTCTCTACAAGCCCTATGCGCGGGCGGTCGAGATCGAGGGGCCGTTCAAGATAGGCGCGATCGAGGTGACGCCGTTTCCGCAGGATCACGGTCACGGCACATGGTCGACCGGTTTTCGTGTGGGAAACATGGCCTATTCGACCGACGTCGTGAACATCCCCGACGAATCATGGCGGGCGCTTGAAGGTCTCGATTTGTGGATCGTCGATGCGCTGCGCTGGGAGCCGCATCCGACGCATACCCATTTCGACCGGACGATCGAATGGATCGCGCGCGCGAAGCCGAAGCGCGCGGTGCTCACGCACATGAATCATTTCATGGACTACGATGAGGTGCGCCGCCGCTGCCCGCCGAGCGTCGAGCCGGGCTGGGACGGGATGGTTATCGAAATCAGCGACCGCTAGCAGCAGAGAGACTGGGGCGCGACTCTCTGTCTAATCACCTTCGGCTGTTCCCGCACCGGACAGAACCGGCGGAATCTTCTTCCAGGGATAGCCGTTGAGCGCCTGCTGATAGCTGTAATCGTACAAGGCCTGCATATAGGCCTGGTCGAAATCGCCATCTTCAACCGTCGCAAAATCATGCCCGATATAGGCGAGATTGAAGTCGATACCTTCTTCCTTCGACATGTAGTAGATCCGCATTACGTCGTTCACGCCGCTATAGTGGATCATCGTCGAGATCGCCTGCCCGGCGATGCTCAATGTCCGGACATCGACATCGGTCCAGGTCGAATCTTCGCGCGCGTTCAGGATCAGATAGGCCGTGCGATTTTCATGCGCGATGTCTTCGGGGTTGAGATTGGGCGGATAGAGGAAGATCTGTGCAATCGCGCCGCCATCGACATGCAGTTCCTGATACTTCGTTCCGTTGACCTCGACGTCGATCAGGACCGGCTGAAACACGCCCGGTACTGCGGAAGAAGCACGCAGGACCTTGCGAACGAGATCGATTGCTTCGGGGTGACCGCTCGCCGCAATGGCGCCGACATTCCAGATCGTCGGCCGCTGCGCATCAAGGTTGGTCGAGGCGATGAGGAGGAGGCGGCCTTTCTCGTATTCGGCCGCGATCGCCTGCATCATCGCTTCGTCTACATATTTCGAAATCAGTTCCCAGAGCGGCGTCGTGTCGGACAGGGCATCGTTGTAGATGGCGTCGATGAAGCCGCGCTCGATGTAGAGATCGTCCGCATTGACCGTCGTATAGACGTCCCGGAGTTGCGTATCGTATGTGGGCCCGAGGAATGCGAAGGGCGACAGGATCGCCCCCGTACTGACGCCGGTGACGAGTTCGAATTCGGGGCGATTGCCGGCCGCGGTCCAGCCGACCAGAACGCCGGAGCCGAACGCGCCGTTGTCGCCGCCACCGGAGATCGCCAGAAGTTGCGCGGGCGGCAGCATGGCATCGGGGCCGAGGCCGAGCGCCTGCCGCTGCCGATCGGCGGCCCGCCGGAACTCGGCAAGGATCTCATCGTGCTGTTCGCCGGGGTAGAAGCGGGCATTCTCGATACCGAGCGGCATTGCGTTGACCACGTCCGCTGTCGGCACCGGGGCCGATCGTTCCGGCGAGGCGCAACCGGCAATGGCGAGAACGAGAAGGGCGGCGATGCAAACCTTTGCTCCGAGACGCGACGGGAGCGATGGAACGAAGCCGCGATTGCTGCACCGGTCGAATCCGTCGAATGAATAGGTCATTGAAATATGTCCTCCGAAGTTACGCGCCGCCTTCGTTAAGATTCTTCGACCCGAACGTGACCTTAACCGCAACTGCCGCCAAGCAACCCCGTCTTAAGCTCCTCGTTTGGCGGATTCTTGCCGATATCCATTTCGAGTAAGGCGGCGGCGAAGTCGGCGCCGGGAATTGCGGGGCCGGTCTTTCCATTCAGGGTGACGGCACTGCCGGTTGCAGGGTCGTAGTCGTACACGAGAACGTCGCCCACTTTGACGTCGACCATCTGGGCGTTCAGCGTATCGATGCGCGGCTGAAGCGCTTCGAGATTGTCACCGGCGACACTCTTGAATCCGTCGTTGAAGGCCTTGCGGATATCGGAAGCGTCGGCGTCGTGCACGAAATGCAGCTCGAGGCGCCAAGCCTCATTGGCCGAGACGATCGCCGCGGCGTCGGTCGATTTCTGAGGCAGATAGAGCCCCGCCACATAGACATCGACCTTGAACATCGTAGCCTTGCGGACGCCGAGCCCATTCAGGGCGAGATCGGTACTGCCGATCGTGGCGCTGTCGGGAAGAGTGACCCCGAGGCATTCGGCCGCATGGTTCGGTGCGCTGGTCAGGATGGACACCGATGCGATGACGGCAAGTGCCGCTAACCCTTTGAGCCCGGACATATATCGGTCATTCCTTTTGAATAATGCTGAGTCGGATTCGCGGGTAGTTCGAGTGCTCGATTCGAGAAAGTCCTTTCGAGTAGCGACTATCGCCGCCGCAGGCCTTGTGCCTACTATATATTGTACATCAACGAGCATCGGTGCGTCTCCCCGTGGTCTTCTATTTGCGGTTTGCCGCCCTTGGCGGTGTCGTCGCGATTCAATTGCTCGCGTCCGGATGCTCGGCGCCTTCACGGCTCGATGCCGTGCCGCAGGCGCAAACCGTCCAGGCCGAAATCCCTGGCATTCCCAACGCGCGCTTCTGGCCCGACGATCCGGACAGCATTCAGGAAATGATCGACACCGCCTATGCCTCGATTCAGGCCGAACAGGCCGCCGGCGCGGTTGTCGATGCGAACGGCAATCTGCCGCCGGTCGCGTTTCTCGCGGTTTCCGGCGGTGGCGATGATGGCGCGTTCGGGGCCGGGCTGCTGACCGGATGGACCGAGCATGGCACGAGGCCCGAGTTCAAGCTGGTGACCGGTGTCAGCACCGGAGCCCTGACGGCGCCGTTCGCCTATCTCGGCTCCGACTATGACGACGAGTTGCGCGCCGTCTACACAAAGATATCGGCGGCAGACATTTACGAGGAGCGGGGTCTGCTGGCGGCGTTGTTCGACGATGCGCTGTCCGACACGACACCACTCCAGCGTACCGTTGCCAAGCATGTAACAGACGAGCTCGTTCGGGCGATCGCGGCTGCCTACGCCAAAGGGCGCTTCCTGCTGATCTCATCGACCGATCTCGATTCGCGCCGGCCGGTGATCTGGAATATCGGGGCGATCGCTTCGGTCGGGTCACCCGCGGCGGTCGATCTGATCCGCAAAATCCTGGTCGCCTCCGCGGCGGTGCCGGGTGCCTTTCCTCCGGTCATGATCGAGGTCGAAATCGACGGTCAGACCTATCAGGAAATGCATGTCGACGGCGGCGCAGTTTCGCAGGCCTTCATCTATCCGCCCCAGCTCAACGTCGCTGCGGTCTCGGCCGAGTACGGTATCCAGCGCGAGCGTTCGGCCTATATCATCCGCAACGCGCGGCTCGATCCCGATTGGGCGTCGACCGAACGTCAGACGATGAGCATAGCGGGGCGCGCGATCTCGACACTCATCCAGTCCCAGGGCATTGGCGATCTCTATCGCATGTATCTGGAAACCGGGCGCGACGGCGTCGATTACAACCTCGCTTTTATCGGGCCCGAGTTCGATACGCCCGGCGGCGGCGACTTCGACCCGGTCTATATGGGCGCGCTGTTCGATTACGGATTCGCACTCGGAAAGGCAGGGTATCCCTGGCACAAGAGTCCGCCGGGGTTCGAATAGGATCGCTGGTGCGATGCTCTGCGCGTGCCGACACCTGAATGCCATGAGTTGCAAGGGGGAGTGTTTCGATGTTTCAATTTTTGAATCGTCAGGCGGGATCGGCATGGTCGATGCGGACAGGGCTTGCAATTCCGCTGCTGATGGGAATTGTCGCGCCGGCGTTTGCGCAGGAATCGCTCCCGTTCGCACCGGCGCCATCGGGCAGCGTCGCGGGACCGACGATGCAGGAATCGACTTACGCACCGCGGCCGGCAGCACAGCATCTGCCGGCGGATGCACCCAATATCGTCATCATCATGCTGGACGATATCGGTTACGCCATCCCGTCAACGTTCGGCGGCGATATCGAGACGCCGACGCTGACGCGCCTTGCCAACGAGGGGATCGCGTATAATGCTTTCCACAACGCGGCAATGTGCTCGCCGACGCGGGCGGCGTTGCTAACGGGTCATAATCATCATCGGGTGGGTTTTGGCCAGATCGCCGAACTGGCGAACGATTGGGATGGCTATACCGGAATGTGGCCGGCCACGTCGGTCTCGGTCGCGAAGGTGCTCGGGTATTACGGCTATTCGACCGCCGCGTTCGGAAAATGGCACAACACGCCGGCCAACGAGACGACATCGGCGGGACCGTTCGATCGCTGGCCGACGGGTCGCGTGGTCGGTTTCGATTATTTTTACGGTTTTCTTGCCGGCGAGTCGTCGCAATGGGAACCGGCCATCGTCGAAAACACGATGCGCATCCATCCGCCAGCGCGCGAGGGCTATCACTTCACGGAAGACATGACCGACCAGGCGATCCGATGGATGCGCGAACAGCGCGCGCTGGCGCCCGAACGTCCGTTCTTCCTCTATTGGGCGCCGGGCGCCGCGCACGGGCCGCACCACATATTCAAGGATTGGGCGGATCGGTATGCCGGAAAATTCGACGATGGCTGGGATGCGATGCGCGAGAGGATTTTCGCACGTCAGCGCGCAATGGGCTGGATTCCCGAGAATACGGAACTCACCCCGCGGCCGGACGATCTGGCGGCCTGGGCGGATATTCCCGAGGACGAGCGGGCATTTCAGCTTCGCCTGATGGAGGTCTTTGCCGGGTTTGTCGAACATACCGATACGCAGGCAGGACGGATTATCGACGAACTGGAAACACTCGGCGTCCGGGAAAACACGCTGGTCTTCTATATTTTGTCCGACAACGGTTCGAGCGCCGAAGGGCAGAACGGCACGATCAGCGAACTGCTGGCGCAGAACGGCATTGCCACCGAGATTTCGGAACATATCGAGGCGCTGGATGCACTCGGCGGGCTTGACGTGCTGGGCTCGCCGCTGACCGACAACATGTATCATGCGGGCTGGGCCTGGGCCGGCAGCACGCCGTTCCGTTCGATGAAACTTGTCGCCGCGCATTTCGGCGGCACACGCACGCCGCTGGTGGTCTCCTGGCCGGCCATGATTGCCCATGATTCGACGCCACGCCCGCAGTTCCATCATGTGAACGATGTCGTTCCGACGATCTATGACGTGATCGGCATTGCTGCGCCGAAACTGGTTGACGGAGTTTCCCAGGAGCCGCTCGACGGGATTTCGATGGCATACACATTTGACTCGGCAACCGAACCGGATCGGAAGGATGCCCAGTATTTCGAGGTTATGGGCAGCCGTGCGATGTATCTGGATGGCTGGATTGCCTCGGTGTTTGGGCCGCGCACACCCTGGTTGCCGGGTATCAGTCCGGCCATCGTGAACTGGAATCCGCAGAAAGATCCGTGGGAGCTGCACGATCTCGCGGCGGACTTCTCGCAGGCCCGCGATGTCGCGACAGAGAACCCCGATCGCACCGCCGAGCTCGTCGCGGCCTTCGAGGCGGCGGCAGTCGCAAATCGCGTCAATCCGGTGGGCGGCGGTCTATGGTCGATTCTCAATCCCCAATATGCACCGCAGAACCCGGCGACCGAGTTTTTCTACACCCAGGACGTGACCGGTGTTCCCGAATTTGCGGGTCCGAAGGTGGGCGCGCGTAGCAATCTGGTGACGATCAAGGCCGATCTGGCTGCGGATTCTGCCGGCGTGCTGTATGCAGTCGGCGGTTTCTCCGGCGGCCTTTCCGTTTGGATCGAGAAAGGTGCGATCGTCTACGAGTACAACCTGTTCGAGATCGAGCGAACGCAGATTAGCTCGACCGCACTGTTGCCGACAGGGCCGGTCACGATCGAAGTCGAGTCGACGGTTGGCAAGGGCAGGGGCGCGGCGGTTGACGTCGTAATTCGAGTCAATGGAGAAGAGGTCGCATCTGGGCAGGTGCCACGCTCGGCATCGCTCGCCTTTACGGGGAACGATGCGTTTGACGTCGGGACCGATAGTTATTCGCCCGTCTCGCTGGCCTACTATGATCGTGCGCCGTTCACGTTCAACGGATCGATCGAAAGCCTGCATGTTCAGTATGTTCAGTAATCGATTTACAGGGTATGTAATCGATGGGAGTTCCGGAGATCCGGACCCCAGTAACGAAGGAAGGTCTCTTTGAGAAACGAACTACGAAAATCGGCGCTCGCCGCCATGACCGGCCTGCCGATGGTTGCGCTGGCCATGGCAGTCTGGATCTTGCCGTCATCCGATGCCAACGCAGATGCAGACTTTGCGAAGCTCCGGCTGAAGGAAATGTCCGACTACATGACGTCGCAGACGGCCCTGTCGTTCGACTATGAGGCGACGCTCGAAGTCGTAACGACCGAAGATCAGAAGCTCGAGTTGGCAAGTTCGGGTGCCGCAGTTCTCAATCGGCCGGACAAAATTCGCGCCACGCGCCATGGCGGCTCCGCCAATGTCGAGATGATTTTCGATGGCACGACCATGACGATGTTTGGTCCCGATGTGAACCTGTACACACAATTTGCCGTGCCCGGCAGCATCGATCATCTCATCGACACCCTCCGCGACCAGCACGGTCTGGTTCTTCCGGCTGCAGATCTGCTGCTCGCAAATCCCTATGACGAGCTGATGGCCGGCGTTACCGATGTGAAAGACATCGGCAGCGGCGTGTTCGGCGAGGTCGAATGCGACCATTTCGCTTTTCGCACCGAGGGGGTCGACTGGCAGATTTGGATTGCCCAGGGTGACCGGCCCTATCCTTGTCGCTATGTCATCACCACGAAAGACATGGCACACAGCCCGCAATACAGCATCGGAGTTTCGAACTGGCGTACGGGGGATGAGGTCGTGGCGGACGATTTCGCCTTCGACAATTCGACCAACGCCGAAATGACAGCCCTCGGGGATCTTCCGGCCAGCGACTTGCCCGAGAACTTCACGAAGGGAGACGGGGAATGAACGTGCGCAGGTATTTTCTCATTGCATCCGTTTTTGCACTTGTCGGCCTTGGCGGGCTGGAGTTTGGCGACCGCCTCGCCCGCACCGGTGATGCGAGCCTCATAACCGAGTCACAAGCCCGGATCGGGCGTCCACTGACGCCGGTCAGCGTCGCTGGCGTCGCGCGACGTACGGTTCGCCGCTGCGCGGTCGGTGTATATGATTGCTGACCGGTCCAGCCGTGTTGGTTTTGCAGCATGTGATCGGAAAATTTCCGGGATTTCAGTAGAGCATCATTCGCTCTCAAGAAGGGGTCCAAAATGATATCTCGTGCGCTTGCCGCCTGCGTGGCGCTGGGCTGCGTATCGTTGCTGTTAGCGGCCATGCCGGCCGGGGCCCAGGATGCACTGCCGCCGGGCTCGCCTGCAGGAACGGCGACGGCCGATCTGCTTCGTATCCCCAATCCGCCGGGCGGTTTCGGCGGAACCATCAACCTCGATGCACAGTATTCGACGCCCTACTGGCAGCCACGCACCGTACCGCCGGAAGGGGCGCCCAACATTCTTCTTGTCATCATCGATGACGAGGGCTTCGGCGCGCCGAGCACCTTCGGGGGTTTGATCCCGACACCGGAACTCGATCGAATTGCCGAACGCGGATTGCGCTATACAAGGTTCCACACCACCGCACTCTGCTCGCCGACACGCGCCGCGCTCATCACGGGGCGGAACCACCATTCGGTTGGTTTCGGTGTCATCTCCGAGGCGGCAACCGGCTATCCGGGTTATAACAGCGTCATACCGCTGAACAGCATTACGATCGGGCGCATTCTCAGGGAACACGGATACGCCACGTCCTGGTTCGGCAAGAATCACAATACGCCATCTTACCAGACCAGTGCGGCAGGGCCTTTCGATCAATGGCCGAGCGGCATGGGTTTCGAATATTTTTACGGCTTCAACAGCGGCGAAACCAACCAGTGGCAACCCGATCTGTATCGCGATCACACGCGCGTTTATCCCTATATCGGCAATCCCGATTACAACCTGATCACCGACATGGCCGACGAGGCCATCGACTATGTCGAGCGGCTGAACGCGCTCGATCCGAACAAACCGTTCTTCCTCTATTACGCACCGGGCGCGACTCATGCGCCGCACCATCCGACCCAGGAATGGATCGACAAGTTCAAGGGCCAGTTCAGCATGGGCTGGAACAAGCTGCGCGAGCAGATCTTCGAGAACCAGAAGCGCCTTGGTGTTATCCCGGAGGATGCGCAACTCACGGCATGGCCGGACGATCTGCTCAAGAACTGGGACGATCTGACGGCAGACGAGAAGAAGCTCTTCGAGCGTCAGATGGAAGTCTATGCGGCATTCCTCGCTTACACGGACCACGAGATTGGCCGTGTAGTCCGGTCGATCGAGGACATGGGCAAACTCGACAACACGCTGATCATCTATATCAGCGGCGACAATGGCAGCAGCGCCGAGGGATCGCCGGTTGGCACCCCGAACGAAGTGAGTTTCTTCAATGGGCTGGAAGTGCCGGTCGCCGATCAGATGCGTTACTACGATGTCTGGGGCTCCGACGAGACCTATCCGCATATGGCGGTCGGCTGGACCTGGGCCATGAACACGCCGTTCCGCTGGACGAAGCAAGTGCCTGGTTACTTCGGTGGAGTCAGGAACGGCCTCGTGATCTCATGGCCGAACCGTATCGAGGATGCCGGCGGCATCCGAAATCAGTTCCATCATGTGATCGACATCGTGCCGACGATTCTCGAGGCGACCGGCATTGCCGCGCCCCAGACCGTGGACGGCGTCGACCAAAGGCCGATCGAAGGTGTCAGCCTCGCTTACACCTTTGACGCAGAATCGTCCGATGTGCCATCAACCCGCCGCACGCAGTATTTCGAAATGTTCGGTATGCGCGGCATCTATCACGAGGGATGGATGGCTTCGACGCTGCCGTTCCGCACGCCCTGGGATGGCACCGCGCCGCTGCCGGACGACGTGGTCAACGGTGCGACGTGGGAGCTTTTCGATCTCACGAAGGATTGGACGCAGAGTACCGATCTTTCCGCCGAACATCCGGAAAAGCTCAAAGAACTGCAGGATCTGTTCTGGGTCGAGGCCGCGAAATATCAGGTGCTGCCGCTCGATGCGTCGTCCCTCGCACGTTTCGTTGCGCCGCGTCCGAGCATTGTGGCCGGTCTCACCGAGTTTACCTACACACGGCCCATTGTCGGCATTCCTCTCGGCACCGCGCCGAGCATCCTCAACAAGTCGTTCTCGATCGTGGCGGAAATCGACCTTCCGGAGGGCGGCGGGGAAGGAATGCTTATGACCCAAGGCGGCCGCTTTGCCGGGTGGGGCTTCTATCTGGTCGAGGGCAAGCCGGTCTTTGTATACAACCTGATCGATCTGCAGCGGCCACGGATCGAAGCGTCGGAATCGTTATCGCCGGGTGAACACAGTATCGAGTTCATCTTTACCTATGACGGTCCCGGCCTTGGCAAGGGCGGCACCGGCGTCATCAAGGTCGATGGCACAGAAGTCGCGAGCGGCACGCTGCCCTATACTCTTCCGTTCGCTCTCGAAGCGAGCGAAACCTTCGATATCGGATCCGATACCGGCACTGGCGTCGACGACGAAGATTACGCCCCACCGTTCGCATTTGACGGCGAGATCAAGAAGATCTCGCTCAATCTCGGTACGAACCAGTGACCGGCCATCGCATCGGGTGCACCGTATGAACCGTCCGCTGCGGATACTGGCCTCGTTTGCTGTCTGCGCAGCCCTGGGCGCCGCCGCAGGATTTATCGGCGTGCAACTGCTTTGGCCAGGGTCCGCACCGGCGGCACTTGCCGATCGGGCATGCGCCGCGGACTCCGTATTGGTACTGGCGGAGGCTGGCGATCTTGGCGATATGGTTCGGATCGATGGCGGTCGGTTCACGATGGGGTCGGATGAGTTCCACCCCGAGGAAATGCCGTTGCGCAACGTCGAAGTTGGCCCGTTCTGGATAGATCGCCACGAGGTTACAAACGCCCAGTTTGCGGCATTCGTCGAGGCGACCGGCTATGTCACCGTCACGGGACGGCCAGCGGATCCGGTGGCCAATCCCGGCATCGATCCGGCCTTGCTGGTGCCCGGTGCCATCGTGTTCGAGGCTCCGGAGGGCGTGACGGACATGGTCGATATCGGCCAGTGGTGGCGGTTTGTACCCGGTGCCGATTGGCGCCATCCGGAAGGGCCGGAGAGTTCGATCGAGGGGCGGGAATCACATCCGGTCGTCCATGTGACGAGGGAGGATGCCCTGGCCTACGCGCATTGGCTGGGTCGCGATCTTCCGACTGAGGCCGAATGGGAGTTTGCGGCGCGCGGCGGGATCGAAGGCGCGGACTTCGTCTGGGGGGACGAGGAGGTGCCGCAGGGTCAATGGCAGGCGAATGGGTGGCAGGGCGTCTTTCCGGTCATCAATCAGGTGATGGACGGTTACGAGGCAACCGCGCCGGTTGGCTGTTTCGACGCAAATGGCTTTGGACTCTACGATATGGCCGGCAATGTCTGGGAGATCGTCAAGGACGACTATTCCGACCGGCGCGGCCCGCAGCCGGGCATGACGGTTATCAAGGGTGGTTCGTATCTGTGTTCGGACGATTTCTGTCTCCGTTACAGACCGGCGGCGCGGCAGCCCGCGGCACTCGATGTCGGCACCTCGCATGTCGGATTTCGGACGGTTCTGCGAACCGACGACGTAGGCGCCGTCCCATGAGACGGGTTCGGGACGCGGATGCAGATTGCCTTTCTGTTTCCACGATGACGGAGCGGTAAGGGCGTTCCGCCACCGCTCGGTACAACAATGCACGCTCAAGAAGAGAAATCATGAAATCTGTATCAACCGGCACTTGGGTAACACGACATCTGCTCACTGGTATGGTTGCCACGCTGGTCATGATGCTGGCGACTTCAGGCATTGCTCGTGCGCAGGACCGGCCCCCGGATTCCGAGTGGGTCGTATTGCTGACGCCCTATGTCTGGTTGCCGTCACTTGAGACGACATCGCGGAGCACCGCCGTTCTTCCATCGATCGAGACCGACACGGCGCTTCTAGACGTACTGAACATCGCGGCGGAAGCGGCATTCGAGGTCAGAAAGGATCGCGTGTTCGTGCTGGCCGATCTCAGCTATGTGAACCTGTCGGCAGATCAGAACCTCAACGGCGTCCTCTTCAACGATGCCGAGATGGATGTTGCCGGAATTCTCGGATCCCTCAATGTCGGCTACCGGATCGTCGAGGAAGATCCCGTTACTTTCGACCTTTTCGCCGGAGCCCAGATTGTCTCGCTGGATGTCGACGTCTCCGTCGACGGACCGGTTTCCGCATCCGCCAGTACGACAGAAACCTTGATCGACCCCATTGTCGGTGCCCGCTTTCGCGTTGGTCTGGGGTCGGGTTTCTTCCTCAACGCCGTCGGCGATGTCGGCGGGTTCAATGTCGATTCAAAATTGACATGGCAGGCCATCGGAACAGTGGGCTGGCAGGCAAACGACTGGCTCGCATTTCAACTTGGGTATCGCCATCTTGAGATCGATTTCAAGGATGGCGGGCTGATGAAGAACATGACAATGACCGGGCCGATATTTGGCGCCAGTTTTCGTCTATAACGGGTCGGGCGCACGCCGCGCAGCTGCGCACAAACGAATGGAGTATGCGATGTTTGAAAAGTTTCGAAGCAATACTTTAAAGCGACGCGGCCGGGCGACGGCAGTAATCGGATTTCTTGCATTGCTCGCTGTCACGCCGCTCTCTGCCGAAGATCTTGTCAAAGCCGGTACTGTCGAGATCAGCCAGGTGCAGATTGCCTTCATCGGTAGCGCCAATCTTGGCGGCGGCACGCTGCATTTCAACGGCAACAGTTACGATTTCTCGATCGGTGGTCTTGGCGTCGGCGGCATCGGTGCTTCGAGCATCGAGGCAACGGGCGAGGTCTACAACATGACCGATCCGTCCCAATTCGGCGGCGGCTATGCGCAGGCACGATATGGCGCTGTCATCGGCGACACCAGCACCGGCGAACTCTGGCTGCAGAACAGTGCTGGCGTTTACATGCATCTCAAGGCGAAACGCGCCGGTCTGATGCTTTCGCTCGGTGGCGACATCATTGTCATCAAGATGGATTGATACGGCCAGGCAACACGGAGTCATGAACATGAAACACGTATTCACCACATTGCTGCTGGCCGGTCTGGCATTTGGAAGCTCGGCCGTGCTCACAACGGCCGGCCCTGCGCATGCTGCCGATGGCGAAACGATCGACGCATTCCTCGCCTGGAGCGGGAAGGGACATACCTACGAGGTCGGCGTCGATCGCACGGTCTTCGTCGGTGCCCTTGTGGGGCCGATCTATGTTGACACGGAACATGGGCTGGTTCCCTCGGGTGGTGCCAGTTGCCCGGTTATGGTCGATATCAACACGTCGACGGCGGAGCAGTCCGCCGAAGGGCATTGCCTGATCGAGAATGTCGACGGCGATCGCGTCTATGCCGACATCAGTTGCACGGGCGTGTTCCGTATCGGCTGCGAAGGCACGATTACACTCACCGGCGGTACCGGCATATTCGAGGGCGTAACTGGCACTGGCGCCGTGATAGTCCGCAGCGAGCGCCAGAGCTTCGTTGATGCGCAGGACGGTGTTCGCCATGCAGAAGGCGCCGGCATCATGAGCATCAAGGGGCTGACTTACACGACGCAATAAACGATGCCGGTGCCCGATATACGTCGCGAAGGCATGGCATGGATCCCCGGCGGCGCGTTCCGCATGGGGTCCGACCATCACTATCCGGAAGAGGCGCCCGCTCACACCGTCAATGTGGGCGGGTTCTGGATGGATGCTTTCGCCGTGACGAACGAGGATTTCGCTCGCTTCGTCGATACGACCGGTTATACGACGCTGGCAGAACGTCCACCGGATCCAGCTTTGTATCCCGGTGCGTTACCTGAGATGTTGGTGCCGGCCTCGGTCGTCTTTCAGAAACCTCAACAGCGTGTTGACTTGACGAACAAGTACAACTGGTGGGGTTACGTTGCGGGCGCGAACTGGCGCAACCCTGTCGGTCTGGGCAACTCTTTCTCGGAGAATGCGCGACAACCGGTGGTCCAGGTCGCATACGAAGACGCGGAAGCCTATGCGCAATGGGCCGGGAAAGAATTGCCGACGGAAGCGGAATGGGAGTTTGCCGCGCGGGGCGGCATCGATGGTGCAGAGTTCGTGTGGGGCGACGATTTCACACCGGGCGGCAGATCGATGGCCAATACCTGGCAGGGCGAGTTTCCCTGGCAGAATCTGGCATCCGATGGTTACGAAGGGCTGGCGCCGGTCGGTTCATTCCCGGCCAACGGTTACGGCCTTTACGACATGGCGGGCAATGTTTGGCAATGGACGACCGACTGGTATCAGGACCACGGCAAAATTCAGCAGTCCTGCTGCAGCCCGCACAATCCTCGCGGCGGGACTCGCGACCAGAGCTATGACCCGCTCATGCCGACAATCCTTGTTCCCCGAAAGGTAACGAAAGGCGGCTCATATTTGTGTGCACGGAATTACTGTCGCCGGTATCGGCCAGCGGCACGCATGGCGCAGCCGACCGACACATCCATCTGCCATCTTGGTTTTCGTTGCATCGTCCGTTCCGTGCCGGCGACCGATTCTTGAATTCATGCGCTTAACAACCTGTCTGCAGAACAACCGAAGGAATTGAATCGTGAATAGAAGGCGCTTTCTTTTCTCAACAACAGCACTCGCAGCGACAATGTTTGCAGGCAAGACGCCATTGGGTCGAACTGGCAGCGCTCGAGCTGCTACCGGCAAAAAGCCGAATATTCTTGTCATTTTCGGAGACGACATCGGTTACTGGAACATCAGCGCGTACAGCCGCGGCATGATGGGCTACCAGACGCCCAATATTGATCGGATCGCTGATGAAGGTGCAATTTTCACCGACCTCTACGGCCAGCAATCCTGCACGGCGGGGCGCGGCGCATTCATCACCGGTCAAAGCTGTTTCCGCACAGGATTGCTCAAGGTTGGCCTGCCGGCCGCCGTGGAAGGGCTCTCGGATAAGGACCCGACAATTGCAGAGCTGCTCAAACCGCAGGGCTATGCGACCGGCCAGTTCGGCAAAAACCATGTTGGCGACCGCAATGAGTTCCTGCCGACCGTTCACGGGTTCGACGAATTCTTCGGCAATCTCTACCATCTGAACGCGGAGAGCGAGCCGGAGAATCCGGATTATCCGAAAGATCCTGCGTTTCTGGCGAAGTTCGGTCCGCGCGGCGTATTGCACAGCTTTGCATCCGATCAGGACGATCCCACGGAGGATCCGCGTTTTGGCCGGGTCGGCAAGCAGACGATCGAAGACACAGGCCCGCTCAACACCAAGCGCATGGAGACGGTCGACGAAGAGTTTCTGAGCGCGGCAATGGGCTTTATCGAGAAGAACCACAACGCCGATACGCCGTTCTTTTGCTGGTTCAATTCAACTCGCATGCATATCTACACGCATCTCAAAGCGGCCTCGGTTGGTGTCACGGACCTCGGCGTCGTTGCTGACGGGATGGTGGAGCATGATGGAATGGTCGGCCAGCTTCTCGATCAGCTCGACGCGCTCGGCATTGCGGACAACACGATCGTTATTTATACGACCGACAATGGCGCTGAAGCGTTTTCGTGGCCGGATGGCGGGACAACGCCATTCCACGGCGAGAAGAATACCAACTGGGAGGGCGGTTATCGCGTCCCCGGTATGATCCGGTGGCCGGGCGTCATCGCGCCGGGCACGGAGATCAATGGCATCGTGTCGCATGAGGATTGGTTGCCGACATTGGTGGCCGCGGCCGGTGAGCCGGACGTCAAAGAAAAGCTGCTGACTGGCTACGATGCAGCAGGAAAGAACTTCAAGGTTCATCTCGATGGTTACGACCAGTACGATCTGCTGGCCGGCACCGGACCGACCAAGCGCAAGGAGTTCTTCTATTGGACCGATGACGGCAATCTCGCGGCCCTGCGCTACGATGCCTGGAAGCTTGTGTTCATGGAGCAGCGAGCAGAAGGCCTCGAAGTCTGGCAGGACCCGCTGGTGACCCTGCGGTTTCCCAAGCTCATCAACCTGCGCACAGATCCCTTCGAGATCGCCCAGCATGTCTCCGGGGAATACGATAAATGGCGCGTCGAGCATGCCTTCGTGCTAATGCCCGCGCAGGCCATTGTCGGCGAGCATCTCCAGACCTTTGTCGAGTTTCCGCCACGGCAGAAACCGGGAACCTTTGCTCTCGATGAGGTTCTGGCGAAACTGCAGGAGGGCGGCAAGCACTGACAAAGACCCAACTGGTATCGTTGCTCCGTTCGCGGTCCGGCCATCGAGGCCGGGCCGACCGGAGGCCGATACGGGCTCTCAAAAGCCCCACTAGCTGTCGCCGATCTGAAATCGGCCAGAAATGGATAGACACATGCGCCACATCAAACACGTGGCTGGCTTGACGCGCTGGGGCCTGGCGCTCGTCTTTGTTCTGTTTGCTTTGATAGCGTCACTGCGGCCGGCGTTCGCAGACGATCCGTTACCGTCGTGGAACGAGACTGCAAGCAAGGTGGCGATCGTCGCCTTCGTCGATCGTGTCACCCGCGACGAGAGCCCCGACTTCGTTCCGCCAGCGGAGCGAATTGCCGTGTTTGACAATGACGGCACGCTCTGGGCGGAGCAGCCGGTATATTTTCAGTTGGCCTTCGCGCTCGATCGGGTGAAGGCACTCGCACCAGAGCATCCGGAATGGCAGAACCAGGAACCGTTCAAATACATTCTCCAGGATGATGTAAAATCCGCACTGGCCGGAGGCAACAAGGCGGTTGCCCAGATTGTGGCGGCAACCCATTCCGGTATGACGACCGACGAATTCGAGCAGATCGTTGCCGACTGGATCGCTGCGTCGAAGCATCCGATCACCGGTCGCCCTTATACTGAAATGGTCTATCAGCCGATGCTCGAGCTGCTGGCTTATCTTCGCGCCAACGGTTTCAAGACCTTTATTGCTTCAGGCGGCGGTATCGATTTCATGCGGGTGTTCAGCGAACGGGTCTATGGAATTCCGCCGGAACAGGTGATCGGCAGCAGCGGCGTGACCGAATTCCAGATGATAGACGGCATACCGGTGATCATGCGCATGCCGGAAATCGCGTTCATCGACGACAAGGATAGCAAGCCCCTCGGCATCCAGCGTTTCATCGGGCACCGGCCGATCGCTGCTTTCGGAAATTCCGACGGCGACCTGCAGATGCTGCAATGGGTGACGGCCGGCGAGGGCGCACGTTTCGGCCTCATCGTCCATCATACCGACGCCGCGCGCGAATGGGCGTATGACCGGGTTTCGTCGATCGGCCGCCTTGACGCGGCACTCGACGCCGCGGCGCAACAGGATTGGATCGTGGTCGATATGAAAGCCGATTGGAGGACGATCTATCCGCCCAAATAATTAGAGCGTACCACGAGCGAGGCGGGTGCTTGTGACCGATGCTGCGGATGTCGTCTTCAAATGCATGAACAGCGGGGCGACATCCGATGCGCTGGGGCATGTGGCATTGCAACTGGGCCTTTGCGACCGGACCGTCGATTCCGACTGGCTCTGCGAGTAGACCTTGACCGTCGAAGCCGGGCGCCTGGGCGAGTTGGCACGGGCCTTGCGGGGATTCATGGGCCGCTGATGGCGGTGGAAATTCGTTACCGCGAGGAAGATAATATTCAAAGAAACAGCCAAACGGGGTGCGACTGATGACACACCTAATCGGGTTTCAGGGAATTGCCGCGGCGTTGCTGGGGGCAACGATGCTGGCGTCGACTGGTGCCGCTCATGCCGCCATGCCGCAGCTGGCCGATCCGTCCGCGCTGCCGTCACGGATAATCTTCGTTACGTCGGATCGCTGTATCCAGCTCGAGCAGCAATTCGATGCGGTCAAGGAAGAGCACAAATCGAATCCGTATCTTGGCCTGGCGCAGAGCCATCGCGATAAAGGCGGTTATCTGTGTAATGCCGATGTCGACGACGAGGGCGAGGTGACGCTCGAGAAGGCTCTGCGGCTGCTGGGCGTCGAGCCGGATCCGCTGCTCTAGGCGGCTTCGTCCCTGGGGCGATAGCGCGCGACCGGTGGCAATCGGTTCACTGGTAGACGATGATGACGTCCTGCCAGTTCGCCGACCATTGGATGACCTGATCCGGCGGGGCGCTGGAAATGATCGCGAGCCAGCCGGGCTGGATCCACGCCGCCGACAATTCCTGCTCGCCTGCGGCAATGTAGATCGCCGTTTTCATCGGGTCCTCGCCGTAATCCTCGGCATCGATAAGCCGTGCAGTAACGTAGCGGACGATCGGATCCTCGCTCGAATCCACATCGCAACGCCGCTCGAACACGGCGGCGACATAGCGACCGTCTGGCGAGGCGAACTCGCCGAGCATTTCCTCGTCGCAACCGCTGCCCCCGCAGGCCGCGAGCGGCAGCAGGGCGCAGAATGCGAGGCGGCGGAGCACGGTCAGCGCAACAAAAGGATGGCCCATCGCCTGGCTCCTTCGCCGGGTCACACGAAGATCAGCACCACCGAGAAGATACACAAAATACCGAGCGCGATGTTGAATCGCCGCAGCGCCCGCTCGGTCCTGAGATAGCGGGCGATCAGGACGCCGCCGCCAAGCCAGAGAGCCATCGAGGCGAAGCCCATGGCGCCGAGGATCGCGACGATCAAAAGCACCTGCGGCGCCATTGCCCGGTCGGGAAGGGTGAAGATCGACATCGCGCCGACGGCCATGATCGAGCCCTTGGGATTGACCCATGCAGCGCCGCACCCTGCAGGAAGCTGAACGGTCGGCGGCCCGCGTCCATGCCCTGGTCGGGATCGGCCGTTTTCTTGCGGCCGCTGGTCGCGATCCGGAAGGCCAGCCAGATCAGATACGCGGCGCCAGTGTAGCGCAGCAGGTTACGGATCGCCGGGTAGCGATCGAACACCGCGCCAAGTCCAAAACCGACGGCCAGCAACAGCGACATGAATCCGAGTACGACGCCGAAATAAAGCGGGATCGATCGGCGCCAGCCGAAATTGACCCTGGATGCCGCGATCATGATGACGTTTGGACCGGGCGTGATGCTCATCGTCAGGCCGAAGATCAGGGAACGGGATAAGGAGGTCGGGCATGACACCGGTCTGTCGGAAGCTGCGGAGGCGGACGGAATCGCGCGGGCGCAGGCGGGCGCGTTGCCGATCATGCCCCGGCGGCCGTCACGCGGGCCAGCCCGTCAGGGAGCGCGAAGCGACCAGGCGAATGTCGTCACCCAAAAAGGGGGTACGCCGATTCCGATCCGGCCTTCTGCTAGGATAGCCCCATGACCTTTCCGGTTGCCGATATCTGGTACGGAATCGAGCCGCATTCGGACGGCATCGTCCGGCTGCGCGAGGCGCATGTCGATCCGTATCTGTCGGGCGACATCTGGCTGGTGCGCGGTTCGACGATGGACCTGGTGGTCGATACCGGTGCCGGCATCCTGCCGCTCGCGCCGGTGATCGAGGGGATCACCGGCCGGCCGCCGCTCGCGGTCGCGCTTTGCTACTTCTATGACCATGCCGGCGGGCTTCATTCGTTCGCCGATCGCGCCTGCCATCCGCTCGATGCGCAGGCGATGGCCGAGGGGCGCAACGCAATCGAGGCCTATGTCTGCCCCGAGATGGTCACGGCCTTGCCCTGGCCGGGCTATGACGTGATGGACTACCGGATGGTGACCCGGGCGCCGACGCGTCTGGTCGGTGAGGGCGACGTCATCGATCTCGGCAACCGCCGGCTTGAGGTCATGCATGTGCCGGGGCGCAGCCTCGGGTCGATCGCGCTCTGGGAGCCGGCGACCCGATTTCTGTTCACGGGCGATACGCTCCTCGACGATCCGCTCGACCGGGATTTCCCGCCCGAGGATCCGGCCGGGCTCCGGTCTAGTCTCGAGCGGCTTGCGGCTTTCCCGGTCTCGCGGATTTTTAGCGGCCATTTCGGGGTGATCGAACCGGAGCGGATGCGAACCCTGATCGAATCCGAGATCGCGCGATACTGCTGATCATTGGTGGTGGCATATAGGTTAGATCCCTGCGCTTCCATTTCCCGTAATATACATTATGCGATAGATGGAGTGAGGTTTCTGGCGGCCCGCCGGACTTTTCGTTGCCCGCGGTCCCTCCGTTTTTGCTTCGACTGGTCGAATCCCGGTATCCATTCCCTCACCGCGACACCCTAAACAATCGATTCCTCCCGACGGATCAGACCCGATGACCGCCCAGCCCGAAGAACCCATGCACCGACTTCTTGCGCTCATGGCGCGGTTACGCGACCGCGAGCGCGGATGTCCTTGGGACGTCGAACAGGATTTCGAGACCATCGCGCCGCATACCATCGAGGAAGCCTACGAGGTCGCCGACGCGATCCAGCGTGACGACATGGCCGATCTCAAGGACGAGCTTGGCGACCTGCTGTTCCAAATCGTGTTCCACGCCCGGATGGCCGAGGAAGCCGGTCATTTCTCGTTCCCGGACGTCGCGAAAGCCATTTCTAACAAGATGATCCAGCGTCATCCTCATGTGTTTGGCGATGCATCGATCGCGACCGCGGCCGCCCAGACCGCGGCCTGGGAGACGCTCAAGGCCAAGGAGCGCGACGCCAAGGCCCAGACAGCCGGACGCGGCGTCCCCAGCGTGCTCGACGGGGTGATCGCCGGCCTGCCCGCACTCATCCGCGCGCTCAAGCTGCAGAAGCGTGCCGCGCGGGTTCACTTTGACTGGCCGAACGCCGATGCGGTCAAGGACAAGATCCGCGAGGAACTTGGTGAAATCGATACCGAGATGACGGCCGGCAGCGGGCACGACAGACTTGAGGACGAGGTCGGCGACCTGCTGTTCGTCTGCGTCAACCTCGCCCGGCATCTGGGGGTCGATCCGGAATCGTCGTTACGTCGGGCCAACCATAAATTCGAGACCCGGTTTCGCCGGATCGAGGCGCTGGCGGTGGATCAAAACCGGGCCCTCGATACCATGACGCTCGCCGAAATGGATGCACTTTGGGAGATGGCCAAGGACGAGGAACGCGCAAGCCGGATCGACGCCAAACCGCATCGGTTATAGGCAGCGACCTGCCCAGCGGACGGGCAAACCGCTTCATTTCGACCCAAATCCAAGTTGAGAAACCAGCTTAGGTTGGCTCAAAGTTAGTTAAAGAACGATCGCTAACTTATAGAAATATCACGTTGTTAAGGTTTTTGTCAGTTTGGTAACATTTACCCGTTTTTTGGCATGGAGATTGCTCCCAGTGAAGGATCGGGACCGTTCGCGGTCCCCGAATCCGAAGGAGCAACCGATGCTGTGGACCGACTTCCTCACCCGCTACTTCCCGTGCCGCCGGAAAAGATTTCGCCGCGATTTTTCTCGCGCGGCGCCCTCGCCGCCCTGCGTTCCTGTTCAGCACCGGCCCCGCCTTCGCGCAGGAGACGACCATTGATTCCGGCGATACCGCCCGCCTTCTGTGACCGCGACCGCACTCGTCCAGATGATGACCCTGCCCGGCCTCGCCCTCTTCTATGGCGGCATGGTTCGACGCAAGAACGTGCTCGCTACCGCCGCCGAACCTGGTCGCCGCAATCGTGATCGGGCGCCGCCTCGGCCATGGCAGCGAGAACATGGCACCGGACAATCTCGTGCTGTCGCTGATCGGCGCCTCCCTCGATGCGTTCGGCATCCATGGCGTCGGCGGCGCGATCGGTGCGGTCCTGACCGGCGTCTTCGCCACCAGTGCAGTCAATTTTGGCAGCGGGCTGGTCGACGGCAATGCCGGACAGGTTTGGATCCAGATCAAAGGCCTCGCCGCGACGGCGGGGTACTGTGCCATCGCGACGTTCGTCATTCTCAAGGCGATCGACATGACGATCGGTTTGCGGGTCAAGCCGGAACAAGAAATCGAGGGGCTTGATCTGCATCTGCAGGGCGAAACCGCGCAGGGCTGGTCGTACGGAGGCTGCGCCCTCTCGCCAGGGTGCCGCCGGGGTCGGGCGGGGCAGGTCGTTGTCGGTCGGTCTGCCCCCGCCGGCCCGCGTTTCGCGGGCGCGACGCCCGCTCAGTCGCCTGCTCAGTCGTTCGCGAGCAGATGCATCAGCCCGGATGAATCCCAGCGCTTGCCGCCGCGCGCCTGGACCTGCGCGTAGAACTGGTCGACCAGTGCCGCGACCGGCAGTCGCGCACCGTTCCGCCGTCCTTCGGCAAGACAGATCGCGAGATCCTTGCGCATCCAGTCGATCGCAAAGCCGAAATCGAATTTGCCGGCGAGCATGGTGAGCGCGCGATTATCCATCTGCCAGGATTGCGCGGCGCCCTTCGAGATCACTTCGACCACCTTGGCCCCGTCGAGCCCGGCGCGCTGCGCAAAGTTCAGCCCCTCGGCGAGACCCTGCACCAGCCCCGCGATGCAGATCTGGTTGACCATCTTGGTGAGTTGGCCCGAGCCGACCGGCCCCAGCAGCACGCAGGATTTGGCAAATGCGTCGAGGACCGGCTTCGCGCGGCCAAACGCAGCGGGATCGCCGCCGACCATCACGGTGAGCTGACCGTTCTCGGCCCCCGCCTGTCCGCCGGAGACCGGCGCATCTAGAAAATAAAAACCCTGCTTGTCGGCGATCGCGCCCAGTTCGCGCGCGACTTCGGCCGATGCGGTCGTGTGATCGACGAATACAGCGTCGCGCGCCATGCCGGCGAAGGCGCCGTCGCTGCCGATCGTCACGGCGCGCAGATCGTCGTCATTGCCGACGCAGGAAAAGACGATGGCAGCGCCCGACACTGCTTCCGCCGGCGTCGCCGCGGCCTTGCCGCCATGCTGCTTCGCCCATTGGTCTGCCTTGGCGCGCGTGCGGTTATAGACGGTGACCTGATGACCTTTCGACGCCAGATGTCCTGCCATCGGGTAGCCCATCACGCCCAATCCGATGAAAGCGGCTTTGACGCTCATTCCCTGCCCCTCCGTTACGACGGCGATGCGGGCATCGCCGATCCGTCTTCGACGATCAGTCTGCGAACAATATCCGGTGCAGCCGCTGCCAGCTCGACTCGTCCGGCGCCATCAACAGCGCGCCCGCCTCGAGCCGGCCCGGCACATAAGCCGCGCCGTCCATATGTCGGCCATAACCACCCGCCTCGCGATGGATGATCACGCCGGGCGCGTGGTCCCACGGCATCAGCCGCGTGAACACGGCAAAATGCATCTCGCCGGCGGCGAGAGAGAGATACTCGGCGCCGGCGCAACGCCGGCTCTTGACCGCGTCGACCCGATCGCGGCGTTCGCGCATCCGCTCGATCACCGCAGGCGATCCGAAACTGCCGCCAAGAATGACACCGCGCAACGCGCGATCCTCGGCCGGCGCCGTTGCAGCCCGGATTTTCCTGCCGTCGAGCGTGGCACCGCCACCATGCTCCGCCATGGCCATGCGATCGTTGACCGGATCGTAGATCCAGCCGCCGAGGATCTCGCCATGCCGGACCAGCGCCACCATCACGGCGAAGACCGGCCGGCCGGCGACGAAATTGCTGGTGCCGTCGACCGGGTCGATCATCCAGATCGGATCGTCGCTATCGGCCAGCTCGACGATGATCGCCGGATTGGCCGCTGCCGCTTCTTCGCCCAGCACGCGCGAGCCGGGAAGAAGATCGACGAAACGCGGTTCGAGCCAGGCTTCGACAGCCTCGTCGGCAATTGTCACCAGTTCGCCGCGCGCTTTCTCGCGCACCTCATGGGCTGCCAGCTTTTCGAAGCGGGGCATGATCTCGTTGTGCGCCGCCTCGTGGATCAAAGCGGCGACACGCTCGGGGTCGATTCCGGTCACGATGGTCCGATCACGAAGAATGGGTTCGGCTGACCTGCGGATGCAGCCGTTCGAAACGGCCGATATCGCCGGGTGCGAGGCTTACTTCGATATAGGCATAGTCGCCATCGTCGCGCCGATCGAGAACGCGACCGTGATCGTACAGCCAGGAGACGGCAGCGCCGTCCGCATGGCGTACGCGATAACCCGCGGTGCGACGTTCGGCGGCGAAACGCCGATCGATCAGGGTGAGGAGCGCATCGACCCCCGTCCCGTCGAGCGCCGAAATCAACACAGCTTCGTCATTGCGTTCGACCTGCGCCGCGAGCGCGGCACGGGCGGCGGGATCGAGCAGATCGGCCTTGTTCAGCGCCTCGACCACGTCGCGTTCGAGCCGCTCGCCCTGCCCCAGATCGCGCAGCACGCCCAGCACGTCGGTGCGTTGCAGTTCGGTGTCGTGGTGTGAGATATCGCGCACATGAAGAATGATGTCGGCCGCCTCGACTTCCTCGAGCGTGGCGCGGAATGCCGCGACCAGATGAGTCGGCAGGTCGGAAATGAAACCGACCGTGTCGGAGATAATCGCCTTCTGCCCGGATGGCAGGTCGATCAGGCGCATGGTCGGATCGAGCGTCGCGAACAGCATGTCGGCCGCCATCACATCGGACTGGGTCAGCCGGTTGAACAAGGTCGATTTGCCGGCATTGGTGTAACCGACAAGCGCGACGATCGGATAGGGCACACGCTGCCGCGCCGAGCGATGCAGCCCGCGCGTCCGTTTCACCTCGACGAGGTCGCGCTTCAACTTCAGAATTCGTTCATCGATCAGCCGCCGGTCCATTTCGAGTTGGGATTCGCCGGGGCCGCCGATGAACCCGAAGCCGCCGCGCTGGCGTTCAAGGTGGGTCCATGATCGAACCAGACGACTGCGCTGATAGGTGAGCGCGGCGAGTTCAACCTGAAGCTGGCCCTCTCGCGTCTGCGCTCGCTCGCCGAAGATTTCGAGTATCAACCCGGTCCGGTCGATGACCTTGGTTTCCCAGGCCTTCTCGAGATTGCGCTGCTGCACCGGGCTCAAGGGGTGGCCGATTACGACGAGGCCGATCTCTTGTTCCTTGATCTGTTCCGCCAAGCGTTCGACCGCACCGCTGCCCAGCAAGGTCGCGGGGCGCGGGCTTTTGACCGGCACGACTTCGCGGCCGGCGATATCGAGAGCGATTGCCGCAGCGAGACCGACCGTCTCATCCAGCTTGGCTTCGGGCGAGCGCATATGTTCGCCGGACGCGCTGCGCAGCGC
>JAWXBK010000016.1:0-23065 GCA_034439975.1 Rhodospirillaceae bacterium | reverse complement strand
GTTCGCGGCGCGTCCGATCGCGAAGGCCTCGTCCATCGCGGCGTCGACCTCGGCGCTCTCGTTGCGCATGTGGGTCGTATGGATCGCGCCGGCCGGCGCCAGCAATTCGGCCAGGGCCGATATTTCGGACGTCGGCGCCGATATTGCAGGCCGATAGGCGAGCCCGGTCGAAAGACCGATCGCACCGGCATCGAGCGCCTCGCGAAGTCGCCCGCGCATTGATGCGATCTCGCCGGAATCCGCCGCGCGGTCGTAGCGATCCATCGCGCCCGCGCGCAGGGTCGAATGGCCGACCAGACAGGCCGCGTTGAGCGCGATCCCGTCGCGGTCGAGGGTATCGAGATACTCGCCGAAGGTCGCGAACCGGTAGTCTGCCTGGGCGCCGATCAAATCGAGGGGCGGCGGTGGCGCCCGGTCGGCGATCCAGGGCGCGAGGCTGACGCCGCAATTCCCGACCACGACCGTGGTGATGCCCTGGCTCGCCTTCATAGCCATGTCGCCGATCATCAACGCGCGATCGTCATGGGTGTGTACGTCGATGAAGCCGGGTGCGAGCGCGTGGCCGGCAGCGTCGATCTCGTCATCGGCATCCATGCGGTCGAGCGCGCCCAGCGCCACGATCCGCGCGTCGGCTATCGCCAGATCGCCACGCATGGGTGCTGCGCCGCTGCCGTCGAACAGCAGCGCGTTCCGGACGATCAGATCGCAATCGGCCATGGCTTAGCGCCGGCACGCGACGATTCGGGGCGAGGTATCGATCATGCCTGACATGCTCTCCCGCCGCGGCCCCGTGCGCAAGCGATCCTGCGGGATTGCGGGCCGGCGGCTTGCCGGACCCCTGAAATTATGGCACCTCCAGCGTCGCAATCCCGGGTTCCCCGCGATTGGCGCAAAAAGAGGGAGACGCGAGCGATGGGTATTCTGATTTGGCTGCTGCTGGGACTGATCGCCGGCATTCTTGCCAAGTTCGTCATGCCGGGCCGCGATGCCGGCGGCATTATCGTGACCATTGCGATCGGCGTGATCGGCGCGGTGATTGGCGGTTATCTCGGAACTCGCTTCGGTATCGGCAGCGTGACCGGGATCAACTTCGAATCGATCCTCGTCGCCACCGGCGGCGCGATCCTGCTCCTGATCCTGCTGCGGTTGATCAGACGCCACTGACGCGCAACGCCGGTTCCTGCCGCGACCGATCCGGCGCTTTCTTCCCAATGGCCCTTGCTCAGGCAGCTTCGCTCACCCGGCGTACCGGCTCGCCGGTGCGCTGACGTATCTGCCAGTCGGGCGCGGTCCAGACCGGTGCATCGGAGGCGGCCAGCGGCGCCGCGCCCTTGATCATATCGGCCGCCTTCTCCGCGAGCATGATCGTCGGCGCATTGAGATTGCCCGTCGTCACCTGCGGCATGATCGAGGAATCGACGACGCGCAGCCCCTCGATGCCGTGCACACGGCATTGAGGGTCGACCACCGCCATGCGGTCGACGCCCATCTTGCAAGTGCCGGATGGGTGGTACGCAGTTTCAACCGCACCGCGGAGGAATTCGTCGATCTGGGCATCGCTCTGTGCGGCGGCGCCGGGTGCGAGCTCGCGACCGCGATAGGCATCGAAAGCGGGCTGCGCGAAGATTTCGCGCGTCAGGCGCACCGCCGCGCGAAATTCGGTCCAGTCGTCCGGCTCCGACATGTAATTGAAGAAGACGCGCATCTTGTCGCGCGGATTCGATGAGCGAAGGCGCACCCAGCCGCGGCTCTTCGAGCGCATTGGCCCGACATGGACCTGATATCCGTGACCGCCGGCGACCGCGTTGCCATCATAGGAAATCGCCGCCGGCAGGAAATGAAATTGAATGTCGGCCCAGCGCACGCCCGGGCGCGAGCGGATGAAAGCCCCCGCCTCGAAATGGTTGGTGGCGCCCAGCCCATCCTTGAGCAGCGTCCAGCGCGCACCGATCAACGCCTTCGACATCGGATTGAGTACGCTGTAGAGCGTAATCGGCTGGGTGCAGGCCTGCTGGAAGTAGAGCTCGAGATGATCCATCAGGTTTTCGCCGACGCCGGGCAGATCGGTCACGACGTCGATGCCGTGCTGCTTGAGCTGCGCGCCCGGGCCGATGCCCGAAAGCATCAGGAGCTGCGGCGAATTGATCGGCCCGCCGGCGAGGATCACCTCGCGGCTTGCCTTCGCCTGGATCGTGCGATCGCCGTGCCGGTACGAAACGCCGCCGGCGCGATTGCCTTCGACAAGGATGCGATCGACGAACGCCTCGAGCTCAAGCTTGAGATTGGGTCGGCCGAGGATCGGACGGATGTAGCCGTTGGCCGTGCTCCAGCGCTTGCCGCGATGGACCGTCATGTCCGACCGGCCAAACCCTTCCTGCCGATAGCCATTCACATCGGCGGTACGACCGTAGCCGGCCTGAACGCCCGCCTCGACGAACGCGTGATAAAGCGGATTCTTCATCGCACCGTTCGAGGTATGCAGCGGGCCCGACGCACCGCGATACTCGTCGCCGCCATCGGCCCGGGCCTCCGCCTTGCGAAAATACGGCAGGATTTCCTTGTACGACCAGCCTTTGGCGCCGAGTTCGGCCCAGTTGTCGAAGTCGAGCGCGTTGCCGCGCACATAGACCATGCCGTTGATCGAGGACGACCCACCCAGCACCTTGCCGCGCGGACAATGGATGCTGCGTCCGCCGAGATGCGGTTCGGGCTCGGTATGATAGGCCCAGCTGTATTTTTCCTTGTTCAACGGGATCGAGAGCGCGGTCGGCATCTGGATGAAGATGCTGCTGTCGCGCCCGCCGGCTTCGAGCAGCAGCACGCGCGTTTTGGGATCTTCGGTCAGCCGGTTCGCCAGCACGCAACCGGCCGAGCCGGCGCCCACGATGACATAGTCGTATGTTCCTTCGGCCATGACCCCGCCCCCGCTTTTGCCGCTGCATTCTTGCAGGCCGGGCCGCGAACGGAAAGCCGTCGCGAGAACCGGCGGTGGATGTGGATTCGGACCGGGCCTATAGTGCCGGGCCGTCGCCACAATCACCGGTCCGCACCCGTCATATGCCCAAACGCCGTCGTTCAGGACTTCGCCTGGCTGAGCACCGGATCGCCGCGATCCTCTTTGCCGCGTTGTTGATCGCCCCATCGGGGCCCGCCGCGGCACATCCCCATGTCTGGATCGATTCCAGCGCCGTTCTGGTCGTCGACGCAGCCCATGAGGTCGAAGCGGTCAGGATCGTCTGGCAGTTCGATGAGTTCTTCAGCGCCTTCGCGCTCGAAGAGTTGAACGCCGACGGCAACGACGAAGTCACCGATACCGAGAAGGAAGCGCTGGCGCAACAATATATCGAGAGCCTGGTCGAGTGGCACTACATGACCGAGCTTCTGGTCGACGACAGCTAGGGAATTTTCGGTGAAGCCGAAGCGTATGCGGCCGAGATCGAGGACGGGATCATCACGTTGCGTTTCACATTACCGCTCGCCAAACCGGTCGATGCCCGCGCGCATGACGTTGCGCTCCGCATGTACGACCCGACCTATTACATCGCGATCGAGTTGGATGGCGACGACGCGGTAGCGGTCGAAGGCCCGGATTCCTGCGCGGTCACGGTCGATCGGGCAACGCCGAGCCTCGATCCGCTGAGCCTTGGCGAAACCACCTTCACCAATACCGATCAGGCGACAGGTATCGGAATCATGTTCGCCGCAACGGCGCGGCTCCGCTGTGACTGATCGGCGGAAAGGGTCGCGCCGCGCAATGCCCCCTTTCTCGCTGCGCGCGGTATGGGTGGTCCTGTTCCTGTTTATACCGTTGCTCCTGGTGGCGGTTCCGGCGAACCCTCAGGAGACCGGCACCTCGCCCTTCGGCGCCGCACCAACCGAAACGGCGGACAGCGCGGCACCGGACCGGTTCGACCGGCTGATGATCGAGATCCGGACGCAGCAGCGCGATCTGCAACGCAAGTTGGCAGATGCAGTCCGGGCCACGGACGAAACCGGATCGCCCGGGGCGCTCATCGCATTGCTGGGTCTCTGCTTTCTCTATGGCGTGTTCCATGCGGTCGGGCCGGGACATGGCAAGGCGGTGATCACGGCCTATGCGCTGACCAGCGAACGGATCATGTGGCGCGGCATCGGGATCGCTTTGCTGGCTGCCTTCATCCAGGCGACGACCGCCATCGCGCTGGTCTATGCCGTGCTGCTGACGCTCGACGGCACCACGCGCCTCATCACCCGCAGCGTGACGATCGCGGAAGCCGCCAGCTTTCTGTTGATTGCCGCGATGGGCGCCTATCTCCTGATCGGGGGGCTGCGCCGCCTGAAGCGGACCCGCCCTGCCGCCGCGGCCCATCGGCTCGATCACGACCATGCCCATCACGATGATGCGGATGATCACGGGCACGCGCATGAACACGAGGATGGGCACGGGCACGACCATCACGATCATGCGCACATGCCCGATCCCGAGACGCTGGGCCGCGCGCATGGGCTGCGCGACGCCATTGCTCTATCGGTTGCGGTCGGCATTCGCCCCTGCACCGGCGCGATCCTCGTTCTGGTCTTTGCCTACGGGCTCGGACTGCATGCAGCGGGTATCGTTTCGGCGTATGCGATGGGAGCCGGCACGGGCATCGCGGTCGCGGCGCTCGTTGCCGTCGCGTCGCTGATCCGCCTGCCGCAATCGCGCACGGCGGCAAGTGGCCGACACTGGGCCCTTCGTCTCGAGATCGCGCTCAGGATTTTGGGCGGACTTGCGATCGTCGCCATCGGGGTGCTGCTGTTCTGGGCGACGGTCACCGCACCGGCGGCGCCGTTTACCGGCTGACCCCAATTAGGTGTGCGGGCGGTCACCCAGGCTCGCGCCGATCGCATCGATCATCGCCATCGTGTCGCCGAGCAGGGCTAGATTGCGCGCGGTCGGCCAGCTCGACAATTTGACCGCGACCAGCGCGCGCGGCGGATCGACATAGACAAGCTGGCCATGGATGCCGCGCGCCATCGCGGTACCTGTCGCGACATTGCGCACCCACCATTGCCGGCTATAGGCATGGCCGGGCTGCGGCCCACCGAACGCAGGATCGTTGAACTTCTCGGGATCGCCGGTACGGCTGGCGCGCACCCAGGCGGCCGGCACGATCGTGCGGCCGTTTGCGACGCCGTCGTCGAGATACATCTGGCCGAAGCGCGCAAGATCGCGGAGTGTCGCCGACATGCCGCCATCGGCTAGCCCGACGCCGGCGCGATCGAGCACGATGTCGGCATCGAACTCCATGCCCATCGGCTGCCAGAGCTCCTGCGACAGCAAGGTCGCGAGATCGCTTTGGGTCGCGCGCGCGATGACCCAGCCGAGCACGTCGGTTTCGATCGAGCGGTAGCGGAAGGCGGCACCATGCTCGCGCTCGCGCGTCGTCAAACTGAGGATGAGTTGATCGATCGACCGATAGGATTCGCCGGGCGGCAGCGGCTTCCAGCCCAGCGCCCAATCGATGCGGGCGGCATCCGACAGCGGATCGGTGTAATCCTCGTTGAAGCGGACGCCGCTCTGCATGTCGAGCACCTGCCCGATCGTCGCGCCGTCATAGGCGGTGCGGGCGAGCTCGGGCACGAAGCGGGTCAACGGATCGTTGAGCCGCAGCACACCGCGCTCTTCGAGAATCCCGAACAAGGTGCCGACAAAGGATTTGGTGACCGACATGACGATATGAGGCGACGACGGCTGGAGGCCGTTGCCGTAATGCTCGAAAAGGATGCGGCCGCGATGCAGCAGGATGAACCCTTCGGTCTGGGTCGAATCGAGCACCGCGCGAACAGTCGTCTCGCTCCCGCTGCTGCCTTTGAATTTTAACGAGTCGAAATTCCGGGGATCGGACGGCAGTGCCCAGACTTTGCTGCCGCGCGCGATCGGCGCGGTCGGGAACAGCCGGCGCATGTTGTGGAACGACCAGGCGCTGAAGGGATTGCGATCCCAGGTCTCGAGCGTCGGCCGCGCTTCGACCGGCGGCGGAAAACCGCGCATGACTTCCATGATGTGTTTCTTACTCGGCCGCTTCGGTGGTGCGCGGCCGCATCGATTCGCGCGGCAGCCGAACCGGGAATTTCGCGCGGATTGCATCGTCGATCGCCGACGACACATGATCCGGGAAATGCCGCCCGAGCGTGTCGCGGACGCGGCGGATCGCCCGATCGAGGATCGTCGGCCGGCCCTTCTCGACCCATTCCTTCGGGCTCATCCGGTCGCCGACCAGCGGATAGACATAATCGCGCTGCATGAGCTGAAGCGTCTGGTCCGAACCGAGATAATGGCCCGGCCCTTCGAGGCAGGTCTGACGAATGGTTTCGAGCGAGATCGATTCGTCGGTCACGTCGATCGAGCGGATGGTGCGTTGCACCGCGCCGATGATGTCGTTGTCGATGACCAGGCTTTCGAGCGAGAAGCCGAGCAGGCTCGCATGCATGCCGGCAGACTCGTAGATCAGGTTTGCACCGGAATTGCCGACGATCGCGTGATTGTAGGCCTTCTCGGCGCCGGCCTGCGCATCGGGTATTTTGGAATCGCTGATGCCCGAGGCGGTGCCGAGCGTGAGATCGTAGAAGAGGCCCATCTGGCCGGCAGCCGCGGACAGCAGCGCCTGCTCGGGACTGCCGCCCGACATCGCGCCGGTGCGCAGATCGGAGACGAAGCACCAGGTGCCGAATATCGCCGGCGCGCCGGGCTTGATCGCATTGACATAGACGAGGCCCGCGAGACATTCCGCGACTTCCTGCACGACGGCACCCGCGAGCGCCGCGGGTGCTGTGGCGCCGGCTTGTCCCGCCGACAGCAGCAGGACCGGCATGCCGCCGCGCACCGCGACTTCGAGGCAGCGGCAGGCATCGGTTGCGAACTTAAGCGGCGGCACAACGAAGCAGTTGGACTGGCTGACGAAGGGTCGCGCTCGCCACTGATCCTCGCCGCCGGCAATCATGTGCAGCATCTGCAACGAGGCTTCGAGCTGCGGCACGTCGACCCAGCTCGAGCCGACATGCTTGGTGGTGCCGACGACGCTGGTGTAGCAGGTGTTGAAATCCATCTCGAACGGATCGGGAAGATCGCGGCACACGACCGAGCGCTGGTAGAAATGGATGTGATCGAGCGTGTCGACCAGGCGCGCGATGTCGTAGGCGTCCTGCGTGATCGATTCGCGATAATCGCCGGTGACCGGATCGACGATATGCACGGCCGCACCCGCGGTACCGAAATAAGTCCTCGAACCCCATGGCTCCATATCGTGACGCGGGTCCTGCCCCGGCAGGATGAACTGCCGGGCCGCTTTCGCGATCGTGTCTTCGATGAGCGCGCGCGGGAAGATCAGCCGCCCCTCGCTGGTCAGCTTTGCGCCGACCGCGGTGCAGACATCGACGCAGGACGGAATCGCATCGGCGAGACCGATATTCTCGAGCACGTCGAGCGCGGCATGATGAATCTTGAGAACGTCGGCATCGCTCAGCGGCTTGTAGCGTCCGCTTTCGAGCCCCGGCCGTACCGGCCGCTCGGCCTCCGCCATCGGTGCCGCACGCAACGCCCGCCGCGCTTCCCTGCCGCCGCGACGCCGCTCCTGTGCATTCGTGCCCGACATCGGGGGACGCTCCATGGTCATAGGGCCGCCCGCTGCGGCCCATTATATATGGTCATTCTGGCAGCCGGGATGGCCGCCGATCAATGCGATTCGGCAGCGCGCCTGCCGTAAACAATCTTGATCGGCCACCGATATGGGCGCGGCTTTCGGCCGGCAAATCGCGCGAACCGCCAGCGCCTCCCCCATAGGATGCCCGGCCCGCGACGCGCCGTCGCATCGGCCCCTTGGGTGCCTTTACCCGCTTAACCGGTCGATGTATGCGGCGCCGGAGTTTGGCCGGGCGGCATCGCGGCGATGGAACTGCCGGCCGCCGATACATCCATGCGCCAGGAATCGAGATTGCGGCCCGTCAGCGATTCGAGCGAGGCGATATCGTCGAAAAATGCCTTCGCGAGCATCGACCGCGTCCCGTCGTCGAGTTTCTCCCGCGGCTTCTCGGTGGAATTGGCGCGTCGTAGCAGCCGGCGCAGCGGCCGCGTCGCGCGCGCCAGGCGACCGTACAACGCGGTCGACTTGGGATTGACCGGCAGAAACGCCATCAGGAACGCGCCGGAATTGAGAAACTGAAGCGATTTGTTGCGATAGGTTCGATGCGGCGCCTTGCGGGGAAAATCCGTGCGACCGTCATAGGACAAGCCGGCGAACGACAAGACCTTCCGGTAGGTATTCAGCGGATCGCTCAGAAAATCGTCATAGAAAACCCAAAGGCAGCGATCGCGGCCGACTGTTTCCAGCAATGCCTTCAAATGTCGCCCGAGACTGCCGACTTCGAGATACTCGAGCATCTTTGGATCGCTGCAGGTCCAGGGAATCTGCTCGCCGTTGCGGCGAAGATCCTGAAGTTTCCAGGCGCGATTGAGATCGGTTTCGGTTTCCTGTCGGTAGAAAAGCAATCGACTGTGATAGGAGTGAATGAGGTCGACCGGGTTGCGAAGCATTACCAGGAAGCGCGATTCCGGAAAGACTGACAACGCCCGCTTCGCCGCATCGGGGCGGTACAAATAGGAAATGCTCCCGTCGAGAAGCAGGGTGTGCTCCGACGAAAGGTTCGGAAAGTGATTGCGCCTGTAAACTTCCCGTGAGCGCGCCATATCGTCGGCCGAGTCAGCCGACAGAAAGAAGTGCGTCTCCTTCGGGCGCGAGCCGCAGATATCGGGATGCGCCCCAAGATAGCGGGTCATCGCCGTCGTGCCGCAGCGAGGTGCACCCGCGATGATCAGGATCTTCGTCGCCGCCGAGAGTTCCATAGATGCCATCGGGAAACGATCGTTGCGGCTATCGGCCAAGATCCGGCAAAACCCGCCGGATCGACAGATGCATCGACGATGCGCCCACACGCCCGCATCGGTGCGCGGCGCAGTATTTAACGTCGCGCCAATGCGCGGCCCGGTAGAACCCGATTTCCATGCCCCCCACCGATCAACCATTGCGATCCCGACCCATGCGCGCCGGCGCCAATCTAGCGTCGGGGGAATTCCACGCAAGCAAACACGGGAAATTGCGCCATATTTGGCCGATTCACCCGATCGGGGGCGCCGCAAATCTGCCAGAATCATGGCACATCCTCAACCATTAAGAGGCTTGCGCGGTTGCCTGGGGCAGCGCCCCGGGTTAGCATTTCTGCGGATCCGGCGGCTGCGGCCGCCAGGCCCCGGGCGGCATGTCCCCACCAACGCGGCCGCAGCGACAAACCAGCAGGGAGGTTTACGATCATGAAAATGGACGATTTCGACATCGAACGTTTCAAGCAAAAGCTCTTCTCCGGCGAGGTCAGTCGCCGCCAGCTCGGCAAGATTCTGGCCGCGGCCGGTATCGTCACCACAACCATGCCGCTCGCTTCGCAGGCGTTGCGAGCCGAGGAAGGTCATCCGATCGTTTACACTTGGGCGGGTTACGACGTTCCGGATATGTATCCCACCTATGTCGAGAAGTACGGCGAACCGCCGCAGTTCTCGCTCTGGACCGACGAGGAAGAGGCGATCACCAAAATCCGCGGCGGCTTCCAACCGGACACGGTGTTCCCCTGCTCGTACAAGGTGCAGCGCTGGTACGACGCCGGCATTCTCGCGCCGATCGACATTTCCAAGATCGCGCATGTCGACGATATCTTTCCGGCACTCCGCAGCATGGACGTGATCGAAATCGGCGGCGAAACGGTTTGGCTGCCGGTCGACTGGGGTCAGACATCGGTTCTCTACCGGACCGATCTCGCGCCGGAATATGTCGGCAATGAAAGCTGGGAGATCCTGTGGGATCCGAAATATGCCGGTCGCCTTTCGAACATGGGCAGCCTGATCGACGGCATGGCTGTCGCCGCCATCGTGCTCGGTCTCGAAGATCCGTTCACGATCGAGGGCGAGGACATGGAGCGGGTGAAGGCGAAGCTGGTCGAGCAGAAAGACCTGCTGCGCTTCTATGCCGACGATCCGACGACGATCGAGCAGGCGCTGGCCTCCGGCGAGGTCGTTGCGGCGACCGCCTGGAACCAGTCCTACGCGGCTTTGCTGCGGCAGGGTCTGCCGGTTGCCTTCATGAATCCGAAGGAAGGCGCCATGACCTGGGTGTGCGGCATGTCGATCGTGGCGAACGCTCCCAATCCGGAGCGCGCGCACGAAGTAATCTCGGCGATGCTCGACCCGCGCTCGCGCGCATGGGAAATGACCGAATACGGCTATGGCAGCGCGACGCAGGAGCCGTACACGATGGTCGATCCGGCAACGCTCGAAGAGCTCGGCATGCCGACCGATCCGACGGAACTGCTGAGCTCGGGCATCTTCCAGGCGCCCATGACACCGGAGCCGGAATTGCAGCAGATGTACGAAGAGGTGAAGGCGGGCGTCTGACGCCGCCGTCACGATTTTACGCCTTGGAGCGCCGGCTCCCTCGGGAGCCGGCGTTCTTTTTTGCCTCAATCCAGCCGCGCCGTCCGCAAGCGCAGGGCATTGGCGATCACGCTGACGGAGGAAAGCGACATGGCCGCCGCCGCGATCATCGGGCTCAACAGGATCCCGAAGACCGGGTAGAGCAGGCCCGCCGCCACCGGCACGCCGGCAGCGTTGTAGACGAACGCAAAGAACAGGTTCTGCCGGATGTTGCGCATTACCGCTTGCGACAAATGTCGTGCGCGGACGATGCCGGAAAGATCGCCCTTCACCAGGGTGACCCCCGCGCTTTCGATCGCGACATCGGTACCGGTTCCCATGGCGATGCCGATATCCGCGGCGGCCAGCGCGGGCGCATCGTTGACGCCATCGCCCGCCATCGCGACGACGCGGCCGGCACGCCGCAGCTCTGCGACATAGGCTGCCTTCTGCTCGGGAGCCGCATCGGCGCGGATATCGTCGATGCCGAGTGCGACACCGACGGCACGCGCGGTGCGCTCGTTGTCGCCGGTCAGCATCACGATCCTGAGGCCCGCCTCGTGCAGCCGTCGAATGGCACTTTGCGTCGTCTCCTTGACCCGGTCGGTCGCGGCGATCAGGCCCAGCATCTGCGTCCCGCGCCGGACGAACACCACGCTCGCCCCATCGGCACGCAGCCGGTCGGCCTCGCTTTGCCAGGGCGCCAGATCGATACCCTGGTCTTGCATCAGCGCGGCATTGCCGAGTGCTACCGGCACGCCGTCGAGCCGCCCGGTGACGCCCCGGCCGATGACCGCCGCGAAGTCGGAGAGTTCGGGCGCGCCAATGCCGCGCGCGTCCGCCGCCGCCAGGATCGCCGACGCCAGCGGATGTTCGCTCGATGCCTCGAGCGCGGCGGCGACCCGCAATAGCTCGTCTTCGGCTACGCCCGCGGCGGGGATCGCGGCCGTCACTGAGGGCCGTCCCTCGGTCAGCGTGCCGGTCTTGTCGACCAGCAGCGTGTCGGCTTTCTCCAACCGTTCGAGCGCTTCGGCATCGCGAATGAGAACGCCGGCCTGTGCGCCGCGGCCGACCCCGACCATTATCGAAATTGGCGTCGCAAGACCAAGCGCGCAGGGACAGGCAATGATCAGCACCGAGACGGCGGCGACCAGCCCGTGCGCCATCGCCGGATCGGGTCCGAACAACGACCAGGAAGCGAAGGCGACAAAAGCGACGGCGATCACCGCCGGTACGAACCAACCGGCCACGCGATCGGCGAGCCGCTGGATCGGCGCGCGGCTGCGCTGCGCCGTGGCGACCAGTCGAACAATCTGCGCCAGCATCGTGTCGCTGCCGACCTTTTCGGCAACGATGACCAGCGCGCCGGTGCCGTTGACGGTGCCGCCGATGACCGTGTCGCCCTCGGCTTTCTCGACCGGGATCGGCTCGCCGGTGACCATCGCCTCGTCAACCGAACTGCCCCCGGTAACGACCCGCCCGTCGACCGGTATCTTCTCGCCGGGACGCAGTCGCAGGCGATCGCCGACCGCGACCTGTGCCAGTGGAATCGTTTGCTCGGTGCCATCCTGGTCGATGCGCCGCGCGGTCGGCGGTGCGAGATCGAGCAGTGCCCGGATCGCATCCCCGGTGCGCGCCCGCGCCCGCAACTCGAGCACCTGGCCGAGCAGCACCAGAACGGTGATGACCGCCGCCGCCTCGAAGTAGATTGGCACACCGCCGTCCTCGTCACGAAAGGCCGGCGGAAACAGGTCCGGCGCGACGACCGCGACAACGCTGTAGAGCCAGGCGACCCCGGTTCCCATTGCGATCAGCGTGAACATATTCAGATTCATGCTGCGCAGCGATGCGGCGGCACGAACGAAGAAGGGCCAGCCGGCCCAGAGCACGACTGGCGTCGCCAGTGCAAACTGCAGCCACGCGGAGATCCGCGCGGGAACGAGATGATGTAGATCGAGCCCGGGCAGATGGGTCGCCATCTCCATGACCAAGACCGGCAGCGTCAGCGCGGCACCGATCCAGAAGCGCCGGGTCATATCCTGAAGTTCGGGGTTGGGACCGGCGACGGCGCCGGCATCTTCCGGTTCGAGCGCCATCCCGCAGATCGGGCAGGCGCCGGGGCCGACCTGACGGATCTCGGGATGCATCGGACAGATATAGATCGCACCCGGCGATGCCGGCGCCTCGACGGCTGCCGCGCCCCTCGCCTTCGCAATCCAGCGCGCGGGTTCTTCCAGAAAGCGTGTACGGCATCGCGCACCGCAGAAATACCAGGCATCGCCGTCATGTTCGGCGCGATGCACGGCCGTCGCCGGATCGACGCGCATGCCGCAGACCGGGTCGATCGCGGCGCCGTCCGGCGCAGCAGTATGCGAATGATAGTGATGGCCGGTCCTGTGCGCGACGTGCGGATGCGAGTGACTGCCGCCGGGCGCGATGACGTTATGCGCTATCATGGTCTCGGTTCCAGTTTTTCTAGGGTTGTTCGGCACGGAACGCTGCATCGTTGCTGGCCTGTCGTGCACGGATGGGTTCGGGCCATCGGCTTTTTATGTAGGCGATCACCGCCCGAATCTTTTCGTCGGCCAGCGTGGCCTCGAATGCCGGCATGTCGCTTTCGTAGTTGGGCCCAGCAAATGGCCCCACGCCGTACTTCGTCACCATGAACAGAAACTCGTCCGGGTGATGCCAGCTATGGCCGGTCTCGTCATGCGGCGGCGCAGGGAGGCGCCCCGCCGCATTGCGGCTCTGCCAGTCCGGCTGGCCCTCAAGATTGGCGCCATGGCAAGACGCGCAAGCACTGGCATAGACCCGCGCCCCGAGCGCGACCTGCGCGGGGTCGAGCGGCACGGCGGCAATCGGCACCGGCATTTCGACCATCGGCGGTGACGAGCCGGGCCATCCAAAGAGCAGGGCGAGACCGGCCGCTGCCCCGGCCATTCCGGCCGCGGCAAGGAGCCAGCGGACATGGCGTCGGCGCATCGGCATTGCCGTCGCCCGGCCGGGCTTGCGGCGTCGGTTCGGTTTCATGACCTTGCTATTTATACCCCTAAGGGGTATATTGCAAGAATGGAAATCGAAACCAAGAAGCAGCTCGCTGTCCGTCTCGCCCGGGTCGAAGGCCAGGTGCGTGGCATCGCCCGCATGATCGAAGACGATCGCTATTGCATCGACGTGATCACCCAGGTGCAGGCGGTCGCGGCCGCGCTGCGCCGCGTCGAGACGATGGTCCTCAAGGACCATGTCAACCACTGCGTCGAACATGCGATCGCGAGCGGGAATCAGCACGACCAGCGTCAAAAGGTCGCGGAGTTGCTTCACGTGCTCGGTCATCTTCCCAGCACGACTCCCGAGCGAACGGCGGACGTGAACACCGATGAGCCATCACTGCGCACATAACGCGCCCGAACTCGGGACGGCACCGCCGGGCCTCCGTCATGCACTGATCTGGGTGATCGCCATCAACGCGACCATGTTCGCGGTCGAGATGGCGGCCGGAAGCATGGCTCAGTCGCAGGCGCTCAAGGCCGATGCGCTCGACTTCCTCGGCGACAGCATGACCTACGCGTTGTCCTTTGCCGTGCTCGGCATGACGCTCAAGACGCGCGCGATGGCGGCCATGCTGAAAGGCGGCAGCCTTGCCGCGATGGGCCTCTTCGTGCTCGGCCTGACGCTCTACCGCGTCTTTACGGGCGCCGAGCCGGAAGCGCCGATCATGGGCGGCATCGGCCTTCTCGCGCTGGCCGCCAACCTCATCTCGGTCGTGTTCCTGCTGCGCTTCCGCGAGGGCGATTCCAACATCCGTTCGGTGTGGCTGTGCAGCCGCAACGATGCGATCGGCAATGTCGCCGTGTTGATCGCGGCGGGTTTGGTCTGGACCACCGGCTCGTACTGGCCGGACCTCGTTGTCGCCGCCGGCATGGCAGGGCTGTTCCTGCATTCGGCGACGCTGATCCTGCTGCGCGCACGACAGGAGCTTGCGCAGGGGCGTGCGCACCGGCATGTCGACCAGGAAGCGCCTCAAGCTTCCTGACAATCGCCCGTGAGTTCATCACCCTGAGAGAGGCACCATGAAATTCTGCAGCCGTCGTACGTTCCTCGCACACGGCGCGGCAGCGCTCGCGGCCGTGCCGTTTACTATCCCGCCGCGCGCGCTTACAGCACAAACCCCGGCGCGCATTCTGCGGGCCGAGCGTCGGATTATCGAGGTCGGCGGTCGAGCGGCCAGCGTATTCGCATTGCTCAATGAAAACGGTGATCATGGACTGATCTTCGATCGCACCGAACCCTTCCGGGTACAACTGGAGAACCGCATCGGATCGCCGACGCTGGTCCATTGGCACGGATTGACGCCGCCCTGGGAGCAGGACGGTGTTCCGGATCAGCCACTACCAGCGCTACTGGAAGACGAAACCCGGCTCTACGACTTTCCCCTGCGCGAAGCCGGCACCTATTGGATGCATTCGCATCTCGGCCTGCAGGAGCAGGCGCTGCTCGCTGCACCACTGATCGTCCGCGATCCGGATGAGGCCGCGATCGACCGGCAGGAGGTCGTGATCATGCTGCACGATTTCAGCTTTCGACCGGCCGAAGAAATCCTGGCGTCGCTCGAATCCGGCGGCCACATGATGGCTGCCGACGGCAGCATGACTTCATCGTCGGACCCGCACGCCGGTCATGAAATGGGCAACGGCGTGGACCCAATGGCAGAGATGGGCGAAACCGGCTCGATGATGCGCCACGCCAACGATATCGAATTCGACGCCTATCTCGCCAACGACCGCACGCTCGATGACCCGGAAATTGTTTCTGTCGAACGCAGCGGCAAAATCCGACTACGCATCGTCAATGCGGCCGCCGCGACCAACTTTTTGGTCGATACGGGCTCATTGCCGGCATCGCTCGTCGCGGTCGACGGACGAGACGTTCGCCCGGTTGCGGGAACGAGATTTCCCGTTGCGATCTCGCAGCGCATCGACATCGATATTATAATTCCAGCCGCGGGCGGTTCGTTTCCGATTCTGGCCCTTCGCGAAGGTGACCGGGCAAGAACCGGCATCGTGCTCGCGACAGCCAATGCGACGGTATCGAAGCTCTCAGGTCTTGCCGACGAAGCAGCCGGCTTTCTCGACCTCGGGCTCGAACAGCGGCTCGCGGCCACCGCACCACTGCCGGAGCAGACGGCGGATCGGAACCTGACTGCCGACCTCGTCGGGGGGATGGGCGACTACCGCTGGGGCCTCGATCTGCGTGACACCGATGGCGGCCGCCCTATGGAACTCGAACGTGGCGAGCGGATCGAGATTGCCTTCCGCAACCGCACGGGCATGAGCCATCCGATGCATCTGCATGGGCACGGGTTCCAGATCGTCGCGATCGGTGAAACCCGGTTCGCCGGCGCCCGTCGCGACACCGTGCTGGTCCCGCCGGGATCGAGCGTCACCATCGCCTTCGATGCCGACAACCCCGGTCGCTGGATGCTGCATTGCCACCATCTCTATCATATGGCGGCCGGCATGATGACGACCCTGAACTACCGCGGCGTCGGTTGAGCTTCAGGGTCCAACGAGCTATCCCGCGCGTCGACCCAAAAGATGCCAAGCGAGCGGCAAAGTGACGGCACCGAGCGCGATCTTCAACGCATCGCCGGCAAGGAACGGCAGCAGCCCATGCTGCAGCGCCGGCACCGTGCCGATCTGCGTTGCGAGCCAGGAAACGCCCAGCACATAGATCACCAGATTGCCGATCAGCATTGCGATCACGGCTTCGACCGGGCTGCGATCCCAACCGCGCTCTGCAAGACGCCCGCAGATCCAGGCCGCCACCACGAAACCGACCAGGTATCCGGCGGTCGGCCCGTAGAGATGGACGATTCCCCCGCCCTCGCCCCAGCCGCCGGAGAAGACCGGCAGTCCGACCGCGCCGGCGGCCAGATAGGCGACCAAGGTTGCCAATCCGAGCCGCGGGCCATAGGCGAGCCCGAGCGTCAGAACGACGAAGGTCTGCATGGTGAGCGGAACCGGCCAGAGCGGTATCTGGATTTTTGCCGAGAGCCACAGCAGCAGAACGCCGACCGTCATCAGGATGAGGATGCGGACGGCGCGCGATTCGCGCCGGGCGGGCCACAGTGTTTCAACCAGCGTGGCGGTGGGCGCGATCGTGGCAACGGTCATGTGAAATCCCCCGGAGAATCGACTGCACGATCTGTAACCGACGCCGGCTAACGCGACAAGCGTTTCGGTGCGGTGATCGCCGATTACATTCAGAACCAGCCCGAATGAAGACTGCCAGAGGCCTGATTCAATTGCGAGGGGGCGGCACACACGATCCGGCTCGGTGTCGCGCCCGCGACACGATCAATCGCCTGCGTAGATCACGAAGTATTTCCGGAAGGTCTCGGTCATATGCCAGAGACCCTGGAATCCCTTGTGCATAAAAAACGTGTCGCCCGCGCGGTAAGTCTCGCTGTGGCCGGCTTTGTCGGTGACCGTCACCGCGCCGCTCAGAACCTGACAGAATTCGTTGAAGGGATAGGAGTCGATCTTCTCCTTGCACGCCGTGCATTCCCACACGCCGACGAGAAAATTGCCGTCCTTGCTGGCGAAGAAGGTGTGACCTTTCTCGTTGGCGCGGCCCTCGAGCACCGTTGCGGGGTCAACATACGCAGTCGGCGCCATGAATTTGCCCGGCGCGCCGTCCGGATCGAGTTTCATGGATCCCTGAATGTTCATGATCGTCTCCTTTTGCCGATGCGAATCAGCCCAGTACGCGGCCGCGTTTATAGGGAATGCCTTCGGGAATTGGTTCGTCGAGCTCGCGCGCATATTTATGCCCGGCATAAACCGCCATCGCGATCGTGCCCGGCGCGCGGCAATCGCCGATGCGCGTGACCGATTTGATGCCGGCCTCGCTGAGCCCCGCCTCGTCGTCCATGAGGGCGTGATAGAGCGCATCGTTGAGCAGACGCGACGTCACCATGACGACCGACGCAAAATCGCGGCGCTCGGCCGTATCGCAATAGATGGACGCGGTCTCGACGCTGCCCGGAGTGACCGACGCCAGCAGGCGCGCGGTCACGATCTCGACGCCGAGTTCCATCAGCCGCGCGCGGATCCGACCCTGCTCCATCGTGAGCAGGGTGAACGGCGCGATCTCGGTCGCCGGCGTCATGTAGGTCACGCGCTGGCCGGCCGCGACCAGACGTTCGGCCAGCGCGGACGCCAGATAGGAACCGTCATCGTCGTAGACCAGAACCGGGCCTTCCGGCAGCGCTCCACCCAGTACATCGCTCGCCGAGAAAACCAATTTAGCATCGGTACCCGGCACCGGCGCCGCATGCGTTCGACCGAGCCCGTCCTTGCGCCATGTCGCACCGGTCGCGATTACGACGCGCTCATAGCCGAATTCGCGGATCTGTGCGGCATCGAGCGCACTGCCCGGATAGAGCGACGCATTGCCGAGCTGCTGCAACTGATAAAGCCGGTGATCGCGCACACGCGCCCATTCCGCGAGGCCGGGCAATGCGCTTTCCTGCGTAACACGACCGCCGAGCGAATCGCGCGCATCGGCAAGCGCCACCTCGCACCCGCGTCGCGCCAGCCACAAGGCGCATTCAAGACCGGCCGGCCCCGCTCCGACGATCAGCACGCGGTCCTGAGATTTTTTCGGTGCGATGTGCTCGGGATGCCAGTCACGCCGCCATTCTTCCATCATGGTCGGGTTCTGTGTGCAGCGGATCGGCGAATAACTCCATTCGCCGCTGATGCAGATGTTGCAGCCGATACATTCGCGGATGTCTTCCGGTCGGCCTTCCTCGATCTTCTTCGGCAGAAACGGATCGGCGATCGACGGACGCGCCGCGCCGATCAGATCCATGATGCCGCGCTTGAGCTGCGAGACCATCGCATCGGGTGACGTGAAACGCCCAACGCCGACCACCGGCTTGGTCGTGACCTTCTTCACGAAGTCGATATAGGGTTCCTGGAATCCTTCCTTGCTGAAGCGCGACGGCGCCGAATCGTTGACCCATTCGCTGATGTTGACGTCCCACAGATCGGGCAGTTCGGCGAGCAACTCCACCACGGCACGGCCGTCGCCATCCTTGGTGATGCCGGTCGGACCGCCGCAATCGTCGACCGCAAAACGGACGGCGACGGCGCATTTATGGCCGACGGTATCTTTCGCGTCCTCGATCAGTTCGCACAGCAGGCGCGCGCGATTCTCGAGACTGCCGCCATACTCGTCGGTGCGCTGGTTATAGCGCCGCGACAGAAAGTGATAGGGCAGCGCCAGATTATGCCCGCAATAGACATAGACGATGTCGAAGCCAGCCTTCATCGCACGAACGGCGCCGGCGCGATGCCAGCCGCGCACGTCGCGAATGTCCTGCCGATCCATCGCGGCGGCCTGCACCGGCTCGATCGATTCGATGGTTGGATGCGAAGACGGCCCCATCGGCAGATAACGACTGAAGCGGTTGCCGGCCGCGAGACCGATATAGCCGAGCTCGATGCCCGCGAGCGCACCATGCTCGTGGATCGCATCGGCGATCGTGGCCTGGATCGGAATGTCGCTGTCGTCCCAGAGATGCAGCGACGGGAAGGGATGAAATTCGCTCGAAGGGTGAACCTCGGCGACCTCGGTGCAGACGACGCCCCAGCCGCCTTCGGCCTTGATGCTGCGCATGCGCGCGACGGCGTCGGTCGACCAGTCGCTGGTGCCGTTGCAATGGGGCACCTGATAGAAGCGGTTGGGCGCGGTGACGGGCCCGATCTTCACCGGTTCGAACAGAATGTCGTAACGCGGATCGCGCGCCATAATCACTCTTCCCTCCGCCCGGTCCGGCTATTTCCCCGTCGTCGAAGAAACCCGCAGATTTCGGGCATCGTCTACCGATTTTGCGCCCGACCGGTTCACGCTAGACTAGGCCCGCGAAACCGAACAATGCCCCCTTTCGGGTAGATCGGCCGACATGGATGGCACCCATGGATCATCGCTTTGCGTCGTTCTGCGATGGGCTCGCCGAGGCGGCCAACCGCATCGGCGGGCCGGGCTTTCACCGCGGCCTGCTCGATGCGTGGCGCGATCTTGGCGCCGCCGAATCCGGCCAGGTCATGTATTTCGACCGCATCGATTCGCCGCGCTATCTTGACCGCTTCGAAACATCGAGCGAGGTCTGCCGGCTCTATGAATCGGAGTTCGGCCGCTGGTGCCCGTTCTATCAATCATGGCGCAACGATCCGCGACCGGGTGTTCATGCGATCCAGGAGCTCGCGCATGACGGCGCCGATTACGGTGACTATTTCTCCGTCTTCTACCCGAAAACCGGCATGGTCGACGAGATCGGCGCGCTCTTGCCGGTGACCCGCGAGACGGCCGTCGGCGTGTTCGTCGAGCGCTCGGTCCGGTTCGATCCCGCCGAGATCGAATCATTGCGCAGCACCTGGCGGCCCTTTCTCGAACTGCACCGGGCGCACATGACCCTGCTCGCCGAGCGCACGATGCGCCGGCAGCAGACGATCGATCCGGAAACGCCGGTGGCGATTCTCGATCGGGCTGGCCGCGAGGTATCGGCGAACGAGGCCTGGCGCCGGACGCTCGCGGCAAACCGGCGCTGGTCGCCCGCCATCAGAACGGCGCTGGCGGACGGTCGCGGCAGCACCGATCTCGACAGCGATGTCATGCTCGGCATCGCGCGACTGCCGGCGCGGTTTCCGCTGGCACCTAGCGGTGCGCTCTGCACGCTGAGCCGATCAACGCCGGAAGGCCATGATAGGCTGGCCGATTTCCTGACCGGGCGCATCACGCCGCGCGAGCGGGATATCGTCGGGCTCATTCTCGAAGGTTATCCGGTGATTGCCATCGCCGGCCGGCTCGGTTTGTCGGAGAATACGATCAAGAGCCACCGCAAGCGGCTCTATGCCAAGCTCGACATCACGACCGAGCGCGAATTGTTCGTCATGTATGTCGACCATCTGACCCGGCGCCGGCTCGGCGCCGCGACGATCTAGGCCGCCACGGCTGCCGGCCGGTTCGCCAGCGCTTCCCGTATCATGATGTGCAGGATGGCGGCGACTGCGCCCGAGGCGACGACCAGCCACCACATCAGGCTGTATGAGCCGGTGCGATCGTAGATGTAGCCGCCGAGCCAGGCGCCGAGGAACGACCCGACCTGGTGCGACACGAAGACGATGCCGTAGAGCATCGCCGGGTTGCGTGTGCCGAAGAAGGTTGCGATCAGGCCGCTGATGAGCGGCACGGTCGCAAGCCACAAGCAGCCGATGGTCGCACCGAAGATCAGCGCCGAAGCCGGCGTCACCGGCAGCAGCATGAACACCAGAATGACCAGCGATCGCAGCGAATAGAGAATCACCAGCGCGTTGCGCTTCGACCAGCGCCCGCCGGCCCAGCCGAAGCCGAGCGAGCCCACGATGTTGAAGAGGCCGACCAGCGACAGCGCCCAGGCCGCCACGTCGCCGCCGACACCGTTATCCGCATAGAACGCCGGCAGATGGGTTGCAATGAACACCACCTGGAATCCGCAGACAAAGAAACCCACCGTCAGCAGCACGAACCTGCGATAGGCGAGCGCCTCGCGCAGTGCCTCGGCGATGGTCTGTCGCATCGCCTTGCTGTCGGAATCGGGTTTCTCGCTCAGGCCGAAGGCAAATCCGATCATCGTGGCCGCAATTGCCGCCAGCACGAAGAGCGCGATCTGCCAGTCGAACGCCGCGAGCAGCCCCTGCCCGATCGGCACCATCGCGAACTGGCCGGACGATCCGCCGGCGGAAACGAAGCCGAGCGCCAGCGCGCACTTCTCGGGCGATACCGTCTTCGCGACGATCCCGAGCACGACCGAGAATCCGGTGCCTCCCATGCCGAGCCCGATCAGGAACTGTCCGGCCATCACTTCGCCGCCGCTCGATGCCATGCCCATGAGTACGAGACCGGCGGTGTAAATCACGCCGCCGGCGGCCGCGATCCAGCGGGCGCCGTACCGATCGGCCAGCGCGCCGAAGAAGGGCGACGATGCACCCCAGATCAGATTCTGGATCGCGATCGCGAAGGCAAACATCTCGCGACCGATTCCGAGCGATTCGCTGATCGGCGACAGAAAGAGCCCGAACGTCTGATGCAGGCCCATCGTCAGCGTGATCATGATCGCGCCGCAGGCGAGGACGAAGAGCCAGCGGCGTCGCGGTGTCATGACATGCGTCCCAAGGCGAGTGAGAGCGGCGCATTCTGGCGCAGCATACCCGCTCTGCTCATTCGGCATGCGACCGATCGCCGCCCGCATGCGACTGTTTTGGGAAGGCTCTCGGATTTTACTAACAGAACGAATATGTTAGAGATCTCGTGTGGACCCCGCCCGAAGGCCCGATGCCGGCACGGGATCGCAAGCCCGCATTTATCCGGGCGGGGCGATGCGACATGATGGATCGGACGAATTCGCGGCGGCACGCGCCAGCGATTCGATGACGGGAGACGGCATGAACTACCGGAATGTTTTCGAGGATGCGGTCGAGAGCCTGAAGGCCGAGCGACGCTATCGCGTGTTCGCCGATCTCGAACGGATCGCGGGCCGCTTTCCGCGCGCGCTCTATCGCTCGCCGACCGGCACGCACGAGGTCACTGTCTGGTGTTCGAACGATTATCTCGGCATGGGCCAGCATCCCGAAGTGGTGTCGGCCATGCAGGAGGCGGCCGGCCGCATGGGCACCGGCGCCGGCGGCACGCGCAATATCTCAGGCACCAACCATCCGATCGTCGCGCTCGAAAGGGAACTCGCCGACCTTCATGGCAAAGAGACGGCGCTGGTCTTCACCTCGGGCTTCGTCGCCAACGAGGCGGCGATCGGCACGATCGCGCGGCTGCTGCCCGATTGCATGATCCTCTCCGACCAGCTCAATCACGCCTCGATGATCGAGGGCATCCGCCGTTCCGGCGCCGCGAAGCAGATCTTCCGCCATAACGATCTCGATCATCTCGAGGCCTTGCTGAAAAGTGCCGGACCGGACCGCGCCAAGCTGATCGCCTTCGAATCGGTCTATTCGATGGACGGCGATATCGCGCCGATCGCGGCGATCTGCGATCTCGCCGAACGCTATCGCGCGATGACCTATCTCGACGAGGTGCACGCGGTCGGCATGTACGGGCCGCGCGGCGGCGGTATCGCCGAGCGCGACGGCGCGATGGACCGGATTGACGTGGTACAGGGCACGCTCGCCAAAGCGTTCGGTACGCTCGGCGGCTACATTGCCGGCTCGGAAGCGGTGTGCGACGCGGTGCGCTCGCTCGCACCCGGGTTCATCTTCACGACGGCTTTGCCACCCGCGGTGGCCGCCGCAGCCAGCGCCGCAGTATCGCATCTCAAGAACTCCACCAGCGAGCGCGCGGCGCAGCAGGCGCAGGTCGCGCTCACCAAGGCGGCACTTCCCCGCGCCGGGCTGCCGATGATGCCGTCAGCGACGCATATCGTGCCGGTCTGGGTTGGCGATCCGGAGCGCTGCAAGCTGGCGAGCGACCGGCTGCTCGACCGGCACGGCATCTATATCCAGCCGATCAACTACCCGACGGTGCCGCGCGGCACCG
>JAWXBK010000015.1:0-15543 GCA_034439975.1 Rhodospirillaceae bacterium | reverse complement strand
GGCGGCGGCTCTGCCAGGTGGCCCGCGACGGTGGGATGGGCGAGGGCAATATCGTTGCACTCAGCCTGCCGCATATTCAGCCCGATCTGGTGCTGAGGATCCATATGGAGTTGGTCGTGGTCGATCATCGCACCGTCGGCGGCCTCTTTTTGCTGCCGGGCGGACGACGCTTCGACAATATCGACATGCTGATCGTCGAGGGTTTGCGCTTCGCGATCGGCGTACAGTTGATGCGGCTCCTGGTTCGCGTCGGCGACGAGGTGGAGGCGTTGAACGATTTCTTCGGCCGGCTGTTCGATCGGGGTTGGAAATCGCCCGACGAGATCGGCGCGCGCGCCGGCCGGCTCGGCGTTGCCATCGACATGCCGGGGCGGCTGCTCACGCTCGCGCTGCCGGATAAAGTCCGCGACGCCGATCGACCGACAATTCTCGAACAGACCCAGCGCGCGCTGGCGCGCACGCTCTCCGATGCCGATCAGCGCGGTATTGCCGCGATCCACGACGGTGATATCGTGCTGTTCTGGACTGGCGACAAAGCGGGCGGCGAACCGCCGGCGGCCTTGCTTTCTCAACTGCAGCACGAGGCGGAATGGAGCATCGGCGCGCGCCCGATCCTGCATGTCGGTCGGCTTTGCGTCACGCCGCAGGAATTCCGGACCGCACGGGCTGACGCACAGCATGTCGTCGCACTCGCGCGGCGCATCGGCCGCAGCGGCCGGATTGGCGACGAGGATTTCGATCCGGTTGCGCGCATGCTGGCGACCGCCGACCCGGCCGCCATCCGCGAATTCGTCGCGGCCCGGATCGGGGCGATCGAACGTCATGACCGCGAACATGGATCGGGCTTCCTCGAGACCCTCCAGGTGCTGCTCGATGCCGGCCTCCGCCAGCAGGCGGCTGCCGACCGGCTCGGGCTCCATGTCAGCACCCTGAGATATCGACTTCAGCGGCTTTTGGACCTGTTTCAGGTCGATCCGAACGACCCGACGCAGCGTTTTGCCATGGATCTGGCCCTCAGATTGCGCGCTGGACTGCTCGAAAGGCCGGTCGAGGATTCCGCGGAATCCAATGATTAATAGTGACCATGCTCCTGTGATTCCTAGGAGGACAAACGTCCAAGGCTCTCCTAGACTGCGCGCGCTTTTAGGGCCTTTGGACGCTCGGATCCGCCGATAACGGAGCAAAAGGATGAAGTTCTCGATCGCGATCAACATGGAACGGATGCATCCCGGCCTCGATATGAAAGAGGTCGCGCGGCACACGCTCGAGATGGTGCAGATGGCGGACAAAGGCGGCTTCGAGATCGCCTGGGCCGCCGAACATCATGCGATCGAGATGACGATCGCGCCGGGGCCGTTCCAGCTTCTCGCCTGGTGGGCGGCGCATACCTCGAAGATCCGGCTCGGCACGGCGGTTGTGGTGGTGCCCTACTGGCATCCGATCAAGCTCGCCGGCGAGGCCGCCATGTTCGATCTTCTGTCCGGCGGACGGCTCGAACTCGGTCTTGGCAAGGGCGCGTATCAGCGCGAGTTCGATCGCATGGTCAACGGTCTGCCGCAGAATATCGGCGTGCCGATGATGAAAGAGATTCTTCCGATCCTTCAGGGTCTGTGGGCGGGCGATTTCGAACATCACGGCGAGTATTGGGATTTTCCGAAGGCAACCTCCTGTCCGAAGCCGCTGCAGAAGAACGTGCCGTTCTGGGTCGCCGCGCGCGATCCCGGTAGTTACGACTGGTCGGTCGCCAATGGCTGTAACGTTATGTCCTGGGCGCTGTCGCGGCCCTTCTCCGAAGTCGAAACCTACAAGCAGCGTTTCGAGGATGCCTGCGCCAAGGCACCGAACGTCAAACGGCCGCGCTTCGCGACGATGCGCTACACGGCGGTGTACGACAAACCGAACGACTGGGAAGTGCCGGTCAAGGCCGTCCAGCGCCAGAGCGCGCAGTTCGAAAATCTGTTCAAGGAACTGGGCGAGGTTACCAACGGATTCCCGGAAGAGATCGATCTCAGTATGTTGACGAACCGCGCCGAGTACGATGCGGAAATGCTGCGGACCAATCTGATGTTCGGCACGCCGGACGAGGTCATCGCCAAGCTGAAAGCTTACGAAGCGCTCGACATCGATAACTTCATCTACTGCGCCAGCTACGGCCTGCCGATGGAAGAGCAGCGGAAATCGCTGAAGCTCTTCTGCGACGAGGTCGCGCCGGAGTTCGCACAGAAAAAGCGCGCTGCGGCCGAGTAGCGTCCGACATCCAAGAGGGGAGAACCGCCTTGCCAGGCGAAATTCGCAAGATCGTCCATTTCGTGGAAGATTGCCTGATCGAGGGCGGCAAGGCCGCCGCCGAACCGACCCGCATGGTTGCTGCGGCCGCCGTGCTGCGAAACCCGTGGGCCGGGCGCGGATTCGTCGAAAATCTGCGGCCTGAAATCCTCGACGTCGCACCCGATATCGCACGCCGCCTGGTGCCGATCATCGTTGAGGCCTGTGGCGGCAAGGATCGCATCGAAGCTTATGGCAAGGCCGCGGTCGTCGGCAGCAACGGCGAGGTCGAGCATGCCTCGGCGCTGATCCACACCTTGCGCTTCGGCAATCTCTATCGCGAGGCGGTCGGCGGGAAATCCTATCTCAGCTTCACCAACAAGCGCGGCGGCCCGGGCTGTTCGATCGCCGTGCCGATGATGCACAAGCTCGACGAGGGTCAGCGTTCGCACTATCTCACGATCGAGTTTTCCATCAACGATGCGCCGGGGCCCGACGAGATTGTCGTGGCGTTGGGCGCCTCGACCGGCGGGCGCGCGCACCCGCGCATCGGCAATCGCTATATCGACATGGAAGAGATCGCCGCCGGCAAATCCTGAGCGGCGGTGTTTCTGTCCTGACGCGCCCGATCTGACGCGGGCGATCTAGCGCGGCTGCGTGTCGAGCCGGTCCTTGAGTGTTTTGAGAAGGCGGTCTGCCGTATGTTGCGCATGCGCGCCACATAAGGTGCTCAGCCGTGCGGCATCGCCCTCGCGCAAGGCCTGTACGATCGCCCGATGCTCCTGCTGCGCCTCTTCGAGACGCCCGGGCGTACGTGAATCGAGGCGCACATAGCGTTCGACCTGGCCGCGCAGATTGTCGAGGATCCGCACCAGCTGCCGGTGCTTCGAGGCGGCCGACAGACGCTGATGGAACAGGCGGTTGCTGACCGCAAATCGCTGCACCGATTCGGGATCTGTCGTCAGGCTGCGGTCCATTTCCTGCACCAGCTCTTCGATCTCGCGGATATCCTCCGCGGTTCGATTGCGTGCGGCCAGGTAGCCGGCATGTTCTTCGACGAACTTGCGGACAAGGAAAATGTCGGCGATTTCCTCGAGATCGAATCCGGCCACGATATAGCCGCGCCGGGGCCGGAACTCCGCCAGACCTTCCGCCTCGAGCTGTTTCAGCGCCTCGCGGACGGGAACGCGACTGGCGCCACAGGCGTCGGCGATGTCTTTCTGGCGTAACGGTTGGCCGACCTGCAGTTCCCGCTCGAAGATGCTGTTCCGGATGTAGTCCGCAATGGCTGCCGGCACCCCTCTGAATTCCGTAGGCAGATTGCTGCTGTAGCGATCGTCGGAATGGGAATCCAAGCAGCGCCTCCAATCTGATTTTCCGAATTCGGAATGGGAGCACAGTAAACAGTATTCAATCGAAGGGACAATCGCGCCGCAGGGTGCGATCGAACCCGTGTAATTCGAGGGAGTTACCGGCCAATCAAGATTTCCATCCCAGCCCCGGATGTCCTGTCCGGTGGTTGTTGGGTCGCGAACTGGCTGAAATCCGCCTCTTTTCAGATTGCCGAATGTATTCAAAATGATTACCGTTACCTTCGGTCGGACTTGGGCCGGGTGGTAAAGGCGGCTTGGCGTTGCCTCTCTGGCGGGCCACCGGACGGACTGTCGACCAAAACAATGAGAGCATCGGGGAATGAGCGAATGAGTAAGCGGACTATCGACGAGGCCTATCTGCGCGAGATCGTCGGCGCCTTCAATCGGCGCGATGTCGAAGCGATCGGCAGCTACTTTGCACCGCAGGGGCGCTTCTACACCGCACGGGGCAAGACCGAACGCGGCATGGAGCTGGTCGGGCCGGCGGCGATCACACGCTATCTCGCGGATCGCTTCAAGCTGATCTCCGACATGGGCTGGCATGACGAGGTGCATTTCGTCAGCGGCAATCGCGCGCTCTCCGAATGGACCGTCCGCGGCAAGCATGCGAACGGCGAGATGCTGGCTATGCGCGGCTGCGACATCTGGGAGTTCGACGCGGACGGCAAGATTCTGGTCAAGGATACGTTCTGGAAGACCGTCGAAAAATAAGCGTCTGTCGCGCGTGAGCGCTCAGGCGCTCGCGCGCGGTTTGGTCCGGCGTGGTGCGGCGAGCGGACGTTTTGCAGCGGGCTTTGCTGGCGTCCGCGGAACCGTGGCTGGGGCGACGCCATTCACCTCGCGCAGGATCCACTCGCGGAACCGGCGCACTTCGTCGTCGCGCCGCCGCTCCGGCGGATAGACCAGGTAATAGCTGTAGGGGTGGCGGATCTCGATCGGGAAGATCTGCTGCAAGGTCCCGGCCGCAAGATCGCCATCGATCAGCTCGCTATAGCCCATGCCGATGCCCAGGCCGTTGATCGCCGCCTGCATCGACAGCATCGGTTCGTGGAACGACAGCGGCTGCGTGCTCGGCAGTTCGTCGATCCCGAGTTCGCCGAACCAGCGGCGCCATTCCTCGCCGTCTTGGCGATCCGGCGTATCGGCATGGATCAGCGGCAGACGGAGCAGATCGCGCGGCTCACGGATCGGACCGGATTTTTCGATGAACTGCGGGCTGCAGACCGGCGTCATATGGATCGGCTCCAGGAATTCCGCTTCCAGTCCCGGCCAGGGCGGGATGCCGCAGCGAACGGCGATGTCCGCTTCGCGCCGGCGGAGATCGAGCAGGCGCAGATTGGGCAACAAGTGAATGTTGACGCGCATGTCCTCACCGGTCCGGCGACCGAGCCGAGGAATGAGCCAGCGCGACGCAAAGATCGGCGTTGCGGTGACGCTCAGTGGCTGGCCCGGCTTCGCCTCGGCGAGAAGTTCAAGCGCATCGCCGATGCGGCCGAACGATTCGCGCACGACCGGCGCCAGAATTTCGCCAGCCGGTGTCAGGTCGATGCCGCGCGAACGCCGTTTGAACAAAGCGACGCCGAGATGGGTCTCGAGCTGCCTGATATGGTGACTGACTGCGGCTTGGGTGACGCCGAGCTCTTCCGCCGCGAAGGTCAGGCTGAGATGCCGGGCGGCCGCCTCGAACGCTTTCAGGGCATTCAGATGCAGGTGACGACGCTGTGCCATAGCTCGCCATGATATAAGAAAAACTAATAGCCAACCTACAAAAAGCTCGTGTGTTGTCAAGCTTTTGCTCTGTTAGCCTCTGCCGGCAATCGCGGAAATCGCGTGTTGGCGGCGTGTCCGCGGCAGGTGGCACGACGATCGATCCGCCCGCTCGCCTGGCCGACCCAACCTGCCCACGAGCCAGCGATGTGCGACGGGCGACCGACATAGAGGACCGATCCGATGAACGACGTAGCGACCACCGCCCGGCGACCGGCCGGAGCGTTTTCCGGCTATCACATCAAGTCGGAGACGCGGCCCGACGATGAAGTGACGCGGGTCGGCCCCGGTACGCCCGGCGGCGAGTATCTGCGCCGCTTCTGGCATCCCGTCGCGCTGACAGAGAGAGTCGGTGAACTGCCACTCGCGATCCGCGTGCTCGGCGAGGATCTCGTGCTGTTCCGCGATCGCGCCGGTCGCTATGGCCTCGTGCACAAAAACTGTCCGCATCGTCTCGCCTCGCTCGAGTATGCGAAATGCGAGAGCGACGGGCTGCGCTGCTGCTATCACGGCTGGCTGTTCGACATCGACGGCACCATTCTCGACGTTCCGGGACAACCGGCGGCGATCGCCGATCGCATCAAGCGCAATGTGCGGCTCGGGGCCTATCCGGTGCAGGAATATAAGGGGCTGATCTTCGCCTATATGGGACCGCCGGAAGAGATGCCGTCGTTCCCCATCTATGACGCGTTCGTCATCTCCGGCATGGAGATGGTGCCCTACGAGGCGCCGTTCGGTTGCAACTGGCTGCAGGTGCTCGATGCGATTCTCGATCCGCTCCATACCAGCTTCCTGCACGCGCGCATCAGCCGCGCGCAATTCTCCGAGGAACTGGGCGAGCTGGGCGAACTCGATTTCCAGGATCGCATGCCCTATATGCTCGGCACCAATACGCGCCGGGTCGGCGATAATGTCTGGGTGCGGGTCAACGAGATGGTGTTCCCGAACTTCACGCAGGCGGGTGCGTTGTTCGCCTGCGACGGCACGAAGCCGCGCTATTTCGGGCGCAGCGCGTTCGTCCGCTGGGTCGTGCCGATCGACGATACGACGACGGTTGCCTATGCCTGGGGTTGCTTTGGCGATCGCGCCGATCCGCCGGAATGGAACACGCAGGAAGGCCTCCAGCTCATCGAGCAGGGCGAGTTGTTCGATCGCACCTACGAGGTGCGGCAACGTTTCCCGGGCGATCTCGAAGCGGTCGAGGGTATGGGTGCGATCACCATCCACAAGAACGAGCATCTGGTGCCGAGCGACCGCGGCATCGCGCTGATGCGGCGGGTTCTGCGGCAGCAGATCCGCGATGTGCAGAACGGCATCAAGGCGAAGCAGCCGGTCGATACCGGCCCGATGCCGGTGAACACCTATGGCAGCGACACGGTGCTCAAACTGCCGCCGGTGCCGGGGCGCGACGATGCGGCGTTCCTGCGCGAGGTCGGTATCAAGGTGATGAACATCTTCTATGAGGCCGACCATCTGCGCGGCGACGAGCGCGACAACCAGGTGATCGAGCGGCTGAAGGCCCTTGAAGCGGCGGGCGGCTGATGACAAGCGTTGCCGCGCGATGACCGACAGAAAGCTGCGCGTTCATATCAAGAACAACCACGCCTCGCCGGACACGTTTCCAAACACGCCGGAGGGCGAGGCGGTCTTTACGATCACCCGCGAGCGTTTCGATGCGGTCGCGCGCGACTACCCGGACGTCGCGTCGAGGCTCGACGTCTTCATCGACTGGGATACCGAGAATTTTGCGTCGTCGATGAAGACGGCCGATGTGCTGGTGACCTGGGATCTGCCGACGGAGAACCTCGCGTCGGTCGCGCCCAATCTGCGCTGGATCCATATCATCGGGGCAGGGGTCGAGCATCTCTGCCCGATGGGCTGGCTGCCGGCGAGCGTAACGCTGGTGAACAACAAGGGCGCGCATGCCGCCAAGGCCGGCGAGTTCGGCGTCATGGCGATCTTCATGCTGCATAACCGCATGCCGGGGATCGTCGAAAACCAGAAGACACGTCGCTGGGAGTCGCTCTATTCGACGCCGATTGCCGGCAAGACCGTGCTGGTCATCGGCGTCGGCAGTATCGGCGGGGCCGTGGCCCGGCTGATCAAGGCCTATGACGTGACGGTCATCGGGGTGAGCCGCCATGGCAGGCCGACGCCCGGGGTCGATCGAATGGTCGCGACGGCGGAACTGGATAGCGTCCTGCCGCTCGCCGATTATGTGTTCATGGCGACGCCCCTTACCGGGGAGACGCGCGGCCTCATGGATCGCCGGCGCCTCGCGCTGATGAAGCCGGGCAGCGGGATCGTGAATGTCGGGCGCGAGGGCGTGATGGACTACGCGGCCCTTGCCGAGCAGCTCCGCCGGGGTCACCTGTCCGGGGCCATACTCGATGTTTTCGACCCCGAACCGCTGGCCCCTGAATCGCCGCTATGGCAAACTCCGAACCTGATCGTAACGCCGCACGTGTCGGCGGACGATGGCGATTCCTATGTGGCAATCACGCTGAAGCTGTTCTTCGACAATATGCGGCGGCATCTGAACGGCGAGCCGCTGCGGAACGTGGTCGATTCCAAACTGGGTTATTGAGGGCAATGGTTGAACGGCGACGCCTGCAGGTTCTGGTTCGGCAGGTTCGAGACGAGGCGGAACGCATCCGGTCCTATGAACTGGTGGATCCGACCGGGGCGGCGTTGCCGGCCTTTACCGCGGGCGCGCATCTCGATGTCTGGCTGCCTTCGGGCCTCGCGCGATCCTATTCGCTGGCCAACGATCCCGCCGAAACCGACCGTTACGTCATTGCGGTCCAGCGCGAGCTGGCGGGCCGCGGCGGATCGGCCGAAATGCATAGCGCGATCCGGGAAGGCGGATTGATCGAGATTTCGGCGCCGCTCAACAATTTTCCGCTCGCACCGGCTGCCGACCATCATCGTCTGATCGCCGGTGGCATCGGCATCACGCCGATCCTTTCGATGGTGCGCGAGTTGCAGCGCCGGGGCGAGTCCTGGACGCTGCATTACTGCTCGCGCCAGCTCGAGCAGACGGCGTTCCGCGATGTACTGTCGGCGGAGCCCTTCGCCGGTCGCGTGCAGTTCCATCACGATGGCGGCGATCCCGCCAAGGGGATCGATCTCAAGACGCTGCTGCAGACGCCGCGGGCGGGCGAGCATGTCTATTGCTGCGGGCCGACCGGATTCATGGAAGCGGTCAAGCGCTCGATGGCGCATTGGCCGGCAGGCTCCCTGCATCTCGAATATTTTACCGCGGCGGCGCCGGTGCCGGCATCGGCGAACGACACGTTCGAGGTCGAGATCGCGAGCACCGGGCAGACTTTTCAGATACCGCCCGACAAGTCAATCCTGCAGGTGCTCGAGGATAACGGCATCGAGATCGAATCGGTCTGCTGCGAGGGTGTCTGCGGCACCTGCGCGGTGCAGGTGATCGAAGGCATTCCCGACCATCGCGACGTGGTCTTCGACGACGAGATGCACGCCTCGAACAAATGGATCACGGTCTGCTGTTCACGCTCGCATTCGAAGCGGCTGAAGCTCGCGCTGTAGGCGGCCGCCGTCGTCCACCCGGCGCGCGGATCAGATCGGTGTAGCCAGCAGATTGGGGACAGAGTAAGTGTCGAGGATCACCAGCTTCGATTTAAACATCGGGCGCTCGTCGCGGAAGACAATCTGATCTTCGTACTTCCCGGTCACGAACAATTTCGTCTCACCCTCGATCAGATCGGTCTGGAACAGTGCATAGTTCGAATGCACTTCGTAGACGCCGTCCTTTTCGCCGCGGACCCTCACGTTGCTGACGATATGTCGGTCATAATGCAGGTTGAAAACGGAGGAGGTGCGGAGCGCAAGCACGCGATCCTTCAGCATCGCCCGGTTGTCGCAGAAGATGAGCGGCAGCGCATGCGGCATGCTCAAGTTCTCGCGCGGCACGACCCGATAGACCCCGTCCTCGACGAATAGTTCCGGCCATTCCTCGAGCCGGTCGTCGTCGAGGATCTGCACATAGTCATAAACGAGATTCACGACCTCGTTTGTGGCGTCGCGCCAGTTGGACATGAACTCGTTTCTCCGGACTCAGGCAGCGTCGCCGCGTCGCGGCTCGTACCCCATGACGTCGCAATATTGCTGCCAGAAACCGCGCACCGATACCTCGGTGATCAGGTGATCCTGGTCGACAATCGGGCCGGTGCCGCCCATTTCGATGACGGAATGGGCATCGCGCCGTCTTTCAATTGCGCGCTGGATCAGCACGCCGGATTCGCCGTCTTCCATCGAAACGAGGCCGGCCGGTCCGATCAGGTTGTTCTGCTTGATGCGCAAAGCGCGCAGCGCCGGATCTTCATCGGCATAGCCAAAGCAGGTCCAGTAAAGCTCGAACTCGCCGGGGCGCTTGGGGCGGATCTGCCGTGTCGCCAGCGTGTTCGAAATTCGCTGGAACACGACGCTCGGGAAGATCGCCATGATGATGAGGCCGCGCCCGTCGCCGTCCTCGTCGACATATTCGAGGATCGAGGGGTCATTCAGCTTCATGTCGGCATTGAAGGCTTCGATGCCTTCGTAGCCGCTGGCGACATTGGCGTCGTCGCTGCCGAAGATGCTGTAGCAGAAGGAAAGGCCGCTCTGCTCGCCGAGGATCGAGCCGCCATCCTGCGTCGCGCGGAACAGGCCGAAGGTGGTACCGAACTGGTGCAGCAATCCTGCATGATAACAGTCGATCGCGTTTTCCCAGTACAGCTTCCAGTTCGACGGCATGCGTTGGCGCATGTAACCGATCACTTCGACGGGCTTCTGAAACAGCGTGTCGAGGATATCGAGCATCGCCTTACCGAGATAGACCTCGAGCGGCGGCACGTCGGCGTGGAACGAACCGAACACCACGCCGCGATAACTCGCGACCTTGAGGCGGCGCAGGCCGTGCTCCTTCTTGTTGAAGCTTTTCGGCATGCCGCCTTTGCCGTCGAGGCCGCGCTGGAACGGGACGCCGAGCAGGTCGCCCTGCTGGCTGTAGCACCAGTGATGATAGATGCAGGTGTGATCGGCCGAATTGCCGAAGGGTTCGCGCACGATCGTCGCACCGCGATGGGCGCAACGATTTTCGAACGCATGCAGGCTGCCGTCCTTGGCGCGATTGACGACGACCGAGGTGTTGCCGACGAAAGTCGTCTTGAAATCGCCCGGCTTCGCGATTTCGGCCTCGAGGCCGAGATAGCACCAGACCGGACCGTTGAAGATGCGCTCCTGCTCTCGGTCGAAGACCGACTGATCGGCGAAGACCCGATACGGCACGCGGCTGAAATCGTCTTTCGGCCAGATCACGCCCTGGTCACTCATCATCGTGTCCCTCCGGAAAGTCGGCGAAGCTCAGATCGGCACCGGTCCGACCGTGCCCGTGGCGGAATCCGCGACGTTCGGCTGTTCGCTGGCACGATACCCAGATTGCATACAATCGGCAATCCTTCTCGAACGAAAGAAAACGTCGCCGGGGTCGCGCCCCGGCAGGGCGCCTCACCGCATGACGAAGGGGTTGGCGATCGGCTCCGGTGAGGTGTTGAGCCACACGGTCTTCGGCCTGGTGTAGTCGTAAATAGCCTGCAGCCCGCCCTCGCGGCCGTAGCCGCTGTTCTTGAAACCGCCGAACTCGGCAATTGGCGAGACGACGCGATAGGTGTTGATCCAGACGATGCCGGCGCGAACCTGTTTGGCGACGCGCATCGCACGTCCGACATCGCGGGTGAAGATGCCGGCGGCGAGGCCGTACTGGGTGTCGTTGGCCATGCGCAGCACCTCTTCCTCTTCCCGGAACCGCAGCACGCTGAGGACAGGGCCGAACATCTCGGTATCGACGATGTCGAGTTTCTGATCGGGAACGTCGAGGATCGTCGGCTCGTAGTACCAGCCGGCATTGAACTGCGGCGGACGGCGCCCGCCATGGCGCAAGGTGGCGCCCTGTTCGACCGCGCGGGCGACGGTTGCCTCGATGCGGTTGAGCTGGCCGGTCGTCGCGAGCGGGCCCATCTGGGTTTCCTCGGCGAGCGGATCGCCGATACGGATTGCCTTGGCGCGTTCGACGAGACCGTCGACGAACTGGTCGGCGATCTTCTCATGGAGATAGAGCCGCGATCCGGCGACGCAGCTCTGGCCGCTGGCGCCGAAAATGCCGGCCATCACGCCGTTAGTCGTGCTGGCGATGTCGGCGTCCTCGAACACCATGACCGGCGATTTGCCGCCGAGTTCGAGCGACACCTCGGCGAAATTCTCGGCCGAGTTGCGCACGACTTCGCGTGCGGCACCGAGGCCGCCGGTGAAGCTGATGCGCGCCACCAGCGGGTGCGTGGTGAGGACGCGCCCGCAGGGTTCGCCGAAACCGGTGACGATGTTCACGACGCCCGGCGGAAAGCCGGCTTCCTCGATCAGCCTTCCGAACTCCAGCAGCGCAGCCGAGGCATGTTCCGAGGCCTTAAGCACCACGGTGTTGCCGGCGGCAAGCGCCGGGCCGATCTTGACCGCAACGAGAAACAGCTGTGAGTTCCAGGGTACGATCGCGGCGATGACGCCGAGCGGTTCGCGTGTCGTGAACACGAACAGGTCCGGCTTGTCGATCGGCAGCGTGTCGCCGTTCACCTTGTCGGCGAGACCGGCGGCGAAATGATAGAAATCGGCGATGTACTTCGCCTGCCAGCGAGTCTCCTTGAGCATCTTGCCGGTATCGATGGTTTCGGTGCGGCCAAGCTCTTCCGAGCGCTCGCCCATCAGATCGGCAAGCCGACGCAGATAGCGGCCGCGCTCGGAAGGCGTGGTGCGCGACCAGGGCCCTTCGGTGAAGGCGCGGTGTGCTGCCTGGACAGCGCGATCCACATCGCCGGCGGTGGCGCTCGGGATCAGGGCCCAGGGCTGGCCGTTGGACGGGTTGACGCTTTCGAAGGTCTTGCCGTCTTCGGCATCGACCCACTTGCCATCGATCAGCATCTGGTAGGACTTCAAGCTCGACATCCGCACGCTCTCCTGGAGGCTGGTCGGTCGCCTCGGCCGGGCATCTTGCCTCGGTCGCCGGGCGACCATATCGTCATACAATAATACAGAACGCGGTTTCCTGTGAGTCCTCGCAACCGTTCGTCCGGCTGCACCCCTGTTATTGCCCGGGCGCGCGGAAAGAGCCAGTTTCGCCTGAGCCGGCCGGGGCCGGGCCGGGCCAAAGGAAGGATCCAAGAATGCCGAGCGCCAAGCAGATTATCGGAGAACCGCTGATCATCAACGGGCGAAAGCTCTCTCTGTCGCGGGCCGTGCGCGCCGGCGATTTCGTTTTTCTGACCGGCCAGGTGCCGATGAAGAACGGCACGCCGATGACGACGGGCACGATCGAGGAGCAGACCCGCTCGGTGCTCGACGAGATCACGGCGACGCTTAAGCTCGCGGGTTGCGAACGCACGGACGTGGTGAAGGCGATGGTGTGGCTGCGCGACAAAAACGATTTTCCCGGGTTCAACAGCACCTACGCCGAATATTTTCCGGATGCACCGCCGGCGCGCTCGGCGCTGGTCAGCGATTTCCTGATCGATATTAAGGTCGAGGTCGAGGTTATCGCCTATTGTCCCGCATGAGGCGTCTTCGAGTATGACGCGCGGTCTTCACGAGGAACGGCAATGAACGGCATTCGATGCGTCTACGAGACTGCGGCCATTGCCGGTGAATCGCCGGTCTGGTCGATGGACGAGCAGGCGCTCTACTGGATCGACGTGATGGCGCCGGCCGCGCATCGGTTCGATCCGAAAACCGGCGAGAACCGAACCTGGAGACTGCCAGAGCAGATCGGTTCGATCGGCCTGCGAAAGAAGGGCGGCCTGGTCGCCGCGACGAAGTCCGGTTTCTGTTTCATCGATGTCAGCAACGGCCGCGTGACACCCATTATCGATCCGGAGCGCGATCTGCCGGAAAACGGTTTCAACGATGGGAAATGCGATCGCCGCGGGCGGTTCTGGGCCGGCTCCGCCTGGCTCGGATCGGACGGCAAATACGACAACCCGCCGGCCGAGCCGACGGGCTCGATCTACCGGCTCGATCCCGACCATGTCTGTCACCGGATGGTGCCGGGCATTCGCGAGACCAACACCTTTGCTTGGAGCCCCGACGACAGGATCATCTATTTCGGCGATTCCGCGGAGTCGAAGGTGATCTACGCCGCCGATTTCGACATTGAAACCGGCTGCATTGCCAATCAACGCATCTTCGCGCGCACCAATGACGGCGCCGGCGTGCATGACGGCTCGGCGATCGACGCCGAGGGCTATCTTTGGACGACGTTCTGGGAAGGCTGGCGCATTGTGCGCTACGCGCCGGACGGCCGGATCGATCGCGTCGTCGAGATGCCGTTCAAATATGTCACGAGCTGCGCCTTCGGCGGCGACGATCTGGAAACCTTGTTCGTGACCAGCGGACGGTGGGATCTCAAGGGCGCCGAACTCGCGGCGCAACCGCAGGCCGGCAGTCTGTTCGCCTTCGAACCCGGCGTTCGCGGTCTGCCAGAGCCGATGTTCGCCGGCTAGACGGCGCGCTCCATCAGGACTTCCGGATTCGTCAGAGCGCGGCGAGGGCTTCCGTACGGCCGGCGTGAATATCGAGGATCTTGCCGAAACCGCTCACTTCGAAGACCTCGCGCACTTCGGTGGTGAGCGCACACAGCGCGAACTTGCCCTGCTTGCCACGTTGCTGCTTTGCGGCGAGCAGGATCACCCGAAGCCCGGCGCTCGAAATGTAACGCAGCTCCGCGAGGTCGAGCAGGATCGCCGGCCGTCCATCCTGGACACGACTGATCAGCGCTTCCTCGAAATCCTTGGCGTTGCTGCTGTCGATCCGCCCCTGCGGCGACAGCACCGTTGCGGTTTCGAGGGTCTCTTCGTGTAGTTCCATGGGTCGATGGTCTCCCTTTAGATGTTCGCGATCGCGAACTCAGGCGTCGAGGTTCTGAGTCATCGTAAGGCGATTGCGGCCATTCAGCCGCTCGTAGGTTACACTGTTCATCATCGTGCGGACCAAGTGGATTCCGAGCCCGCCGATACGCCGATCCTCGATGTCGGATTCGAGGTCGGGCGGGGGGATGTCCAGCGGGTTGAAGGCATCCGCATCGTCCTGATAGATCACAGTAAGCCGGTCGCCGTCGCGCCTCAGCATAATCTCGATAATATGGCTGCCGCCATCGCTATAGCCGTAACTGACGGCGTTGGTGACGAGTTCATCGAGAACCAGATTGAGATTGAAGACGATTTTCATCGCAAGATCGAATCGCTCGCCGGCGGATTCCAGTGCCTCGGCCAGCTTGGACAGTTCTCCGAGATCGTTGGCAAGACGGATCGACATTTCGTTCATGTCGTTGCTTCCCCCCGCCGCAGCGACGATCGGAGCAGTCTGGCGATCATAGCGGATAACAACACAAGTGATATCGTCGGACTGCGGCGCACCGTCTGTAAACGCATCGAGGTCGCGGATGACGCGGTGTCCCAGCGCTTCGACCGACAGCGCGTTCGCCTGATACAGAACTTCGCGCAGTCGAAGTTCTGTAAAGGGATCGCCCGCCAGGTTGAAGGCTTCGGTGACGCCATCGGTATAGAAGAAGATGGTATCGCCCTGACCGAGCGACAATGTCTTCTCGTCGTAGGTCGCCTCGTCCATCAGGCCGAGCGCGATGCCATCGGTGCCGGGAATGGCCTCGGCCTGGCCACCGCGACGCAGCAGGTAAGGCGCATTGTGGCCACCATTGGCATAGATCAGGTTGCCGTTGCGGTGATCGACGATGCCGTAAAAGATGGTCACGAACATCGCCGCATCGTTACCTTCGCTCAACGTGCGATTCACTTCTTCGAGAACGCGACCGGGCGATTCGCCGCGGCTCGCGACCGACTTGATCGTCGTGCTCGAAACCGCCATCAGCAACGCGGCCGGCACGCCCTTGCCGGAAACGTCGGCGATCACGATGCCCACGCGGTGATCGTCGATCTCGATGACATCGTAGAAATCGCCACCGACTTCTCGCGCGGCGCGCATGCGCGCATAGATGGGCAGATGAGGGACATCGGGATAATGGCGAGGCAGGAACGAGAGCTGCATGCGCTGCGCCATCGCAAGTTCGTCGGCG
>JAWXBK010000014.1:0-13984 GCA_034439975.1 Rhodospirillaceae bacterium | reverse complement strand
GTCGCGATCTCGCCCGGCGCCAGCGTCGCACCGGTATAGGAGACCGTGTAGGTCGCCGTCCCGCCCTCGCTCAGCGCCGACGTGCCCGCGATCGAGAAGACGACGGGTTGCTGGTTGTCGGGCAGCTGCGGTGGATCCGGCGGCAGCGGATCGTCCTCATCGAAAGCCGGCGGCACCGGCGGTACCGCCTTGGTGTCCTTCAGGCTGCCGCGTTCGAGCAGGCGCAGCAGCGCCAGGAATTGCAGCGCCGTCGGATCGAGCGAATCCGAAAGTCCCTCGCCGCGAAACAGATCGTCCAGCCGGCCAAAACCGCCGCTGCCCGAGTTCAAACTCTCGTAGTCGATCGTCTGGTCGTTCTCCTCGTCCGGGCCCGGCAGCTTGAGGAGATCGTCCGGATTGACGTCGAGGGCGGCGCCAAAGATCCGGAGCGCTTCCTCGATCGTAAGAATCTTCGGTTCGGCAAGATTTTCGAAACCGGGAAGCACAAGCGCTTCGAATGGCATATCGAGAACGGTCTTGCCCGCGGCATTCGTGAACGCGATGCTGCTGACGGTTCCATCCACTTCCGGAAAGAGGGTGATCGTCCAGGTATTCCACGGCGTCAACTGGCCGCCGCCGCCGAACGTGCCCCGAATGCCCATCGTGCCGACGGGCGTGTTGATGACGAGACCGTCGCCCGTTGCCGGCGCGACCGCACCGGTCAGAAAGACAAAGGAACCCTGCAGCAAGGTTGCGGTCAGTCCGTTGTCGGCGCTCGCCGGATCGTAGATGAGCTTGTCGATCGTCATTCGGGCATCGCTGCCCAGCGCGAACGTCGTGCCGTCGTTGAACACAATCTGAACGGCGCCGAGCGGGCCGGTCATGATCGTATCGTCCAGATAAATGGAATCGCCGATGTTTAACGGCGATACACTGCCGTCCGGTCGCTTGACAGACGAGCTCGGATCGACCGCTTCGACGCGACCGATCGAATTTGCCGACATGCCTATCCCACACTTTCCCGGCCCCGGACCGAACCGTCGATCGACGGAACCGGAAGCGTCAGTTGCCCGATATGCGATCGGCGATCGCAAGCTTGGGCTCATTCGGGGTTCGAAACGGCAGCGCCGCGTATTTCACGCGGCGACCATGTAAGTCTCCCCGTCGCGTTGCCGTTGGCTCGGCAACTAACCTTTTGCATATATACTTATGCATACCCTGACGGAACCGGCAATGATTTCCCAGACCCGATTCTGGCCTAAGCCCGGCCCTTCCCGCAGCCGGGAGCTTTTTGAAAAATATAGTTATTTTTCAAACTATTAGAGATAAGGCTATTTTTCGTCGGCGATGTAGGCGCCGTCCCAATCGGGCGCCGGCGGCGTCTCCTCGAGGACCGCGATCCGTTCCGCATAGAGGCCGCAGAGCCCGGCGAGCGCCGGCTCCGACGCCGCCAGATCCGCCGCCGCCCGACGCGCCTCGTTCCAGCGCTGACCGCGATAGTGATCGAGAAACGAGGCCTGCGCCGCGCGCAGCGCCTGGAATGACGGGCTCGCGGCCCGTGTCTCGTCGCCGAGCAGGGCAAAGATAGTGACCGCTTCCGCCTTGCCCTTGACCGCGATCCGGTCGATTTCCAGAACGGCGAGCCCCGGCGCTTCGCGTTCGGTCGCCGCGGTGACGATGATCGGCACACTGTAGCGTTTGGTCTGGGATTCGATGCGCGAGGCAAGATTGACCGGATCGCCGAGCGCCGAATATTCGAGCCGCGTTTCGGATCCCATATTGCCGACCACGCAGCGCCCGGTGTTGATGCCGACGCCGACACCGATCCGCGGCGGCGTGCGGCCTTCCTCCGCAAACTCGGGATCGTTCTGCCAGGCTTCGTTGAGGCGCCCGATCGCCGACTGCATCGCGAGCGCGGCGTGACAGGCGACGCGCGCGTGATCGGGTTGATCCACGGGTGCGTTCCAGAACGCCATCACCGCGTCGCCCATATACTTGTCGACCGTGCCATCGAGCGACTGCACCTCGTCGCTCATCGCGGTGAGGAACTTGTTGACGATGCCGGTCAGCGTCTGCGGATCGCCGGCATAGCGTTCGCTGAGCGCGGTGAAGCCGCGCGCATCGGCGAACATGACCGTGAGCACGCGCTCGTCGCCGCCGAGCTTCAACGCGTTGCGATCGCGGCTGACCCGTTCGGCCATCACCGGCGAGAGATAGCGCCCGAACGCTTCCGCGGTCTGGCGGCGCTGCCGTTCCGTCCGATAGTGGCTGAGATAGACCAGCAGACCGTAGAGCATGCCGGCGGTCGCCGCCGGATAGCTCGGATCGATCAGCAGATTCTTCTCGATGAAAAAGTACCAGGATCCGGCCGCTGCCCCGCCGAGTGCGAGCGCCAGAACGCCGAAAGAGAGGCTCGCGCGCACGGCGGGCACCAGCCCGATCAGCAGAAGCCCGAAAATGCAGGTCGCAACCAGCTCGGCGCCGAGCATGAAATTGGGCCGCCGCAGATACTCGCCGGCGAGCACCGTTTCGATGAGCTGCGCGTGGATTTCGACGCCCGGCATCGTGAGATCGACCGGCGTCGCGCGCAGATCGCGCAAACCCACCGCCGACGTGCCGATCAGGACGATGCGCCCGGCAATCTGCTCTGGCGCCAGCCGGCCCGCGAGCACGTCGCCGGCCGAGACGAAACGCGCCTGATCGTGGAGGCCGAAGCGAATCCAGACCTGACCCTGTTCGTCGGTCGGGACTTTCACGCCGGCGATCGTCAAGGTTTCGATGCCGATCTCGTTGCGCTGCACGGCGTACGTCGTCTGGCCGGTCGCGACGCGCAGAAGCTCGGGTGCAAGCGCCGGCAGGATCGTATCGCCGACACGCATCAGCAGGGGCACGCGCCGCACCAGCCCGTCCTGCTCGGGATCGAGCGTGAAGAGACCGCGCCCGACGGCGGCCGCTTCGAGTGCCGGCAGATTCGAGAGCACGCCGGGATAGGGATAGAGGAACGGTCGCGGATCGCCGCCGATCTCGGCGACCGCCGCGGGCGCAACCGGATTTTCGTTGGCGCTGACGCCGAGACTTTCCAGCACCGAATAGCCGAGCACGCAGCGGCAGCGCGCCAACGTCTCTGCAAAGATCTCGTCGTGATCGGGCAGCGATTCGAGCAGCGCGCGCGTCGCCGGGTCGATGCCGTCGAGCCGGTGCGCGATCATCGCGGGCGAGGTACGGTCGGGCTCGGCGAAGAGAATATCGAAACCGACGACCGCAGCACCCGATGCCATCAGCCGGTCGACCAGCTCCGCAAGAATGGTGCGCGGCCAGGGCCATTGCCCGATCTCGACGATGCTGGCCTCGTCGATGTCGACGATCTGTACGGGATATTGCTCGACCTCGCGCGGCGCGAGCTTCTGCATCAGATCGAAACTGCGCAGCCGCAGCGCCTCGATCATCGTCGGATCCTCGACGCGCACCCAGAGCAGCAGCGCCAGCAGCGGCAGCGCGATCGCGCGCGCCAGCCCGAACCGCTCGCCCATATGCCTCAGGTTGGATCTCATGCCCCGGCCGGACCCCCTCGTCGCCGGAACCGGCCGCATACGCCGATCCCGGCGGAGACCTTAAAGTTATGGCCCGGCGGCGTCGATGGCGGGCGCCCGATCCGCCCATGCCTTTGGCCCACATGCCATTGACCCAAATGACGGCCGGGTGATAGCCATCGGCGCCCTACCCAACATGACCCCAGCCGGATGACGCACGCACCCGATTCGCTGCCCGACCTTGCCGTCGATATTCGCGGCCTCAGCAAGCTTTATCGCAGCCGCAAGAGCGGCGGCGTGCAGGCGCTGAGCGATGTCGACCTGCAGATTCCGCGCGGCATGCTGTTCGGCCTGCTCGGCCCGAACGGCGCCGGCAAATCGACGCTGATCAACATCATGGCGCAGCTCGTGCGCAAGACAACGGGCAATGTGCGCATCTGGGATTACGATCTCGACAAAAGCCCGCGCGATGTCGCGAGCGCGATCGGCGTGGTGCCGCAGGAACTCAATATCGATCCCTTCTTCACGCCCCACGAACTGCTCGACCTGCAGGGCGGGCTCTACGGCGTGCCGCGCAAGGAACGCCGCACCGAGGAACTCCTCGCGGCGATGAGCCTCACGCGGCAATCGAACTCGTATGCGCGCAGCCTCTCGGGCGGCATGCGCCGCCGGCTGATGGTCGCGAAGGCGATGGTGCACAGCCCGCCGGTCTTGGTGCTCGACGAGCCGACCGCGGGCGTCGATGTCGAACTGCGGCGGCAGCTCTGGGACTATGTGCGCGAACTCAACAAGGCCGGCACGACCGTGTTGCTCACGACGCATTACCTCGAGGAAGCGGAAGAACTCTGCGATCGCATCGCGATCATCAACCACGGCAAGGTGATCGCGATCGACGATACGGCGCGGATGCTGGCGCGGCTCGATCACAAGGAACTGCTGTTCATCCTTTACGCCGATGTCGTCGCGATGCCGGAGGAACTGAAGCGCTTCGACGTGCAGCTTCAGACACCGCGCCGGATGCTGGTGCGCTATCAGCCGAGCAAGACGCAGATCGGCGAGATTCTGAGCGCCGTGCAGCGCGCGGGGCTCGAGATTGCCGACCTCACGACACTCGAAACCGACCTCGAGGACATCTTCCTCGAACTGACGCGCGGCACGCGCAGCGAGCTGCAGCCGGGTGCCGGACGATCGACCTCGAATCCTACAGGCGCCGGACGCGCGTGACGAAAAACCGCCGGCATGACCAAAAATTCACGACCATTCTCGCTTTTGGCCTGGCGCTGTTCGCGGCCGGGTTCGCCGGCGGCTGCGCCCCGAAGCTGCAGACGCTTGGCCCCGACATTGCGGCACCCATGCTGACCGCCGACGCGATCGTGATGCCCGATGGCACGGCGTTGCCGCTGCGGCGCAGGCTGCCCGAGAATGGTACGCGCAAGCCCGATGCGGTCATATTGGCGCTGCACGGGTTCAACGATTATTCGCGCGCCTTCGAACTGCCGGCCGATTTCTGGACCAAGGCCGGCATCGCGATCTATGCCTACGATCAGCGCGGTTTCGGCGAGACCGAACAGATCGGTTATTGGCCGGGCGACGACCGGCTTATCGAGGATGCGAATGTCGCGGTCGGCTTGCTGCGCGCCGAACATCCCGACACGCCGATCTTCCTGCTCGGCGAAAGCATGGGCGGTGCCGTCGCGATGGCGGTGCTCGATGCGGCCGTGTTGCCGGCGATCGACGGTGTCGTGCTGATCGCACCCGCGGTCTGGGGCCGCGAGAGCCAGGGACCGATCGCGGCCGGCGCGCTCTGGTTTTTCGCGCACACGATGCCGTGGATGAAGCTGACCGGCGAAGGGCTGCGCGTCGTGCCGACCGATAATCTGGACGTGCTGCGCGCGATGCAGAACGATCCGCTGGTGCTCAAGGAAAGCCGCGTCGATGCCGTCTACGGGCTGGTCGGGCTGATGGACCGCAGCGTCGCCTCGGTGCCGCAGATGGGCCGGGTGCCGACATTGGTCCTCTACGGCGCGAACGAGGACGTGTTGCCATCGGGCGCCGTGATGCGTGCGCTCGAACGGCTGCCGGCATTGTCCGAAGACCGGATACGCATCGGCATCTATCGCAGCGGCTATCACATGCTCCTGCGCGATCTCGAGGCGGTCATCGTGTGGCGCGATATCGCCGCCTGGATGACCGACCGCACACAGAAACTTCCCTCCGGCGCCGATGAAACAGCGCGGCGCGCGATGGCGGGCGAGATCGAGGACGAGGAAGACGCGGCGGACGCGCTCGAGACCGTCGCCGAGCCCGCGAGCTGAAAGCGAGCCCCGGCAAAGCGGGGTCCAAACCGGCGAGCTGAAAGCGAGCCTCGGCAAAGTTGGAGTCCGAACCGGCAAGCTGATCGGCGACGGGACTGCAGCGACCGATCTATTCCTCGACCGTGGCGCCCGGCAGCGCGCGCCGCGCCCGCGCGATGGCGGCCGGTGCAATCTCCTGCGCTTCGGCGAACGCGATCAGATCCGGCTCGTGCGCGAGCAGAAAATCGAGGACGGCGCCGAGCATGACCGGATCCTGCGCGCGGGCGCGCAGATCGTCGAGATCGAGGCCGGAGAGCGCGAGGAAGCGTGGCAGCAGATCGTCGTCGGACGCGACATGCGCGAGCGCAATCAGCGCGAGGGTCTCGGCGTCGGCCGGCGTATTGAGACGCGCGTCAGAGGGCGCCGCGGCCGATGCGCGTTGCGCCACCCGTCTGGCGGGGAAGGCCGGCGGATCTTCGGCCCCATTATCGGACGGCGTGCCGGATGATGTGACGACGGGTGTCGCGTCAGCCGGTGCGTTGGGGGTTTCGGCTTGCGCGCCTGATGGCGCGGGGGGCGGCGCGTCGGGCTTGTCGTTGCGGGGGTCGGCCATGCCCTGTTCTACCCCAAGCTTTACCCGTTCGGGACCATCTTGTATGGTCCGCCGCGTTTCGATGCGCGGATTTCGGCCGGTTTGCCGCCCCGCGTTTCGCCGGGCCTGCACCCGTAGCTCAGCTGGATAGAGCGCTGCCCTCCGAAGGCAGAGGCCACAGGTTCGAATCCTGTCGGGTGCGCCATTTTCCATCATTGCAGAACAAAAACTGGCTGCGTCGTCACCTCGCAACGGCGCCGCCCCACTTTCCCCCGCCTACTCCTCCGTCCGCCCCGCTGTGTCGCGATCGCGCTCGTATCGTCGCTCGAGCGGAAAGGGCGGCAACCAGAATTCGCGACGCACGGTCCAGCATTCGTAGGTCGGCGTGAGCTGGTCGGGTGCGTCCAGGGATCCAAGATGCACCTCGATTTCGTCGCCGGTGCGTGCGAACACGGGCGAGCCGCAGCGGGGACAGAAATGCCGCCCCTTATAGTCGCGCGTCTCGCCCTCGATCGTCACCGCATCCTGGGGGAACATGGCGGCAGCGTAAAAAAGCGCGCCATGATGCTTGCGGCAATCGAGACAGTGACAGATGCCGACCCGGTATGGAGCGCCCGTCGCCACAAGTCGCACGTTGCCGCACCGGCAACCGCCCGTGAATCGGTCCATGCTGCGTCTCCTCAACAATGCGGCCGGAATGGTAAGCCGGTATCGTTAGAACGAACGAAACCGTCGTGCAATCGGCCGCAGCGGGCGGAGATGCTTGCGGATCCCCCCGTCGGGCCGCGGAACACCATAAGGTGCAAGCACGTTTAGAGTAACCGGGATCGACGTCAGAACCGAAAGGACAAGCGATGGCCATTGCAAAAAATACGATCTGCGTCTGGTACGACAAGGATGCCGAGGCGGCCGCCCGGTTTTACGCCCGGACATTCCCGAACAGCGCGGTCACAGCCGTCCACCTTGCGCCAAGCGACTATCCCTCCGGCAAGGCGGGCGACGTGCTGACGGTCGAATTCACCGTCGCCGGCATCCCCTGTCTCGGGCTCAATGGCGGGCCCGCGTTCAAACATAACGAAGCATTCTCGTTCCAGATCGCCACCGACAATCAGGAAGAGACCGACCGCTACTGGAACGCCATCGTCGGCAATGGCGGCCAGGAGAGCGCGTGCGGCTGGTGCAAGGACAGATGGGGCATCTCCTGGCAGATCACGCCGCGCGTGCTGACCGAGGCCATGGCTGCCGGCGGGGACGAAGCAAAGCGCGCGTTCGAGGCCATGATGGAAATGCGCAAGATCGACGTCGCCAGGATCGAGAAGGCGCGGCGCGGCTGACGGTTCCGGATCGAGCGACATAAAATCCGGCAAAACAGGCCGCATCGTGCCCTCGGCACAATACGGCCCGTTTCATGTGCGGGTGCGGAACACCGCGCCCGAGCCTGCTGCGATAACTTGCGAGGCTACACGTCGCCTCAGCGCTTCGTGACAACGATCTCGAGATACTCGCTCGGCACCACCATCGTCGCATCGCCCGAGCGGTTGAAGCGGGCGACAAGCGCGATCAGGTCGGCCTGGAGTGCGGCCTGCCCCGCTCCGTCGAGCGCGCCGAAGGCCTTGAGCGTCGGGCCGTACCAGGTGCGGAAGATGTCGAGCCAGTGTTCGGCGGATTTGTAGCGGAACACGAAATCGCGCGGCGCAGCGTCGATCGACGCGGCGCCCTTGCCGAACATCTCGTCGAGCCGCGCCTTGGTGCCCCAGAGCGCGGGCGACTTCACGCCTTGCGGCGGCGGCAGATGTTTGCCGATCGTCTTGAACAACTGGCCGATGAAACCCTCTGGCGTCCAGTTCGCGAGACCGATCCGGCCACCGGATTTGCACACGCGCAGGAGTTCCGATGCGCTCTTGTCCTGGTCGGGCGTGAACATCACGCCGAAGGTCGAGACCACGGCATCGAAACTGTTGTCGCCGAACGGCAGGTTTTCGGCATCGGCCTCGCGGAACGCCATCGCGAGCCCGTCGGCTTCGGCGCGCTTTTTGCCGCGCTCGAGCAGAGCCGGCACATAGTCGGTCGACGTGACGTCGCACCAGCGGCGCGCGGCGGCGAGCGAGACATTGCCGTTGCCGGCGGCGACATCGAGCACCTTCGAGCCGGCGCGCAGGTCGAGCGCCTCGCACAAAGTCTCGCCGACGATCTGGAGCGTCGAGCCGATCACGGCATAGTCGCCCGAAGACCAGGCGCCCTGCTGCTTCGCCTTCACGGCGGCAAGGTCGGCGGGGGCGGTTTCGTTGTTTTTCGGGGAAGCTGCAACGTCGTTCATGATGTAACTCCACTCATAACGTTATGGCCGGGTTGTCGGGCCGAACCTGGACGGCAAAAAAGGCGGCGCGCCATTCCCGGCGCCGCCCATCGCCGCGACCGACGATAAACTCGCGCAGGCGGAGCTTCGAAAATAGTACACGAGATGTACTATCGGGGCTAGCCTGGGGAACCCAAGCTCCCGTCCAAAGAGGAGGCGAATCATGAGAAGTTACGGCCAATTCTGCCCGATCGCCAAGGCGGCCGAGCTGTTCTGCGAGCGCTGGACGGCGCTCATTTTGCGCGACCTGATGCTCGGTGCCACACGTTTCTCACAGCTCCGGCGCGGGGTGCCGCTCGCCTCGCCGACCTTGCTGTCGCGCCGCCTCAAGGAGCTCGAGATCGAGGGGATCATCGAACGCCGCCGCTCGGACAGCGGCCGAAGCTGGACCTATCATCTGACGCCGGCCGGCGCCGAGTTCGCACCGATCGTAGAAGGGCTCGGCGTCTGGGGCCAAAGATGGTCGCGCCGCGAACTGGCGAAGCACGAGATCAACATCACGCTTCTGATGTGGGCGCTCGAACAGAATGTGAAGCCGGAAATTTTCGGCACGCGGCGCTGCGTCGTGAAACTCAGTTTCACCGACCAGCCGGCGCGCACACGCGACTGGTGGTTCATCAACGAGGCGGCGCGCACGGAGCTCTGTTTCGAAGAGCCGGGCTTCGAGGTCGATCTCTATCTGACCACGACGCTCGCCGACATGATCTATATCTATCGCGGCGACCTGACCTTGACCCGTGCAATGGCGCAAGGGCGGTTCGAGGCGGAAGGTGCCGCCTGGGCACGCCGTGCGCTTGCGCGCTGGCTGGCGCCAAGTCCGCTCGCGCATGTGAAATCGCAACGGGCCGAGGCGGCATAGCGGCACGCGCATGTTGGATAACGCGCTCGGGATAAACCCGTCGCGGCGCCGGTTCACCGCGAGGCAATGCCTGCAGTCCCCGTGTCAATGCGCTATTGTCGCCCGGTCCGATGAACCGTTTTCACCCATAGCGGCCTGAATGCCGCGTCAGTATAGCGACGGCGGCCGCGACCGATCGGGATCGCCCCCGCGCATGCCGGGCGGCCTGCCGCTGCCGAAAACGCGGTCGTTCCGCGAACGCATCGGCGCGCTCAAGAATTTGCGCCCGTTCCTCGCGCTGGTCTGGCGCACCAGCCCCTCTTTCACTTTAGCATCGCTGCTGCTGCGGTTCGCGCGCGCCTTGATGCCGGTCGCGACGCTCTATGTCGGTAAACTCATCATCGACGATGTCGTGCTGCTGGTGCAGATGCCGGAGAAGCCGGACACGCTGCAGCAATGGATCGACGGCGGTCTGCTCAACCAGCTCGGCCTGCTGCTTTTGGCCGAGTTCGCGCTCGCGGTTCTGGCCGACGTGCTCGGCCGCGTCGTGTCGCTGATCGACAGCCTGCTCGCCGAACGCATCTCGAACGAGACAAGTGTGCGGCTGATGGAACATGCGGCGACGCTCGATCTCGAGGATTTCGAGGATGCCGAGTTCCAGGATCAGCTCGAGCGCGCGCGCCGCCAGACCAGCGGGCGCATGACATTGATGGGCCAGCTTTTCGGGCAGGCGCAGGACATCGTGACGGTCGCGAGCTTTGCCGCCGGCCTCATCTTCTATGCGCCGTGGCTCATATTGCTGCTGGTTCTCGCACTGGTGCCGGCCTTCCTCGGCGAGGCGCATTTCAACGCGCAGAGTTACTCGCTCGATTTCGTCCGCACACCCGAGCGGCGCGAACTCGATTACGTGCGGCAGACCGCGGCCAGCGTCGAGACCGCCAAGGAAGTGAAGATCTTCGGCCTGCATCGATTCCTGATCGATCGCTATCGGAGGCTTTCGAGCGGCTTCTATGCGGCCAATCGCCGGATCGCCCTGCGCCGCGCGCGCTGGGGCGGATTGTTCACGGCGATCGGCACGGTCGGCTATTACCTCGCTTATGCCTATATCGCCTGGCGCACTCTGGCCGGCGAGTTCACGATCGGCGATCTCACGTTCCTTGCCGGCTCGTTCCGCCGCCTGCGCAATCTTCTCGAAGGGCTGCTCGCGAGTTTCTCGAGCACGGCGAGCCAGGCGCTCTATCTCGACGATCTCTTCTCGTTCTTCGAGGTGAAGCCCGAGATTCTCTCGCCGGATGAGCCGCGGCCGTTTCCGCAGCCGATCCGTCAGGGCTTCGTCTTCGAGGATGTCGGTTTCACCTATCCCGGTGCCGAGCGATGGGCCGTGTGCCATCTCAGCTTCACGTTGCATGCCGGCGAGGTGCTCGCACTCGTCGGCGAGAATGGCGCCGGCAAGACGACGCTGGTGAAACTGCTGACCCGGCTTTACGACCCCGACGAGGGCCGCATCCTGCTCGACGGTTACGATCTGCGCGAATACGACCTCGAGGCGCTGCGCGGCAATATGGGCGTCATCTTCCAGGATTTCGTCCGCTATAATTTAAGCGCAGCCGACAATATCGCGGTCGGGCGGATCGAAGTGCGCGGCGATCGCGCGCGCATCGAACGGGCCGCCGAACGAAGCCAGGCGGACGACGTCATCGAACGGCTGCCGGCCGGTTACGACCAGATGATCGGCAAGCGCTTCAAGAACGGCGTCGAGCTCTCGGGCGGCGAATGGCAGAAGATCGCGATCGCGCGGGCCTATATGCGCGAGGCGGCGGTTCTGATCCTCGACGAGCCGACGGCGGCGCTCGATGCGCGCTCGGAGTTCGAGGTGTTCCGTCGTTTCAAGGAATTGAGCGCGGGACGGACAGCTATTCTCATCTCGCACCGATTTTCGAGCGTGCGCATGGCCGACCGGATCCTGGTTCTCGCCGACGGCAAGGTCGAAGCCGCCGGAACGCATGAGGAGCTCGTCGCGCAGCGCGGCCGCTATGCCGAACTGTTCGAATTGCAGGCGGCGGGATACCGGTAGTGCGCCACTCTTGATACACGACGCCGGGGGCGTTACCTCTGGAGTCGTTCACCCGCCGTCAACGCACCTGTCGTCAACGCAGCCGCACGGAGCCCGATTTTGACCGATCTGTCGCATTTTCCGATCACCAAACGCTGGCCCGCGAAGCATCCCGATCGCATACAGCTCTATTCGCTGAACACGCCGAACGGCGTGAAGGTGTCGATCATGCTCGAGGAGATGGGCATCGCCTACGAGCCGCATTTTGTCGATCTTGGCAAGGACGAAACGAAGACGCCCGAATTCCTGTCGCTCAATCCGAACGGCAAGATTCCGGCGATCATCGATCCCGACGGTCCCGGCGGCAAACCGCTCGGGCTTTTCGAGTCGGGCGCGATCCTGCTCTATCTCGCGGACAAGACCGGGACGTTCATTCCGAAGGACGTGGCCGAACGCTGGCACACGATCGAATGGGTGTTCTTCCAGATGGCGGGGATCGGTCCGATGTTCGGCCAGGTCGGGTTCTTTCATAAATTCGCCGGCAGGGAGATCGAAGACAAGCGGCCGCTCGAGCGCTATGTCGCGGAATCGCGGCGGCTTCTCAAGGTGCTCGATAGCAGGCTCGAAGGCCGGACATGGCTGATGGGCGATGATTACACGATCGCCGACATCGCGACGCTCGGCTGGGTACGCAATCTGATCACCTTCTACGGCGCGCGCGATTTGGTGGAGTACGACACGCTGACGAACGTGCCAGGCTGGCTCGACAAGGCGCTCGCGCGCCCAGCGGTCAAGCGCGGCCTTGCGATTCCCGCGCGCGACTAGCGCGGTATCGGGCGGGGCCGCGTCGACATCAGGATCAGGTGTCCGGCCACCGCCGCCGCGACGATCGCGCCGCCGATAAAGGTCAGCCGGTCGATCCTTTCGTCGAAGAAGAGCCAGACCCAGAACGGCGACAGGACAATTTCCAATGTGATGATCAGGCCGCTGGTTGCCGCCGGAAGGTGGCGGGCGCCGCGGATGAACATGAGGAAGGCAAACACGATCGCGACGAACCCGTAGATCGACACGACAACGGCATTCCTGACGTCGAGATCGGTCGTGCTGAAGAACGGCAGGAACAGAAGAGACGTCAGGAAAGCGCCGACCGTCGAAATCTCGACAATCTTGAGGCCGGGATGCGCTTTCGAGAGCACGATGATGACGGCGAACGACGCCGTCATCACGAAGGCCACGGCATCGCCCAGGAGGCTGCTCGGGCCTGACGATCCCGCGACCACCAGCATAATGCCAACCAACGACGCGACGATGGCGATGGCGGTCGTGCGCGATATTCGTTCGTGCAGCCAGATCCAGGCGATGATCGCGGCCACGAAGGGGCAGGTCGCGTAGATCACCGCAACATGCGCGACGCTGGTGAGGAAGAGCCCGGCTGTTGTCGCCGCCTGGGCGATGCTGCTGAGCAGGACGACGACCCATCCCACCTTGCCCAGCGTCACCAGTTCCCGCAACGCCGACTGCCGATACCGCATCAGGACATACAGCAACATCAGGAGGCCGCCGGCCAGCGATCGCAGGACGACCGCGGTGCCGATATCGATCGTCAGCATGCGGGTGAACAGGCCGCCAAGGCTCCAGCCCAGGGTGGCCAGCAGCACCATGGCCACGCCGCGGGCGGTTGCGTCAGTGATAGTCGATTTCGCAGCCTGTGCCGGGCCCGGAGATTCGCTGGCGGTGATGATCGTCGCTCCCGTCACAAGATCGTGCGGAAGCGATCATAACCGATCCGGTGCCGGCCGTCCGCTTAGAGAACGATCTCGTCCTCGCCGTCCCAGTAATGGAGGCGCGAGGCGTGGACCCTGATCATCGCGAGGCCGACGTATCGATACCTCGCTTCGCATCGACATTCGCCCGCGCTATTCTCGTGCGACCACAGACGGAGACAAACGGTGGCAAAGAAGGCGGCAGGAACGATCCGCATCGGCGTGGGCGGCTGGACCTACGAACCGTGGCGCGGCGTCTTCTATCCCGCCGACCTCGTGCAGAAGCGCGAGCTGAAATATGCCAGCCGGAAACTCACCTCGATCGAGATCAACGGTACGTTCTACGGCTCGCAGAAGCCGGAGAGCTTTGCCAAATGGCACGCCGAAACGCCGGACACGTTCATTTTTGCGCTCAAGGGGCCGCGTTTCGCCACCAACCGGCGCGTGCTGGCGGAGGCGGGATCGTCGGTCGAGCGGTTTTTCGCGAGCGGCGTCATGGAACTCAAGGACAAGCTTGGCCCGATCAACTGGCAGTTCGCGCCAACCAAAAAATTCGACGCGGCGGATTTCGAGGCGTTT
>JAWXBK010000013.1:0-38224 GCA_034439975.1 Rhodospirillaceae bacterium | reverse complement strand
TGGCGCGGTTCGGCCTGCGCATCCGACTGCTCGGGCGGCACGGCATGCGCGAGCTGCTGCGCATCATCGGCATGAATGCCTACGACCTCGTGACCGACGAGTTCGAGAACGAAACGATCAAGGCAACGATCGCGCTCGATGCGGTGATGGGCAATTTCATGGGCCCGCGTTCACCGAACAGCGTTTACACCTATCTCTATCGCATGGCCGGCTGCGCCAACGGCACTCGCGGCGCGCTTGCCTTACCCGCCGGCGGCATTGGCGCGGTGATGGAAGCGCTGGCGGCCGCGGCCCGCAGTGCGGGCGCCGAGATTCGCACCGGATCGCCAGTCGCGCGTGTATTGATCAAGGACGAGCGTGCGAAGGGTGTTGTGCTGGAGGACGGTACCGAGATCGCCAGCCGCATTGTCGTTTCGAACGCCGATCCCAAGACCAGCCTGCTTAAACTGCTCGGACCCGAGCATCTCGATACCGAGTTCGTACGCCGCACCCGCTATCTCCGGGATCGTGGCACCACGGCGAAACTGCATCTCGCCCTCGATGCGCTGCCGGAGAGCCTCAAGAACCTGCCACAGCAGGGCCAGGTCCGGTTCATGATGACGCCGGGCCTTCCTGGCCTCGAACGCGCGTTCGATGCGTGCAAGTACAAGACCGTGCCCGGGTCGCTCCCCATGGAGATCGTGATTCCGACGCTCGTCGATCCGAGCCTCGCGCCAGCGGGCCAGCACGTGCTGAGCGCCAACGTCCACTATGTCCCCTATGCGCTTGCCGAGGGGAGCTGGGACGGCGCCCGGGCCGGATTGCGCGAGCAACTGATCGCATCGATCGATGCGCAACTTCCGGGTACCAAGGACCGCATCGTTGGGGCCGAGTTGCTGACACCACCGGATATCGAAAAGAAGTTCCGCCTCGGCGGCGGCCACTGGCATCAGGGCGAAATCTCGCTCGACCAGATCTGGACGCTGCGGCCGGTGCCCGGCTTTGCCCAGTATCGGATGCCGATTGCAGGATTTTATCTCTGCGGCGCCGGTACGCATCCCGGTGGCGGCATCACCGGCGCGCCCGGCTGGAACGCGGCGCAGGCGGTCATCGCAGATCTCAAGACGGAGCCGACACGATGAACGCGCTCAAAGGGCACGTCGCGCAGAACCTGCTGCCAACGCCGTTCTACGAACGGCTTTTGCCGCTGAACCTTAATCACAGTTGGGAACGCTGGGAGGGTTATCTCAGCGTCGGCTGTTTCGACAATATCGAGCGCGAATACACCGCGATCCGCAACGCCGTGTCGGTCTACGACATCTCACCGATGACGCAGTACCGGATCGGCGGCCCCGATGCGACACGCTTCCTCGACCGTCTGATGACGCGCGACATGACCAAGGTAGCGGTCGGCCAGGTCGCCTATGCCATCTGGTGCGACGATGACGGCAAGGTGGTCGAGGATGGTACCGTGTTCCGGCTCGGCGAGCGCGACTATCTGATCAACGTACAGGAACAGAACCTATCCTGGTTTCAGGACACGGCGTTCCAATACGACGTGACAATCGCAGACGTGACCGAAGAATTCTGCGGGCTTTCGATTCAAGGCCCGCTCTCGCGGCAGGCGCTCGAACAGATCGGCCTCAAGGAAGTTTCGGTTCTCAAGTTCTTCCGATTGGTGCAGGTCGAACTTGACGGCATGAAGATCGTCCTGACCCGCACCGGATTCACCGGCGATCTCGGCTTCGAGGTCTATCTGCGGCCTGAACACGCACTTGCCTTCTGGGATCGCATGATGGCGACGAAGCTCGCACCGCGCATCGTGCCGACGGGATCGCACGCGCTCAACCTCGCGCGGATCGAGGCCGGGTTCCTGCAGGTGAACACGGATTTCATCGGCTCGGAGCGTTGCCAGCGTCATTCGCAGCGTCGCTCGCCCTTCGAACTGGGCTTCGAGCGGCTGGTCAATTTCAAGAAGCCCTATTTCGTCGGCAAGCGTGCGCTGCTGCGCGAGCAGGCCGAAGGCGGCCCGCGCTGGCGCACCGTCGGGCTCGACGTCATCGGCAACAAGCCGGCCGACGGATCGCTGCTCTATGACGGCAATCGCGAAATCGGTCGCGTGACGTCGGCGATGTGGTCGCCGACCTGCAAACGCAATCTCGCGATCGCAACAATCGAAGCCGCCTATGCGCGGCCGGATGCGAAGATCATGGTGGATATCTGGGTCACCAAGGAGCTGCGCATCGAAAAGCACATGGTGCCGGGGCGGATCGCGGAGCGGCCGTTCTACAATCCGCCGCACCGACTGACCTAGTCTCTTAAGCAACAACGGCCAACGAAAAAGGCGCGCCCTTTTTCATTGGTATCGATCGACGGTCAATGCGTCAGCAGCACGCCCGCCTGCACCGGCCAGGTCGCCCAGACCTTCTGCCCGCGCACGTCGGTCTCGTCGAGGCTCCGGGTCATATTCGGCGCAGCGACAGCAAGGCGTTTGTCGAGCCCTTCAACCTGGACATAGAAATGACTGCGATCGCCGAGATAGGCTTCGGCGCTCACGGTCCCATGTACGCCGTTCGCATCGCCAGTCGGTTGGGTTCGGTCGATTTTGATTTTCTCGGGCCGAATGGCGAGAGTCACATCGGAATTGGCCGCGAACTGACCGTTGGAGACCGGCGCGCGTAGCTTGCCAATTCCGCCGACTTCGACCGTCGCGAGGCCGTTATCCACGCTCGATACGCGGCCGCGGATGAAGTTCATCGTGCCGATGAAGTCCGCAACCTCGCGGCAGTTCGGCGCTTCGTAGAGACGCGTCGACGTATCGATCTGCAACACCTTGCCTTTCGACATAACTGCGATGCGGTCGGACATCGTGAGCGCCTCTTCCTGGTCGTGCGTCACGAACACGAAGGTGACACCGAGACGTTCCTGAAGCTGCCGCAGTTCGAGCTGCATTTCTTCACGCAGCTTCTTGTCGAGCGCGCCCAGCGGCTCGTCGAGCAGCAGGACCTTCGGCTGGCAGACGAGCGCACGCGCCAGCGCAACGCGCTGCCGCTGGCCGCCCGAGAGCTGATGCGCACCTCGATTGCCGTAGCCGGGAAGCTGGATCATCTCCAGTGCCCGTTCGACGGTCTCGGCACTTTGATCCTTTGTCAGACCCTTCTTCCGCAGACCGTAGGCAATGTTTTGCGCCACGGTGAGATGCGGGAAAATGGCGTAGCTCTGAAACACCATGTTGGTCGGGCGATGATGCGGCGGTACCGCCGACATCGGTTGACCGTCGATATAGATTTCACCCTTGGTCGGCGCCTCGAACCCGGCCAGCATGCGGAGCAAGGTCGTCTTGCCGCAACCGGAGGGGCCGAGCAGCGAGAAGAACTCACCGCGCCGGATGTTGAACGTGATGTCGTCGACCGCTCGAACGCCGCCGAAATGTTTGGAGACGCTCTTGATCTCAATGATCGATTCTTCGGATGCCATGCTCAGACGATGCCTCCCGCGCTCTCGTCCGGCACGCCGCGGCGGCGCAGCCATTCCGAGAAAGTGACGATGATGATTGAAAAGACGAGAATGCAGCTACCCAAAGCCAGCGTACTCGGCAGGCGGTTCGGGAAGCGCAACTGGCTGAAGATGAAAAGCGGGAGCGTCGCATCGTTGCCCGCCAGGAACGCAGCAAGCAGATACTCGTCGAACGAGATCGTGAAACAGAGCAGCAGGCTCGACACGATGCCTGGCGCCGCCAGCGGGAACGTTACCTTCCAGAACGTGATCCACGGTCCTTGTCCGAGGTCGAGCGAGGCTTCTTCGAGACTTTTATCGAAGCCCTGCAATCGCGCAATCATCACCAGCATCGCGAAGGGGATGCAGACCAGCACATGCGAGGCGCCAACCGTCCACAAGGAGAGCTCGATATCGAGAAACTTGCGGAAGATGGTCAGAAGCGCGATCGCGAGAATGATCGAAGGAATAACCAGCGGGACCATGATGACGGCCATGACCGGCGCACGACCCGGCAAATAATAGCGCGTGACCGCCTTGGCGGCCAAGACGCCCAGAACCGTGCTGACGAAGGCCGATGCAAGGCCGACCTTGACGCTCGCATTGAGCGCCTTGATGAGCTGCGTGTTCTCGACCATGTCGTAGTACCATTGCAGCGTGAATCCCTTCAGCGGGAACGCCACATAGATGCTGTCGTTGAACGAGAACAGCGGCAACAACAAAACCGGTCCATAGAGAAAGATCACGTAGAAAATCGAGAAGATCGCCAGCAGGTCGATTTTTCGTGTGCTCGGCATGGTTCACCCCGACCGCTGGATCGCGTGCTTCCCGAACAGAAGCCGCACGAAATAGAGGAAGCCGAGAACCACGACCGTGATCGAAATCATGCTCATGATCGAAACCGCGGCCCCGAGTGGCGCGTTGTTTGCCTTGCCGAATAGCGACTGGATGATATTGCCTATCATGATACCCGACGTACCGCCCACCAAAGTCGGCGTCACATAGTCGCCAACGGTGGGGATGAACACGAGCAGCGTGGCCGAGATCACGCCCGGCAGCGACAGCGGGAACGTCACGCGCCAGAAGCGCTCGAACGGCGTATCGCCGAGATCGGTTGCTGCCTCGAGGAGCGAGCGGTCGATCTTTTCGAGCGACACATAGATCGGCAGAATCGCGAACGCAGCCCAGGCATGCGCCAGCGTGATCGTCACGGCCGGCGGATTATAAAGCAGGAATTCGAGCGGTTCGCTCAGAATGCCGGTGGTGATCAGTCCGGAATTGATCACGCCATTGAAACCCAGAATGATCTTCCACGCGAAGACGCGCAGCAGGTAGCTGGTCCAGAACGGCACGGTGATCAGGATGATCCACATCAGTTTGTTCTTGGTCACCCGGAACGCCAGGTAGTAGGCCATCGGGTAAGCGAGAACGACCACGGCGATGGTCGCGGTCAAAGACATGCGGATGGATTTGAGAAGGAGGAGCCCGTAGATCGGGTTTTCCTGGACGTCGAGCACCTTGAGATAATTATCCAAGGTAAAGTCGCGGTGGATTTCGAAATATTCCTGGGTCCAGAAACTCAGAAGGAACAGACCCAGTATCGGCACGATCAGCATCGTGATCATCACCAACGCTGTCGGCGAGAGCAGAAGATATCCCCTTATCCACTCATACCGAAGCAGCAGAGCCCGCCATCTTAGCCAAAGACCGTCGGGCCGGGCGGGCGTTTCCGCGCCGCTGGCGACACTTACCATGCCGATCGCCTCCCTTTTTTTTGCAACAGCCGAGCCTTATGACCCGTATTGTCGGCCTCGAATCTATACGAATCAAGCTATTGCGCATCAAGCCTTTTCTGGGGGCTTCCACCGCCTTGCCCGTCAAATGTCCGGGATGCTAGCCTTTCGCGGGCTTCGGTTGGCCTCCCTTCTATTGGCCGATCCATCACCGTTTCCTGCGAGTATTCGCCTGTGCGGCTGGCCCGAACCCGCCCCGCACGACACCGGTCGATCAACGCACTCGTGACCGGACAACTGTCGACTGAACGGAGAATCAAATGACCAAGAATGACCTGTTGGCCGCGATCAAGAATCGCAGCCTGTCGCGTCGCGATATGGGCCGGGTGCTTGCTTCCGCCGGTATCACGCTGGCTGCAGTACCGATGGTAGCCGATCGCGCGCTGGCGCAAGATCAGGCGAGTTACTTCACCTGGAGCGGCTATGACGTTCCAGAATTTTTTCCTGGCTATATTGAGAAGCACGGCGAATCCCCCGCTCTTCCCGTGTTCGCCGACGAAGAAGAGGCGTTCCAGAAGTTGCGCGCCGGATTCGAAACGGACGTCGCGCACCCGTGCAGCGGTCGCATCGTGCGCTGGCGCGACGCCGGCGTGATCCAGGCGATCGACACATCGCGTCTCAGCAACTGGGACAACGTCTTCGCGGATCTGAAGACGATCAACGGCGCGGCCGACGGTGGTCAGCAATGGTTCGTGCCGGTCGACTGGGGCAACACGTCCGTCATCTATCGCGCCGACCTCGTCGAGATCCAGGACGAGAGCTGGGAAATCCTGTGGGATGAGCGTTACGCGGGCCGGCTTTCCATCGGCACCGACATTACCGATACCGCGGTAATCACCGGCCTTCTGATCGGCGTCGAAGATCCCTATGCGATGACCGACGACGACATCGCGCGCGTCAAGGCGAAGCTCGAAGAGCAGAAGCCGCTGCTGCGCTACTACTGGTCGGATCCGACGCAGCTTGAGCAGAGCCTCGCATCGGGCGAAGTGGTTGCCTCGACCGCGTGGAACAGCGCGCTACCGACGCTGATCGAGCAGGGCGTCGATGTGAAGTTCATGAATCCGAAGGAGGGCATCCTCACCTGGTGCTGTGGCGCCGTACTGACGAGCAACGCTGCACATCCCGAGCTCGCGCACGATCTGATCGATGCGCTGATCTCGCCGGAAGCCGGCGCCTGGCTGATCGACTACGGCTATGGTCATTCGAACAAAATATCGTTCGACGAGGCCGATCCGCAGTTGCTGGCCGATCGTGGCTTTCCGGCCGATCCGACGGCCTATCTCCAACAGGGAATCTTCAGCCGCGACAACAAGCGGCTCGACGATCTCCAGCAGATGTTCGAGGCGGTTCAGGCCGGTACCTGATCACGCCTCACACGGTGCGGGCCGGATCCCCACGATCCGGACCGACGGCCCGGCAGCGCGCGCCCCGATCTCCTCTCTGAGGCGTCCTGCCGGGCTTCGTCCTTTTCGCGAAACCACAACGATCGATCGAAGGCAGGAGAACATGCAGAAGGCCGCAGGACGAAACTTCACCTACAACACGGAAGATCTGTGGGAGAAGGACCGCGACCATATCATCCACCCCTGGATCGAACTGGGCACCGCAAAGACCAAAGAGCCGCTGGTCATCGCCGAATCCGAAGGGCCGTACATCTACGATTCCAACGGCAACCGCATGCTCGATGCGATGGGTGGCATGTGGTGCGTCAATGTCGGATACGGTCGCGACGAAATCGCGCAGGCCATTGCCGATCAGGCGCGCAAGCTCTGCTATTTCTCGCCGTTCGGCATCATCTCCTCGCCGCCTTCAATCGAGCTCGGCGACCGGCTAGTCGAATACACGCCGGGCGATCTGAATCATGTGTTTTTCGCGACCGGGGGTTCGACCGCGGTCGATTCGGCGATCCGGTATGTCTATTTCTATTTCAACTGCATCGGACAGCCGGACAAGAAACACATCATCACCCGTGATTACGCCTATCACGGAAGCACCTATCTCTCAGCCTCGCTGTCGGGCAAGCCGGGCGACATCAACTTCATGGATCGCAAGACCGACAACATCCATCATTTGCCCGCGCCGAATCCCTATCGCCGCCCGGAGGGCATGACGGAATCCGAATTCCTCGAACTGACGGTCAAGCAGCTCGAAGACAAGATTCTCGAAATCGGGCCGGAGAATGTCGCCGCGTTCATCGCCGAGCCGGTGCTGGCTTCCGGCGGCGTGATCGTGCCGCCCAAGGGCTATCAGCGGCGTACGCTCGAAGTCTGCCGCAAGTATGACGTGCTCTACATCTCGGACGAGGTCGTGACCGGCTTCGGCCGCTGCGGCGAGATCTTTGCATCGGAGAAGGTGTTCGACATCGTGCCGGACATTATCACCAGCGCGAAGGGCCTGACCTCAGGCTATGTGCCGCTCGGTGCGTTCTTCGTGTCGAGCCGCATCTTCGAGCCGCTGCTCGGGGAACAGGGCAAGGGCAAGTTCTTTGCGAACGGCTTTACCTATTCCGCGCATCCGGTCGCCTGCGCCGCCGGCCTCGCCAATCTCGATATCATCGAGCGCGAGGATATCTGCGGACATGTGCGCAAGCTCGGGCCGTACTTCCAGGAGCAATGCCACACGCTGCTCGATCTCCCGATCGTGGGCGATGTGCGCGGTGTCGGCATGATGCTGTGCGTCGAGTTCGTGAAAGACAAGAAGACGAAGGAAATCTGTCCGCCCGAGTGGGAATTCGGCAATCGCGTCATCCGTCAGACGATGCCGCGCGGCCTGATGATCCGCCCGATGGGCCATCTCGCGGTGCTGTCACCGACCTTGATCATCACCAAGGATCATGTCGATGAGGCGGTCTCGATCATGCGCGAGGCGATTCACGCGGTGATGGACGATCTGACCCGCGAAGGGCTCTGGCACGGCTAATCGAAGAAGCGCGCCCCGGTGCCGAACGGTGCCGGGGCGCTATTCGATCCAGACATCCACGGAAGCATGGCGACCGCCGCTGTCGACGACGGTGACGCGCACCTGCCCTGCCCCGTCGGGCTGCCAGGCGGCGCGACGCTTCCAGGATGCCGTCGGCACCGCCTCGCCATTCACCAGCCATAGCAGCGGCAACTGACCGCCGCGCGCCTCGAGTGCGAGCGGCAGCAGACCGGATGCATCGCCCCCCAAAGGAAGGCGCGTACCATCGACCGGAAAGGCGATCGACGGGCCGACAGCGGCAGCGGCGGCAACCGAGCTCGCAAGCGGGCTCGCCTCGCGCTGGAACCGCTGCAAGGGCGCCGGCAGGTTGGCGGTCGAGGCGACGAGCAGTGCATCGCCGGGCGGCGGCCCTGAGGGGCGCTCCCGGGTCAGCAGCAACGTCGGCCGATCGAGCAGGTCGAAGGCGTCGAACAACAGGGGGGCGGCCGTATCGCGACCCATACGGTCGGTAGCGAAGCTGCCATCGGGCCTGCCGACCCAGATGCCGATCGTATAGCGGGCGTCGAAGCCGATCGCCCAGGCATCGCGATAGCCATAGGACGTGCCGGTCTTGTACGCAACCAGAGGCGCCCCGGGGCGGTCCGCCCCGGCCAGCCGGTCGGGCGGCGGCGGCAGCCCCTCGAGGATACGGGCGACGTACCAGGCACCCAGCGTCGACGTCAGCGCTCCGCTCGTCCCTTCCGGATCGTCGGGGCGAAATCGGAGCGGCTTCATGATCCCGCCCTCGGCCAGACCGACATAGGCAGCGACGAGATCTTCGAGCGTGGTGCCGAGCCCGCCGAGAATAATCGGCAGACCGGGGCCGATCTCGGGCCGCGGCAAATCGAGCCGCATACCCGCGCCGCGCAGCCGCGCGAGGAAGCTCGCCGGACCGATCCGGTCGAGCAAGGCCACAGCAGGCACGTTGAGCGATTGCTGGAGCGCCGCCTCGGCCGTCACATCGCCGCGGAAGCCGCCATCGAAATTCTGCGGCGCATAATCGCCAAAGCGCGTCGGCGCATCGAGCATCAAGGTTTCCGGATGCAGCAACCGCGATTCAAAGCCCATCGCATAGAGAAACGGCTTCAACGTCGATCCGGGCGAGCGCACCGCCTGCACCATGTCGATCGGGCCAAAACGCGCCTCGTCGAAATAATCCGCAGCACCCACATAAGCGCGTACGCCGCGGGTTTCGTTTTCGACCACGAGGATCGCGACCGACACGCCATCCGACCATTGCGCTGCGTACAAAGACGCAAGCCGCTCGAGCCGCGGCTGAAGATCGCCATCGATCAGGGTTGCGATGGTACGCTCGTTGATGCCTTCGCGCAGCAGCCGCTCGGCAAGATGCGGCGCCAGCATCGGCGCATCGCGGCGCAGTGCCGGCAACGGATCGGCGGCAGCCTCAGCAGCCGCTGCAATCGTCAGCAGGCCCATGCTCGCTGCGCGATCGAGCACGCGTAACCGGGCGGCCGTCGCCGCCGCCGGCGCACGATCCGGCCGCAAGCTCTCGGGCGATTGCGGCAAGGCCACCAGCAACGCGGCCTCGGCCGGCGTCAGGGCCGAAGGCTCCTTGCCCAGATAGAGCAGGCTCGCGGCGCGCAGTCCTTCGATGTTGCCGCCGTAGGGTGCGAGCGTGAGATACATCGCGAGGATTTCGCCCTTGTCAAAACGCGATTCGAGCTGGAGCGCGCGCGCCATCTCGATCAGTTTCGACCCCAACGTCCGCGGCCGCGGTTCGAGCAGGCGTGCGGTCTGCATGGTGAGCGTCGACGCGCCGGACACGATATGGCCGGCGCCGATCGCCTGAAAAGCCGCGCGGCCGACCGCCAGAAGGTCGATGCCGGGATGAGAATAGAATCGCTTGTCCTCGCGCGCGATCAGCATGTCGATAAACAGCGGATCGACATCGTCGAGTGCGACCGGCAACCGCCAGCGCGCATCGCCTGCGGTGAAGAGACGCAATGTCGCGCCGCCCGATGCAATCACCTCCTGCGAGAGATCGGCGAGACGGCCGAGCGCTGGCGGAAAGGCACGATCGAGCGCCCAGCCGCCGGCCCCCAGCAGAAGCGCCGCGATGCCGGCGGCTAAAGCTGCGCGACTTAGGTGCCGCAGGATCACGGCAGGTCCGTCACGGTCACGCGACCGGGCGTACCGCGCCCACGGAACTCCGGTTGGTACATCGCCTCGACGACGGGCGCGGGATGCACGAACTCGCCCGGCGTGACCGCCCGCACGAGATACGCAACCGAGAACAGACCCTGGCCGAACCAGTCGACGCTCGCGACGAACCGGTCATCGCGATATTCGGCATGGTCGGCCGGCTGAATCGATCCGAGCCATGCCAGGCTCTCCGCATTGCGGGAATCCGAGAGATGCGGATTCTCCGCTTCGAATCCGGCCGGCAGCAGATCGACGATCAGAATCTGGTCGTCGACGTCGCGGTCGACCGAGATGTCGAGCCGCACCACCGCCATATCGCCCTGCGTCATCTGCGACACATCAATCAGATTGCCCTCGAAATCAAAATAGTTGCGTTCGATTCCGATACCCTCGTTCGCCGCTTTCAGAATCTCGGTCGGCGAACCGATCAGGGTTGCGTTCATCCAGAGCGGTGCATCGCCTTCGTTGCGATAGACGATCGCCGGTTCGAGCGCCGAACCCGCACGGTAGAAGCGGATCGGCGTCGAATGCTCTTCCGCCGCGCCGCCGTCGATCGAGAGCGAGAAGGTCGACGATCCGGCAAGGCTGGCCGCCGCCAAAAGCAGCGCGCCCTCTTCCTGCGTGCTGAGATAGCGCCGCGTCTGGTAGAGACCCGCCAGGCGTTCGACTTCGACCGCGGGATCGAAATCGGCAGCGCCGGTTTCCGCAGCGAGCGCGATTGTCATCGCGAGATCGCGCACCGTGGTTCCGTAATCCGCCGGATACTCGTCGTCCTGACGTTCGGTTGCGATCGCATCGGCAAAGGCCGTGCGGGCACGATCGAGATCGCCATAGAGCGCAAAGCCCGCGCCGAGTTGTGCGAGGCCCAACGGCGTAATCCAGAGCGGCTTACCGTTCGCATCGCGCGAGAGCGAGTCATAGACATACCGCAGCGAGCCGGGATCGCCCGCGCCCGCACTTGCCAGCACGTAGCCGGCATAGGCGCGCGCCGCGACAAGGGCGGGATCGTCCGCGTAAAAGTAGGACGTCTCCTGTGCGAGCCAGTCGAGCCCACGCTGGTAGGCGAAGTCAGGAACCTCGTGGCCGAAGCTCCGCGCGCGCGTCAGGAAATCGAGTGCGTAGGCGCTGAGCCAGCCATCGGCCGCGCCATAGCCGCTCCACAGCGAGAAGCTGCCGTCCCAACGCTGCATGTCGAGCACCCGCGTGATCGCGTCGGCGATGCGGGCGTTGAGCAACGCCTCATCCTCATCGCGATCCCACAGGCGGGCGACCTCGGCGACGTAGAGCAGCGGCAACGCGCGGCTCGTCGTCTGTTCGAGGCAGCCATAGGGATAGCGATCGAGCGAGCGCAGCAATCCGGCAACATCGATACTCGGTTTGCCATCGAAGGTTATCAGCATCTCACCGGAACCGGGGACGAACCGGGCCGCGATATCCCCGCCAACGGTCAGGCTTTCGCCCGGTTCGAGCCGATGCACGATGCGTTCCTGGATCGGAAGCTGCGCCGGGCGCACCGGCAACAGGATGGTACGCGCGAGCGAAAACCCATCCGGCCCTTCGAGCGTCATCTGCAACGCGCCGGCACCGACAGCCAATCCTTCGACACCGACAGCCTGGTTGACGCTTGCACCTTCTTCGAGCGCCAGCTCGAATGTCGACAAATCCGTTACGCCAACCGCATCGTCGCCAGCCACGGTCAGCGTGTAGGTGCCGGCCGCGCCGTCGAGATTCTGCACGGTAAAGGTGACAGCACTGGTATCGCCCGGTGCCAGGAAACGCGGCGCCGACGAGGTTGCGACGACTAAATCGCGCACGATCAGCGGCGCTTCCGCCGATCCGACCTTGATCGTGCTCCACGCAACCGCCATGAGGCGCAGGCGGCCGTTATAATCCGGCAGATCGAGCGGAATGGTGGCACGCCCATCGGAATCGAGCGTCACGATGCCCGAGAACAATGCGACTAGTGTGATCTGCGGTGGCGCGCCGCGCTGGCCGAGACCGCCATCGCCGCCGGAGCGGATGCGGCCGCGATCGCCGGCAAGGCCGTCGATCAGCCGGCCGTAGAGATCGCGCAATTCGACGCCGAGCCGCCGCTTGCCGAGAAAGAACTCGGGCGCATCGGGGGATTCGAAATCGGTGAGTTGCAAAATTCCTTCGTCGACCGCGGCGAGCGTCACATAGGCTTCATTGCCATCGAGGCCGCTCACTTCGATCGGCACATCGAGCGTCTGGCGCGGCTCGATCAGTTCGGGCAGATCGATGGTTATCTCGAGTTCCCGCGGCGCCCGATCGATACCGATCCATGCGACGCCCATGGCGCGACCGGGCCCATATTTTTCCGCGGACGATGCCGGACGAAACGCGGTTGCCAACAGATAGGCACCTGCACCCCATTCCTCATCGACTTCGATCGTGGTTTCGATGCCCTCGGGCCCGGCATCGACGATCCATGTGCGGTAGATGCGATCGCTGGCAAGCGCCAACTGCACCGGCCCCTCGAAGGGCGACGTGATGAACGTACGCACGCTGTCGCCAGGTTCAAACAGATCGCCTTCGAGACTGATCTGCAGTGTGTCGGGTGAATCGCCCTCGCCCGGTCGTCCGTACCAGCCGGCCTGGAATCGATAGCTTGCCGCCACACCCGCTTCCGGATCGTAAACTTCGAGCCGGTAGGAACCCCAGTCGAGAACCATGCTGACCAGACCGCTGCCGTCGGATGTCGTTTCGACGCTGCCGCCCGTTTGCGGCATGTCGCGCACGGTCACGCTATAGTCCCAGATGCCGTTATCGTAGAACCACTGATAGTCCCATTCCTCGCGAATGAGATCGTAACGCAGGCCCGCAGCGTCGGCCGGTTTGCGTGTCGCGGTGTCGAGCAGGATCACGTCGAATTCGGCCGGCAGCGAATAGGGTGCGGAATCATCGGCGAAACGCGGCTTGATGCCGATCGCGGTCGCTTCATCGCGCACCGGCAGCAGCAACGTCTCGCTGACCGCCCTTCCGCCGGGTTCGAGCACATCGACATAGAGGGTCGCGCGCAGCGGACTGGCCGTATCGGGCAGTTGCGCCGCATCGACACCGAACTGCGAAATGCCGGCGGCATCGGTGACCGGTGCATCGAGCGCGATACGAACCGGTTCGAGCGCTTCGTCGGCGAGACCGAAATGATAGTCCGGATATTCCGGAAACGGATCCGGATCGCGATCGATCACGAGTTCGCCCATCACTACGAGATCGGCACCCGGTGCGCCATAGAGATAGACGGCATCGGCCGTCACATCGACCGGCGCACCCGGTACGAGCTCTGTCGCCGCGGTTTCGATCTCGACTTCGATGCGGGCGGGAATGACGTCCTCGATCAGGAAACCGGCCGAGCCGACCGGATCGCCCTCCGGATCGACAAAAGCCAGCACCTGCCATTGCCCGGTCGGGCTCGAAGTCGTGAAGTCGAGCGGAATGTGATGGCCGCCGAGCGCGGATGCCTCGGAATGAATTTCCTGGGCGAGCGTACCGTCGGGCCGCAACACATTGAAGAACAGCGGCAGATCGGGCAACGCCGCACCCGCCGCATCGCGCAGCAGGGCTACAAGCTCGACCCTTTCACCGGGCCGGTAGACGCCGCGATCGGTGTACAGCAGCGCATCGTAGATGCCGGTGACGTCGCGGCCACCGACGCCGCGATCGCTAAGATCGAAGGCCGGGCCCGAAAGATCGAGAAATGCGAAATCCGTATCGCCGTGACTGGCGGTGAGCATCGTCGGCGCCAGACCCTGCGAACCGCGCAGCAGACCCGGTGCGAATGTCGCCTTGCCGTCCTGATCGGTCGTCGCGATGGCGAGCTCCTCATTGTTGCGCGCATAGAGCCGCAATGTTGCGCCGGCCATCGGCTCGGCGCTGTCGAGCGAACGCGCGAACACGGTCAGGCCGTCGGTACCGCTCATTGTCAGAAGGCCGATATCGGTGACAATCAGCCATTGCGTTGCCTTCGCTTCCCAGTCAAAGGCTTCGCTCTCGCCTGTATCCGCGATCAGGATGTACGTGCCGGGTTCGATCTCCTCGATCATTTCCTGAACCGGGATCGATGTGACCACGCGTTCATTGCGCACCGACTCGATTTCAACGCTGCCGGTCCAGACTTCCTCGCCAAGATCTTCGATGATGTAATCCCGGACCCATGGATCCAAGAGCTGGAGGATTCGACCTTCGCGAATCTGCTGCACGAGATTGCGGTCGTTGATCCGCAGCAGGCTGAGCTGCGCCTCAGTCACATTGACGGTGGTGAGCGGCACACCGGTACTGCCGATGCGCGGCAGCACATAGGCGGTCGAACGGAACCCGAGCACCGGATCGCGATCGGGCACCGCAACGTCGAGCGCCACATCGTCGCCGAGGCGCATGGCCAATTCGTCCGGCAGATCGGCAAGAAGCTCGTAGGAATCCGTGCCGGGCAGGCCGGCGAGCAGCTCGACGGTGTAGCTCTGCCCGTAGGCAAACCCGCCGATGCAGAGCAAATCGTACGAGACGTAGTATTGGAGGTCGGTCGCCGGTTCGACGCGAACATAGTCCGCGTAACTGACCTGCAGCGCATCCGGCAGATAGACGTCGAATTGCACGCAAAGTTCTGCCAGGTCCCCTTCGGTCCGCAACTCGCGGCCGACCATCGAGAATTCACGCACCTCGGCGAGGGTCTGTTTGGCCCCGGCACCCTTCTCGGGCGTGTTCCCCTGGCTCAGCTGATAGGCGGCAGCGGCCGCTACCGGATCGCCCAGCCGGTCGAGCACGGCGCCGGCAATTCGCCAGGTGGCGGCGACGTCGCCGTCATTGCCCGCCAGCGCCCTGGCAGCAGTCGCCGCGGCCAGGGCCTCCTGGTCGCGCCCGCCCAGGCGATAAACCTGCGCGAGGCGCAGCCATGTCCGAAATTCGCCACCGTCGGCCGCGATCGCCCGCTCGTAATATTGCACGGCTGCGTCCCAGTCCCGATCGGCCATCAGCGCCTCGGCCTGCTGTCGCAGTGCGGTCGCTTCGTACGTATCGGCGGGTGCATGCCGGTATGCGGAGGCGATGCGGGCCCGTTCGTTCGCAAGAGCCAAAGCCGGACCGTCCGATTCATCGATCGGCGTCTGGCCTGTCTGCTGGGCGTAAGCCAGGTTTGCAACAAAGACGAACAGGAGAAGCAGTTGAACCAGAACGGCGCGCCGCAACAGCATCGTTACCCCCAGCAAGATCCTCCGGAATCATTGCGATACCGGAATGCGAATATCATCCCTGCAATATGGCCCGATTGGGGCAGGAATGGCTCATACGATGGACTATGATGCACCCGACACGGAGTGGATGACCATCGTGACCGAGACGACACAGGAACGGGTCGGACCAACGCTGCCGCGCGTCTGGCTGCTACTTGGGAACCGTGCCGGCGACAATGCCCAGGTCGCCGCATTGGGGGAAGCGCTCGGCTGGCCGGTCGAACAGAAGCGCCTAAACTTCAACGCCTTGCACCATAACCGTAACCTGTTCCTCGGCGCGTCTCGCCGGACGCTGGATCGCGCGCAATCTGACAAGCTTGAGCCGCCCTGGCCCGACCTGGTGATCGCGGCGGGACGACGCAGCGCGCCGATCGCGCGGTGGATCCGGCGGCGTTCCGGTGGCAAGACCCGCCTCGTCCATATCGGACGACCCTGGGCGCCGGCCGGCTGGTTCGATCTCATAATCACCACTCCGCAATACGGCATGCGATGGCGCCCGAACGTACTGGTCAACGCGGCCCCGTTACACGCCATGACCCCCGAGCGCCTCGAGAAGGCCGCCGCCCGCTGGCAACCGAGGCTCGCCCATCTGCCCCGGCCCTGGACCGCGTTGCTGATCGGCGGTCCGAGCGATCCCTACCGGTTCGGTCCGACCGAAGTCCGCGGGTTGATCGACCAGGCGGTGGCCGCAACAAGGGCGAGCGGCGGCAGCCTGCTGGTGACCACCAGCGGACGGACGCCCGCGTCAGTCGGGCCGGCGCTGGAAGCGTGGCTCGGCGACGTCCCGCATCATCGTTTTTTGTGGTGTCGGGATCAGGCCGACAATCCCTATTACGGCTATCTGGCGTTGGCGGATCGTTTCATCGTCACCGGCGACAGCGTGTCGATGATGACCGAGACCACGGCGACGGGCCGCCCCGTCGCGATCTATCGGCCGGCCGAGCGACGGCGTCTTGTCGGCAAGCGCGCGACGCGCGTACCGCCGCTGCGCTGGCTGGTCGATGTCGGACTGTTGCCGCATGCGCGCGACATCGGCGCGTTCTGCGATCGTCTGGTCGCTTCGGGCCGCGCCTACTACCTGGGCGATCCGCTACCGGAACGCAGCAGTCCCGCACCGGAGGACATGAGCCGTGCTGTCGAGCATGTGCGCGACCTGTTCAAGACGGAAGGTTGACGGCACCAGCGCGATTCAGGCGGCAGCCAACGGCGGGGTGCGGCGTAACAGATCGAGTGCGTCGTGACGCAAATGTTTCTGCGCCATCTCTTCGCGGATCAGATCCTCGCCGACGATCCCCTTCTCCATGCATTCGCGCAACAGCCCGAAGAAGAAGCGCTCCTGATTGGGATCCGGATGCGGCCGGTAGGAGGTGACGGCCGGGATCGGCACAATCCGCTGCAGCCAGTCTGCTGGAACAATACCGAGCAACCGCGCGCGCAAGGTGAAATCGACCGGAAGGCCGGTCTTCCAGGGTTGTGTCCGCCGCTTGGTGTTGTGCAGCAGTCTTGTGTTCGCATCGAGATGGTCGAAATCGTTCCAGTACGGCTCGAGATCGCCGATCGACGAACGCGGTTCATATTGCAGCTGGGTCCATTTCAGATAGTCGCGCTTGAATGCAAATAGCTCGTCGAACTGCTCCGCGCAGCGCCAGTGCCGCAACTTCGCGCAATCGAGCAGCATCACTGACGTCGCCATATAGTGTTCGCTGCCGTTATGGCCGGGTCGCGGGCGCGCCCAGACGGCCTTGCCCTGCATATCGCGATCGAGCAGTTCCCATATGTCGCCGACGGCGAAAATATCCGGATCCATGATGACGGCACGGCCTTCGTAACCCATCAGCTCGGGCGGCAGGAACCGCAGCGGCGTAAAGCTCTGCAGATCGTCCATCTCCCAGACGCGCTTTTCGTTGCCGCGCAGAAAGCGCTGCCCTTCGCGCGCCTTGAGGAAATCGAAATCCTCGGCCTGCAGAATCCGGATTTCAAACCGGTCGGCAGAACGCGAATTGCGCTCAAGCGAATAGGCCGAGGCAATCGCCCCGATCCGCTGGCGCCGGTTGGTATGGATGAAGACGCAAGGTCGCAACCGACTCTCCTCGGTTCTGGCCCAATGATCTAACCCCGCCAGCGGTCCCGACTCAACCCGGACGCAGGTCCGGCCGCCGGGCGGCCGGAACAGCCCACGTCTCGCGCTCTAGCGTGTTCCCGACGGCTCGCTGCCCGGCGGGGCCAGGGCGACCCGTTTCAACGCATCGAACAGCCCGTCGCAATCGGCTTTCAGGCGCGCCATCTGGGCCGGATCGATATCGGGCTGGCGCGTCAACACGCCGGAATCGACCTGGCCGATGCTCTTGACGAAACTGCTGTTCGATTCGATCGGCGCACTGTTGAAAGTCGGCACCGTCATGGCCGTACTGAAATCGATCCCGATCTTCGCGCAGAGCGCACGCATCATGCCGGGCGTGTCGCGGACCAGTTCATCGAGCCCGATGCAGATCACCCGGTCGCCAAAAGTCTGTTTGTTGCGCAACGTCGCCTCGGCCGACTGGCGCCACCAGGCGATCGCCGTTTCGAACTGGTCATATTGCCGCTTCCGTGCCTTGCCGCGATTCTTCGACAAAGCCGAGGCGAGCCAACTCACGGGATCGCGCACGATCGACACCAGATGCCCATCAGGATAGTCGCGGAAATATCGCGCAACGGAATCCGGATTCATCGCAAGTCCAGGGCAGAAGGCGCTGATACAGGCCGCATCGTCGTAAGGCACGATCCTGTTGCCCCAGGATTTGAAGAACGCATGGTAGAAGCAATCGAGTACGCCACGCTGCGTTGCCGGCCGCTTCACCGCGATCAATTCACAGAAGATGCGATGATGAAGCCCGACATCGTAATCGAAGGCGTGCATCCGGGTCGGGTTCTTGGCCTTGGAATAGCCGGTACGCGCCCGTTCGATGAAGCGCCCGTCGACCAGATAGCGAAACAAGGCGCGCCCGCCTTTCGCCGGATCGAGATCGGGCCAGTCGGCCTTGCCCTGTGCGATATGCATGTCGCCCGGATAAGCAGCGATCTGCGGATGGCCGTCGAGAAGCTGGCTGAGCAAGGTGCCGCCGGAGCGATGGATCTGCGAGATCAAAACAACGTTGCGACCGACCGGACGGGGATCGGACGTGATATCCGGCACCGGCGATCGGGGCGATGGAATGAGCCAGCGATCACGCAGCCGCCTGATGCGGCGAAGGCCGGAACTCACAGCGCGAACCATATCCCGATGCCTGCTGCGGTCATGAAAGGGGCTGACGCCGCGTCCGGGGCGATGCGAGCCCGCCCGGCGAAGCCTAGATGGAGTCGCAAGCCGGCCCCCTAAAGTCAACGGGTTTGTCGGTTTTTGGCCCCGCCCGACGGCCCGACGCGCGGCCATTTGGCGCAGCCGGCACCGGACACCCGCCCATCCGAGGGTGGAAACCCGCCGGCAATTGCCAATCCCATAGGCGCGCTGGTACCACCAGCCCGCATTTCGCCGCCGTGCCGGCCGTGGTCGCGGCACCGGACGGATCCGAACACGCTCCGGAGCATCGATGCCCAGTATCAAGATCATCGGCGCCGGTTCGATCGGCAACCACCTCGCCCATGCCGCCCGCTCGCATGGCTGGCAGGTCACGTTGACCGACATCGATCCCGCCGCGTTGCAGCGCTCGCGCGAGAGCATCTACCCCCAGCGTTATGGCGCGTGGGACGATGAGATCGGTCTCAAGGATACGCGCGAGGCAATGGGAGACGCGGCCGATGTCGTGTTCATCGGTACGCCGCCGGACAGTCATATGAAAATTGCGATGGCCGTTCTCGATGCCGCAGCACCACGCGCGCTGGTGATCGAGAAGCCGCTCTGCGGTCCCGATCTCGCCGGCTGCGAGGAACTCTGGCAGCGTACGCGCAAGGCCGGGATCTTCGCCGGCGTCGGGTACAATCACACCCTCGGGGCCAACACGGTGCTCGCCGAACAGGCGCTGGCGGCCGGCACGATTGGCGAGATCGCGACCCTGTCGGCGCGCACGCGCGAGCATTGGGGGGGCATCTTCAAGGCACATCCCTGGCTTGCCGGCCCAGCCGACAGCTATCTCGGTTACTGGATGCGCGGCGGCGGTGCGACCGGCGAACATTCGCACGGCATCAACATGTGGCAGCATTTCGCGCATCGCATCGGCGCCGGCAAGGTGGTCGAAGTTACAGCGACGATGGACATGGTGCGCGACGGCAAGACCGAATATGACCGGCTCGCGCTCATTTCACTCAAGACCAGCGAAGGGCTGGTCGGCGACGTGATTCAGGACGTGGTGACGGCGCCGGCCCAGAAATCGGTACGCATTCAGGGGCGCGACGGTTTCATCGAATGGCGCGTCAATCATGGCCCCAATGTCGATGCGGTAATTACCGGCTGCGGCGACAAGGCGAACGAGCCGATATTGCTGCCGAAGAGCCGGGCCGACGATTTCAAGGCCGAGATCGCCCACCTCGCCGGCGTTCTCGATGGTGCTTTCGAGGGCAAGGCCGAGGGCTCGCCCATTGCGCTCGAACGCGGCCTTGATACGATGATGGTCATCGCCGCGGCCTTCAAATCCCATCAGACCGGGCAGCGGGTCGCCATCGACTGGCGCACCGGCTATCGTCCCGAAGCCCTGCGCTGAGTCGCCTGGAGAACCGCCGAGAACCCGATGCAGAAACCGTTCAAGTTCAACGACCTGTTCATCTACGACCTGGCCAATAATCACCAGGGCGATATCGAGCATGCTTCGAACATTATTCGCGGTATCGGCAACGCGAACCGGGAGGCCGGCGTACGCGGCGCGTTCAAGTTCCAGTTCCGTCAACTCGATACGTTTGTTCATCCCGACTATCAGACGCGGAACGATCTCAAGTTCATCAAGCGGTTCAACGAAACGCGGATGTCGATGGATCAGTTCGCGACGCTGGCGAAGCTCATCCGCGAGCAAGGCATGTACACGATGTGTACGCCGTTCGACGAAGAGTCGGTCGGCGTGATCCTCGACATGGGCCTCGACATCATCAAGGTGGCGAGTTGCTCGGCCGACGATCGGCCGCTGCTGGAACGGGTTGCAAGAACGAACAAGCCGCTGGTGGTATCGACCGCCGGGTTGCGCATCGAGGAAATCGATTGGCTGGTGAACTTTCTCGAGAGCGAGCGCGCGGATTTCGCGATGATGCATTGCATCGCCGAGTATCCGACCGACGACGACAAGCTTCAGCTCAATCAGATCGAGTTCCTGCGCGAGCGCTATCGCACGGTACCGATCGGATGGTCGACCCACGAAGATCCGGACAACACCGACCCGATCAAGCTCGCTTATGCCAAGGGCGCACGGCTGTTCGAACGGCATGTCGGCATCAAGACCGACGAGTATCCGCTGAATGCCTATTCTTCGACGCCGGAGCAGGTTGCGAAATGGCTGGCGGCGTGGAAATACGCCAAGGGCATGCTGGGCGCCTCGGAGCGAGCCCCCTCCTCCCCGCTCGAGCGCAAGACGCTCAAGGAGCTGAAGCGCGGTGTCTATGCCAGGCGCGATCTCGCGAAGGGCACGACGATCCGCCGCGAGGACGTGTTCTTCGCAATGCCGGTCGAGGACGATCAGCTCGTCAGCGGTCAATGGCGCCCGGGCATGATCGCGCCCGCCGACATCGCCGCCAAAGCCGCATTGCCGGAAAGTATGTCGAAGGAAGCGCTGACGGACGAGCAGCTCGTCTATCAGATCATGCTGCAGGTCCGCGCGATGCTGAACAAGGCGAACATCCATATCAACGAGGATGCGTCGATCGAGATTTCGCATCATTACGGGCTGCGGCGCTTCCGCGAATACGGCGCCGTCATCGTCACCTGCATCAACCGCAGTTACGCGAAGAAGCTCGTGATCCAGTTGCCGCGCCAGAAACATCCCTATCACCATCACAAGCAGAAGGAAGAAACCTTCCAGCTTCTCGATGGCGATATGGAGATCGTCAAGAACGGCGAGCGCATCTCGATGCGGCCGGGCGATACGTTCCTGGTCGAACCCGATGCCTGGCACAAGTTCCATACGCTGGACGGCGCCATCGTCGAGGAAGTCTCGACCACGCATTTCAACAACGATTCCTTCTACGAAGATCCTGAGATCGCCAAGAAGGAACGGCATGAGCGCAAGACCCAGGTCGACAACTGGCTGGCCTATTTCCGGTCAAAGCATGCGCTTTAAGGCGGTCGTCTTCGATTTCGACGGCACGCTTATCGATTCGGCCGACGCCAAGCGCGATGCGTTCTTCCGCCTGTTTCCGGCGGGGGAGCCCTATCGCGCCATCGTGAAGCGCGTGCTGGCGATCGATCCGGACGGATCGCGGCATGATGTCATCCCGCGCATGATCGAGGCGATGACCGCGCATCAGCTGCCTTTGCCGCTCGGCCAGAACGCCATCAACCGAATCGGCGCTTATGGGCAGGCGGTCTACGCGGCACAATGCGCCGCCGCGGAATGTCCGGGTGCTGCGACGCTACTGCGTACGCTCAAGGGCCAAACCGCACTCTATATCAGTTCAAACACGCCGGAACCCGATCTCACCAATCTTGTCGCCGCGCGCGGCTGGAGCGATCTGATCGACGGGCTGTTCGGCCATCCGCGCGACAAGAGCGAGACGCTGGCGATGCTGGTCGAGCGTCACGATGGCGCAAAGGACGATGTGGCGGTGGTCGGCGATGGCGAGAGCGACGAACGCGCGGCGCGCGATGTCGGTTGCCCGTTCTTCCGCGTCTGCAGCCCCCAAACGCTCGCCGATGTCTGGCGCAAGCTCGGGCTCACCCATGTTTGAGGGAAAGCGCGTCCTCGTGGTCGTGCCGGCGCGCGGCGGCAGCCAGGGCGTCAAGCTGAAGAACCTGCGCGAGATCGGCGGCGTACCGCTCGTCGCGCAAGCGGGGCGGATCGCGGCCGCACTCGATTTTGCCGATCGCCGCATCGTTTCAACCGATCACGCCGAGATCGCTCGCATCGCGACCGAAGCCGGCCTTGCAGCACCATTCATGCGTCCGGAAGCGCTCTCTGGACCCGTCATCAGCGATCTGCAGGTTCTGACCCATGCGCTCGAAGAGATGGAGCGGATCGACAGCGTGCGCTACGACATCGTCGTGATGCTGCAACCGACGTCGCCGAGCCGCACCGCGCAGCATGTGCGCGACACCGTCGCCCTGCTGGCTCGCGATGGCTTCGACGCGGTCTGGAGCGTCAGCGAGAGCGACAGCAAGGCCCATCCGCTGAAGCAGCTATCGATCGGGGATGGCAGCCGGCTCGACTACTACGATCCCAAGGGCGCGACGATCGTCGCACGGCAGCAGCTACAACCGGTTTATCACCGCAACGGCATCGCCTATGCCTTCACGCGGGCCTGCCTGATCGAGCAGAAGACGATCAAGGGCGCCCGCACTGGCGCGCTGGTCATCGAGGGTCCGGTCGTCAATATCGACACCGAGCTCGATCTCGATTGGGCGAACTTCCTGCAGCAACGCGGCAAGAAGCCGTCATAGTACCGCAACGTCAGCCGCGTGGTGCATTTGCCGGAAAAGCTTCGGCGAAACGCGCCGGCCAGGTTTCGATAGGAAACGACCGAAACGATCCGTCATTCACGATAAGATCGTGCCGCGCCAGCCGGTCGGCATGGCGCCCGCAGAATGCGACCCAGGAATTGTACCAGTCGTTCAGGAACACACCGCTCTCATACTTCTTCAAGAGATCGCGGTCGCGCTTGCGCTGCCGACTTGTGCGATCCAAGCGCGCCATCTCACCGGACCGGACGTGCGAGCGGAGCCGCTCGGCCGGCGCCATCAAAGTCAAAACGGTCACGCGATCGGCGACACCCATCAGATGCAGCACCGGATCCCGATCGTAGGAGCGGATGCCGGTGCGCGATGGACGCAGGAAGTCGTAGTGCAGCAGCACACGCTCATTGCGGCCGGACGGCATGCCATCGGCCTCGGACGCCTGGAGTAACTGCCAGTCCGATCCGTCAAGCCCGTATTGGGCACGCAGCGATGCATCCGCCATCAGCCGGTCGATCAGTGTGCTCTTCCCCACACTTGTCGGGCCGGTGACGATCGCAAGATCGCCGATGCGACGCTTGCGCGCTTCGACCAACACGCGGCCCTTGAACGGCGAACGGCTGATTGTGACCGGCTCGAACGCAGCGGTGTGAACATTAAGAACAATCTTCAGCGCCCCGGGGGTGAACAGATAGGTGCGTCCCGCGGCATCGCCGCGCTTCTTCGGGATGCCGAGGAACATCGCGGGCGAACCAATGCCGTAAACACGCAGCGGATTCATCCGGTCGCGCATGACATCGCGCCAGGTCGGCACGGCGACCTCGAGGACCAGTCGGTCCCGCGTCATGCGCATCATCTTCTGGAGCGCGCCAAGCGGATCGAACAGATGATGCAGCACGTTCAGGCAGGCAACCGTGTCGAACTGCCGGCCCTGATCGTCCCATTCCTCGAAGTTGGCGCGGATATACTCGGGCCGAACTTCGAGCAGTTCGGCGAACTCGCGGGCCTGGCGCAGATTGCGCGGGTCGGTTTCGATACCGGTGGCGGATGTGGCACCGCGCTGCAGAGCCTCGACGCAGAAGTAACCAAGATAGCTGCCGATATCGAAGAACGTCTTGCCGTGAAAATCGTCGCCGAAGAGACGCGGCAGCAGATAGCTGCGGTCATAACCAGGCGTCGACGACCCATCCGGAAGGACGAACGCCTGATACTCCGGCGCCTCGTCGAGTAACCGCCGCAGGCGCGCATGCCATTCGGGATCGCGATCCGGCCTTGATGATAACCCTGTCCGGCCGTTCATGCGCAGCGGGTCACAGCGAGATAGCGAGGCGCTGGATTTCATCGAGATCGAGCGCACGGGAGAGCGTGTCGACGGGCCAGTCGGCCGGGCTCAGCTCGGGTGCGTAGATATCGGTGTACTGGATCAGCAGCATGACCCGAGTTTTACTGTTCTGCCGCGAGCCGTAATGCAGACAGCGCGAGGTATCGACGAGCATCCCCTGGCCCGGCTGGCCTGTGAGTTTCAATTCGCGGCCCGGCCCCAGAAACCGATCGACCTCTTCGATCGTCAGCCGTCCGCGGTCATAGTTGAGCCCCTCGACCACGCGCTCGGACTCGTCTGCCGGCAGGAAGGTGAACGGCCCATGATCGTCGGTTACCTCGTCGACGCAGACGAACAGTTTGACCTGCCGGTCATCGGCGAAATCGAGATGATAGAGCTGGCTGCCGATCTCGGAGAGATTGGGCAGGCTGACCATTACCGAGACATCGCTCAGGATCGGTACCGCGCCCAGATAGCGGGTGACCGCATCGAGCACCGGTCGCGCCAGTGCCAGGCGCATGATGTCGAGATACTGCGCGGTCGCGCGCTTTTGCGTGGCATAAACCAAAAATTCCTTACGCGATGCGCCGTGATCGTAGCGCTGCAGAGCGCCCGTGCGCTCGCTCTCTCGGAACACCGCCATGCCCTGTCTTACGGCCGGTGCGATCTCCGGCAGGCGATCCGGCGCGACCGCGGCGCAGGCACGCGCCGGACCGATCGCAATCGCATCACCCGTGGCTGCGCCCATTTGCCGCGCAAGCTCGGGGCGATGCAGATAGGGAAACGGATTCATCCCGATGCTGACCGCGCGGCTGATGCGGATCGCCGGTACGCGCGGCACGCCGAGACGCTTCGCCAGAAACAGATTGAGGTTCCGGCTGGTCGCGTAGCGGGCCCGGGCATAAGACTGGCGGAGCGACTGGCTCATTCGATCGGAAGGCCTTCTGCGTGTTCGAGCCGCTGGCGCGGCGGCCGTGCTGACGAGATCCGAAGAGCGCCATCGTATCGGCCGAGGCGATTCCCTTCGTTTCGTGCTGAATTAGCTGGTCGGCCTGCATCCTTGTCAAGGCGACGCCAGGCCGCATCGAACGAACGGCGGCTCGACAGGCATGAACGTGCCGACTAGGCTCCCGCCCTTCGCGCAACGCCCCAGAACCTTCGTTTCGAGACCGATCGCTGCGCCATGCAAGATAGCCTGCCGCCCTGGACTGAACGCACCGCTTTGGTCTACGGGCCCCGCAAAGCCGGTACCACCTTGTTGCTGAACCTCCTGGACGGGAGCGACGCGCTGTTGGCATTTCCGAGCGAGGTGAAGCTCAAGGCGTTGCACCGCGTCCCGGCCGGCGCACATTCGCGCGACGGATACATCGCACGATCGCGCATCGCCGAAGTCGACCCCGACCGTCTCTCACAGGATCGCTACAAGGCGCTCTGGGCTGCAGTCGATCCCTCGGAGGTCGCCGGCAGGCTTTGTACGCTGCTGCGTCTCGACGCATGGCATGTGCAGCAGGCCGCTGCGACGGCACCGCGCGAACCGCAACTCTGGTGCGCCAAGGAGGCCGGCGGCGACACCGATGCAATCCTCGATCTCTGGCGACGCTGCTTTCCCGATGCGCCAGCGCTGTTCATTCTGCGCAATCCCCGCATGGTCACCCGGGCGGTACTACAGGACCGCCGGCGCAAGGATCGACGATTGAGCATCGCCGAAATCGTCCGCGAAACCGCCGACCCGATGCGCGTGGTGGCGGCGCAGAGCCGTCATCTCGGCGATCCGCGCCTGCTCGCGATTGCATATGAGGATATGGTGGCCGACACGCCCGCAACGATGCGACGCATTGCAGCGTTCCTCCGCATCCCCTTCGATGCGATCCTGTTGCGACCGACATTGTTCGGCGAACCGATCGTGGTGCGCACCTCGTCGCGTTCGACAACTGAAGTGTTTCAATCTGCGGATGACTGGCGCGATGGCCTGACCGGTCGGGAGCAGTTCTGGGTCAGGCTCACCGCTGCTGTGCTCGGCTGCCTGCCCCGCTATCGCGTCGATTATGCATGGCTACGACAACGCATGGCCGATTAGGGAATGGCCGGGAACGAGCGGGGCAGCCCGATCCACCTCGGCGTTCCGACGCGGTGTCACGGTAATGCCCCGCCAATTGCCGCGGGTTCCGGAGTTCCCTCTTTCCCAGGCGCGCGATTCACCTTTAGTCTTCGGAGAGATTGACCGGCTCTTCCCGATTTGATCGCGTAGCCGGGTAACCTTGGGTGATCCGGCCGGCGATGCTCGCGAGTTCGCCACGATCGCCCCAAATGAGATCGATGAACCCAACCCGGCAGATCGGCATCTTTCCTGAAAGCGCACGTCGAACTGCGCCTTGCCTTTCGGCTTTTGGTAAACCCCGATCATGAGCCGGGCCCGATCATGAGTCCGGATGGCAATATACTTCGCGGCAATTCAGAGGACGACCCGATTCGGGTCGTCTATGTCTGCTGCCACGGGCGAAGCGGCTCGACATTGCTCGGCGCCATCGCCGGCTTGCTGCCTCAGCACAGCTTCGTCGGCGAAGTGCGTACGATCTGGGAGGATGGTGTCGACAAGAACAGGAACTGCGGCTGCGGCGAACCGTTCCGGAGCTGCCGCTTCTGGAACGAAGTATTTAATCGCGCCTATGGCGGGTTCGACACGCCGGCGGCAATGGCAGCACGCGACCTGCTGACGCGGCATACGAACGTCAGCAGCCGGCCGGCTCTGTGGTGGGCGTTGCTGCGCGACAACCCCCGGCACGAGACAACTCGCGCGTTGGCTGACGCACTCGCCCCGCTCTACCGCGCCATCCACGACGTGTCCGGTGGGCAGATCATCGTAGATACCTCCAAGCATGCGCGGTTCGGTTTCGTCGTTGCCAACATTCCCGGTGTCGAGATTCGTATCGTCAATCTGATCCGCGATGTTCGAGGCGTCATCTTTTCCCGCGCGCGACCGGCGCTGATGCGCGACGGCAGCACGCGACATGCGCAACGCTCGAAGCGACCACATTACCGGACTGGAATCATACTGGGGCGCTGGCTCTTCCGGAATGCATTGGCGATGCGCCTGGTTCGCCGCTATGGCGGTGTTCGCGTGCTGTATGAAGACTTCGTTCACGACCAGAAGCCTGCTCTTGTCGCGTTGAGCGACAATGATCGCGCGCGGATCGCGCTGGACCGGCTGGCACACCCGGATCCCGCGGAGATCGTACAGCATCAATTGGCCGGCAACTGGATCCGCAATCTTCGGATCGACACATCGGAGCGTTGGCCCGACGAGTTACCTAGTTCCGTGCAGCGGATCGCAACATTCTTCTCATGGCCACTTCGGCGACGCTATCGCTATGAGGTTCAAAAGCCGAGCGGCTTCGCCGAGCGTCCCGACACGAGGCAGAACGCAAGTGCGGCGCGCTAGGCTCGAAATCGCACAATCGCTGTGTTAGGTTCGCGCACTTTCGACGTCCACAGCGTTTCCGGCCGCATTGCGCGGCCCGAACCCCGATCGAGCCCGCCCAAACCATGCCCCGTAACCTGCCCGAGACCCTGGTCATTCCGGTCGAGACCCTGAACCGGGAGTTCGACGGCAAGCTCTTACTGGCGCTGGCCGCTACCGAACGAGGTTATCGGGCGATCATCGGCGGGCGAACGCGCCTTCACCGACATCTGAGCGACCTGCCGCCGTCGATCTATCTCAGCAAGGGCATCCGCACCGGCAATCGCGTGATCCTTTCGCTGCTCGAGAAGCTCGGCCATACCGTCGTGGCGCTCGAAGAGGAAGGGCTCGTCCGCTTTTCCGACGAAGCGTACCTGATGATGCTCGATGCCGAGACGTTCAACCGCGCCCAGATGCTGTTTGCCTGGGGGCACGACAATGCCGAAGTCTGGCGGCGCTTCGGCGGTTATCGCGGCACACCGATCATCGAGGCTGGTAACCCGCGCATGGACATGCTGCGGCCCGAGATCCGTAACTTTTACACTGAAGATGTCGCTGCGATCCGGCAACGCTACGGCCGCTTCGCGCTGTTCAACAGCAATTTCAGTTTCGTCAATCATTTCATTCCGGGCCACATCCGTTTCCGCATTCCGGCCAATGCACGCTCGGAACGCTACGACCAGATGCGCAGCGGCGTGTATCGCCACAAGAAGGCGTTGTTCGACAGTTTCTGCGCGCTGATCCCGCCGCTAAGCAAAGCCGTGCAGCCACACAATCTGGTGATCCGCCCGCACCCGTCCGAGAACCGCCAGACCTGGCGGGATGTCGCGGCAGGGCTACCGAACGTGCATGTCGTGTATGAAGGCACGGTGGTGCCGTGGCTGATGGCGGCCGATGTGTTGATCCATAACAGCTGCACGAGCGGCGTCGAAGCGGCGATCCTCGGCACGCCGGCTTTGTCCTATCGTCCGGTTCACTCGGAAGAGTTCGATCCACCGCTGCCGAACGATGTCAGCACCGAGTTCGACGATGCCGGCGCGCTGGGAGATGCAGCGCAGGCGATCCTCGCGCGCAACTCGATGGAACGGTTGCTGTCCCCCGCGAACTACGAGCGGCTTTCGCATCACGTCGCGGCGCTCGACGGTAAACTGAGTTGCGACCGAATTCTGGATGCGCTCGTCGAGGAGCATGAGCGGTTCATGAGACGTCCGGCGCCGGGTCTGCTCGATCGGGCGATCGGCCATGCCGGCGTGGCCGCCCGTAATGCGCGCCGCGCGGTCACGACCCGGATGAAGGGCCGCAGCAGCGCGACCTATACCGCCTACAAGTTTCCGGGGCTCGACGAGGCCTATGTCGACACCCGGATTGACCGGTTTCGAACCCTGCTCGGACGGTTCGACGGCATCGGGGTCCGCCGCCTTCGCGACGACGTCTTCCTGCTGGAACGGGGCTGAGCGGGTTGAATCGGCCCATCGGCTTCGCCGGGCCCTGTTTGCGGCCGATTGTTGCGATCCGGCCCGGGCTGGCGTATCTCCTGCCGGCGTCCCCCGCCGCCCGACCGATGCGGCCCTGACCGGAGGCTGATCCTTTTGAACGAGACCGGCTGGAGCGAAGCACGTATCCGCGACATCCTCGCGACGAACGCCTTCACCTATCAGAACGTGAAGCTGCCGCACGGGCTATCGACCGGCGGCAAGGATCGCTCCAAGACGGCCCGCGCCATCTTCCCGGCGGCGATGCCCGGGCGATCGGTTTTCGATATCGGCTGCATGTACGGATTCTTCTGTTTCGAGGCCGAGGATCGCGGTGCGACACAATGCGTCGGCGCGGATATCGATCCAGAGAATGTCCGCAAATGCCGTCTGCTGGCGGAGGTCCGCGGCTCGCACGCGCAGTTCGTCCATTTCGACATCGAGGGCGACGAGATTCCGCAGCAGTTCGACTATGTGCTCTGTCTCAACGTGCTGCATCATTTGCGCAACCCGATTGGCGCGCTGGAGAAGATGATCCGTGCCACGCGCGAGCGTCTTATCCTCGAGATCGCGTCGTTCGGGCCCAATGACCGGCGGAAGAACGGCGTGTCGCGATTTGCGGCCGCCTTTCTGCGCCGGTTGCCGGTCATGTATGTACCCGGCTCGGCCTCCTGGGGGCGCAGCACAAGTCAGACGTTCTTCATTACCGAGAAGGCGATCGAGACGCTGCTGATGGCCCATCGCGCCTCGTTCGCCAAAATCGACTTCATCGATACCGGCCATAAGGGTCGTTATATCGCCGTCGCGCACAAGCGCCGCATCGGCCATCTCGTCGTCGTGGCCGGACTGCAGGCTTCCGGCAAATCGACCCTGATCGAAGAGATTCTTTTAAAACCGGGATCGCCGATTGCAAAGTACATCGACCTCGATCCGTCGAAGGACTGGTCAGTGCAACGCTTCGGCAGCATGGTGGAAAACCAGCAGGCCGAGCAGCCGAACCTGATCCTGCATTACAATATCTCGAAGCATCTCATCGATGGCGATCTGTTCCATCACAGCCGGGCGCTGGCCGACGTGATGGCAACCGCGGAGAAAGTCACGATTGTGACCGTCTGGTGCCCACGCGAACGGTTGTTGCAGCAGTTCCGCGAAGGCCGCACCGGCAAACATAGAAAGACGATGCTCTCGCGCCAGCATCGCAAGAAGATGAAGCAGCTGTCGGCGTTGTATGAAAGCGAGACCGCCCTGCAGACGATGTTCGACGAATGGTTCGCCTTCGTGAAGCGCCGGCCGGATCCAGGATTCGTGGTCGAGTACGACAAGGAATACCGGGTCTCAACGCTCTCCGCGTGGAATCCGACCCCGCTTTGACCGCCGACTTCCGCGGGCCAACCCGCCATATTGCCGGGCCCGGCCGATTGGTCTATTGACCGACCGCATGGGTGACCGGAACAAAATGAGCAATTCCGCCGAAAATCTCGAGTACGGGCCGAAATATTTCGGTGCCTTACGCATCTTCGCCACGACTCCGCCACTCCGTCAGGTCACGGTGCTGGCCTGCCTCATTGCAGCGACATTCGCCGAAGGATTCGGCATGGCGGCCATACTGCCGCTGCTGTCGATCGCGCAGGGCAACGCCGGCGGCGATTCGGCGCTGAACGAGTTGATTACCGGCCTGATCCATTTCATGGGGTTGCCACTCGACCTCGGCGTGGTCGCCTGTCTCATGGTCGCCGGCTTTGTGGTCAAGGCCGCGTTGACGATGTTCGCGATGGGCCATGTCGGCTACACGGTGACCAAGGTCACGACGGGGCTGCGGCTGAAGCTGATCGGGCGCCTGCTCGAAGCGAAGTGGAGCTACTTCGCGCATCAACCGGTCGGCCGGTTCGGCAACGCTATCAGCGGCGAAGCGGCCCGTGCGGGCGATGCCTATCTGACGGTCGCAACGCTGATCGCACTCAGCTTCCAGACCGTCATGTATCTGATCCTCGCTTATCTGATGTCGTGGCAGCTTGCGCTCGCCGCGATCGCGCTCGGTGCGGTTATCGTCGTCTCGCTCAACTGGCTGATCCGCATGACCAAGCGCGCGGGCCGAACCCAGACCGCGCGGACCCGCAGCCTGACCGCCGGCCTGACCGACGCGCTGATCGGGTTGAAACCGCTCAAGGCGATGGCGCGCAATCTGCGATTCACGACCTTGTTCGATCGCGACGTGAAGGAGCTCAAGCGAGCGTTGCGCCGTCAGGTGCTGGCGCGAAACGCCACCCGCAGCATGCAGGAAGTGATGATCGTGGTTGCCATTGCGGTCGGATTCTATGGCGCCGTCGAAATCGCGCATTATCCGGTCGACCAGGTCATCGTCACTGCGTTGCTTCTCATCAAGACGGTCCTGACGCTGGCGCAATCGCAGCGCACTCTGCAATCGGTCAATCAATGCGAAAGCGCCTACTGGTCGCTGCACGAGACGATCAAGGAGGCCGAGGCCGCCAAGGAAGTGTTCCTCGGCACCCGCGAACCGACGCTCGAACGCGGCATCGAATTTCGCAATGTCGCATTCTCGTTCGGATCCAAGGATGTGCTGCGCGGGGTGTCGCTGGAGATTCCCGCCGGTCAGGTGACGACGGTCACCGGCGGTTCCGGTGCGGGCAAGACGACCACGGCCGATCTCGTGCTCGGCCTCTATTTGCCCAAGTCAGGCGACATCGCCATCGACGGCGTGTCGCTGCGCGATATCGATCTGCATAAGTGGCGGGCGATGACCGGCTATGTGCCGCAGGAAGTGATCCTGTTCCACGATACGATCTACGCCAACATCGCGCTCGGCGATCCTTCCTTCGATCCGGAAACGGTGCGCAACGCACTCGAGGCGGCCGGTGCCTGGGAGTTCGTCACACAGTTGCCAGACGGTATGGAGAGCGTCGTCGGCGAGCGCGGCACACTGCTCTCCGGCGGCCAGCGTCAGCGCATTGCGGTCGCGCGCGCGATTGTGCACCGGCCAAAGCTCGTGATCCTCGACGAGGCGACGAGCGCGCTCGATCCCGAGACCGAGTTGGCGATCTGCACCAATCTCAAGTCGCTGTCGCGCCGCACGGGCCTCACCATTCTCGCAATCACGCATCAGCCGGCTTGGGTCGAGGCGGCGGACCGGCTCTATCGGATCGCCGACGGTCGCGTCATCGAGCCGACGCCGCAGAGCGCGGCGATGGCGGCTTCCTGAGCCACGCCTTGTCCCGCCGGGACCCATTTGCTATGAGGCGGCCCGCCTTCGCCCCCCTCATGGACCCCTGCCCGGCATGACGGAACCGAAACCGACCCCGACAACCCGCGCCCGCTTGCCATACCGGCGCGCCGATTTCGCAACGCTCGCGGAAGGGCTCGACTACGCGGCGCAGGGCGAAAGCGGATTCAATTTCTATTCGGCGCGCGGGCAGGTGCTGCACGTGCTGCCTTATGCCGAATTACGCGACCGCGCGATTGCACTCGCCCGCGGGCTGATCGCAACGAGGCTCGATCGCGGCGACCGCGTGCTGATGATCGCCGATACCGATCCGGATTTTATGATCGCGTTCTTCGCCTGCCAGTATGCGGGCCTCCTGCCTGCGTCGGCTGCGATCCCGACCAGCCTCGGCGGTCGCGAGGCCTATATCGCTTCGCTGCGCCGGCTGATGCAATCGACCGGCGCGCGCGCCGCGATGGCGCCCGACAGCCTGATCGAGTATCTGCGCGAGGCGGCCGACGGCCTCGATCTGCCGCTGGTCGGCGGGCCGCAAGATTTTTACAATCTCGCGCCACGCGATGCGGCTTTGCGCACCTGGCAGAAGGATGAGCGCTGCTATCTGCAGTTCTCGTCGGGCAGTACGCGCTTTCCCCTCGGGATCGACATTCCCCAGCGCGTGCTGATGGCGAATGCCTATGCGATAGCCACCTACGGCCTCGAGATCGGCGCCGAGGATCGTTGCACGAGTTGGCTGCCGCTCTATCACGATATGGGACTGGTCGGTTTCGCGCTGGTCCCCATGCTGACGCAGATGTCGGTCGATTATCTCGCGACCCGCGATTTCGCGCGCCGGCCGCTGATGTGGCCGACGCTCATCACGATGAATGGCGGGACGCTCTCCTACAGCCCGAGCTTCGGCTACGATCTTGCCGCGCGGCGCCTCCACGACGGCAATCTGCGCGTCGAGGGCATCGATCTCAGCCGCTGGCGCGGTGCCGGCATCGGCGGCGACATGATCCAGCCGAAAGTTCTGGACCGCTTCGCCGAGATCTTCGGCCCCTATGGTTTCCGCCGCGAGGCTTTCGTGCCGAGCTATGGTATGGCGGAAACCGCGCTCGCGATCTCCTTTGCGCCACTCAATACGGGCGTCGAACTCGACCGGGTCGACCGGCAGCGTCTCGCCGAATGCGGCGAAGCGGCGCCGGCGCCCGCCGATGCCTCGAACGCGCGCGATTTCGTGCTCTGCGGCAAACCGCTCAGCGGTCACAAAATCGAAGTGCGCGACGAGGCCGGCCGCGTTTTGCCGGAACGCCGGCTCGGCCGCGTGTTCGTCAGCGGCCCCAGCATCATGGTCGGCTATTTCCAGGAACCCGAGGCGACGGCGGCGGTGCTGCAGCCCGATGGCTGGCTCGATACCGGCGATCTCGGATACATGACCCACGGCCAGATCGTCATCACCGGCCGCAGCAAGGATCTCATCATCATCAACGGCCGCAATATCTGGCCGCAGGATCTCGAATGGTCGGTCGAAGACGGACTCGGCCTGCGCCGCGGCGATACAGCGGCGTTTGCGTTCGAGGGTGATGACGGCAGCGAGCGCGTGATGATGCTGGTGCAATGCCGCGTGCCCGATGTCGAGCGCCGCGAGCAGCTCGCCCGCGACGTCGCCGCCATCCTGCAACGCAGCCACGCCGTCGAGGCGAGCGTTTCTCTGGTCCCGCCGCACGGGCTGCCGCAAACGTCGTCGGGTAAACTCAGTCGCACCAGGGCCAAGGCGAACTGGCTCTCCGGGCTCTACCAGGCAGGCCCGGACGGGACGCGAAAGACCGCCTCCGGGGCGGGCTGAACGATGACCGGTCTGGTCGCCGTGACGGGTGCGACCGGGTTCGTCGGCGGCCATGTCGTTCGCGCTTTCACCCAATCCGGCTGGCGTGTGCGCATTCTCGCGCGGCGCATTCCCCTCAGCCCGCAGCTTGCCGATCTCACTCCCGATCTTGTGCCCGGCTCGCTCGAAGACGAGGACGCGCTGCGGGCGCTTGTGCGCGGGGCCGATGCGATCGTGCATGCCGCAGGCTCGGTCAAAGCGCTCGATGCCGCCTCGTTTCATCGTGACAATGCGGACGGCACCGCACGCATGGTGGCGGCCGCCCGTGCGACAGCGCCCGAAGCGCGGTTTCTGCTGATCTCATCGCTGTCGGCGCGCGAGCCGGGCCTGTCGCACTATGCCGCGAGCAAGCGCGCCGGCGAGCGTGCGCTCGAAACCGGCGGCACCGGACTCGACTGGACCATCCTACGGCCACCCGTGGTGTACGGACCCGGTGATCGGGAGATGCTGCCGTTCTTTCGCATGGCCTCGAACGGGATGCTTGCGGCGCCGGATAACGGCCCCGCCCGACTCTCGTTGATCCATGCGGCGGACCTCGCAAAGGCCTGCGTCTCGATCATCGAAAGCCGCGAGCAGCGCCACCGGACGATCGAGATCGACGACCGCCGTCCCGGCGGGTATGGCTGGCCCGAGATCGCGACCGTCCTTGCCGGTGCTGTCGGCCGGGAGGTGCGGCTGCGGCGGCTGCCACGCTGGCTGTTCGACGCGATCGCCGGCGCGAGTGCGGGCTGGGCCGGAATAACGAAACGGCCGGCCATGGTCACGCCCGGAAAGGTGCGGGAGCTGTTTCATCCCGACTGGGTAGCCCGTATGACGGGATTCCCGCAGAATCTGGATTGGGATCCGCAATTCCCTGTTAACAAAGGATTTTCGGAGACGGCGGCGGCTTACCGCAGGCTCGGCCTGCTTCGATGAATCGAGTTGTAACAAAGGGTTACAATTCTTTATTTCACTAACCCCCTGACTTAATTGGAATCTACGCCTGTCCGGGCCACGACGCGCGTCGCGGCAGCTGGATTCACGGAAAGATTCAAATCGAGGCAACGTTGAGAATGGATGTGGCCGAGTCCGGAACGTTCGATCGGGTCGTTGAGATTTTACGACCGTTCCGGAAGAGCGAAGCCCCGATCGAACGGGGCAGCGATCTGGCCGACGACCTTCGCCTCGACTCGCTGGCGGTGATGGACCTGATGATGGAACTCGAAGAGCGGTTCGACATCACCATCCCGCTGAACGCGGTTCCGGAGATCCGGACAGTCGGCGATCTGGCCGACTTCGTCGCCAAGCAGAAGGCAGAGGGATAAGACGATGGGTTTGTTCGACCGTTTCAAAGGCCTGAAGGCCGCCCACAGCGCCGCAAAATCTTGCGGCGACGATCCGTTCGCCATTCGCATGGACGAGGTGCTGTCGCCGACCGAGGCGATGATCGAGGGCCGTCACACCATCCTCGCCGGCACCAACAATTATCTGGGCCTCACCTTCGAGCAGTCCTGCGTCGAGGCTTCAGCCGAGGCGGTACGCGCCTACGGCACCGGTACGACCGGCTCGCGCGTCGCCAACGGCTCCTATGCCGGCCACAAGGCCCTCGAAGATTCGGTCGCCGATTTCTTCGGCCGCAAGCATGCCATGGTCTTCACGACGGGCTATCAGGCCAATCTCGGTATCATTGCAACGCTGGCCGGACCGCAGGATTACCTGATCATCGATTCCGACTCGCATGCCAGCATCTACGATGCGACGCGGCTGAGCAGCGCCACCGTTCTGCGCTTCAAACATAACGATCCGGACGATCTCGACCGCCGTCTTTCGAAGCTTGCTAACGAGGCCGTCAACAAGGTCATCGTCGTCGAAGGCATCTACAGTATGCGCGGCGATATTGCGCCGCTGGCCGAGTTCGCGGCGGTGAAGCGTAAGCATGGCGCCTATCTCGTCGTCGACGAGGCGCACTCGATGGGTGTCATGGGCGATACCGGCCGGGGTGCCGCGGAATTCTACGGCGTCGAGGGCGATGTCGATTTCATCGTCGGCACCTTCTCGAAGAGCCTGGGCGCTATCGGCGGCTATTGTGTCTCCGATCATCCCGAGTTCGATATCCTGCGCGTCGCCTGCCGGCCCTACATGTTCACGGCTTCGCTGCCGCCGTCGATCGTGGCGTCGGTTGCGGCTTCGCTCGAGGTGATGAAGGCGCGCCCGACATTGCGCGACGATCTCTGGGCCAACGTGAATCAGCTTTACGGTACGCTACAACGGCGCGGTTTCGTGCTCGGGCCGCATAAGAGCCCCGGCGTGGCGGTGCATCTGCCCGATCCGGCCAGTGCGATCCAGGTCTGGCATGAGCTGCTGCTCGCCGGGGTCTATGTGAACCTGACCTTGCCGCCGGCAACACCGAACAATGTCGCGCTGCTACGCTGCAGCGTCTGTGCGGCGCATACCAGCCAACAGCTCGCCATCGTCGCGGACCGCCTGACCGAGATCGCAGAGCGATATGGCTTGATCGGTGGCAGCATGCGCATGGCCGCCGCCGGCTGATCGCGCGCTCAAAAATAAGCAGCTAAGCAAACGGCCGCCTCCAGGCGGCCGTTTCGCGTTCCTCTCTCGCCAAAACGGCGTGATCAGCGGAAGGCGCCGGCGCGGTAGAAGCGCCACAGTAATACCGGCGCTGCGAGGATCGGATGGCGCCGCTCCCAGGGGCTGACCGGCGGCCGCACGCCGGCGTGGCGCTCCACTTTCCAGAGCGCGTAATCGACCGCGCCATCGACCGTGAAGACCGCCTTGATGAGACGCAGCAGGTTCAGGCTCTTGCCCATCAAACGCCGGCGAAACCACGCGCGGCGTCCGGCGTTGCGCGCCGGCGCATCGAGCGGATTGCGATAGAACCCGACATCGTGGGCAAAGGCGGCGTCGCCCAACGTTGCCGCCGTCAGCGTCTCATAGCGGTCGCGATCTGCCGCGACGATCAGAATGGCGCGATCGCTGCCTTGTTCACTGCGCAGCTCGGCGCCATAGGTCGCGCGAAATCCCGTTTCCCACAGCCGTTCGGCGGTGAAGCGGTCGCCGACCAGCGGAAGGCTCGCCGCAATGAACGTCTCGACCGCGTCAGCACAGGCTGCTTCAAGCGTCTTTCTCGCCGCCTCGTCGCGTGCGACGACAAGCCGTGCCAGCTGTGCGAACCGGGCCCAAAGCGCGCTGGTCTTGCTCTGCGACCCGCATCCGCGTGCGAACTGCGCGAGCGAGATCACGGCATACTTCGCGCGCAGCGGCACGCCATCGATGACGGCTTCGATGAAGAACACATTTGGCGGCAGCAGACGGTTGAAATGCGCGATCCAGGGCCGGTCGGGATAGGCGCTGTGGTAATCATCCACCAGAAGATAGAAATCGAGCAGGCTGTCGGGACCCGAGAGTGCTGCTTCGCCGCTGCGCAAGCAGGAGCCGTAGAACAGAACGGCTGCACTGCCGCTTCCATGTCGCTTCATTATCTGCGTCGCGAGGTCGCGCACCAATGCCGGAACCGGCAGCGCCAGTTCGTCGCGTACGATGGCCGAAACCTGCTGCATCGCCTGCTGCATCGAAGGTCTTTCCGACGGCCGGTCAGAGCCGCGCGAAGGTCAACGCATGCTCGCTTTCAACGATAATCGGTTCGCCGCGCACCGGGTCGATCCGCTCGCCATCGA
>JAWXBK010000012.1:0-17570 GCA_034439975.1 Rhodospirillaceae bacterium | reverse complement strand
CGCTCCCGCCGATTTCCGGCCGTTTCCTGACTTTGGTTGCGGTCTTCGTGGCCTGCCTGGTCGTGTCGAATTTCATCGCCGGGAAGATCGTCGAGTTCGGCGCGCTCAATCTGTCGGCGGCGCTGATCGTGTTCCCGCTCACCTACATTATCGGCGACGTGCTGACGGAGGTGTACGGCTATCGCCGCGCACGGCAGGTGATCTGGCTCGGCTTCCTCGGCAATCTGGTCGCGGTCGCCGCCGTGATGATCGCGATCGCTTTGCCGCCCGCCTCGTTCTACGCGGATCACGAGGCCTATGTGACGATCCTCGGCCAGACGCCGCGCATCCTCGCGGCCTCGCTCGCCGCCTATCTCGTGGGCGAGTTCGTCAACTCGTATGTCATGGCAAAGATGAAGATCTGGACGCGCGGCCGGCGTCTCTGGACGCGCACCATCGGCTCGACCGTGATCGGCCAGAGCCTCGACACCACGATCTTCACCGTGCTGGCCTTTGCCGGCGTGTTTCCGATCGAGGCGATCGTCGCGATCGTGCTGACCGAATGGGCACTGAAATGTCTCTACGAGGCGGCGATGACGCCGGCGACTTATGCGGTCGTGAACTGGCTGAAGCGCGCCGAGGGCATCGACGTCTACGATCGCGACACGAAGTTCAACCCGTTCGCGGTGATGGAGTAGTGGCCCGGCCGCGCTCCGGCCTGATCGATACTTGATTGACTTGGGATTCCTTCAGATGCCCAACAGAGAAAGCGGATTTCGCTACCCGTACAGCGTCGAGAAAACGGAAGACAAAGGTTTGGGGGTCTTTGCTCGCGAAGCCATCGGGAAGGGCAGCATCGTATGGCACTACGTTCCCGGCCTCTATGTCGTGTACGACGAGGCTTCGTTCAGGACGAAGATCGGGCGCATGACCCCGGCCGACGCGGTCTACGAGCTCACGCATGTTCATGGCGTTGCAGATTTCCCGGGTTGCCTGATTCGGGTTTTCGATGACGGCGTGCTGTTGAACCACGCAGGCAGCGCCAATCTGGTTACGAACAACGCCACCCCCGCAAACACATCGCTCGATAGCGAGTCCCATCGGTACCTGGATCAGGTAACTGAAGCCCTCCTCGACGACAGATTTGCACTGGTGGCGATTCGAGATATCGAGGCAGGCGAGGAATTCACCACCGACTATTTAGCTGAAGCTGCCGAACCTCCCTATTACGACGACCTTTGCGACGAGTATGGCGTGCACGAGGACTATCTGGACGACCGCTAGCGGCCACGTTGGGGCGTGCCGAGCTGGTATCAGGATGACCCTCCCCGATATGCAGCCCGGCGATACCGCCGGTGACCTATGCGGTGGTGAACTGGCTGAAGCGCGCCGAGGAAATCGACGTCTACGATCGCGGGACCAAGTTCAATCCGTTCGCGCTGGCGGAGTGATCGACGCACCCTCCGGGTGCAACAGCACGTCCATGAACATCGCGAACAATTCCGCCTGCGAGCCGACCCCAAGCTTGCGGTGCACGGCCTTCATGTGATTCTGGATCGTCCCCGGTGCAATGCCCAGCATCCGCGCCGAGCCTTTTGCCGAATGGCCGCGGAACAGAAGCTGCACCACCTCGCGCTCGCGCGCCGAGAGAATGCCCGCGCCCATCCGCTCCAGCACGCTGTCGACGCGTTGATGCGGCGTATCGAGCGCCGAATGGGCCGCCCCTAACGCGGGACCGGCATCGGCGAGCGCGAGCTTCAACAACGCAGCAATCACCGGCGCCGCATCGACGAGCCGCCGCCGTTCCGCCGGCGTGAAGCGGCCGAGCCGCGCGGTGCGCGCGATCGAAAGACAGCCGGTCATCTCGTTGGGGAAATTGGAGCGCAAGGCAACTGTCACGTTCGCCTCGTCGACCGCGCGCGTTTGTTTGTAATGCTGGCGGTAATATTCGCTCTCCAGAAACCTGACGGGTGCCACCTCGCGCAGGAACCAGCAGCCCGGTTCGCGGCCCTGGCGCAGCGCGATGAAGAACGGATCGAGCAGATAGGCACCCGCGACATAGTCGTCGTAACCGGGTCTGTCCTCGGGCGGGCAGCCGGCAATGCTCGGGCTGTCCTCGCCGCGATAGACGATCAGCGACCAGCCCTCGAACGCGGCCAATGTCTCAACCGCATCGATGAGCGCCGCTGGACGCGCCCCATTGTCGGCGGATAAGACGCGGGCGAGCGCCCGGTTCCAGCCGGCATGGACGGTTTCTTGCTGAACCGTCCGGGTTCGCGGTTTCGACTGCTGGTCCACGATCCTCGCCCGAAGAAGAAGGGCGCACAGGCTAGCCTCGCCTGCCCCCGCACTCAAATCGCAGGGCGAAACCGCATGGCGACCCTGCATGGCCCGATCGTTCCCCCCTGTCCGCTGTGACAACAGGCAGTCTGGCAGGTCGGGAGCGATTCCTGCGAGACTGTCGCCATGGCCGGAAACGACGCAGCGGCATTGGATGGCTGGCGATGGCATTGCCGGGTGGGATTGATCGCGGGGCCCGCTGTCTTCGCCCTGCTGCTTGCCCTGCCGGCACCCGCCGGGCTTTCGGATCCGGCCTGGAGTACGGCGGCGCTTGCGCTGTGGATGGCGATCTGGTGGATGAGCGAAGCCGTGCCGCTCGCTGTCACCGCGCTCTTGCCGGTGCTGCTGCTTCCTTTGTTGGGCATCGCATCGATCGGCTCGGCGACAGCGCCCTATGCGGATCCGCTGATTTTTCTTTTTCTCGGCGGTTTCCTTCTCGCTCTTGCTTTGCAGCGATGGGGCCTCGATCGTCGTATTGCGCTGGTCATCCTCGGCCTCGTCGGCGAACGGCCGCAACTCGTCGTGGCCGGGTTGATGCTGGCGACCGCGTTCCTCAGCCTCTGGATCAGCAACACCGCAACTGCGATGACCATGCTGCCGATCGGCCAGTCAATTCTGGCAACGATGCGCCGATGCACGGCGCCGACCGCATCTGGCGATTTCGACAAGTTCGCCGCATCGCTCATGCTCGGCATCGCCTATGCAGCCTCCATCGGCGGCATGGGTTCGCTGATCGGAACCCCGCCGAATGCGCTTCTTGCCGGCTATCTGCGCGAGGCGCACGGGATCGAGATCGGTTTTGCGCAATGGTTTGCGATCGGTCTGCCCGCGGTCGCGATCCTGCTGCCAATCGCCTGGTTGTGGCTGGTGCGGATCGCCTTTCCGTTCGATCCCCATGCGCTCGTCGGTCATCGTGCGGCTCTTGCCGCCGAACGCGCGACATTGATGCCCATGACACGCGGCGAAGCGATGGTAACCGTCATCTTCGCGCTGACTGCGCTGGCCTGGATCACGCGGCCTCTCGTGCAGGAACTGACCGGGCTCGTCTATTCGGACCCGGCGATCGCGATCGCTGCGGGAATCCTGCTGTTCGTCATACCCGTCGAACCCAAACAAGGCCGCTTCCTGTTGACATGGCGCGACACCGCCAGCCTGCCGTGGAACGTGCTGATCCTGTTCGGCGGCGGGCTTTCCCTCGCGCAGGCCATCGACAGCAGCGGTCTTGCCCACGCTATCGGCGACAGCACAACGAGCCTTGTGGCCATGCCGCCGATCCTGTTCGTAGCGGCATTCGGTCTGCTGATCGTCGCCTTGAGCGAACTCGCCAGCAACACGGTCATTGCCGCAATCTTCCTGCCGGTCGCCGGTGCGGTCGCGCTCGGCATCGGCACCGACCCCGTTTTGCTGGCGGTCACGGTCGCGCTGATGGCTTCGCTCGGCTTCATGCTGCCGGTGGGAACGCCGCCCAACGCCATCGTCTATGGCAGCGGTGCCGTCTCCGCCGCGCAGATGCTGCGTGCCGGAGCGCCGCTCGACCTGATCGGCATCGCCGCCGTCACGCTGATCACCCTGATGCTCGGCCCGGCGCTGTTCGGGTAGACTGATACATCCGCTTTTCGGGGAGATCGCAAGCGATGGACAATTTCACCCCAGTCTCGGCCCTGATCGGCGGCGCGCTGATCGGTGCCGGTATCGTCCTTTTGATGATCGCCAACGGCCGTATTGCCGGCGTCAGCGGCATCCTCGGCAGGGCCGTTCAGCCGGACGGGCCGGAATGGCGCTGGCGCGTCGGCTTCATCGTCGGCCTGATCGGCGGAGCCGCACTCGCCTCGATCGCCGGTGTTGCGCCGGCTGCGATCGAGATCACCGGGTCGCTGCCGCTGCTGATCGGCGGCGGATTGCTGGTCGGCTTCGGCACGCAACTCGGCAGCGGCTGCACCAGCGGTCACGGCGTATGCGGGCTTGCCCGGATGTCGCCGCGTTCGCTCGCGGCCACCGGCGTTTTCATGGCGAGCGGCGCGGCAACCGTCTTCGTCATGCGCCATGTTATCGGAGGCTGACATGCGCCAGATAGTCTGGGCGGTTCTCGCAGGCCTCCTGTTCGGCGCCGGTCTTGCGGTTTCGCAGATGGCCAATCCGGCGAAGGTTCTGGCCTTCCTCGATATCGGTGCTATTCCGTCAGGCGGCTGGGATCCGAGCCTCGCCGTCGTCCTGGTCGGTGCGCTGATCGTGACGTTCCCCGGTTTCGTGCTCGCGCGACGCCTTAACAAGCCTCTGGTCGCCGAGCGTTTCGAATGGCCGACGCGCCGCGACATCGATGTTAGGCTGGTCGCCGGCTCCGTGCTGTTCGGTGTCGGCTGGGGCCTCGTCGGTTACTGCCCCGGACCGGCGATCGCCTCGCTCGCCTGGGGACGCGTCGAAACCGTGATCTTCGTGCTGGCCATGATCGCCGGCATGGTGATCTGGCGCCGCACGCTCGGCCCGAAAACCGACGCGCCGGTCAGCGCGCGCTGATACCCGTCTTCGCGCCGTCCAGCGCCTGCAGGATATCGGCGACGAGATCCTCGACCTCTTCGAGCCCGACCGAAAGGCGGATCAGCCCGTCGCCGATGCCGTGCTGTGCCCGTTCCTCGGCACTGTAGGTCGAGTGGGTCATCGAGGCCGGGTGCTGCACCAAAGTCTCGGCATCGCCGAGGCTGACCGCGCGGGTGACGAGTTCGAGCCGGTTCATGAAGGCGAGCCCGGCGCTCATCCCGCCTTTCAGTTCGAGCGAGATCATGCCGCCGAAGGCCGACATCTGCTTCTTCGCGAGTGCATGTCCGGCGAACGAAGCAAGGCCTGGATAATCGAGCCGGTCTATAGACGGATGGTCCTGGATCGCTTCGGCGATCGCGTGCGCCGATTGCGAATGCCGCTCGAGCCGAAGCTTCAGGGTCTTGAGACCACGCAGGATCAGGAACGCGTTGATCGGCGACAGCGTCGCACCCGTGAGCGAGCGCAAACCGAGCAGGCGCACCTGCTTCATCAGATCGGTCGATCCGATGCAGACGCCGCCGAGCAGGTCGCCATGCCCGCCGAGATATTTGGTCGCTGAATGCACCACCAGATCGGCGCCGAATTCGAGCGGTCGCTGCAAGGCCGGCGAGCAGAACGTGTTGTCGACCGCGACCAGCGCGCCGGCCGGCTTCGCCAGCTTGGCAATCGCCGCGATATCGATGATGCGGAGGTTGGGATTGGCCGGCGTCTCGAAAAAAACGAGCTTCGTGTTCTTCTTCAAAGCGCGCGCGATATTTTCCGGCTCGGTCAGGTCGATCGCTTGCACGGTGACGCCGAAGCGCGTCAGCCCGTTCATGAAGAAGGCATAGGAACTTCCATAGATCGTGTGATCGACGATCACATCGTCGCCGGCGGAGACCAGCGACCACACCATGCTGGTGATCGCGCCGATGCCCGAGGCAAAGGCGACCGCCGCCTCGCCGCCTTCGAGCGAGGCCATGCGGGTTTCGAGCAGCGCCTGCGTCGGGTTCCGCGTGCGGCCATAGATGTAACCGGCGCGCTCGCCGCGAAACAATTCACCGCCCGCTTCCGCGCTCTCGAACGCATAGGTCGAGGTCATGTAGATCGGCGGCGTCAGCGCACCCTGCTCGTCCGCCGGATCGTATCCCTCGTGAATCGCGCGGGTCGCGAAACCCGGTGCGGCGTTGCGGCGATCGCGTTTCCTGTCGGTCATGGCGATTCCTACAGTTTCGGCCGGCGCGCCGGCGTATCGAGCCAGGGCCGTGCGCGTTCCAGAGCGGCGGCGACGCGGAAGCAGCGCGCGTCGTCGAAGGCGCGCGCGACGATCTGGAGACCGACCGGCAGCCCGTTGCGGCCGATCCCGGCCGGCACCGCCAGCACCGGCAGGCGCCCGAGCATGTTGAAGGGATGCGTCATCGGCCACTCATAGTCGGTGTCGATCGTACGGCCGGCGACCTGATTCAGGACCGACGGCCGCTGATCGGCATGGACCTCGTTCGTGGGGACGGTCGGACAGATCAGCACTTGATACTTTTCGAGCAGCGGGCCGACGCGGTCGTGGAATTGCCCCGCCATCTCCAGCGCATGCAGGAAATCCTCCGCCGTCGTCTTCCCCGCGCGTTCGGCGTACCAGATCGTGTAATCGCAGAGCAGGTCGCGATGCCGTTCCAGCTCTCGCGCCAGGCCCCGGCCGAACAGATGGTCGAGATAGGATTCGCAGCCGCGCTGCATGTCCGGCGTCCAGACCAGGTCGACCGGCTCGACAATGGCGCCGGCTGATTCCAGCGCCGCCAGCGCTTGTGTCATCTGTTCGCGCACATCCTCATGGATCGGCCAGAAGCCGAGATCGTAGGAGTAACCGATCTTCACGCCCTCGATGCCCTTGAATGCGGTCGGCAGCCGCAGCTTCGGCCGGAGCGCATCCATATCGAGCGGATGGGGGCCCGCGGTGACGTTCTGCATCAGCGCGATGTCCGCGACAGTGCGCGCCATCGGCCCGATGACAGAATAGAGATCCATGTTGAACGGCGTCTCGTCGGGATTGCGGCCATGCGGCGGCTTGAAGCCGACGGTGCCGCACAAAGCCGACGGTATGCGGATCGAGCCGCCGATGTCGGAACCTGTCGCCAGCGTTGTCGAGCCGGCCGCCAGCGCGGCACCCGATCCGCCCGACGATCCGCCGCAGGTGAAGGTCCGGTTCCACGGCGACCGGGTGGTGCCGTGGATGCGCGTATCAGTGATCCAGGCGCAGGAGAATTCCGGGCAATTCGTGCGCCCGATCGGGATCGCGCCGGCGCGCAGCAGCCGCTCGATCGTCGGATTGGTCTTCGTCGCGATATTGTCCTTGTAGATGAGCGAGCCGTAGGTAGAGCGCCGCCCCTTGATCGCCGCCTCGTCCTTGATCGCCAGCGTCAGCCCTTCAAGCGTGCGCGGGCGCCCGCCGGGTTTGGCATAGCGCGCCTCGGCCTTGCGAGCCGTATCCAGCGCCTCGTCGAAATAGCGGTCGGCATATGCATTGATCGTCGGCTCGGTCGCTTCGGCGCGCGCGATCTGGGCAGTTACGATTTCGACCGGCGATAATGTCCGCGCGCGAAACCGCGTCAGCGCCTCGGTCGCCGGCATATAGCAAAGCTCAAGATCGATCATGAAGGTCCCCCGTTCGGTGAGCGATTGTGCCCGGCCGAACCGGGTCGGGCAAACCCGCCCCGCAGACCGGCATAGATCGCGTCACGGTTTCAGCGTCGCGAGATCCACTGTTGGATTGTCTCTGGAGAGCATCGCCGTCGCGCTCCGCGTCGCGGCATGTTCGGCAATGAGCGTGCGCAGGTCGGCGATGGCGGTATCGACATCGGCGCTTTCCAGCCCCTGCACCGTCACGATTGCGCGCCTGGTCGCGAGCGTAATCGGGCTCCGCGCGTCCTGATACCAGTTCCAGCGGCGGCACAGAATCTTTTCGGAATCGGCATAGACCACCTCGCCGTCCTTGGGCGGATCCTCGGTCGCGCTTTCGTCGCCGAGCGCAAGGAAACTGTCGCCGGGTTTTGCAAAGCGGAAGCCGAGATCGCCGCGCACATGATCGAGGTCGTCGGCGCCGATCGGCACCAGATGGCGAAGCGACGCAAGATTATAGGAATCGACGAACCCGTTGATGCGCGGCAGACCGCGACCCTGCAAAACCCCGCGCAACAGCCGCTCGACCGAGCAGCGATAGCTGGTCTTCTTGATCCCCATGGCGCGATAGGCCTTGCGCCAGTCGCGGATCGCCGGAATCTCGCCGACCGTGTCGAGATGATAGCGCGTGATGGCATCGAACTCGGCATCGGTCGTCGCCGCATCGAGCATCGGCGCGCGGCCTTCCGGCACCGCCTCGATCTCGCAGAGAACCACGCCGCAGCGAAACGCCGGAAACGCGTCGAGGACCGGTTCGATGGAGAAGTTCATTCGCTACTTTCCGGCATCATCTGGCATCTCGAACGGCGCATCGTCGGCAAAGCGACGCAGCACGTTCTCGGTGATACGGCTTACATTGTTGTTATAGCCCTCATGCGCAAGCGCCGCCGGCCAGGAGATCGAGCCGGTTGCGAACAGAGCACCGCCATTGGGACATTCGTAGAAAACGATATCGGCATAGCAGGCCTCGGCCTCTTCGCCGTTGATCGTCGGGTGGTGAAACAAGGTCTCTTCGGGCGCGAGATTGAAATAGCGGCTATGGGCTTCCGAGCGCGCGATGATCAGCGCATGGGCCGGCGTACCGAGCGAGAAATCGGCGCGGTCGATCTCCTCGCCGGCCGCACCGCTGCCTTTCGATCCGAAATCGCCGATGATGTCGCCCGCGACGCCCTCGAAGATCCAGGCCGCGCGCGGGTTCGAGGCATCCTTCATGCGGCGGTAATAACTCCCGAAATCGAACCCGGTCGCGACCGTGCCGACGCCGACCAGACCCTGCGGCGGGCGACCGAGCCGGCGCCACAGGCCGCCATACTCGCCGGTAAAGCTGTGATAAGCCTCGCCCGGTGCCGTGCCCCAATAGCGCGCGCCGGATTCGGCGCGGCGCACCTCGATCACATGCGGCTTCCCGGGATGCACCGCATGGCGCCAGTAAAAGCCGTTGCCGCCGAGATACATCAGCCGACCGCCCTGCTGCTGATATTCAACCGCCGCATCCCACATGCCCGTCGACCAGTATTCCGGATGCGCGCCGGTCACGATCACGTTGTAGGGCTCGAGCGCGGCGAGCCCGCCCTCGTGAATCATGTCGTCGGTGACAATGTCGTAATCAAAACCCGTCGCGTCGAGCCAGTCGGTCACATGCGTGTCGCCGTTGAACGCCCAGACCCGGTTCTTCACCTGCATCGAGAAGAGCGGCCGAAGCCGGGAGGAATAACAGACGCCGGTGCCGTCGCTATGGGTGTCATAGGGCGACATGCCGAGCTCGCGATGCTCGTTCAGATAAAGTTCCCAAGGGTTGAGTGTCAGGAAATTTCCCGACTTCATCTCCATATCGGCATCGTCGGTCCGGTAGTGCGAATTCGCATAGGCCATGAAGGTGTGCGTCGATGCGAGAAAGGCGATCTTCGCGCGCGCGGCCCCCTTCGCCGGTACCACGAAGAACGGAATGCGTTCCTCTTCCCCGGCATGTTCACCGAGGCCGGTCAGTCGCGCCGCATAGATCCCGCTTTTCAGGTTGGCCGGAACCGTGAACGTGAAGTCCGTCTCCCAGCCGCAATCCTCGAGATCGTCGTCGTGGAAATGTACCGCCGCATAGTGCGATGGATCGCGGGTCCAGTCATGCACGCTGCCGTCCCAGCGCGCGCCGGTGACAGCGCGGGTCGGCATGTTGACCAGCCGGCCATGGAGCCCGTGCGGTCCGGTATCGATCATGCGCTCGCCGCTCATCCCTTGCGCGAAATCCCAGGCGGCGATCACACGGGTCTTCGTTGCATCGTCGATGCTGCCTTGCAGCAGGGCTTCGATCTCGCTCTCCGCGAGGTTCCCGCGCAACAAAGCCGGCGCCTCGATCCGCCCATTATAGAATCGGGTCATGCGCGGCTTTGCCTCGCGTCCCGACCAGACGGAAGCGAAGGTCAGATCGAGACCGGTTTCGGCTGGACGCAGACTCTGCAGTCGCGCGCGCTTCATGCCCGCCGGCGCATCGAGCGGAAAGCCATGAACGCCGCGCTGCGCGATGAAAGCCGCTCCGCTCGCAGGATCGTAGCCTGCGACGATGCGCAACCAGCGTTGCGCCGGTACCGCCACATCGGCAGCAAGGTCTGCAAACCCGCCCTTGCCATCGCCGATGCGGAGAAGAAGCCGCGCTTTGTCGTCGATGAAGAGGCCCGAGCCCGCCCGGCGATCCGGCCGTGCGCGCGCCATCAGGCATTGCTCGCCCTCGCCCGGCATGGTTGGAAAGATCGTCAGGGCGATCGCGAAAGCGCCGCCCGTATCAAGTGCCGGATCGGCCTCGACGAGGCCAAAGGATCCGATTTCGATCGGCTGGAACCGGCCCGCGATTTCACCGAGCTCGGCAATCACCGTTTCCTTGAAGCCCGGCCCCGCCGGCATATCGTCGCCGCAGATGAGGCGCACGATGTCGGCGCGATAGCGCGCGACATTGTCGCAGCTCGCCTGGATCCTGACCGTCTCGCCGGACCGCAATGTCCAGCGATCGGCGTAGCCCAGAATTCTGTGCATGCCCTAGCCTTCGTCGCCGAGCCCGGCCGGAAACGGACGGCCGCTATGTTTTTCCCAGCGCAGCTTGAGCAGCACCCACTCCGCATCGGCCAGTTTCGTGAACAGGCGATTGTCGAGCGGCTGGACCGGCTCGCCGCGTTTCTCGCCCATACGCGCCAGGAACCAGGATCGATGTGGCTCATGCACGCAGATGACGATCTTGCCTTCCATCGGCTCGATCCGCAGCCGGTTGAGCAGTCGCCGGAGCTCGAGGCTGTGATGCTTCTTCGGCACGCGCCGATACTCGGCCAGCAGCGCCGCATCCGAGTCGGTAATCCGGTACATGCCGCCTCCGGTCGCCATCGCACAACGACGCGCATACTAGCGACCATGGCGGGAGCGCGCGAGCCCGCCAGTGGCGTGCTGCCGTCGCTCATGACAGGCGGTTTCAGATCGTTTAGAGGATAGGGGCAGAAGACGTCGGGCAAAGCCCGGAAAGATCGGCCCCATGATCTACTATCTCGTCACCGCGAAGCATCTCTACACGATGCGGGATTTCCTTGCCGGGCCCGGGCAGAAGCTTGACGAGCGGGTCGAGGTGGTGACCTACAAGGATTTTTTAAGGCTTAAATTCCTGCCGTTCGGCACTTTCGTGTTCTCCGATGTCGACCGGATGAGCGGCTCGCAATCGATGGAGCTGTTGAAGCGCTGGAAGACGATCCGCGCCGCCGGAGCCCCCACGCTCAACCATCCGGTCCTCTCGCTCAGGCGCTACGATCTGCTGCGCAAGCTTCACGAGGAAGGTATCAACCGGTTCGATGCCTATATGATGACCGAGCATCGCAAGCCGAAACGGTTTCCGGTGTTCGTCCGCTCGGCCTTCGACCATGAGGGCGCGAAGACGGAGCTTCTGGCCGATCAGGCCGCGCTCGACGCCGAACTCGCACGGTTGCGCGCCGAGCCGGTCTGGCCGGGCGACAAAGTAATCGTCGAGTACGAGCACTACGCCGATGCGCAGGGTGTCTATAAAAAATACGCCGGCTTCCGCGTCGCCGATCGGTTCGTTCCGCGCCAGGTCCTTGCGGCGACGAAATGGGTCGTGAAGCGGCCGGAACTCCAAACGCCCGAACTGGCCGCCGAGGAAGCGGCCTATCTCGATGCCAATCCGCATCGGGATCTGCTGATGCGTGTGTTCGATCTGGCGAACATCGACTATGGCCGGATCGATTACGCGGTGATCGACGGAGAGGTTCAGGTCTTCGAGATCAACAGCAATCCGACGATCATCGGGCGCACGTCGGGCGCGGCGCTCCGAAGCGACGATTCCCCGCGTGGCCCTGCCTACCGCAAGGCGATCGGCCGCTACATCGAAGCGATGGAAGCGATCGACGTGCCGGACGACGGCCGCCGGATCACATTCGACGAACCAACCGGCGCGCATTAACCGCGATCACTCCGATTCGGTCTTCGAACCGTACCGTCGCTCCCACTCCGCGATGATCCGCTCGCGATTGGCGGCGATCCATTCGAAATCGCTGTCGACCAGCCGGTCGACAAAATCGTCAGGCAGGCCCGGCAGCACTTTCGCCACACCGGGCATCGCGACGATCGGCCAGTCTTCGGCATAGAGCGCCATCGCTTCGGGCGATGCGGTCCAGTCGAGCAGGCGCCGTGCCGCTTCCGGCTCGTCGGTGCCGCGCATGATGGCAACCGCGCCGATCTCCCAGAAGATCCCTTCGGTCGGCAGCACGATATCGACCGGCGCACCGCTCGCCTGCAACTGCACGACGGCATTCTCGTAGGAAAGCCCGACGACATGCTCGCCTGCGCCGACCAGTTTGCATGGCTTGGCGCCGCCATGCGTGTAGAACGCGATGTTCTCGTGCAGCCGATCGAGAAACGCCCAGCCTTCTTCCTCGCCCATGAGCTCGAGGAAGCCGGCGACGATCATGAATCCGGTGCCCGACAGAGCCGGACTCGGCATGGTGACCCGGCCGCGATAGATCGGATCGGCCAGATCCGCCCAGGAAACCGGCGCCGGAATGCCGAGTGCCGCGCCCTCGACCCGGTTGTAGCAGGCAAGGCCGGCATAACCGGAATAACCGAACCAGGCCGGCGGATCGCGCCCGTCGACCAGGCGCGGATCGAGATCGGCAAGACCGGCCGGCGCGTAGGGTTCGAGCAGACCCTCGTCGGCCAGCACGATCACGCTGGTTGCCTGCAGATCCCAGATCACGTCCGCCTGCGGATTGTCGCGTTCGGCCAGCAGCCGCGCCATGACGACACCGCCGCTGTCATGGACATGGCTGATCTTGATATCGGGATTCGCCGCCTCGAATGCCGCCTGATACTTCGAGAAAACCTCGAAGGTCAGCGTGCTGTATACGGTCAGCGTCGTCGGTTCCTCAGCGGTTGCGCCCTGCGCGACGAGAACCAGCCCGCTCAGCAGCGCGATCGCAGCGCCATAACGCATCCTGAATACCATGTTCGGTTCTTTCGATCTGTCGCCAATGACGGGCGTTATTCCGGTTCGACCTTGGTCGCGTACCGGCGCTGCCATTCCTCGCCGATCCGCTCGCGATTATCCGCCACCCACTGGAAATCGATCACCTGCAGGCGGTCGAGGAAATTCTCCGGCAGATAGGGGCGCGGCTCTGCCAGGTCGCGAATTGCGACGATCGACCAGTGATCGGCGAACAACGCATTGGCGCCGCGCGACGATGCCCAGTCGAGGAACCGCTTCGCCGCATCTTGATTGTCGGTGCCCTTCACCATGCCGACCGAGGCGATCTCCCAGAACATGCCTTCTTCGGGAACGACCGGATCGATCGGAGCGCCGCCCTTGATCTCGCGGATCGGCGCGCTCTCGTTCGAAAGGCCGATCGTGTACTCGCCCGCACCGGCGAGCTTGCAGGGTTTGCTGCCGCTATGGGTATAGAACGCGATGTTCTCGTGCAGCCGGTCGAGAAAAGCCCAGCCTTCCTCTTCGCCGAACGTGGCGAGAATGCCCGCCACCATCATCATGCCGGTGCCCGACGAATTCGGATCGGACATGGTGATCTGGCCGCGATAGATGGGATCGGCGAGATCCCGCCAGCTCGTCGGCGGTGGAATGTTGCGGACCGCGCCTTCTTCGCGGTTGTAGCAGACCAAAGCCGCATAGCCCGAGAACGCAAACCAGTGCGGCGGATCATGTTTGTCGATCAGGCGCGCGTCGATCTCGGCGAGACCCGCCGGCGCGTAGGGCTCGATCAGCCCTTCTTCAACCAGTGTAAGAATACCGGTCGCCGGCATGTCGAAAATGACATCGGCTTTCGGTGCCGAGCGCTCGGCCAGAATGCGCGCAATGATGATGCCGCTCGCATCGCTGAAATGCGTCAGCGTGATATCAGGATTCTCCGCCTCGAAGGCCGCCTTGTAGACAGCCCATTCGTCGGCCGGCGTCGAGCCATAGACGATCAGCTCTTCCGCAGAGGCTGGTCGCGCCAGGGCAAGCCCGACGAACGCGACAGCGATCAGTAGCGCGCGACAGGGCACCGCCGCGTTGCGGATGTGTTCAAAAATCATGTTCCGTCACCCCTGTTTGTCCGCCGGGCGTGTTGGCCCGCCCTGCCGGCTCTGCATAGATACCAGCCGCGCGCCGTTCGAGCCATGCTCGTGCATAACGCAAAGCGCTCAGGGGCCGAGCGCTTCGGTCACCCGCGCCAGCACGATGGCGGTCAAACGCGAATCGAGGCCAAGCGGCCCGGCATAGACCGCCGCCGGATCGGCCGTGAAGGGGGCCGCCGCATCGCCCGCCCCATGAGGGCCCGCATCGGCGAAAAGGCCGATCCCCACGGCATGTGCGACTCGCCGGCCGACGAGCAAATCGGAAATCGCCGGGGGCTCGTCGAGATATCCCGCTTCGACCGCCGCGAAGCGCCCCGCAGCCAGGATTGCCCGCACATGATCGCGTGCCGCTTCGCCCGATTGGGGATCGCGCGTCGTGCCATGGGCGACCAGCAGCAGCAGCGCCTCGTCGGCCCGCCAGCCGCGCTGCGCCAGCGCCTCCGTGGCAAGCGTGTCGGCCAGCCTGGCGATGTCGGGATGGGTTCCGACGGGGGCCGCGACTCGCACGTCACCGCGCCGCCGGGCCGCCGCCAGCCGATCCGGCAGGACGACGTTGAAAGCCCGGCCCGCGGCCATCAGGAACGGCACCAGGACGATCCGCGACGCCGTCGTCGCATCGAGGGTCGCGGCAAGCGCGGGCGATCCATTCAGGCAGGCCGCGGCGACCTCCCTGAAGCCGGCCGAGCGCAAGCGTTGTACATGGTCCACGGCCGCCCCAGGCCCGCCGGCGATGCCATGCGAGCAGAGCACCAGCGCCACATCGTCGAACGGCCCCGCCATCGGTCGATTGCCCGGTTGTCCTGTCTTCCGCCTATGTAGCGCTTTGCAAGCGGCGGCAAAACGGGCGAAATACGCGCACAGCGGGGCCGAACGACGATTCGACGAGGGACGGATGGCAGAGCGGAAGCGTTACGACTACATCGTCGTGGGGGCCGGCACGGCCGGCTGCGTCATGGCGAACCGCCTGACCGAAGATCCGAACATCCGCGTCCTGCTGCTTGAGGCTGGCGGCCACGACCGCCATCTGTTCATCCATATGCCGGCGTCGGCCGCGCTCGCCGCGCGCAATCCAAAACTGATCTGGGACTACAAGACCGAGGCCGAGCCACATCTCGACAATCGCATCGTCCAGGAACAGCGCGGCCGGGTGATCGGCGGCTCCTCGTCGATCAACGGCATGGTCGCAAATCGCGGCAACCCGCGCGACTATGACGGCTGGGCCGAACAGGGCTTGGCTGATTGGTCCTTCGCCCATTGCCTGCCCTATTTCCGCAAGATGGAGACCTTCGATCGCGGCGCCAGCGAGTATCGCGGCGGCGACGGGCCGCAACATATCGAGACCTGCCCCGCCACCAACGTGCTCGACCGCACATTCATCGAATCGGGTTTGCAGGCCGGCTATCCATTCACCGACGACCAGAACGGCCAGCAGCATGAGGGTTTTCATATCGCGCAGAGCTTCACCCGGAACGGCCGGCGCTGGAGCACGGCCGCCGGCTATCTACGCCCAGTTCTCGCACGCCCGAACCTCACGCTCGAGATGGGCGCACTCGTGCATCGCGTCGTCTTTTCGGGCAAGCGCGCGGTCGGCATCGACTATGCGCAACACGGCAGCGTCCATCGCGCCGAGGCCGAGCGCGAGGTAATCCTCTGCGGTGGCGCGATCAACTCGCCGCAGACCTTGCTGCTCTCCGGCATCGGCGATGCACAGCATCTCGCCGCGCACGATGTTCCGCTGCTCGCGCATGTGCCGGCGGTCGGGCAGCATCTCGAAGATCACATGACGGTGCCGATCCAGTATGCGGCGCGCAAACCGGTTTCGGTCGCACGACAGATCTCGACCCGGCTCGCGCGCTGGCGCATCGGGTTGCAATGGTTGCTGTTCCATAACGGACTGGGTACCACGAATTTCTGTGAGACCGGCTGCTTCTTCAAAAGCTCGGACGACGTGCCCTACGTGAACATCCAGCACGAGTTTTATGCGCTCTGCGCCTTCGTCGGCGCATCGTCGAGCAATTTTGCCGAAGGTTTCATGTATTCGATGGGCATCATGCGCCCGGCGAGCCGCGGCTGGGTCAAACTGAAATCGGCGAACCCCGCCGACCATCCGACGATCCGTTTCAATTTCATGGAAGCCGAAAGCGACCGACGCGAGATGATCGACGGCGTGCGGCGGACGCGCGACATGGCGGCCCAGCGCGCCTGGGACGAATTGCGCGGCGAGGAACTGACGCCGGGGGCACCGGTCCAGTCGGATGCCGAAATCCTCGCCTGGATCCGTACCGTCGGATCGACCGAGTATCACCCGACCTCGAGCTGCCGCATGGGCAGCGGCGAGGATTCGGTGACCGATCACCAGGGGCGCGTACACGGCGTCGAGGCGCTGCGCGTGATCGATGCCTCGATCATGCCGAACAATGTGACAGCGAATCTCAACGCACCGGTCATCATGCTCGCCGAGAAACTCGCCGATGCCGTTGCGGGCCGGACGCCGCTGCCGCCCTCGGCGGCGCCAGTCGATTAAGTTAAGTTCCGGCCGACTAATAAAGGACGACGCGACGCTCCGGACGATGACCGGAGGCGATTTGAACCAAAACGCTTGCCGCTTTGGCAGTGCAGCAGGAACGGGGCCGAACCGCGCCGTGCCGATGTGGTCACGGACGCGCCGCCTGGCCTTCAGTTCCGAAGCCACAATCGTTGGATCCCCAAGCATCAAAGTACCACGCAGCATTCAGAGGCCGCGGAATCGGGCCGGATGCTGGGCCCCACCGACGATCCCGCTGTGCAATGCGGGACTCTCGACGGTATCGCGACCGGCTAGATTAGATGTCCTGCTGACCTGATTGCGAATGCTGGGGAACCCCCGCTCGAGAATTGGGTTTAGATCCTTGTAGTAAAAATTCCAGCGAGGATCGTCGCGCACCATGTTTCGGTATCGGATACCCGACAGAAGGACGCGGCGGCCTCATCGTTACTCGCGCTTGCTCGCGCGGGCTGACACATCACGAAAGGTATTATCATGATCCGTTCCTTTGCGCTGGCAGCTGCCCTGATTGTTTCGGCACCCGCCCTTGCGCTCGCCAGCTACAGTACCGCCATGCAGTCCTATGAGGAGGGCGACTACCAGACTGCATTCGCAGACTTCGAACTGTCCGCCAATGCCGGCGATGCCGCGTCACAATTTATGATGGGCGAGATGTATGCCCAGGGCGACGGTGTCGCACAGAACTACGTCAAAGCACACATGTGGTACAACATGGCGGCATCGTGGGGTCACGATCGCGCAAACCAGGCGCGTGCGCGCTTAGAGTCGCGCATGACCACCACGCAGATCGCCGAAGCGCAGGCGATGGCCGAGAAGTGGCAGCCAGGCAATACTGGAACCGGTTCGGTGGCCTTTTCCGTTCGCAACATGCAGATGCTGCTGAACGACCTGGGCTACAATGCCGGCATCG
>JAWXBK010000011.1:0-5463 GCA_034439975.1 Rhodospirillaceae bacterium | reverse complement strand
GGAATGACGTCGCCGGCGCGCTGGATGATGACGCTGTCGCCTTCGCGGATATCCTTGCGCGCGATCTCGTCCTCGTTATGCAGCGTGGCGCGCGCCACGACGACGCCGCCGACATTGATCGGCTTCAGATGCGCGACGGGGGTTAGTGCGCCGGTGCGTCCGACCTGGATGTCGATCTTTTCCAGAATCGTTTCCGCCTGCTCGGCCGGAAATTTGTGCGCGAGCGCCCAGCGCGGTGCGCGACTGACGAGGCCGAGCCGTTGCTGCCAGTCGCGGCGGTTCACCTTGTAGACGACGCCGTCGATGTCATAGGGCAAGGTCGCGCGCTTTGCGGCCAGTTCGCGATGATAGGCCAGCGCCTCTTCCGGCGTTGCACAGCGCCGCGCCAGCGGATTGACCGCAAAGCCCCAGGCACGAAGCTGTTCGAGGAATTCCCATTGCGTCCTGACGCGATCGAGCGCGCCGTCGCTTTCGCCTTCGGAATAAGCGAAGAAATGCAGCGGCCGGCTCATCGTCACCTGCGGATCGAGCTGCCGCAGGCTACCGGCGCCGGCGTTGCGCGGATTGGCGAACAGAGGCTCGCCGGCGGCTGCGCGCCGTTCGTTCATCGCGATGAAATCCTGGCGCGTCATATAGACCTCGCCGCGCAACTCGAGTAGCGCCGGCGGATTCCTGCCCTTGAGCTTTTGCGGCACGTCGCCGATCGTCGCGATGTTGCGCGTCACGTCCTCGCCGACGCTGCCATCGCCGCGCGTCGCGCCGAACCGATACTGCCCGTTCTCGTAGGTCAGCGAAGCCGACGCGCCATCGATCTTGGGTTCGGCCACGATTTCGATCGGATCGTCGGGGCCGAGCTTCAGGAATCGCCGGATCCTGGCGAAGAAATCGGCGACGTCCTCTTCGGTAAAGCCGTTCTCGAGCGACAGCATCGGGCGGCGATGTGCGACCTTGGCGAAACCGGCTGCCGGTGCGGCACCGATCGTCAGACTGGGGCTGTCCGCACGCACCAGTTTGGGGAAACGCTGTTCGATCGCCGCATTGCGCTGGCGCAGCGCGTCGTAGTCGGCGTCGCTGATCTCGGGAGCGTCGTCCTGGTGATAGAGCTGGTCGTGCCGCGCGATCTCGCCTGCGAGGCGTTCGAGTTCGGCCTTGGCGTCGGCCGCGCTCAGTTTGTCGGGCGCGATCTTCGCGGTGCCTTTGGCCATTACGCCGTACCGCCCGCGATCAGTTGATCGGCCTGCGCGCGCGCCGCATCGGTGATACGCGCGCCCGACAGCATGCGGGCGATCTCCTCACGCCGTCCGGCCTCGTCGAGCGGTTCGACCATCGTGAGCGCGCTACCGTCCTTCGCCTGTTTCTCGACCCGCCAGTGATGAACCCCGCGCGCCGCGACTTGCGGCGAATGCGTCACCACGAGCACCTGCACCGACTCCGCAAGCCGCGCGAGCCTCGCGCCGACCGCAGCGGCCGTCGCCCCGCCGATCCCCGCATCGACCTCGTCGAACACGAGGGTCGGCACCGGATCGGACGCGGCCAGAACGACCTTGAGCGCCAGCATGAATCGCGCCAGTTCGCCGCCCGAAGCGATCTTCGCCAGCGCGCCGGGCTCGCTGCCGGGATTGGTCGCAATCTCGAAGGCAATGCGGTCGATGCCGCTTTCGTTCCAGTCGCTTTCGTCGAGGCGATCGAGTTTCGTCGCGAACCGCGCGCGTTCGAGTTTCAGCGGCGGCAGTTCGCCGTTGACCGCCTTGTCGAGCTTCTTGGCCGCCGTCGTCCGGCCCTTGGATAAGCTGGTAGCCGCCGTCCGATAGCCATCGCGCGCGGTGGCTTCCGCCCTGGCAAGCGCGGCCAGCCGGCCGCCTTCGTCGTCGAGTGCGGCGAGTTTTTCGGCAAGGCTCGCGGCGTGCGCCACCAGCGCATCGGGTTCGACGCCATGCTTGCGCGCGAGATCGCGGATCGCGAACAGCCGTTCTTCGGCCGCTTCGAGGCGGCGCGGATCGGCTTCGAGATCGATCGCCGCGCGCTGCAACTCGCGGATCGCCTCGGCCAGTTCGTTCGCCGCCCGGTCGAGCGCCGAAATCGCCGGTTCGATCGCCTTGCCCGCTTTGTCGGCGATGCGATCGAGGCGCCGTTGCGCCCCGGCAAGCTGGCTGTCGGCGCCGCGCTCGCCGATCATCTCGCCGAGCGCACCCTGAACGGCCTCGCCGAGCTTTTCGGCATTCATCAGCCGCGTCCGTTCCTCCGAAAGCTGGGCTTCCTCGCCGGGTTTCGGATCCATCGCGGTCAGTTCGCCGACCGCATGTCGAAGAAACGCTTCCTCGCGCCGCGCACTGACGAGCTGTGCTTCCGCCGCCTCGCGCGCGGCAACCGTGCTGCGCCATTCGCGCCAGCTTGCGCGCATCCGGTCGACATCGGCCGCGTGCCCGGCAAAGGCATCGAGCAGGCCGGCATGCGTCGAGGGATCGAGCAGGCCGTGACTCTCGAACTGTCCCGCGATTTCGACCAGCGCATCGCCGACGCGGCGCAACAGGCCGATGCTGACCGGTTCGTCGTTGATGAAGGCGCGGCTGCGGCCGTCGGCGCCGAGCTGCCGGCGCAGGATCAGGACCGGTTCGACCGGCAAAGCCTGTTCCTCGAGCATCGCGAAGACGCGATGGCCGGTGGATAGGGAAAACTCGGCGCTCACCGTCGCCGCGTCGCTGCCGTTGCGCAGCAATCCGCTTTCGGCGCGGCGGCCGAGGGCGAGACCGAGTGCATCCAGGAGAATCGATTTGCCGGCGCCGGTTTCGCCCGTGAGAACCGACAGGCCGGATTCGAACGACAAATCCAGCCGGTCGATCAGCACCACATTGCGGATCGACAGGCGGCGCAGCATGGCGGGGTTAGAACAGACCGCCGTCTTCGTCGATCGGCTCGATCGGTTCCAGGTCGCGCTCGACGAGGAGCGCATAGCTGTCCTGGTACCAGTCGCTGCCCGGGAAGTTATGCCCGAGCACGGAAGCGGTTTGCTGTGCTTCCTCGACGACGCCGAGGGCGAGATAGCTTTCGACCAGGCGATGCAGCGCCTCGGGCACATGCGTCGTCGTCTGGAACCGGTCGATGACGCGGCGATAGCGGTTGATGGCGGCGAGATGCTGGCCCTGCATCTGGTAGTAGCGCCCGATCTCCATCTCCTTGCCGGCGAGATGGTCCTGCGTCAGGTCGATCTTGAGCGAGGCGTCGCGCGCATAATCCGTGTTCGGGAAGCGAGCCACGACCTGGGCGAGCGATTGCAAAGCGAGTTCGGTGTTGCGCTGGTCCCGGCCGACATCGGTGATCTGGTCGTAATAACAGAGCGACAGCAGGTAATAGGCATAGGGCGCGCTGCGATTGCCGGGATGTAGCTCGATGAACCGCTCGAGCGCGATGATCGCGTCGTCGTAGGCGTCATCGAGATAATAGGAATAGGCGGCCATGAGCTGCGCCTGGGTCGCCCAGCGCGAATAAGGGTGCTGGCGCTCGACCTCCTCGAACATCTTGGCGGCGGTCGCGAGCTTCTCGTCCTGCATGGTGACGAAGGCGGTGTAGTAGAGCTCTTCCGCCGGGGTCTCGGGAATCTCCTCTTCGTCGCTCGAACAGGCGGCGATCGCGAGAAAACTGAACGCAAGGAGGAGGCGGCGGCCGCCGCGCAGGCTCGAACGGCTCTTCGGGATCATGGGCCGGCGCAATCCTTCGGGTCTTTTCACAACCAGGCCGCCTCGGCGGGTCGCGGGCGGCCAGGGCCCATTATACCGGCCGGCCCCGATCCGGCTCAAGCGAATGACAGCACAGGGAAATTTGTCGCAGCCGGGGCCCTTGCGGGGGTGGCCGTTCAGGCGACCGGCAGCGTCTTGCCGATCGAGGCGGCGCTGCTGGTCGCCCGCCGCACGCTGTGGCTGATGCCGCAGAAGCGATTGCATTGGCGCATCGCCTCGCGGATCGGCTCCGCCTCGTCCCAGAAACGGCGCAGGTCGCCGGGCTCGCGAAGCTGGATTCCGGGAAACCCGGTCGAAAAGCAGAGCCGGGCCATCCCGTATTCGTTGACCATGATGTTGCGGTCGTAGGTATTGCAGATATGCTCTTCGGTGCGCCCCTCGGAGCCCCAGCCGCGCTCGATATCCTGGGCCGTGCCGAGCGAGCGGAAATACATCTTCACCTGGTGCAGCCATTCGGGATTGAGCCCGAGGGCATATTTCTCGTCGCAGCGCGCGATGATCGAGCCGATTTCGTCGGGGTCGACGCCATGATGGTCGGCAAAGAACGGATCGGTTTCGCCCGCCTGCCCGAAGGCGGGCTGGAGGAAATTCAGCTTCAGTTTGTCGGCGCCGATATCGTTGATCACGAAATCGTAGAACGCCTCGATCTCCCGGTAGTTCCGGTCGAAGATCAGGCCCATGACGTAGATGCGCGTGTCGTTGCTGCGCAAACGCTGCCGCGCCGCCAGCAGAAGGCGCAGCGCCTGGACTGCCTTGTCGAAGGCGCCGGGAATGCCGCGGGTTTCGTCGTGCAGGTCGGCGCGCTGGCTGTTCAGCGAAATCGAGATCTCGTGCGGTCCTTCCCGCACCATGCGCTCGGCCATCGCGTCGCTGCGGATCCGCGTGCCGTTGACGACCGAAATGGCGTTGAGGCCGAGCTCCCGACAGGTCGCCGTGATCCCGAAATAGATCTCGCGATCGAGCATCGGCTCGCCGCCGCAGATCACGATGTTGCCGCGAGGGCTCATGTCGGCGAACTCGCCGATCACCTCATGGAGGCGGGCCTGCGACATATAGTTCGGCCGGTCGCTGTCGTTGCGTTGCCAGAAATAGCAATGCTGGCAGCGCAGGTTGCAGCGCTGGTTGACGGTCACGAACAGGAATCGCGGTGCGGCTGGCAAATCGTCACTCCGGCGTCAGGCGGGTGGAGAAGATCATTGTATGCCGCCGCCGACCGGCCGCCAGTCGGAATTCGGCGCGTTTGCGATCCTCAACAATTTCCGTGCGGACAAAAAAGGGGCGCCCGACGGGCGCCCCAGTTCAGGGAGGTTGCCGTCGCCGAGGCTCGGTTGAACCTCGGCGACGGCCCGGGAATTCCGGTCAGTTCGCCTGACGACGCAGGAAGGCCGGGATATCGAGCTGGGCTTCCTCCGTCCGGCTGGTGGCAATCCGCTCGCGCGCATCGAGACCGGCAAGCCGCTGCTGCTGCACCGGCGGGATTGCCGGCGCGGTCATTGCGGGTGCCGGCGCGGGCTGCGGCAGAACCGCCGCCGCCTGTGCCGTCGCTGCCGCCGCTGCCGCCCTCATCGGCTGGCTCGCCGGCTGCTGCATCGTCGGCTGCGGCGCCGCGGTAACGCGAATCGCCGGCATCGCGCCCCGAGCCTGCGCAGTGGCCGGGGCCGCCGCCGTTGCCGGCATGATCCGCGGCGCCGCAGCCGACGATGCAGCAGCCGGCGAGCCAGCCGATGAG
>JAWXBK010000010.1:0-9425 GCA_034439975.1 Rhodospirillaceae bacterium | reverse complement strand
CCAATTGCTGCGCGATTTCATGCGCTGCCCGGATGCCGGACTGGTAAGCCCCGTGGCAGGTGCCCTGCCCACCGTAGACCGTAGCCTCCCCGGCAAAGAACAGCCGCTCGTCGACCGGGCGCGCCAGGTTGGCGCGTTGATGAGCCGCCCCGGGTCTGGCGCATGCCCACGAACCTCGGGTCCACGGCTCGGTGTTCCATGCCGTTGCGATGCAGCGATCCACGTGTCTGCGAACGTCGTTACCGAAGATATCGGCGATCCTGTCGGTGGCAAATTCTTGGCAGGCGCGTTGGCCCTGCTTCTCGAGCCAGACGCCGTATCGACCGCCGACAAATACCGAGGCGGCATTAAATCCCATAACGCTCGCGTCGACCTTCGCTGCGCTGCCGTCGTCATTCCAGGTACTGAAAAACCCACGACCTTCGGCACCAAATACGTCCGTATCGAAATGGACGCCAATTTTGTTTTCTGTCCCCATTGGCAGGTCGTAGATGGCTTCCGTTTTCCAAACCGGCAGGTCCGGATGAAATCGGATGTCGCCGGAGGCCAGTATTCCTGTCGATACCGTGATCAGGGCAACGCGCCCGGTAATGGTTCCTTTGGGCGTCGCAATAGTGACGCCGCCGCCCGACCAATCGACCCGCTCGGCACGAGCGTTCAAAGACACGTCGACGTCCGCACCCCATGCGGCAACCAGATTCCCATAGCCGTGTGGTGCCTGGAAGCCGAGTTCGCCCGTGGCGCTGGCGAAGTCAGCGGTCGATACCAGATCGATATCCATTCCCCAGGCCGACGCTATGCCACACAAGAGGGGCGGGGCGTACTCGTTGGCCATGTCGACGACATCGCTGATGGCAACGTCCCGGCCCTGATCGGCAGCGGAGGTGATTGCCGCATAACTCTCGTCATAATAACGGAGGCAGGCAGCGCGCTGTTCGCCATCGAGGGGCTGGCCGTCTCGCCGAAACCTCAGGTTCTCAAGCACAAACCGGTCGCTCTTGTCCTTGCTGATTGCGATACCAAGCGCATCGGCGATTGCAGTGAACGGGTTGGCGGCGCCTCCGACCAGCCAGGCGCATCCCAGGTCGAACCAAACGCCCGTCGAGATTTCTTCAGAATAGGCGCGTCCGCCGATGCGGTGCGATCCCTCGACCACCTTGCAGGTATGACCACGCTTTACCAATTCCTTGGCGGCCGCCAAACCGGCGGCTCCCGCACCAATGATGACTACGTCCGTGTCCGGTTGCATTGTCTATTTTCGCCAGTCCCTAGCTTGGTCAACAGTGAGGTGCTGCCCCGACGTCTTTGTGTTGAGGTTTCCCAAGCCGGGACGATGTCGGTCTTGAAAACTGCAGTTCCAAATGACAGCGAATCTCGTTCCGCCGCTGGGGCGACCAACTTTTCGAGATGCCTCCGCAGCAGGCCGGTGCCTGTGAACGGCCCCCACCGAGTGGTTCGGTTGGAATGTTAGTTCGGAGACGGACTGGTGTCACCAATTGTGGATCGGCTGAGCGCCCGGCAACGAGGCTGGCGAGGCCGACCAAAAGGTGACCTTGTAAAGTCGCGCCCAACCGTGACCCCCCTACACCACCATTAAGTCATTAATATAGCGATGGGATTGCGCGTCTGAGAGGGGGCACGGTTGGACGCGAAACGCGACCCCACCGAGCTCAACTATTCTGCAGTGAACGCAACGAGTTATGTCGCTTCACGGGTGGGGTCATGATTGAACGCGATTTCACAATCTGTGTTCCGGTAATAGCCGTAGCGTCCGCAGCGGCTGGCGATGTCGACGGCCTATGTCGTCAGTATGCTCTCGTCGTCCTGGCGGCGTGGCCGGCGCCACTGCTTCGAGCAGGTCTGCCCCGATGACCCAATATGGCCTATGTTCAGCTGCGTTCGAAGGGGCAAGATCGCAATTAATAGACAGCTCCATACAATTGTATACAATATTTCTCGGGGGAATCAGCTTGCCATGAATTCTGACCGATACGAGGTCATTGTAGTGGGAGCAGGCAACGCGGCATTCTGCGCTGCGCTCGCAGCACGGGAACGCGGCTGCCGAGTGCTTATGCTCGAGTCCGCGCCGGAAGCCGAAAGTGGCGGCAACACCCGATTTACAGCGGGCGCCATGCGGTTCGCTTATGACGGTATCGACGATCTCCGGATGTTGATGCCAGATCTTACCGCCGCCGAGATAGCTCGCACTGATTTTGGTCGTTATTCAGCTGAGCAGTTCTTCGACGATATGTTCCGTGTCACGCGATTTAGGACCGACCCCGAACTTTGCGAACAGTTGGTCAAGCGTTCCTTTGACACGATGCTCTGGTTGCATGGCAATGGCGTTCGCTTTGCGCCCATCTACGGACGCCAGGCTTTTCAGATCGATGGGAAGTTCAAATTCTGGGGTGGTTTGACGGTCGAAGTTTCTGGTGGGGGACCGGGCCTTATCGAGCAGTTCTCTCGCGTCGGCCGTCGCCACGGAATCGATATCCGATACAGCACCCGGGCCGTGTCACTGATCTTTGACGGTACTCGCGTCAGCGGCGCGCGCGTCCGCGTCCGAAACGGGTTCGAGGATGTCCGCGCCGCGTCGGTGATCCTTGCCTGCGGCGGATTTGAGGCAAACTCAGAGCGACGGGCTCGTTACCTGGGCCCTGGCTGGGAACTTGCCAAGGTCCGGGGCAGCCGCTTCAACATGGGTGATGGGATTGCCATGGCACTCGAGATTGGGGCAATGCCCTTTGGCAATTGGTCTGGCTGCCATGCCGTAGGGTGGGACTACAATGCGCCGGAATTCGGCGACCTGTCGATCGGCGACGGATTTCAGAAGCACTCATATCCTTTCGGCATCATGGTTAACGCGCATGGCTGTCGCTTCGTCGATGAGGGAGCGGATTTTCGGAACTATACCTACGCAAAGTACGGACGCGCCGTACTTGAGCAGCCCGATCACTTCGCCTGGCAGGTTTTCGACCGCAAGGTGCTGCATCTGCTGCGCGACGAATACCGGATCAGGCGTGTCACCAAAGTTACTGCGGGAACGCTCGAAGATCTCGCCTCGAAGCTCGACGGCGTGAACGCAGCGAGCTTCGTGTCAGAGGTTCAGACCTTCAATGCAGCGGTCCGGACCGACATTCCATTCGATCCGAACGTCAAGGACGGGCGCGGCGCCGAAGGCCTCGCGGTACCGAAATCGAACTGGGCGAACTGCATCGACGAGCCTCCATTCGAGGCGTACCAGGTCGGCTGCGGCATCACATTCACTTTCGGCGGACTTAGGATCGCACCGGAAAGCGCGCAGGTCTTGTCGACTGATCTCAATCCAATCCCCGGGCTCTTTGCGGCCGGCGAACTGGTCGGCGGTCTTTTCTATTTCAACTATCCGGGCGGAACAGGTCTGACTTCCGGCGCCGTCTTCGGCCGAACCGCCGGCGAAGCCGCCGCCGCGGCGATCGCTGGAAAGGCTGTTGCGTAATGGCGCCGGGACCCAGTCCAAATCAGATCGGTGCAATATCGCTCGATGCCGCAGGTGTCCCGGCGCTACGACTGCCCGCCTTGACCTCGCTTGTTGCCGGACGGCCCGTCGCTGGAGACAGTGACTTCGTCGTACTGGAGAAATTCACGGGCCGACCAATTGCGCGGGTCGCCGAACCTTCCCGCGCGCAGATCGCGTCGGCCATGGCAACGGCGCATGATGCGTTTGAACGCGGTGCACCGCCTCCCTTCGAACGCGCCGTGATATTGCGACGTGTGGCCGAGTTCATCGACCGTGGTCGTGACCGGTTCGAGGAACTCTTCGTCGCCGAGACCGGTTTCACGCGACCGGACGCGCGGATGGAGATCGACCGGTCTATCGTGACCTTGCAACTCTCCGCCGAAGAGGCAACACGCACGGTCGGCGAAATGGTACCGTTCGGCGCCTCGCCCGGACAGCAGGACCGGATCGGGTTCACCCTACGGCTGCCGATCGGCATTGTCTGCGCGATCACGCCGTTCAATTCGCCACTCAACACGGTGCTGCACAAGATTGCGCCCGCCCTCGCGGCCGGTAACGCGGTGGTCGTGAAACCGTCCGACCTGACGCCGCTTACCGCTGCCCTCCTGTGCGAGACTTTTCTCGAAGCCGGACTTCCGCCGGACCTTCTGACACTGCTTCAGGGTTCGGGTGAGACGGTCGGACGCCATCTGCTGGAGGCACCGGCGATTGCATTCTATTCGTTCACCGGCTCCACGCGCGTCGGCCGGATGGTACAGCAGGCCGCGGGACTGCGACGAACCCAGCTCGAGCTCGGCAGTATCGCCAGCACGATCATCTGCGCCGACGCCGATCTCGATCGCGCGGCGCCCAAGATCGCAGGCGCTGCATTCCGCAAAGCGGGCCAAGTCTGCACGTCGGTGCAGCGTGTCTACGTCCAACGCTCGGTGCTCGGCGAGGTTACCGATCGGCTCGTAGAAGAGATCCGCAGGTTGCCGGTCGGCAATCCGTGGAAACCCGATACGCGGATCGGACCGATGATCACCGAGGCCGCGGCGCAGCGCACCTCGAGCTGGATTGCGGAGGCGCTGGAGGGCCAAGCCAGAATTCTCATCGGCGGCGGGCGATCGGGATCCGTCATGGAACCCACGCTGCTAATGGATACGCGTGCCGGCATGCGGGTCGTCGATGAGGAAATTTTCGCGCCGGTTCTCTCGATCCTGCCGTTCGACCGGCTCGAGGATGCGGTCCACGGTGCGAACGACACGCCTTACGGCCTTTCCGCTGGAATCTTCACCCGCGATATCACCGCTGCGATCGGTGCATCGAAGTCCCTGCGCTTTGGTGCGGTGCACATCAATGAGGCTTCCAGCGCGCGCGGCGATGCAATGCCATTCGGCGGCGTGAAGGATAGTGGTTTCGGTCGGGAAGGGCCGCGTTACATGATCAGGGAAGTGACGGAAGAGCGGCTTATCACGATCAATCCGTAAGGCCGACGTGACCGGTGCCATTTCCAACAAAGGTGCGAGCGATGACGAGCGAGCCAGCGCGTAACATCACTGAGATTGAAGAGCTGGTCGATTACCTGCTGCCCAACTCGAACTCGGGGCCGGTCATCGTAAAAGGTGCCGGCGCCGAGGTCTGGGACGCGGACGGCCAACGCTACATCGATCTCGAAGCAGGCCCGGGCGTCGCGTCAGTCGGTCACTGCCATCCGCGGATCGTCGAAGCGGTCAGGCAGCAGGCCGGGCGCCTTTTGCAAAGCCCCGGACGCTTTCACAGCCCTCTAACCCTACGGCTAGCCAAGCGCATCGCCGTGCTGTTCCAGGACCGACTGAAGCGGGTGTTCTTTTCCAACAGCGGCGCCGAAGCCAACGACGGCGCGATCAAGGTCGCACTCAAATACGCGATGGCGACCGGCAAGCGCGGCTTCGGCATCCTCGCGCTGGAGCATTCCTTCCATGGCCGGCTGTCGTTGCCGCTCTCGCTGACGGGCATGGCCGCCCGCAAAAAAGGATTTGGGCCTTATAGCGCGTTTCCGGGCATCGTCCATACGTCCGCACCGTACTGCTATCGGTGCCCCCTCGGTCTCGAACCGTCGAACTGCGGCACCCGTTGCGCCGACGAGATCGAGAGCGCGCTCAAGACTAAGGTGCCGGGCGAAGCCGCAATCATGATCGCCGAGCCCATCCTAGGTGTCGGTGGTGTGATCGTACCGCCGGCTGATTATTGGCCGAAGGTGCAGGCGATCCTGAAACGGCACAACATCGTGCTGATCCACGACGAGGTCTTCACAGGCTTCGGCCGTACCGGGAAGCTCTTCGGACACCAGCATTTTGACGTGGCGCCCGACATGGTCACTTTCGCCAAGGCGATCGGCGGCGGCATTCCGCTTGGCGGCTTTGTCGCCTCGGACACTGTCGCCGCCACGCTCGAGGAGGGTGACCACTTCACGACGTTCGGCGCCAACAACCAGGTCGGAATCGCCGCCGCGCACGCCGTGCTCGATGTTATCGCCGACGAAGACCTGCCGAAACGCGCGGAAACTATCGGCAATCACCTCATGGAACGCTTTCGCGCCGCCATGGGCACGTATCATTTCATCGGCGACGTGCGTGGGCTCGGATTGATGATCGGCGTCGAGATCGTGGAAGACCGCAACAGCCGACGCCCGGCCCCCGCGCTCGCCAAGCGGATCCAGGCCGAGATGCGGAATCGCGGCATCATCATTGGTGTCACCGGCAATTACGGTTGCGTGCTCCGCATCACGCCACCGCTGGTGATGACGGAAGCGCAGGCCGACGAAGTGTCGTCGGTTTTCTTGGACGTTTGTGCGACCGTGTCGACGTGAGGGCGTAGCATGGAAATACGACAGGGATCGCGCCGGGCGCCAGCACGGCAAGGCAGACGGAAGACGAAACGACCGGCGCGCGACCCTGGGCAGCGCCGCATCGACGATAAGGTCGGAACTGATCCCTTCAACGGCGCGTCGCGGGCGGATTATGTTTACCAGCAGATCCGGCAGGCGATGCGGGACGGGCGCTTTCGCCAGGGCGACCGTGTCCGCGAGGAGGACGTGGCCCAGTCGCTGGGCGTCAGCCGTACGCCGGTGCGCGAGGCGCTCCGCCAACTCCAGAGCGACGGCCTGCTGGACGTAACCTCCGGCCGCGGCCTCGGCGTCGTCGCCCTGGATCGCAGCCAGGTGCTGGAGCTCTATGCGATGCGCGAGCTTCTCGAAGGCGCCGCGGCGCGGCTCGCCGCCCAGCATGCGACGCCGGCCGAAGTCGCATACATGGAGCATCTGCTTGCGAGCTTCCGGCGGACCCGCGATCCGGAGCAGCAAGCGCAGTTCAATCGCGCGCTGCACGTCGCCATTTGCGATGCGGCGCACAACCGCTACATGGTGCAGTCGCTCAACCAGTTGAGCGATGCGCTGGCCCTGCTGCAGGGCACGACTTTTTCGATCAGCGGCCGAGCCCGGACGGCGGATCTCGAGCATCGCGCGATCGTGCATGCGATCGCTGCCGGCAATTCCAATCTGGCCGAGACCGCGGCCCGCGCCCACATCCGCCAGGCCCAGGCCCTGCGTCTGCAGATGCTGCCACTTTGAACAAGAGCATTCACATTCGGCGCAGGCTCAATTGGGAGCCCGTCGGTTTTGCGAGGGAGAGCACATGAAAAAGGAAATCATCCGATCGTCGAAAATCGGAGGCACTTATTCAAGCACGACCTGCCACGCCACGAAGGCCGGCGGGTTTGTATTCGTTACCGGCCAGATCGGGAACAAGCCGGGCACCGCGCCCGCTGCGACGCCACACGAGATAGTCGAGTTGGGCTCGCTCGAAGAGCAGACCGTGCAGATCCTCGAAAATATCAAGGCGATCCTTGAGGAGGCGGGTACCTCGCTCGAGAATGTGGTCAAGCGCAATGTCTATTTGACCAACAACGCCGAGTTCTCGCAGGTCTATAAGGTATTCGAGCGATACTTTCCCAGCCAGGTGGCCAGCACCGGCGTCATCGCCGGGCTGGTTCCGCCGAGCAGCCGCGTCGAGATCGATGTTATCGCGGTAGTGCCCGACAAATGACGGAAACCGTGACAGTGATCGCGGAGCCGTCTGAGCTCCTTGCCGATTCGGCCGGCCGGATTGCCGGCCGAATCGCACGCCGCGAGCTCTCCGCGACCGAAGTGATGCAGGCCCATCTGGCCCGCATCGGGGAGGTCAATGGCATCCTGAATGCGGTCGTCGCAATGGACGCCGAGCGTGCGCTGCGTGAGGCAGCCGATGTTGACCGCCGGCTGTCGCTCGGTGACCAGCCGCGCACTCTCACCGGCGTACCGATCACGATAAAAGATTCCTTCGACACGGATGGCCTGGTCTCGACCGCCGGTACTGCCGGCCGTCGCTCTCATGTGCCGGCGCACGATGCGACCGTCGTGCAGCGGCTGCGCCGGGCCGGCGCGATCGTCGTCGGCAAGACGAACACGCCCGAGCTCACGATGGGCAGCAGCACCGAGAATTCGATCTACGGCCGCACACTCAACCCCTACGATCTTTCAAAGTCCCCCGCCGGGAGCAGCGGTGGTTCGGTTGCAATCGTTGCGGCTGGGGGCTCGGCGCTGGATATAGGCAGCGATACCGGGGGTAGTATCCGGAACCCGGCGCATGTCTGTGGTCTTGCCGGTCTGAAGCCGACCGTCGGGCGCGTGCCCCTTACCGGCCACGTGGTGTCGTTCGATTTTGGTTTCCTTGGCTTCCTCACCCAAGCCGGCCCGATCGCCCGTTGGGTCGACGATCTCGCGCTCGCGCTCGCTGTGATCGCAGGACCAGACGATATTGATCCGTTTGCAGTGCCGGTGCCGCTTCCCGATCTCCAGCGGAGGGCGGAGACGCCGCTGAGGGTGGCGTGGTTCACCGGCAACGGCCACGTTTCGGCCGACGCCGCGGTCGCCGCCACGACGCGCGCGGCGGTGGCGGCACTGGCAGATGCCGGCGCCGTGGTTTCCGAGGCGATTCCGCCGCTCTTGTCAGAGATCGAGGAGATCTATGGACGGCTGCGCGATGCCGACGGGGCGCATTGCATCACGAGCCTGCTGAACCGCTGCGGCACCACCGTCTTCAGCGAGCGCATGCGCGTGCGGATTGCGCGGGCGACGCCGCTGCAGGGCGCGGGAGTCGCCGACCTTTTCGAACGGATGTACCGGTTAAACAGCGGCATGCTGGCGTTCATGCGGCAGTACGACGTGCTGGTCTGCCCTCCGGCGCCGCATCCTGCTCAGACGTCCGAAGAACTCGCGAACTCGACCTACGAGGATTGGGTCTTCCAGACCGCCTTCAACGTCACGGGCTGGCCGGCTGCAGTGGTTCGCGCCGGCCAGACGCCGGAAGGCCTGCCGGTCGGTGTCCAGATTGCGGCAAAGCCCTGGCGGGAAGATCTCGTGCTCGCGACCGCGCGGCTGATTGAGGACGCGCTGGGTGGCTACGTGCCGCCAAAACTTGTCAGTTCAAACGGGCCAACGTCCGCCTAGTACTCATGACCACGCCCCAAAAAAACATGCGGACGAAACGTCAAAAGATTTGATGAGCTGATTTTCGGCTAAATCGCAGCGAAACTCTGGCCCAGCGGCAATCTTTGATTTGGTCATGGGTATGCGGTCGGGTTCCTCAGTCGAGCAACAACCAATGCGGGCTTGAGGAATGAATGGGTATTTGGCGTTGCCATCCGTTGCCACAATCGTTGCCATATCGCACTGCATTTGAACCACAAACAGAAAACGGGGGACAGGATGCAAGAGCGTAACTTGTTGAAAAGTCCCGTTGTTCCAGCTCTGCGATTTGTCAGGTTTGCATTGACATCGTAGGGGTCACAGGTTCAATCCCTGTCGCGCCCACCATTTTGTTTTCAGATACTTAACGGTCGTTTGCGATGCGCCGCGATGCAGAGTTTG
>JAWXBK010000009.1:0-34301 GCA_034439975.1 Rhodospirillaceae bacterium | reverse complement strand
CGGATGCGCGCGGTGGCACGGCCTATGTCTCGCTCGAGCCCTGCGCGCATCACGGCAAGACTGCGCCCTGCAGCGATGCGCTCATCGACGCCGGCGTCGCGCGCGTCGTGTCATCCGTGCGCGATCCCGATCCGCGCGTCGCCGGACGCGGCATCGAGGCGCTGCGGCAGGCCGGCATCGATGTCGTCGAAGGCCTGCTCGAACAGGAAGCCGCAGAGCTCAATGCCGGATTCTTCCTGCGAGTGAATGAAGGCCGCCCGCTGGTGACGCTCAAGGTCGCGACGTCGCTCGACGGAAAGATCGCGACCGCGAGCGGCGAGAGCCAGTGGATCACCGGCGAGCCGTCGCGCGCGCGCGTTCACATGATGCGCGCCGAAAATGATGCGATCCTGATCGGGGCCGGCACGGCGCTGGCCGACGATCCGGCGCTGACCTGCCGGCTGCCCGGCATGGCAGCGCGCTCGCCGGTCCGCATCCTGGTCGATGCGGGGCGGCGCGTGCCCGATAGCGTGCAACTGTTCCAGACCGCGCGCACGACGCCGACCATCCTCGCGACCCGTGCCGATGCGCCGGGGCTGAAACCGCTCGAGGCGCTCGGCGTCGAGATCCTCCCGCTGCCGGCCGACGGCCCGAACCATGTCGATCTCGCGGCGCTGCTGCGGGCGCTGGGCGAACGCGGTCTCACCCGCGTCATGGTCGAGGGCGGAGGCGGCATGGGGGCGGCCCTGCTGCGGCTCGGGCTGGTCGACCGGCTCGCCTGGTTCCGCGCACCCCTGCTGATCGGCGGCGAGGGCATTCCGGCGATTGCCGATCTGGCGATTGACCGGCTGGCGGATGCCCCCGGCTTTGAGCGGACCGGCGTCGAAACGATCGGCACCGATTTGCTGGAAACATATCGCCGTCGCGCCTAACGTGCCCGCCATGTTCACCGGCATCATTACCGACCTCGGGCGGGTGCGCCGCATTCGCCCCGACGGGACTACGCGGTTCGAGTTCGAAACCGGCTACGACACGGCCACGATCGCCGATGGCGCGTCGATCGCCTGCAATGGCTGCTGCCTCTCGGTCGTCGAGAAGGGCGCGGGGTGGTTCGCGGTCGAGGTGTCCGCCGAGACGCTGTCCTGCACGACCTTGGGCGACTGGCGCGAAGGCGGTCCGGTCAATTTCGAGCGCGCGCTGCGGCTCGGCGACGAGCTTGGCGGCCATCTTGTTTCCGGGCATGTCGACGGGGTCGCTTCCATCGTCGGCCGAAGGCCGGATGGCGACAGCCTGCGCTTCCGTTTTGCGGCACCCGCATCGCTCGCGCGCTTCATCGCATCGAAGGGGTCGGTCGCCCTCGACGGCGTCTCGCTGACGGTCAACGAGGTCGAAGGCCGCGAATTCGGCGTCAATGTGATCCCGATTACGCGCCGGGTGACCAATTTCGGCGCGCTTGCGGAGGGCGGGCGCGTTAATCTGGAAATCGATCTGCTGGCGCGCTACGTTGCGCGCCTCAACGAGGAGGGCAGATCGCCCACATGACCAACGCCCTGGAAAGTCCGCGTGTCGTCGCCTTCCGCGAACTGGTCTCCGCGCCCGAAGACATTGTCGAGGATGCGCGGAACGGCCGCATGTTCGTGCTGGTCGACGACGAAAGCCGCGAAGACGAGGGCGATCTCGTCATTCCAGCGCAGATGGCAACGCCCGATGCGATCAACTTCATGGCGAAGCACGGCCGCGGACTGATCTGTCTCGCGCTGACGCGCGAGCGGGTCGACGGGCTCGGCCTGCCGCTGATGGCGCGCAAAAACGAGACCCGGCACGAAACGGCGTTCACCGTATCGATCGAGGCGCGCGAAGGCGTCACGACCGGTATTTCGGCCCCCGATCGCGCCCGAACGATCGCGGCCGCCATTGATCCGAACTCGACCGACCGCGACATCGTGACGCCCGGCCATGTGTTTCCGCTGGTGGCGCGCGACGGCGGCGTTCTGGTGCGCGCCGGCCATACCGAGGCTGCGGTCGATATTGCACGCATGGCGGGGTTGAACCCGTCGGGCGTGATCTGCGAGATCATGAACGACGACGGCACGATGGCGCGGCGCGACGATCTGATTGCGTTCGCCCAACGCCACGGCCTCAAGATCGCAACCATCGCCGATCTGATCGAGTATCGCCGGCGCACCGAAAAAATTGTCGCGCGCACGGCCGAGAGCGCGATCGATTCGCAGTACGGTGGAAAGTTCCGGGTTTGCGTCTATACCAATCGCATCGCCTATGCCGAGCATCTGGCTCTGGTGATGGGCGATCTCTCGCAGCCGGGTCCGATTCTCGTGCGCATGCACGCGCTCAACGTGCTCGACGACGTGCTGGGCGACCAGCACGACGGGCGCGCCGGCCAGCTCCAGACGGCGATGAAACTGATCGCCGAAGAGGGGCGGGGCGTCATCGTGCTGATCCGTGAACCGCGACCGACCAGCGTGAGCGACCTCGTGCGCGCACGCGAAAGCGGCGATGCCAACGCCGGCGTCCTGCGCGACTATGGCATTGGTGCGCAAATTCTGGTCGATCTTGGCGTCAAGGACATGGTCCTGTTGTCGAATACCAAGCGGCGGACGATCGTCGGGCTCGACGGGTACGGGCTGCGCGTCGTCGGTCAGCGCCCGATTCCATCGAACTGAGGCAGCGAAATTGCCGGATCATCCGAATATCCTGATTGTCGAAGCGCGGTTCTACGAAGACATCGCGAACGAACTGGTGCGTGGTGCCGAAGCGGCATTGGGCGAAGCGGGCGCAAGCTGGGAGCGCTATGCCGTGCCCGGTGCGTTTGAAATTCCGGCGGCCATCCGCATGGCGATCGCGCGCGGCGGTTTCGATGGCTATGTCGCGCTCGGCTGTGTCATTCGCGGCGAGACCACGCATTACGATTATGTCTGCGGCGAGAGCGCGCGGGCGCTCCAGGATATCGCGGTCGACCATCAGGTGCCGCTCGGTTACGGCATCCTGACCGTCGAGAATGGCGACCAGGCATGGGCGCGAGCGAGCGTCGATCGTAAGAACAAGGGCGGCGATGCCGCGCGTGCCTGTCTCGCCATGCTTGTTCTCAAAAATCGTCTCGCTGCCGCGATTTCTGGCGGCGGTCGCTGAACCGTCATGAGCCGTCGACCCGACAGGCGGCTCGCCCGCAGAACGGCGCGGCTCAAGGCCGTCCAGGCGCTCTATCAGATCGCGATGACCGATACGCCGGCGGAGACGGTCATCATCGAGTTCATCACCCATCGCCTCGCGGAACCGATCGACGGCCAGACATTGCCGGAACCGGATCGCGCCTATTTCGCCGATCTGGTGCGGGGTGCTGCGGCCGAACACTCCGATCTCGACGCGATGATCTCGGCGGTGCTCAAGGAAGACTGGACCGTCGAACGGCTCGAAGCGACGCTCGGTGCAATTCTGCGCGCCGGCGCCTGGGAACTCTCGAACCGGCAGGACATCCCCCCGCGCGCGACGATCAGCGAATACACCGACGTCGCGGGCGCGTTCATGGGCGAGCGCGAAACATCGCTGGTGAATGGCGTGCTCAATCGCATCGCTGTGGAACTGCGGCCCGACGAGATGACGAAGCCGGTGCCGCCAGGCACTGAACCAGCCGGCGCCGAACCGACCGGATCCGGCAACGACAGTCTCGACGCGGGCGCCTGATCGCCCGATTCGGTCCGAGCGTCGCATGAACGTAGCGAAACAGAAGATCATCGTCGTCGGCGTCGGCATTGTTGGCGCGTCGATTGCCTATCATCTCGCGCGCGCCGGCGCTGCGGTCACGGTGCTGGAGCAGAATTGTCCGGCCAGCGGTGTGACCGGCAAGTCCTTCGCCTGGATCAATCTCTCGCAGGGCGTCAACGCCGAGAATGCGCCGCTGCGTGCGCAGGCGCTGGCCGATTATCGACGGCTGCAAGGCGAGCTCGGCGATGCGCTCAAGATCGACTGGTGCGGGGCGCTGACCTGGTCAAATGAGCCGGGCGAATCCGAAGCTTTGGTTCGCGACCATGCGGCGCGTGGTTCCGATATTCGGCTGGTGACACGCGACGAGATCGCAACGCTGGAACCGTACCTCATCGCGCCGCCCGATTGCGCCGCGTTTGCACCGAGCGAAGGCGCGCTCGATCCGGTCATTGCGACCGATGCGCTGATCCGCGCCGCGCGCGAAGCAGGGGCCGCAATCAGTCTGACGACGCCCGTAATTGCACTGGCGACCGATTCGGCACGCGTAACCGGCGTCGTGACCCGTGGCGGCACGATCGACGCGGATCGTGTCGTGCTGGCGGCCGGACTCGGGACTGTGCCGCTGTGCGCCGCGATCGGGATCACTCCGGCGATCGATACGTCGCCTGCTTTGTTGCTCAGATTTCGCGCTGCGCAGGCTCTGCTGCGCCGCATTGTTTCGACCCCGGCCTTCGAGATTCGCCAGCCTGCGGCGACGACAATTCTCGCAGCCGGGGATTACATCGATGACAGTCCGGCCAACGGCCCGCAGGCTGTTGCGCAGCGCGCACTCATGGCAATCCGGAGCGCTCTGCGCGGCGGCGAAGCGGTCGCGCTTGAGGATGTCACGGCCGGCCTGCGCCCCATGCCAGCCGATGGGTTGCCGATTGTCGGTGGCGTCGCGTCGGTACCGGGTCTCTATCTCGCCGTCATGCATGCCGGCATCGTTCTGGCACCGACCGTGGGCCGGATCGTGGCGGGCGAAATTGTCGGCGGTCGTGACGATGCGACGCTCGCGCATTGCCGTCCGGATCGTTTCGCACCGGCGCCGGTTCGCTAGAAAGGCTAGCCTTCAGCGTTTTGCTCGCTCGCGACCCCGGCGATATCATGTATCCTTGGCCGTCCTGCGGAAGCATTGGAAAGCCGTTGAGCACAGAGCGCCCTCTCCACGAAATGGTCACGTCGGACGGTTTCACCACGGGCGAATGGAGCGAACCGGAGAACATTCGGCAGCTTCTGCCTGTCGAGGCTTACACATCGCCCGACTGGCTGGCGCGGGAGAATCGGAATCTGTTTGGCGACACCTGGGCTTTTGCGGGCATGGACGAGGACGTCAAGGCGCCAGGGGATTACAAATGCGTCGACAGCGGCGACGCGGCGCTCGTGCTGATCCGGGACGCGGAAAACCGGCTGCGTGCCTTTCACAATGTCTGTCGGCATCGCGGCACAAGGTTGCTCGAAGGATCGGGCCATATCGCCGGCAATGTCCTGAGCTGCTTCTATCACAAATGGACCTACAGCCTGGCAGACGGGTTCCCGCTCGTTAGCGTGCCTCATGAGCAGGCGGTTTTTCCGACGCTCGACAAATCATGCTTTTCGCTTCACCCGGCCAGGGTTGCGACCTGGATGAATCTCGTTTTCGTTCATCCCGATCCGGATGCCGTCGCCTTCGAGGACTGGCTTGCCGACATTCCCCAAATGCTGGGCCCGTTCGAGCCGAAACAGAATCGTGTGCATGACCCGGCGGAACTCGTTGAAGTCTCGGATGTGGTCTACCGCGTTCGCGCGAACTGGAAAATCGTGACCGAGAACTTCATCGACGGGTACCATTTGCCCTTGCTGCATGCGGCTTCCTTGAGCGACGGGGGTTTTGCGATGCAGCGATGGCGGGCCGCCGGCCGACACCAGGCGTTCTACCGACCCATCAAACCCGGCGCATCCCAGGAAAAATCGTATCTCGGGCAGTACGGCGATCAGCCCTGGCCGACGATCGGCGGAATCCCGGAATCCTATGGCGCTTCGTATCAATGGCTGTTTCCCAATCTCGGTTTGTTTCAGACGGTGACGTCGTGGAGCACATTCCATGTCATCCCCGTCGAGCCCGGATTGAGCCTCGTGCATAGCCGACTTCGGACGGTTCGGATCGCGGTCATGCCCGACGAGCAGGTCCTCGATTCATCCGATCTGCCGGATCATATTGTCAGCGCGAAGGGCCGATGCCTGTCGGACGCCGAGCGCAAGCGTCCCGAGCCGGCAATGCATCCCCTGAAATCGGGCGATGTCATGCTCGAAGACGTCTATGCCTGCGAGGCGGTCCAGCGTGGGTTGGAATCGCGCATGTCTTCCGTCGGTGCGCTCTCGATGTGGGAGGCGCCGGTCGCCTTTTTTCAGCGACAGATTCTCGACAATATGCGGTCCTCGAACTAGGCCGCTGTCGAAGCGCTAGAACGCCAGGCCGAGCGCGCGCAGGCGGTCTTCGGTGCTTTCCACGTCTCGATGATGAATGGCGTGCAGGCCAATCGCTGTTGCCGCGTGAATGTTAGGTTCATTGTCGTCGACGAAGGCGGTGTTGGCTGCGATCAGTCCGTTCCGATCCAGGAGCAGATGAAAGATGCGCGGATCGGGCTTCGCCAGTTTCTCGACACCCGATACGACGACATCGTGCAGATGCGGCAAAAACGGCATCTGCGGCCGTCCGATCTCGTAGGTCTCTGCCGACCAGTTGGTGAGGCCATAGAGCGAGACGCCGGCCTGGTGCAGACGCGCAACCAGATCGACTGCCGGTTCGATCGGGCCGGCCAGCATCTCGTGCCAGCGTTCGCGAAAGGCCCGGATCAGCGGCGCATGGTCGGGGTAGAGCGCGGCGCGTTCGGCGATCGCATCCTCCCACGAACGACCGCGATCCTGTTCGGCGTTCCAGTCGGGGCTGCAGATTTCGGTGAGGAAACGGCACCGTTCCGCGGGATCGGGGATGAGCTCGCGATAGAGGTAGTCGGGGCTCCAGTCCACCAGGACGCCGCCGAAATCGAAGATCACCGCATCGATGGCCAAATTCCTGCTCCCGCCCGGCTAACCGTCTTCGGCCCGCCGCGTTATTATAGCCGCCATGAAACGGCCGGGTGAATTCGATCTGATCGCCAAATACTTCGCGCCGCTGGCGGCCGCGATGCCGGGCGCTGCGGGGCTCGGCAACGATGGCGCGACCTTCGCGCCGACGCCGGGCCACGAGATCGTTGTCACGGTCGATGCACTGACCGAAGGCGTGCATTTCCTGCCGGACGATCCGCCCGGCGACATCGCGCGCAAGATGCTGCGGGTCAACCTGTCCGATCTCGCGGCGATGGGCGCAAGGCCGGTCGGCTATGTGATGACGACGGCGTTGTCCGATCGCGTCGACGAAGCCTGGATCGCATCATTTACCGCGGGCCTCGCGGCAGACCAGAAGGAATTCGACATTGGCCTCCTCGGCGGCGACACGACTGCAACGCCCGGCCCGATTGCGCTCACGCTGACCGCGTTCGGCGAGGTCGCGAGCGGCCGCGAACTGTTGCGCAGCGCCGCGAAGGCGGGCGATCTGATTTTCGTATCGGGCGCGATCGGCGACGGGCTGTTGGGGCTGATGGCGTTGCGCGACCAGATACCGGGTATCGCAGCGGAAGATCGCGATGCGCTCGGCGTCCGTTATCGCCTGCCGCAGCCGCGGCTTGCGCTCGGTGTCGCGTTGACCGAGCGTGGGCTCTCGCGCTGCGCCATCGATGTGTCGGACGGACTCGTTGCCGACCTCGGCCATATCGCCAGGCAGTCGCAATTGGCGGCGGAAATCCGCGCCGACAAGGTGCCGTTGTCGTCGGCGGCGCGCCGTGCGATCGAGGGCGATCCGTCGCTGTTGCTGCGCGCGCTGACCGGCGGCGACGATTACGAGCTTCTTTTTACGGTCGCGCCCGACAAGCGCGATGCGGTCGCCGGCCTCGCGCGCGAACTCGATCTGCCTTTGACCGAGATCGGCAGCATGAAATGGGGCGAGGATGTGCGTGTGGTCGATGCGCACGGTCGCGCTTTGACGCTCGGCGATAGCGGCTGGCGGCATTTCTGACGTCTGCGCACGCGATCAGCGCCGCCGCGCCAGGGTGAGGATCTCGGGGCTGTCTGCCATCACCGGCGAGCATTCAAAAACTCTTCCGCAGCGATCCGGGCCGACCGGTCCAAGGTCGTCTCCAACGATGCGATCCATCCGGAACGACCCGATCTGCGGTGCAGGGTAGGGCGCAAGGGAGACCTGTGCCAGACGCAGGGCCAGATGCTTGCTTCGCCGCGTCCCGCCTTGCATCCTCCGCGCCGCCATGACCGAAACCGAACCTACGCCCGCGAGCAGCCGGCGCAACGTCCTGATCCTCGCATCGAGCCTCGCGCTCAACATGACCGCGATCTCGATCATGGTCGTGGTCTCGGCGCTCGTCGGGCAGACGCTGGCCGAGAACAAGGCGCTCGCGACGTTGCCGTTCAGCCTGCAGTTCATTGGCACAATGGCGATCTCGTTTCCGATCTCGATGCTGATGCAGCGCTTCGGGCGCCGCTTCGGTTTCACCCTCGGCGCGATGCTCGGCGTATTCGCCGGCGCGATCATGGTGGTGGCGGTCTATCTCGGCGATTTCTGGCTGTTCGCATTCGGCAACGCCCTGGTCGGCGCCGCCAACGGCGTCGCGCAGTTCTATCGTTTCGCCGCCGCCGAGGTGTCGAGCGCGGTATTCCGGCCCAAGGCGATCTCACTGGTGCTGGCCGGCGGCGTGGTGGCGGCGATCTTCGGACCGGAACTGGCCAAATGGTCGATCGACCTGCTGGACCCCTATATTTTCGCCGGCTGCTTCGTAGTGGTAATGGCGCTCAATCTGGCCGCCGTGGGCATGCTGCAGGGGCTGCGAATTCCCGGTCTCACGCTGGCGCAACGCAAGGAGACGGGACGGCCGCTGCTCGCGATCGTGCGCCAGCCGACCTATATCGTGTCGGTCATCGGCGGCATCTCGGCGTTCAGCGTGATGATCATGGTGATGACGGCAACGCCGCTCGCGATGGTCGCCTGCGGCCACGCGTTCGAGGATGCGGCCTTCGTCATCCAGTGGCACGCGCTTGGCATGTTCGCGCCCTCGTTCGTGACCGGGCACCTGATCGCGCGATTCGGCGTGCTCAATATCATGTTCGTCGGCGTGGCAATGTTCGCGGGCTGCATTGCCACCAACCTGGCCGGCATCGACGTGTTCAATTTCTGGCTCGCCAATCTGCTGCTCGGCGTCGGCTGGAACTTCCTGTTCGTCGGTTCGTCGACGCTTTTGACCGAAACTCACACGCCGGCGGAACGCGGCAAGGCGCAGGGTCTCAACGATTTTCTGGTGTTCGGCATCGTCGCCGTCTGCTCCTTCGCCGCCGGCGCGCTGCACAGCATCTTCGGCTGGGCGGCGGTCAATCTGGGCGGCATCCTGCCGGCGGTCGCGATCCTGATCGCGCTGGTCTGGCTGCGCGGCCGGCGACGCGCGGCCCTGCCCGTTTCCTGAGGCTTTCCGGGGCCGGCGAAATCTTGCCTTGCCCGGACCCATCCCCTATGGTCCCGGCGCTTTTTCGGGGTCAATTACCGGTCGGCCATGGCGATTCGCCCGGTTCGGCGGGTGTTCCACTTTTCGGGACAGGAAGGGGTCATGTCACAAGTCCATTGGCTAATCATTGCCTGCGGTGTGTTGGCGCTGGTCTACGGCGCTTACGCCACGCGCGCCGTCATGGCGGCGGCAACCGGTACCGATCGCATGCGCGAGATCGCGGCGGCCGTACAGGAAGGCGCGCGGGCCTATCTCAACCGCCAGTACACGACGATCGCCATCGTCGGTGTCGTAGTCGGCGTCATCCTCGGTTTCGTGCTCGGCCTTCAGGTCGCGATCGGTTTTGCGATCGGCGCGATCCTGTCGGGTGCGGCCGGCTATATCGGCATGAACATCTCGGTCCGCGCCAATGTGCGTACGGCCGAGGCGGCACGCCACGGCCTCAAGCCCGCTCTCGCCATCGCGTTCAAGGCGGGTGCTATCACCGGCATGCTGGTAGTCGGGCTCGGCCTGCTCGGCGTCTCGATCTATTACTTCGTGCTGACCGGCATGGGCTTCGAGCAGCGCAGCGTTCTCGAGGCGCTGGTCGCGCTCTCGTTCGGCGCGTCGCTGATCTCGATCTTCGCGCGTCTCGGCGGCGGCATCTTCACCAAGGGCGCCGATGTTGGCGCCGACCTGGTCGGCAAGATCGAAGCCGGTATTCCCGAGGATGACCCGCGCAACCCGGCGGTCATCGCCGACAACGTGGGCGACAATGTCGGCGACTGCGCCGGCATGGCAGCCGATTTGTTCGAGACCTACGCAGTCACCGTGGTTGCGACCATGCTGCTTGCTGCCATCTTCAGCACCGTTCCGGCGCAGCAGGAAATCCTGATGATGCTGCCGCTCGCGATCGGTGCCGCCTGCATCATCGGTTCGGTGATCGGCACGTTCTTCGTCCGCCTCGGCAAGAACAACAACATCATGGGGGCGCTCTATCGCGGCCTCATCGTGGCGGCGGTGATATCCGGCGGGCTGATCGCGCTGGTCATCGGCTGGCTGATCGGCTTCTCGACGCCAATTCCGCTCGGCGAGATTTCGGTCGAGGGCAGGGACCTTTTCTACTGCGCGCTCGTCGGTCTCGGCGTCACCGGATTGCTGGTCTGGATCACCGAGTACTACACCTCGACGGCCTATCGTCCGGTGCGCAGCGTTGCCAAGGCATCGACCACGGGCCATGCGACCAACATCATCCAGGGCCTCGCAGTTTCGATGGAATCGACGGCGCTGCCGGTGATCGTGATCTGCGTCGGCATTTTCGCCGCCCACGCATTCGCCGGTCTGTTTGGCATCGCGATCGCCGCGACCACGATGCTGGCGCTCGCCGGCATGGTCGTTGCGCTCGATGCCTATGGCCCGGTCACGGACAATGCGGGTGGCATTGCCGAAATGGCCGATCTGCCGCCGGACGTCCGCAAGACGACAGATGCGCTCGATGCCGTCGGCAATACAACCAAGGCGGTGACCAAGGGCTATGCGATCGGCTCGGCGGGTCTGGCAGCCCTCGTGCTGTTCGCGGCCTATACCGAAGATCTCAAGCATTACTTTCCGGAACTCGACATCACGTTCCGTTTGCAGGATCCGTATGTCGTGATCGGCCTGTTCATCGGCGGTCTGTTGCCGTTCCTGTTCGGTGCGCTCGGCATGATGGCGGTCGGTCGGGCGGCTGGTTCGGTGGTGGTCGAGGTGCGCCGGCAGTTCAAGGAAATCCCGGGCATCATGGAAGGCACCGGCAAGCCGGATTACGGCCGCGCTGTCGACCTTCTGACCAAGTCGGCGATCAAGGAGATGATTCTTCCCTCGATGCTGCCGGTACTCGCGCCGCTCGCCCTTTACCTGATTATCTGGTTGTCAGCCGGTCAGGCTGCGGCGTTTACGGCGCTGGGTGCGATGCTTCTCGGTACGATCGTGACAGGCCTGTTTGTCGCGATCCAGATGACCTCGGGCGGCGGTGCATGGGACAACGCCAAGAAGTACATCGAGGACGGTCATCACGGCGGCAAGGGCTCGGACGCCCACAAGGCTGCCGTCACCGGCGACACGGTCGGCGATCCTTACAAGGATACGGCCGGCCCGGCGGTGAATCCGATGATCAAGATCATCAACATCGTCGCGTTGCTGTTGCTGGCGGCGCTGGCGCACTAACGACGGCGAAAGCCGCACAAAGAAAACGGGCCCCGGATTTTCTCCGGGGCCCTTTTTTGTTTTCGTCTCCCAGAACGATATCCCGGTGGTGTGCCGGGACGCACAAATCGAATGAGCTTACGGCCCAGACTACTCGGTATTGAACCGCCCAAAGTTACCGATGAGCTGCTGCATCAGCGTCAGTTCCTGGCCGTAGGTCGGCGTCGTGCGCTCGACCGGCTCCACGATGCGGCCATCCTCGACGCCGTAGATGTACATATCCGACACCAGACCGCCGTCGTCGAACTTCACGACCAGCACTTCCTGGTCGATGATGTCCGGATCGAAGAAGGCGTATTGTTCGGTACGCTTTGAGATGTAGTACCAGGTGTTCGGATCGAACGTGCTGGTGGTCGAGGGTGTGCCGAGAAGCTGCGACACCTGCTGACGGGTATCGATGCCCGGATGCACGGCGAGAACCTTGTCGGGGTCGGGCTCGTTGCCGCGCACGTCGTACTTGCCGCCGCAGGCCGCGGCCAGCAAACAGAGGGTGCCGATGAGGGCGAAGCGGCCACGTCGCGGCCGCGCGATTGCCGGGTCGGCCGATCTCGCTTGGAATTTATGCATGGCCGCATTATAGCCGCGACAATTCCGGCGACAATCCGGTTGGGTGCGGTCGGACGGTCGTGTTTCGGTGGTCGGCCGGCTGAATGACCGGTTAGACAGGCCCAGGCAGCGTGGCGGAAAGAGGATCGGGAATGATGTTGAATTGGCTGTTCCGGCGCGACCCGCACGCCAAATCGGCCCGAGATTTGTACGAGGCCGCCGTCGAGCAGGCCAGGGCACCGGAGTTTTACACAGCGCTTGGCGTCCCCGACACGGTGGACGGCCGCTTCGAGCTGATCGCCCTGCACGGCTTTCTGATCATGCACCGGCTGAAGGAAGAGCCGGGCAAGGGACCGGCGCTCGCCCAGTCCCTGTTCGATTTCATGTTCGCGGACATGGATGCGGCGCTGCGCGAAATGGGTGCGGGCGACCTTGGGGTCGGCCGGCGGGTGAAAACCATGGCCAAGGGCCTCCTCGGGCGCATCGCCGCCTATCAGACGGGCCTCGGCGACAATGATCCGGGCACACTCGAATCGGCTCTGCGACGCAATCTCTACGGCACGGTTGAGCCGGATCCGGCCCACGTCGCGGCCGTGGCGGCCTATGTCCGGGCGGCGACCGGCCTGCTGGCGGGCCAGACGGCGGATGGGTTTCTGGCCGGCAAGGTGCAGTTTCCGGCGGTTCCAGGCCGCCGTTGACCGGGTCATAGCCGGTCCCTATGTTGGCGCGCCTTTCTTCCGACAGGACCGGCACGGATGAGCCAAGCGCCTGACATTCCGGGCGCCGAGTTTTCCCGCCTGATCGAGGTCGAGGTACTCGGTACCGAACCGGTCGAGCGATCGATCGAGGCTAGCGAGACGGAACGGCTCGCGCTCGCGCGCCGCTTCGGTCTGCTCTCGCTGGATCGGCTCGAGGCGCGTATCGAGGTGCAACGAGAGGCGGGCCGGCGGGTTCGTGCGGCGGGACGATTCGAAGCCGAGCTGCAGCAGCGCTGCGTGGTTTCCTTGGTGCCCGTGAAGAGCCGGATTGCGGCCCGGTTCGTGACGGTCTATTCGGACGATCCGGCTGTGGAAGACGAGCCGATCGATTGGAACGACGACGAGGACATCGAGCCGTACGAGAATGGCACGATCGATCTCGGCGAAGGGGTGGCGCAGCAGCTTGCGGTGCGCATCGACCCTTATCCCCGTGCGCCGGGGGCCGCCGTGCCGGAGGGCTATCAGGCCATCGGCGAGGCGGAGCAGGCGGCGGGGAGCCCGTTCGACGAGCTTTCCTCGCTGCACAAGCGCAATTAGCGGGCGCATGGCAGCCCCCATATTGGGGCGGCTTGCCGGGGGCCCTTGGTTTCGTTAGTAATCGGGCGGTTTTGGCCGCCTCTCGGGAACGGAAAAATGGCAGTACCCAAGAAGAAAACCAGCAAGTCACGCCGCAACATGCGCCGCTCGCATCTGGCGCTCGAAGGCAGTGCATTCATCGAATGCAGCAACTGTGGCGAAGTGAAGCGGCCGCACCATATCTGCGAGTCCTGCGGTCACTACGACGGACGCGACGTAAGCGCCGACAACAGCGCCGCCGCCTGATCGGACTGGCCGGCGTGCGGCGCGCGAACGCCACATGAGCGGAGATATCGCCCTCGCCCTCGACGCCATGGGTGGCGATCAGGCGCCCGATATGGTCGTGCGCGGCGCTAATCTCGCGCGCAAGCGGTTTCCCAATGCCCGTTTCATCTTCTTCGGCAACGAGGCGCAGATCGCACCGCTGCTGAAACGGATGCCGCGTCTCGCGAAGGTCAGCAGCATCGTCCATACCGACCAGGTGATCAGCGGCGAAGACAAGCCGTCGATTGCATTGCGGACCGGGCGCCAATCCAGCATGCGGCTCGCGATCAATGCGGTGCATGACGGGCGGGCGGCTGGCGTCGTCTCGGCCGGCAACACCGGTGCGCTGATGGCGATGGCGAAGTTCGTACTCAAGACATTGCCGGGTATCAGCCGGCCGGCGATCGCATCGTTTTTTCCGACCATGCGCGGCGAAAGCGTCATGCTCGATCTCGGTGCCAATCTGCAATGCGATGCCGAGAACCTGATGCAGTTCGCCATCATGGGCGAAGTGTTCGCGCGCACGGTTCTGGGCACGGTGCGGCCCAGCATCGGGCTATTGAATGTCGGCTCGGAAGATCTCAAGGGCCACGAGGCGCTGCGCGAAGCGAGCGCGATGCTCCGCGAACTCGATCTGCCGGGCACGTTTCACGGCTTCGTCGAGGGCGACGACATCGCCAAGGGCACGGTCGATGTGGTTGTTACAGACGGTTTCACCGGCAATATCGCGCTGAAGAGTATCGAGGGCACCGCGCGGCTCTACAGCGAATTTCTACGTGCAACCTTCAAGAGCTCGCTTCTGGCCAAGATCGGTTATCTTCTGGCGCGGCCGGCCCTTGGCGCGCTGCGGCTGCGAACCGATCCGCGGCGCTATAACGGCGCGATTTTTCTCGGCCTCAACGGCGTCACCGTGAAGAGCCATGGCGGCACCGATGCGATTGGCTTCTCGAATGCGATCGGTGTCGCGGTCGACATGATCCTGCATGGCGCGATCGAAAAGATCCGCGAAGACTTCGCTCATATCACATCGTCCGCTGCCGGTACCGGCGCGCAAGTGGCGACGCTCGGATGACCCGTCGTTCCGTTGTGCTCGGCTGCGGGGCCTATCTGCCGAAGCGCATTGTCAGCAATGCGGAACTGGCAGCACAGCTCGATACCTCCGACGACTGGATCGCACAGCGCACCGGGATCAAGCAGCGTCATATCGCGGCAAAGGACGAAGCAACCTCGCATCTGGCGACCGAGGCGGCCCGCGCCGCCCTGGCGGATGCCGGAATTGCGGCCGACGCCATCGACCTGATCGTGCTGGCGACCGCGACGCCGGACGAGACCTTTCCGGCGACCGCGGCCCGGGTCCAGGCCAATCTCGGCTGCGGCCCCGGCATCGCCTTCGACGTGCAGGCGGTCTGCAGCGGGTTCGTCTATGCGCTGGCCGTCGCCGATAACTTCCTCAAGGCGGGTCAGTCCCAACGCGCGCTGGTGATCGGCGCCGAAGTCTTTTCGCGCATTCTCGACTGGGAGGATCGCTCGACCTGCGTGTTGTTCGGCGACGGCGCGGGCGCTGTGATCCTGGAAGCGCAGGAAGGGGCAGGCACCACGGCCGATCGCGGCGTGCTCTCGACGCATCTCTACAGCGATGGCCGCTATCACGACATGCTCTACGTCGATGGCGGCCCGTCCACGACCGGTCTTGCCGGGCATCTCAGGATGCAGGGCAAGGAAGTGTTCCGTCATGCCGTCGTGAAACTTGCCGATGCGGTCGACACCGCGGTGAAAGCGAACGGTCTCACCGGCGCCGATGTCGACTGGTTGGTGCCGCATCAGGCGAATCGGCGGATCATCGATGCGATGGCGCAACGACTCGGATTGCCCGAGGAAAAGGTCGTGATCACGATCGACCGCCACGCCAATACCTCGGCCGCGTCGATCCCGCTGGCGCTCGCCGAAGCCGCCCGCGACGGACGGCTGAAACCCGGCCATCTCGTGCTGATGGAAGCGATGGGCGGCGGCTTCACGTGGGGCTCCGCCCTGCTGCGCTGGTAATTGCCTCTCCACCCATCACACATCAATTCCGTGGCCGATCCCTCTGGAATTGACTGGTTTCCTGGAAGCGGCTAGCGTCATCAAAACGCCATATCGAGGGGGGCATGGCACAGAGAACCGTCACGCGCGCGCAGCTCAGCGAGGCCGTATTCAAGGAAGTCGGCCTGTCACGCAATGAGTCTGCCGATCTGGTTGAGGCGGTGCTCAACGAAATCTCGGACACGCTGGCGCAGGGTGAGACCGTCAGGATCTCGTCCTTCGGTAGTTTTATCGTGCGCGAAAAGGGTGAGCGCGTCGGGCGCAATCCCAAGACCGGCGAAGAAGTGCCGATCAAGCCGCGCCGGGTTCTGGTGTTTCGCGCGTCCCACGTGCTGAAGGATCGCGTCAATCGGGGTGTCGCGCGTGGCGACGGCGCCTTCCAAGCCGGAGACGATGCATGAGCCCTGCCGAAGCCGCCAAGTCGCGTCGCGCCGAAGATGACGAACAGGTTCGGGCTGGCGGCGCACCCTCGGAACGACGCGGCAAGTCGGCCAATGCCTTCCGGACCATCAGTGAGGTCGCGGACGAGCTGGCGGTACCCCAGCATGTGTTGCGTTTCTGGGAGACCAAGTTCCCCCAGGTGAAGCCGCTGAAGCGCGGCGGCGGCCGGCGTTACTATCGGCCCGAGGATGTCGCTTTGCTGAGCGAGATCCGGGCTCTGCTCTATTCCGACGGTTACACGATCCGCGGTGTCCAGAAGCTGTTCCGCGAGGGCGGGGTTCGCCCGCGCGAGGAGAGCGACGACCATGCCGCCGAGGCCGCGCCGGCCGAACCCGTTGAAACCGCGGCCAAGGTCGCGGTCAGTGGGCATGTGGTGACCGATGGTTCCGGTGCGCGCCATCAGCTCGCCGACGTGATCGCCGAACTGGGTGCGCTGCGCGACCGTCTCGCGCGCTTCCTCGACTAGAACTGTCATTCGGATTTGTAGGGCATCGTAGCCGGGCCTGTAGCGGGCCCGGCGGTTCGGTTGCGCCTTCGGTGTGGGGGCGGGTATATAGGCGCCGGGCACGGCCTTTGGGCCGATCCCGTGGCGGTCTCAGCCGATGTTCGGAGCGTAGCGCAGCCTGGTAGCGCACCACACTGGGGGTGTGGGGGTCGTGGGTTCAAATCCCGCCGCTCCGACCATTTTCCAATCGGGCCGGAGCGGTCGCCACGGCAGTAGTCCATTCCTTCGGCGGCGATCATGGGAGCGGTTGGATGGGTTGGAGCACGCTGCCCGGCTGGATCTACGCCAGCGACGAGTTCTTCGCGCTCGAGCACGACGCGATCTTCATGTCGACCTGGCAGATCGTCGGTCATCTCTCGGACATTCCCGCACCCGGCGACTATCTGCGCTTCGATCTTCTGGATCAGAGTGCGATCGTCGTGCGCAACGAGGCAGGGCGTGTCGGAGCGTTTCACAATGTCTGCCGTCATCGTGCGTTCCGTCTGCTCGACGATGCGCAGGGCCGCACCCAATCCGCGATCCGCTGCCGATATCACGGCTTTACCTACGATCTGGATGGATCGCTGCGGACGGTGCCGGGCGAAGAATCGTTCGAAGGGCTGGATAAAACCTGCTTCGGACTGAAGCCGGTCGATCTCGAGATCTGGCAGGGCTTCATCTTTATCCGTTTCGGCGGCAGCGGTCCGTCCGTCGCCGCCCAATTCGCACCGATCGAAGCGCAACTGGCACCGTATCGTTTTGACGACCTCGTGCCCTACGGTCGTGCGGGCACGGCGTCGATCGCGGCCGACTGGAAAGTGGCCGTCGACAATAATATCGAGGGCTACCACATCCCGGTCGCGCATCCGGGCCTGCAGCGCCTCTACGGCCATGACTATCGTTTCGAACTGCATCCGCTGGGCGTCAGTCACGCGGGCGGGCCGCTGCGCGAAGTATCGGCATCGCCGTGGAGCGAACGGCATTACCTGAAACTGTTGCCGGCGGTCGACACACTGCCCGAAGAGCGGCGTCGCTTCTGGGGTTACTACAGCATGTTTCCGAATCTGGCCTTCGACGTCTATCCGGACATGATCGACTTTTTCCAGATCCTGCCGGTCGCACCGGGCCGCAGCATGAGCCGATCGCGCTCTTACGCGCTGCCGGACGCGCGCCGCGAGATGGCGGCCGCACGCTGGCTGAACATGCGGATCAACACGCAGACCGGATTGGAGGACGTCCATCTGGTCGAAGGCGTGCAGGCGGGACTGGGATCGCTCGGCTATGGTGCTGGACCGCTCTCGGGCAGAGAGGCGCGCGTCAAACAGTTCCACGACCTGATCCGCGCTGCCATCCCGGTCGCGGCGCAGGACATGCCGCCGTCGCCCGGCAGCGTGGCCGACCTCAATCGCAGCCTGTTAACGAATGTCGGCGCCCGCGCGGCGCGATAGCGGAAACGGCGCTATTGGTTCTTGACGAGATCGCGCCCGGCCTGCGTCAGTTTGCAGACCAGCCAGTCCGGTTTCAGCGGGTTGGTGAACCAGGGTTCAGCCCAGCCCTGATCGATGCAGGCGCGCACCGTGCGTTCGGAAACGCGCTGGCCCCATTCGTCGAACAAGGCAGCTTGCCGCCCGGCTGCGAGACACCCCGTTCGAGCCAGCGGAGTTGGACCGGTGACGGATGTTCGCTCGAGGTCAGAACCGCTTCTGCCAAGCTATTGGTTTTCATTGTTGTTCCCCCTATCCCCGATGTTCATTGTCCGGATTAACAAGCGGTCTGGCAAGATACTTTGGCGCGCGTTGCCAAGCGCGCAAGGGTGGGCGCAGCATGCGCCGTTCCGCCCGCAGGAGCAGCCCCAGGGAATCGCTTTGAGCACACCGCAATCCGCCCGCATCGCGCAGATCTTCTCGGCGATCGGGCATTTCTACATCCATCTGTTCACGGCGATCTTCTTCACGATCGCGCTCGGCATCGAGGACGATTGGGGCGTCAGCTTCCAGGAGCTGCTGCCGCTCTGGACCCTGGGCGCCGCTCTGGTCGGTGCCGCCGCATTGCCGGCGGGTTGGATCGCCGATCGCTGGAGCGCGCGCGGCATGATGGTGGTGTTCTTCATCGGCATCGGCGGCGCCGCGATCCTGTGCGGACTGGTCGAGGGCAGCAACGGGCTGGTCGCGACGCTGGCGCTCGTCGGCCTGTTCGCCGCGATCTATCACCCGGTCGGCATTCCCTGGCTTGTGCGCAACGCGACCGCGCGCGGCAAGGCGCTCGGCATCAACGGTATCTTCGGCAATCTCGGCATGGCGGCGGCGGGCATTACCGCAGGCACGCTGACGGCGCTCGCCGGCTGGCGTGTCGCGTTCATCGTGCCGGGTACGATCGCGCTCGCGACCGGCATCGTCATGCTGGTCATGGTGCGCGCGGGGCGCGTCCCCGAAGGTGGGCCGGCGGTCGCGCGCAGCCATCCGCCGAGCTGCGGCCATGTGTTGCGCGCGTTCTTCGTGATGCTGATGGTGATGTTCTGCGGCGGCCTCGTGTTTCACGGGACGCAGAGCGCGCTGCCGAAACTGTTCGACGAGCGGCTCGGTTACATGCTCGGCGAAGGCACCGAAGGCGTCGGCTGGACCATCGGCCTCGTCTATGCGGCGGCCGGGCTGATGCAACTGATCGGCGGGCATCTGGCCGATCGCTGGCCGTTGAAGCGCCTCTATGTGCTGGCGATCGTGCTTCAGCCGCTCTTGCTCTATTTCGTCGCGATCGCCGGCGGGATGCCGCTGATCCTGGCTGCGACGCTCTCGGTCGTGGTCGGGATCGGAATTCTGCCGGCGGAAAATCTGCTGCTCGCCTATTTCGCGCCGGACCGGCATCAGAGCCTCGCCTTCGGGCTCAAATATGTCGTTGCCTTCGGAACCGGGCCGATCGCGCTCGTCCTCGTTGCACGGCTGAGCGACGACGGTGCCGGGTTCTATCCGGTCTTTGCGCTACTCGCGGTGCTGATGGCGGTCGCATTCCTCGCGAGCCTTGCGTTGCCCGCGCCGCGCATCGCCTCGGCACCACCCAGACCGCCGCAACCGGCACCGGCGGAGTAGCTCAGCCGCATCGCGGTGCGCGCACGCGCTCGGCGATGGAGAGATCGAGATAGGCGCACCGGCAATGGCGACTATCGTTCGAGGCGGAGTGCCGGCGGTGTTAGCCGAACAAGCGCGGATGCTCGATTGCCGGACAGCGGTTCATCACGACCTTAAGCCCGGCCGCTTCGGCGCGCGCCGCCGCTTCGTCGTCGCGCACGCCGAGCTGCATCCAGACCACCCTGGCGCGGATCGCGATCGCCTCGTCGACGACCGCACCGGCGAATTCCGAGCGCCGGAAGACATCGACCATGTCGATCGGTTCGCCGATATCGGCGAGGCTCGCGCGGCAGGCTTCGCCGTTGATGATCGTGCCGGCGGCGGTCGGATTAACAGGGATCGCGCGATAGCCCGCACGCTGCAGGAAGGCCATCACCCGATGGCTGGCGCGATTCGGCTTGGGGCTCGCGCCGACCACGGCGATGGTCCGCAAACTGGTCAGGATGGCGCGAATATAGTCGTCGCTGTAGGAATCGTGGTTCATCGCGGGTGTGAGCGTCAGCAGCCCTTCCAGTTCGGCTTGCGCTTTTCGATGAAGGCGTCGATGCCTTCCTCGGCGTCGCGCGCCAGCATGTTTGTCGTCATCACAGAGCTCGCATAGGCATAGGCGTCGGTGATGCCAAGTTCGAGCTGGTTGTAGAAGGCGTCCTTGCCGATTGCCAAGGTGAGCGGCGATTTGGCGGCGATCGTGTCGACGAACCCGGCAACCGTTGCATCGACCTGGTCGGGCGCGACGGCGCGGTTGATGAGCCCGAGCGACTGCGCGGTCGCCGCGTCGATCATCTCGCCGGTGAGCAGCATCTCCATCGCTGGTTTGCGCCCGACATTGCGCGAGAGCGCCACCATCGGAGTCGAGCAGAAGAGACCGATGTTGACCCCCGGCGTTGCGAAGCGCGCATCCGAGGCGGCGACCGCAAGATCGCAGGTCGCGACGAGCTGGCAGCCGGCCGCCGTCGCGATGCCGTGCACGCGGGCGATCACCGGTTTCTTCAGCGAGACGATCCGAAGCATGAGCGCGGAGCAGCACTCGAAGACCGCTTCGTAGAACTGGCGCGTTGGCGTGGCGCGCAGTTCCTTGAGATCGTGGCCCGCGCAGAAGGCCGGCCCGGCACCGGCGATCACCACCGCGCGGACCGCGTCGTCCGCCGCGACTTCGTCGATTGCATCGATGAGCGCCTCCATCAGCGCCATCGAGAGGGCATTGCGCGCCTGCGGGCGGTTGAGGGTGAGCCACGCGGCCGGCCCGCGATCCTCGCGCAGTACCAGCCGATCTGCGGTCTGGCTGGCAGGTGGGGGGCTGGCAGGCGGGGTAGGGCGGTCGTCCATGGCGTCGATCCCGATATGGTGGGTATAGAGAGCGTCGATGGGCCAGGCTGGGGCCCGTTGCCGCGCGGCGGCTGGAACAAGGCTACATTAAGGGTAGGCGCGGCCGGGCCCAAGGGCTTCGCCATAGCCTGAGGTATTAAAATACCGCGCAGCCAAGCATCTCAAATTAAAGCAAAAACCGTTGACAGGGCGCCACGGATGACGATACTCCGCGACCGCAACCGGGAGCGCGCCTTAGTGGTGCCGCTCCCCTGAATTTCAGCGGAGAGCCCTGATGAAGACCTATTCCGCCAGGCCGGCGGACATCAACAAGAAATGGGTGCTGATCGACGCCGAAGACTTGGTGCTCGGCCGTCTCGCCGCGATCGTGGCGAACCGGCTGCGTGGCAAGCACAAGGTGACGTTCACGCCGCATATGGATACCGGCGACCATGTCGTCATCATCAACGCGGCCAAGGTGCGCGTGACCGGCAAGAAGCTCGAGCAGAAGACGTTCTTCTGGCACACCGGCTTTCCCGGCGGCATCAAGGAACGGACGATGGGCAAGACGCTCGGCGGCCGTTTCCCCGAGCGCGCGATCATCAAGGCGGTCGAGCGCATGGTTCCGCGCGGCCCGCTCGGTCGCAAGCAGATGAGCAATCTGCGCGTTTATGCCGGTCCCGAGCATCCGCACGGCCCGCAGAATCCCGAAGCGCTCGATATCGCTTCCATGAATCGCAAGAATACGAGGGCGGCGTAACCCCATGAGCAGCGATACCACCATCACCGATCTCAAGGATCTCGGCGGCGCAACCGGTCAGGTTCCGTCGACGCCGGCGGGCGCGCCCGCGGCACCGGCCGAACCGCAGATCGACGCACAGGGCCGCTCCTATGCGACCGGCAAGCGCAAGAACGCCGTCGCGCGCGTCTGGATCAAGCCGGGCAGTGGCCGCATCAAGGTCAATGCCCGCGAGTTCGAGCGTTATTTTGCGCGTCCGGTTCTACGCATGATCATCAATCAGCCGTTCCTCGTGGCCGGTCGCGTCAACCAGTATGACGTGGTCTGCACGGTTACCGGCGGCGGGCTCTCGGGCCAGGCCGGCGCGGTGCGTCACGGCATCTCCCGCGCGCTGACCTATTACGAGCCGGGGCTGCGGCCGGTGCTGAAGGCCGGCGGTTTCCTCACCCGCGACGCGCGTGTGGTCGAGCGCAAGAAGTACGGCAAGGCGAAGGCCCGCCGGAGCTTCCAGTTCTCGAAGCGCTGATCGCAGGCATCGCAGAGACGAGAAAAGGGCCGGACATCGTTCCCGGCCCTTTTCGATTCGGAGTGCGGATTTCGGGTGTCGACGATGCCGGGGGTTGCTTCGGAACGTCGATTCCGGACGGTTTCGCCAGATGCGTCCCTACGCGCGGTATGGCAAGGCGCTTTGTAACCGTTTGTAACAGCCGCGCCTGTATTTGCGCTCGCGCAAAAGCGTGATGAATCGACCGGGACGATCGCAGTTTTGGTTGCACAGCCGAAACCATTTCATAAACTCGGGGCATGAAAATTTCGGTCCGCTCCCCGAATCAGATTCAGACCGCCCTCGAGATCGTTCGCGAGGCCGAGGGCGCCGCCGGTATCGGTGCCGATCTCGATGCCGCGCCGAAGAAGCATATGGTGGTCGGGAAGGCGGCGATCGCGCTCGAATTGTTCCGCAACCCGATGCGACGGTGGGGCGATCAGCGTTTCTGGCCGCGTTGTCTGCAGTTTCTCGGCACGCGCAATGGCGGCACGCCCCTGCTGCCGCCGAACATCCGGTCGACAATGCCGGGCGTTCAGGCGGACCTCATCTATTTCAAGACGCATATTCGCAGCTTCTATTGCGACCGGCCGGTGACGCTCAAATTAGGCGATCCGGCCCGCGATACGTCGTCGCAGCGCATCCGCAACGAGATCGCGGTGCGCAGCAATCTCACGGAAACGGCGCGCGTTCGTATTCCGGCCCTCAAGGCGCATGGCGCGGTCGACGGAACCCATTTCCTGGTCGAGGAAATGATCATGGACAAACCCGGCGATTTCGACAGCCAATGTCCGAAGGCGTTGAGCGAGGCGCTCCTCGAATTTTATCTCGCAAACGGCGTCGAACTCGTCCCATTGAAAGAAGCGCTGGATATCGACGTCGAGATCGCGGCGCTGCGCCAGCATGCCGAGGAAATCGGATTCGATGTTCCCGACGACCTGATCCGGTTCGCGACCGAGGCGTGCAAGGGTTCACAAGGCACATTTGTCCTGTGGGGGTTGCGCCATGGCGATCTGACGCCGAGCAATCTGCTAGTGAACGGCGACAAAATCTTCATCTTCGATTGGGAGCATGCCGGGCGCGGCATGATCTTTGCCGATCTCGCCAGACTTTGTATCGGCAACAGCGCGCTGGCCGAGAAACTGGTCGAAACGACACGCGACTGGGCCGCGGTGCATGCGCGGGCGATGATGGATCCGGAAAGCCAGATTGCCGTGGGCGCGCTCAGTGCGATCAATCAGCGCATGGAGCGCGAACCGGCCGGTCGCGTCACCGGGGGGTCGAAGGGGTGGATGACGTCGTACCGTCGCAAGGCGGTAAACTATGTGGCCTTGGCCGATCGTATGATGATGATGCGCCTGCGACGCGGGCGTATGGGGGCTTTCGTGCCGGTGTTTTTCGACGATTTCGCCAAGATCGTCGACGATGCCGCGATGCTGCTGGACGATGTTGCGCTCTATCTCGACGACATCTTGCGCTATGGGCGCATGCTGTGGCCGCATCTGTCGGACGGTAAATTGTTCTGATCTGTCCGCACATGCGCCCATCTGCGGCTACCTGCCTTATTCTTTGTTCAGCCGGATGCTCATGCGTGCCGATCCGAGCTCCATGTCGTAGAGCCGCGCGAAAAGACGGTTGCGCTGCATGATTTCGTCGTAGAGATCGATGCGATCGCGGAGCGACTGGATCCCGGGTGCCTTTTTCGCCGCGCGCAGGATCTTGGCCTCGATTGTGGGCTCGTAGCCGAACCGCGTGAAATCGCTGCCGTAATGTTCGGCGACGATTGCCGCGAGATCGGGCTCGTAGAACTGGCGCCAGTCTTCGAGGGAGGGGTTGCGCCGCTCCGGCATCACAGCGGTTCCGCCATGCCGGCGGACCTGCTCGATCACGACCGCAAAATCTTCGGCGAAGCTTTCGATCTTGCCGATATGGTTGAGATTGAAGAACGACGGCAGCAGCAGCCGCTCCTGCAGCATCAGATGCTGGTCCGGGCCGGTCGCATCGAGGCGCGCCACGACGCCGCGCACGAACTCGCCGAACAGGATCGAATCTTCGGGTCGGGTCAGTCGGTCGGGCGGTTTTCGGCCGAGCAACGCGAAAGCCTGCTCGTAGTCCGGTTCAACGAGAAACAGTTTGTTGAGCCAGAACGAGAATATTCTCGTGAACGGGTTGCGTACGAAGGCGAAGCGCAGCCACGCGTCGGATTCCAGAATCTCCGGCTGCAAGGCGACCGGCATTGCCGAAAGCGGCTGCAGCGCCGCGTTCTTGCGCGAGTGGATGAACATCTCGGGCTTGGTTTCGCGCAGACGGCCGGTGAAGGGTCGTATCGCGTCGCGACCATGAAGGTCATTGAAGAACTGGAGGATGGCTGTGCTCGCCACCTTCGGGGTGTCGACATAGAGAATCTTGTGCTTCGGATCGACGAAGGAGCCGAACCGGATGCGGGCGAGCAGCCAACTGCGCTCGCGATCGGCGCAGAACGTCCGAAGGCGCGCGATGACCGGCCGGGCGAACGCGACCGGTATTTCGGCCGGCTCGTTCCACACGATCCCCGGCGTGGAAGCGGCAGTGGAACGTCCCGCGGGTTTTTTCGGCATGGCACCGTTCGATCGGAAGGAGGAAACCGCGTTGACGGGGAGCCTAGGGGCTGCGGCCGTTCCCGCCAACTGCCGCCGACCAGGATCGTCCGGGCCCGAAGCCGCTAGGCGCTTCAGGATCGCACGGGTAGTCTCGCGGCCATGGCCGGGGGGGCAGGGAACGGAGGCTGGATCGCAGCAGCGATCGCGGCGGTGCGCGATGTCGAGCAACATGCCGGCCTCGGCGACCGTGCCATGCCGCATCGCCACCATCTCTGGACCGGGCGCACGGCGATTGCCGACACGTTGCTGCGGCGGCCGGGCATACGCTGGGGCGAGCAGCCATTCTGGCTGCGCTATGTGGGGCTGTATGCCAGCCGGGGCCGCGTCGACCGCCTGGTTCCCCGTCGGCTGCAGTTTCTGAAAACCGGCGTGCATGCCGACCTGCTCAGTTTCAAGACGCAGATTCGCGGCTTCTATTGCGACCGCACGGTCACCTTCAAGGTTTCGCGACCGGGTAGCGGCATGTCATCGCGCAATGTCGCGAACGAGGCGGCGATCCGTCTGCGGCTCAAGGACACCGACCGGGTCGGCGTGCCGGCGATGCAGGTACATGGTGCGATCGGCAGTGGGTATTTCATCGTCGAGGAATTGTTCGCCGATCGCGAGACCATGACCCATCGGGGCCGGCTGCCTACCGATGCGGGCGGCGCACTGTTCGATTTTTACCGGGCGAACGAATTCGCGCTGGTACCGTTGAACGGAGTCATGGACGCGGGCCGCGAACTGGCGATGCTCGACGCGCATGCCCGCAATCTCGGATTTGTCGTGCCCGACGGGACCGTCGCGTTCGTCCAGCGCGAGATCCTTGGGGGTGCGCGCGCCCAAGCGAGCGTGATGCGGAGCCTCCTCCACGGCGATCTGACGCCGACCAATATGCTGGGGGCACAACAGCGGCTCTATCTGCTCGACTGGGAGCATGGCGACATCGGCATGACGTTCTCGGATATCGCGAGGTTGTGCAGTGTCGACGAAGAAGTCGAGCGCCGTTTCCTTGGGGCCGCCGACGACTGGGCTGCCAAGGGCAAGATTTCGATGATGACGCCGTCGCGGCAGCTTCTCCTCGGCGCCATTGTTGGCGTCAATCGCCGGATCGCGCGCGGCGACCAGGGCGGAGCCGCAGACCGGACGCCTGAATCGAAACGCGCTTATCGGCGCAAGGCGGAACGATACATGGGCCTGATCGCGCGGATCCTGCGTCGCGAGCGCCTCGTCGGTGCCGGCGCCGCGCCGAACGGGCGCTAGGGTTGCAGCCCTCGCTGGCCTTGCCGTAACGCTTGCCTGGACGCTTGCCGGAACGCTTGATTGAGGGGGCGGTTCATGGTGCATTGCGGCCGCAACGGAGAGACCCACATGACGAGCAACCGGCTTCGGATCGCGATCCTGGGCGCCAGCGGCTACACCGGCGCCGAACTGGTGCGCCTGCTCGCGCGCCATCCGCAAGTCGAATTGCGCGCGCTGACCGCCGATCGTCACGCGGGCAAACCGATGGCCGAAGTGTTTCCGCATCTCGGGCGACTCGATTTGCCGCCGCTGGTCAAGATCGACGAGGTCGACTGGTCGGGCATCGATCTTGCCTTTTGCGGGCTGCCGCACGGGACGACGCAGGATGTGATCGCGGCGTTGCCGCGTAGCGTGCGTGTGGTCGATCTGTCGGCCGATTTTCGCCTTGACGACGTCGCGTCCTATGCCGAGTGGTACGGGCACGAGCATCGCGCGCCCGACCTTCAGCGCGAGGCCGTGTACGGCCTCAGCGAACTCAATCGCGATGCGATCCGGCCGGCGCGGCTGGTCGCCAATCCCGGCTGCTATCCGACATCGGCGCAATTGCCGCTGGTGCCGCTGATCGAAGCGGGGCTGATCGAGGCCGACGACATCATCGTCGATGCCAAATCCGGCGTATCGGGTGCCGGACGCGACGCCAAACAGGGATCGCTCTATACCGAAGTGACCGAGGGCATCCATGCTTACGGGATCGCGAGCCATCGCCATGCGCCGGAGATCGAGCAGGGGCTGTCGCAGGCGGCGGGCCGCCCTATCAAGGTCAATTTCACGCCGCATCTGATGCCGATGAGCCGCGGCATCCTCGCGACGATCTATGTGCGCCTGAAGAAGAACGGGGGTGCGGCCGCGTTGCGTGCCTGCCTTGCCGATCGCTATGCGGGCGAACCGTTCGTCGCGGTCCTGCCGGAAGGCCAGATACCGGCGACCCGGCATGTGCGCGGCGCCAATCACTGCCTGATCAACGCATTCGACGATCGCCTAAAGGATCGCGCGATCATCGTCTCGGTGATCGATAATCTGGTGAAGGGCGCCTCGGGCCAGGCGGTGCAGAACATGAACCTGATGGCGGGCTTCGCCGAAGCCACGGCTCTCGACCAGCAGCCGCTGTTTCCGTGAGCTGTCGCATCAAGGTGCGAATGGCATGAGTGGGATCATCCGGGTTTTCGAGGGGCACGCGCCGACGATTGCGCCCGGCGCGTTCGTTGCCGAGACCGCCTTGCTGCTCGGCGACGTGGTGATCGGTGCCGGATCGAGCATCTGGTATGGCTGCGTGCTGCGCGCCGACGGCAATCTGCTGCGCATCGGCGAGCGCACCAATATCCAGGACGGCACGGTTATCCACGTCAATCACCAGGAGGATGGCGGGCGCGGTGCACCGGGATTCTCCACGTTGATCGGCAGCGACGTGACGGTCGGCCATATGGCGATGCTGCATGCCTGCGTGCTTGAGGATTTCGCGTTCGTCGGGATGAACGCGACCGTCATGGATGCGGCGGTCGTCGAAACCGATGCGATGGTCGCCGCGGGTGCGCTGGTGACGCCGGGCAAGCGCGTGCCGCGCGGCGAGCTCTGGGCAGGTCGGCCGGCCAAGAAAATGCGCGATCTTTCGCCGGCCGAGATGGCAGGCAACCGCGATTCCGCAACCTACTACGCGGAAATCGCGGCGCGCTACCTCGTGGCGGGGCTGTAAGTCCGCCGGGACTATCGAAAGTTCCGCGGCGTCTATTCGGCGCGGATTTCGCCGGCTGCTTCGATCGCCATGCTGGCACCTTCCATCGGGAAGACAATGGTGCGGTCGCTGCCATCGGCCAGCTCGATCGACACCTCGAGCATGCGGCCCGACAGCCAGCGATGCGCCGGCTCGTCCGCCGGCACAACGGCGTCGCCGAGCCAGAGCATCCAGATCGACACGGTATTGCCGGTGAAACCCCAGAGCATGTCGCGCTCTTCGCCGGCGCGACGAATCTCGTCGGTATCGACCGGTTCGCCATTGTCGATGCGCCAGCGCGGCATGTCGCCGCTGAAACCCGTTCCGGCGGGCGGATGCAGCTCCGCGAAGACCTGGCGGCCGCGATCGTCCTCGCGCGACCAGACATAGATCCGATAGCCATCGGGTGTGATGGCCGTCGCCGCCGGGAATGCCGGCCCGTCGGTGGGCGCGGGCACGACATTCCAGCCCGGATTGGCCGCGGCAAGGATGATCGGGGCGGCAGGCGACGAGGCGAGCGGGGCGGCACTTGCAATCGCGCCGATCGCCAGAGCGAAGATGAGTTTTTGCATGGGCGGTTTGTCGCCCCCGAACATGGCGGAATTCGGGAAAGAACGGGGCGTTAGTGCGCCTTGACCTTCGCGTAGGAGCCGGGCGCGTCCTCGATCGGCTTCAGTTTTCCGTCGCCCGGCTTGCGCGCGGGAATCTGCCCGCCGCCATGCTTCGCGACCCATTTCGACCATTCCGGCCACCAGGAGCCGGGATGCTGCTCGGCGGTCTCAAGCCAAGTGTCGGAATCTGCCGGCAGCGTTTTGCCGGTCCAGTAATTATACTTGTTCGCGTCGGGGTGATTGATCACGCCCGCGATATGGCCGGAAGCGGCCAGCACGAACTTGGTCGGACCCTTAAACAGCTGCGTGGCGGCATAGGTCGCCTTCCACGGTGCGATATGATCCTCGCGCGTGGACAGCATGAAGACCGGTACGGCGACCTTGCGCAGATCGATCGGAACGCCCGAGAGCTTGATACCGCCCGGCTCGATCAATTTGTTCTCCTGGTACATCTTGCGCAGATAGAAGCTATGCATCGCCGCCGGCATGCGCGTCGAATCCGAGTTCCAGTAGAGCAGGTCGAACGGGAACGGTTCTTTGCCGAGCAGGTAATTGTTGATCACGAACGACCAGATCAGATCGTTGGCGCGCAGCATGTTGAACGTGTTCGCCATGGCGCTGCCCTCGAGATAGCCCTTCTCGGCCATCCGATCCTCGAGCTGACGGATCTGATCCTCGTCGATGAACACCTCGAGTTCGCCGGGCTCCTTGAAGTCGGTCAGCGTGGTGAAGAAGGTCGCGCTCTTGACGCGGGCATCCTTCTTCGCCGCCATCCAGGCGAGCGTCGCCGCCAGCAGTGTGCCGCCGAGGCAGTAGCCGATCACATTGACCTCGCGCTCGCCGGTCGCCTTCTCGATCGCACCGAGCGCCGCAAGCGGGCCCTCGAGCATGTAATCCTCGAAGGTCTTGGCGGCGAGCTTCTCGTCGGGGTTGACCCAGGAGATCACGAAGACGGTATGGCCCTCGGCGACGGCCCAGCGCACGAATGAGTTCTTCTCACGCAGATCGAGAATGTAAAACTTGTTGATCCAGGGCGGCATGATCAGCAGCGGCTGACGATGAACGGTCTTCGTCGTCGGCTCGTACTGCAATAGTTGGATCAGGTCGTTCTGGAAGACGACCTTGCCGGGGGTGATCGCCACGTTGCGACCGACCTCGAACGCCTCGTAATCGGTCATCGAGATCGCGAGCTTGCCCTTGCCGCGCTCGAGATCGTTCAGCAGGTTCTCGAGACCCTTCACCAGGTTCTCGCCGTTGCTGTCGATCGTCGCCTGGATCACTTCGGGATTCGAAAAGGCGAAGTTGCTCGGCGCCATCGCATCGACGAACTGGCGGGTATAGAACTCGATCTTGCGCCGGGTCTTCTCGTCGATCCCTTCGACGTCACCGACGGTTGCCTGCACCCAGCGCGCCGTCAGCAGATAGGACTGCTTGACATAGTCGAACAGCTCGTTGTTCTGCCAGCCCTCATGCTTAAAGCGGCGGTCGTCGGCGGCGGGCGAAATGACTGGCTCGGTCTTGTGGCCCATCATGCGCTGGGCGGTCGTCTGCCAGAGATTCATGTAATCCTGCCAGAGCGAGACGTGCGCCTGCATCATCTTGACCGGATCGGCCATCATGCGATGCGTCAGCTCGATGAAGGCGCCCATGACGTTCAGTGGATCGACCGGCGCGTTGCCGCCGGTGCGGCTGCGCTCGGCGAACTGCATCAGCAGCCGCTGTGTCTGGTCGGCAATCCGGCCCATGGTGCGGCCGAGTTCCATGGGATCGGAGGACGCCGAATCGGAAGAGTGCGGCCGGCCGGCCTGTTGATCGTTCATCGGGGCAACCCTATGATCGCAGGATTGTTGCGCGGCACCCGAATCACGGGGTGGGCTGACGCAGCAACGATATGATAAACCTCGGATTTTCGGGGTCGGGACGAACCGCGACCGGGTCGACGGGAACATAAGCTGGACCCGGCAGCATTACAACCTCACGGGGGAGGAAGCGGGACATGCGGGCTGAGTGCCGGAGGCCAATGCTGCAACGCTGGGCGGCGACCTGTCTTGCTGTCGGCCTCCTCGCAGGCTGCACGGTCTTCGCGGAAGAAGAGGCCGCGCCGGCGACGATCCAGGCCGAGACCGACGATTCAGCATTCCCGACCGTCGGCAGCGTGCCCGATGCGGCACCTGAAGTGTCGACGACCGCCGAAGAGCGGGTCGAGATCACCGAAGAACTGATGGCCGACAATGCCGCGGCCGCCGATCCGGACGCGGTCTATACGCAGGTTGAAACGCCGCCGCCGAGCGGAACGACAGCGCCGAGCGCGTTGCCGCCGATCCCGAATGCAACCGGGGCCGCATTGCCGACCACAGGTGCGTCGACCGCGTATTACGCAACAGAGTACTCAGCCGGCGGTCAGGTCGCGGTCGATTACAGCGTGCTGGACGGCTATGGCGGGACCGGTGGCGGACAGACCGGCTATTACGGAGCTGGCGAACCTGGCCAGCCGATCGCCCTGATTTACTTCCAGCACGGATCGTCGTCGTTGTCGGCAGAAGACCGCCGCATCATCGGTGAGGTTGCGCAGCTTCAGCGCGCGCAGGGCGGCGTGATCCGGATCGTGGGCCATGCCAGCATGCGCACCGCCAATGCCGATCCGCAGAGCCACGAAGATGCAAACTACCGAATGTCGCTGGCGCGCGCGAATGCCGTCGCCGAGGCGCTGATGAGTGCCGGCCTGCGCGCGGAGAATGTACAGGTCGCCGCTCAGGGTTCGGCCGATCCGGAATATTACGAATTCACGCCGACCGGCGAGGCGGGCAATCGACGGGCGGAAATCTACCTCGTCAACTAGCGCTCAGGCGCGTCGTCGGCCACCGACCCGGCCGCGCGCCGGGGCCGGAAATGTGATCCATGACAGGAGCGAAGAGAGTGAGTGAAGCGCTGCGCATCGGGATCGCCGGGCTCGGCACCGTGGGTGCCGGAACCGTGCGGCTGCTCGACACGCATGCCGAGCAGATCGCGGCGCGCTGCGGTCGCCCGATCCAGGTGGTCGCCGTGTCGGCGCGCGAGCGCCGGCGCGATCGTGGGGTCGACATCGCGCCGTTTGCCTGGCACGACAATCCGGTCGAGCTGGCGGCGCGCGGCGATATCGATGTCGTCGTCGAGCTGATCGGCGGATCGTCCGGGCCGGCGAAGGCCCTGGTCGATACGGCGATTGCGGCGGGTAAGCATGTCGTCACAGCAAACAAGGCGCTGCTCGCCCATCACGGCACGACGCTCGCCATTGCCGCAGAGAAAGCCGGGGTCACCATCGCCTATGAGGCGGCGGTCGCGGGCGGCATCCCGATCATCAAGACCTTGCGCGAGGGGCTGGCGGCGAACCGGATCCGCCGCGTCTACGGCATCCTGAACGGCACCTGCAATTACATCCTGACGACGATGCGCGAAACCGGCCGCGAGTTCTCCGATGTGCTCGACGACGCACAGAAGCTCGGCTATGCCGAGGCCGATCCGGGTTTCGATATCGACGGCGTCGATGCGGCACACAAGCTGGCGATCCTGACCAGCCTCGCCTTCGGCTGCCGGATGAATTTCGCCGGCATCCATGTCGAGGGTATCCGCAATGTCTCGGCGATCGACATCGCCTATGCCTCGGAATTGGGTTACCGGATCAAACTGCTCGGCATCGCAAGCCTGGTGAATGGCGCGGTCGAACAGCGCGTTCATGCCTGCATGGTGCCGGTCGGTACGCCGATCGCGCATATCGAGGGCGTGTTCAACGCCGTCGTCACCGAGGGGGATTTCGTCGGCCAGAATATGGCAGAAGGGCGCGGGGCGGGCGCAGGCCCGACCGCGTCGGCAGTCGTCGCAGACCTCATGGACCTCGCCCGCGGTCAGATCCTCCCGGCCTTCGGCCTTCCGGCATCCGATCTGGTCGACCGGCCGGCGCAGCCGATGGCGAAGCATCGCGGCGCGTACTATGTACGGCTGATGGTGCGCGACCGCCCGGGCGTGATCGCCGACGTCGCCGCCGCCTTGCGCGACGAGAACGTGTCGATGGAAGCGATGCTGCAGCGAGGTCGCGCGCCCGACGAGACCGTTCCCGTCGTGATTACAACGCATGTAACGGAAGAGGCCGGGATGCGCCGGGCGCTCGATCGCATCGCGACGCAGGGGGCGGTAACCGAGCCGCCGCATATGATCCGGATCGAACCGCTGCAATCACCGAACGAATGACAGGTATTCTGCCATGAACAGCCCGAAGACGATCGATCGCAATCTGGCGCTCGAAGTGGTGCGCGTTACGGAAGCCGCCGCTCTTGCCGCCTCGCGCCTGATGGGACGCGGCGACGAGAAGGCGGCCGACCAGGCCGCGGTCGATGCCATGCGGCGCGCGCTCAACGGGCTCGCGATCGAAGGCACGGTGGTCATTGGCGAGGGCGAACGCGACGAAGCGCCGATGCTCTATATCGGCGAGAAGGTCGGGCTCGGCGGGCCGCGCATCGATATCGCGCTCGATCCGCTCGAAGGCACGACGATCACGGCCAAGGGTGGACCGAACGCGCTCGCGGTCGTCGCGATGGCGGAAGAAGGCGGGTTCCTCAACGCGCCCGACGTTTACATGGACAAGATCGCGGTCGGTGGCGGATTGCCGGATGGCGTCGTCGATCTCGACGCGAAGCCGAAGGAAAATCTCAGCAATCTCGCGAAGGCGAAAGGCGTCGAGGTGGCGGATATCGTCGCCTGCATACTCGACCGGCCGCGCCATGCTGAACTGATCGCGCAGGTGCGGGCGGCCGGCGCCCGCATTATGTTGATTTCGGATGGTGACGTGTCCGGCGTGATCGCAACGTCGCGGCCCGAGAGCGGCGTCGATATCTATCTCGGCAGCGGCGGTGCGCCCGAGGGCGTGCTCGCGGCAGCGGCGCTGCGCGCGATCGGCGGGCAGTTGCAGGCAAGGCTTCTGTTCCGCAACGACGACGAGCGCGACCGCGCCCGCCGCCTCAAGATCACCGACCTGGATCGCAAGTACCTGTTGCTCGATCTCGCGCATGGCGACGTGATGTTCGCGGCGACCGGCGTGACCGACGGCACGATGCTGCGCGGTGTGCGCCGCTATCATGGCGGTGCCACGACGCATTCGATGGTCATGCGTTCGAAAACCGGCACGGTGCGGGTCATCGAGGCCACGCATAATTTCGATCGCAAATCGGGCTTTGACCCGATGGACCGGTGATGGCATCGACCGAACGGCCGGCCCTTCTCGGAATCGAACGATCGGTCACCGGCCGCCGCTGGCGTCAGCGCGGCGAGGCGGGCCAGGATAATCTGGCCCTTGCCATTGCGCAGAAACACGGTCTGCCCGATCTGGTCGGTCGGCTGCTCGCCTCGCGCGGTGTCGCGACCGACGACGTGCCGCTCTATCTCGAACCGACCTTGCGCGAATTGTTGCCCAATCCCTCGCGCTTCCGCGACATGGAGAAGGCGGTCGCGCGGCTCATCCAGGCGATCGAGGGCGGGGAAAAGATCGTCGTCTGGGGCGACTACGATGTCGACGGCGCGACCTCGACCGCGCTGCTGCAGCGCTATTTCGCTTCGATCGGGCATCCCGTCACGCGTTACATTCCCGACCGGATCAGGGAAGGCTACGGGCCTAACAGCGCGGCG
>JAWXBK010000008.1:0-13751 GCA_034439975.1 Rhodospirillaceae bacterium | reverse complement strand
GCGCGATATCGCGCCGATCTTTGTGCGCGCCAGCGACGGCGCGATGGTCGAGCTTGCCAATCTCGTGACGATCGAGGAATCGGTGGCGCCACGTGAGCTGCCGCATTTCAACAAACTGCGCGCGGCCACCTTGTCGGCATCGCTGGCCGACGGGTATGCGCTCGGCGAGGCGCTCGCCTATCTCGAAGGCGTCATCGCGGAAGTCGGCGGCCCGGGCATGCAGATCGACTATAAGGGCCAGTCGCGCGAGTTCCTGTCGGCCTCGGGCAGCCTCTATACCGTGTTCATCCTCGCGCTGCTGTTTATCTATCTGGTGCTCGCCGCACAGTTCGAAAGCTTCCTCGATCCGTTCATCATCATGCTCTCGGTGCCGCTCGCGATGACCGGCGCGCTCGCCGCCTTGTGGCTCTCGGGTGGCACGCTCAACGTCTATAGCCAGATCGGGCTGGTCACATTGGTCGGACTGGTCACCAAACACGGAATTTTGATCGTCGAGTTTTCGAACCAGCTCCGCGAGGCAGGCAAGAGCGCGCTCGAATCCGTCGTCGAAGCGGCCTCGATCCGGCTTCGTCCGATCATGATGACGACCGGCGCCATGGTGCTCGGCGCTGTGCCGCTTGCCCTCGCCAGCGGGCCCGGTGCCGAAAGCCGGCAGCAGATCGGCTGGGTGATCGTCGGCGGGATGCTCTGCGGCACGCTGTTTACGTTGTTTGTCGTGCCCGCCGCCTATCTGGTTTTTGCGCGCCGACATGGTACCGTTACAGCCGAACACGAGGCCGCCCCTGCAGAGTAAAGCGATGCGAAATCCCGGCCACCCAGAGAAAACCGGGATCGACCGCCGCCGCTTCCTCGCAACGTTACTGGCGAGCACGACCCTGCCCGCCTGGGCCCGCGCGCAATCCGCAAATCCGGATGTGGTGATAATCGGTGCCGGCGCTGCCGGGCTTGCCGCCGCGCAGACGCTCGCCGAAAAGGGACTAAGTTTCGTCGTGGTCGAGGCGAAGGACCGCATCGGTGGCCGCGCCTTCACCGATACCGCGAGTTTCGGATTGCCGTTCGATCATGGCTGCTCGTGGCTGCATCATTCGGATCGTAACCCGTTCACGCCGATTGCCGAAGCCGCCGGGTTCACATTGCTGCCACATGACGATGCCGGCGAAGCGGTGTTCGTCGGCGACCGGCGGGCGACCGACGAAGAATTGGCCGCAGCCAACGACGCGTGGGATGCCGCAATCGCCGCGGTCGGCAAAGTCGGCCGGTCCGGCGAAGACATTGCGCCGGGGCCGTCGATGCCAGTCGACCTGCCCTGGTCGAATGTCAGCGAGAGCTGGATTGGACCGATGTCGATGGGCGCGGATGTCGACGATTTTTCCGCGCATGACTGGTGGACACTCGACAACACCGACCCCGATCTGATGGTGCGCGAAGGATACGGCACGGTGGTTGCTCTGTACGGCAAGGATGTGCCGGTAAGTTTGTCGACGCCGGCGACTTTGGTTCGCTGGGGCGGCAGCGGCGTCTCGGTCGAAACGCCGTCCGGCACCATTCAGGCGAAAACCTGCATCGTCACCGTGTCGACCGGCGTGCTGGCGACCGATGCGATCCGCTTCGATCCGCCGTTGCCGGTCGAAAAGCAGGAGGCGATCGCCGGCCTGCCGATGGGATTGCTCGCGAAGATTCCCTTGCAGTTCGAGGGTACGCGCTTCGGCCTCACGCCGAACGACTGGCTCTCTTACGCCGCCAACGATCGGCAAGTTTGCTATTTCCTCACTTGGCCGTTCGACATGGACCTGATGATCGGCTGGGTTGGCGGCCGCTTCGGCTGGGATTTGTCGGCGGAAGGCGAAGATGCCGCGATCGATTTCGCGCGCGGCGAGCTGCGCAAGATTTTCGGCGGCGATGTCGACAAACATTTCGTGAAAGGCCGCTTTACCGGCTGGGCGAACGACCCCGACGTGCGCGGCGGCTATGCCTATCAGCGGCCCGGTGCTGCGGGCGCACGGGTCGCCCTGGCCAGGTCGGTCGACGATCGGCTGTTTTTCGCCGGCGAAGCGGCCGCCGGCAGCATTTCGATGACCTGCGGCGGGGCGCATATGAGCGGCACCCGGGCGGCCCACGAGGTCGCGTTCAAGCTCGGCTGAGCGTCCGCGCGGCCGAATGGTGGTCGATCGCGCCGAACGGAGCCCGCGGCGCCACCTTCTCCTTTTATCCCTATCCGGTCGTCGAACTTCCTAATTGGATATGCCTGACGCCTAGGTCTCAAGCCTTGTATATACCGCCGTATGTAACCATCCACTTGAAGTATATGCCCTTATGCTTTTGTAAATAAACGAATATTCAAGTTCACCTGACACCGAGCCTCGCTAGATTGCGCCTCACGTTGACCGAACAAATTCGGCGCGCCGAGGGGCCCCACACACGCCTCGGCCAGCCGCAACAGGGCAAACGAGGCGAAAATGACCAAGAAACTCCTTCCGAACCTGGGCAAGATCGACCGCCGCGCGTTTCTCGCCGGCCTCGCTGCGACCGCCGCATTTCCGGCCTGGGCGCAGGCAGCGCCCGCCAATCCCGACGTGGTGATCGTCGGTGCCGGTGCCGCCGGCCTCGCCGCGGCCCGCATCCTCGCCGAGCGCGGCGTCTCCTTCGTGATTCTCGAAGCCAAGGGTCGGGTCGGCGGTCGCGCCTTCACGGATACCAGCAGCTTTGGCGTTCCCTTCGATCACGGCGCCGCCTGGATCCATCAGGCCGATCACAATCCCCTGACGCCGATGGCGCATCGCAACGGCTATACGCTGGTCGCCCATGACGAGCATGGCGAACAGCTCTTCGTCGACACGCGGGCGGCATCGCCGACCGAGCGCGCTGCCTATGACGAAGCCTGGTACGAGGTCACCTCGATCCTGCGCGGCATCGGCCATTCCGGCCAGGACGTCGCTCCGGCCAGCCAGCTTCCGGTCAGCCTGCCATGGACCAATGTCGTGAAGAACTGGATCGGCCCGCTCGATCTCGGCTGCGACATCGAATCCTTCTCGGCCGCCGATTGGTGGAGCCTCGATTATTCGACCCCGAGCCTGATGGTCCGCGAGGGCTATGGCCGCTTCATCGCCGACATGGCCGATGGCGTGCCGGTGCAGACTTCGACCCCGGTCACCACGATCCGCTGGGGCGGCGCGAACGGCGTTAGCGTCGAAACGCCGTCGGGCAACATTCAGGCGAAGGCCGTTATCGTCACCGTGTCGACCGGCGTGCTGGCCGCGGAATCGATCCGCTTCGACCCGCCGCTGCCGACCGAAAAGCAGCGCGCGATCGAAGACCTGCCGATGGGCCTGGTCGCGAAGATCGCGCTCGAGTTCGATGGCAGCAGCCGCTTCGGTCTGCGCGAGAACGATTGGCTCAGCTACACCCGCGATTCGAACGAAGTTGCGTATTTCCTCAGTTGGCCGTTCGGCGACAATCTGATGGTCGGCACGGTCGGCGGCAAGTTTGCCTGGGATCTCACCCGCGCCGGCGAAGCGGCCGCCATTGATTTTGCCCTCGGCGAATTGCGCCGCCTGTTCGGCCCCGAAGTCGACCGCTCGTTTGTCCGCGGTGTCTTCACCGGCTGGGGTTCCGATGCGGATGTGCGCGGTGCCTTTGCGATCGCGCGGCCCGGCGGTTCGGCGGCGCGCGAGCAGCTCGCCCAGCCGGTCGAAAACCGCCTCTTCTTCGCCGGCGAGGCACTCGGCGGCGGCATGGCGACCACAGCCGGCGGTGCGTATATCAACGGCCGCCAGGTCGCCGACACGGTGGCCCGTCAGGTCGCCTGATCGTTTGATTGTTTTTTCTGTTCGGTTGCCCCCTCGGGCCGGCTTTTTGGCCGGCCCAATTTTTTTCGGACCGGCCGGCTTTTTGACCGGCCCAATTTTTCTACCTGGCCGGCCCATTCAGGCCGGCCAAATTTTTTTGTACAAACGCCACTCGTTTGCTACCCCGCCCCCGCATGGACTTTGCCGGCGCGGCGCGGCATTGATGCCGGCAGCGGCGCCCGCGGGCGCCCGACGGCGCCGGCAACGGGTGCGGCGCCGGATCCGACGGAACGGTGCCATGGGCGAAGCGACCGCCGACGAAGTCCGGGTTCAGGGCCATATGATCAGTCGCGAGCCCCTGATCTTCTGGGGGCCGTCGGATATGCCGTATCCCGCGGGGCCCGGCACTGCGCTCGCACCGTTCCTCGGTAACCGTCGCGCCTGGTTTCTGCTTTCTCCCGCATGGACGCGCGAAGACGACGGACTGGTCGAGCACGACATCGCGCATTTCGCCGAACAGCACGCGCTCTATCCCGAGCACCGCTACATCGTGCTATGCAACACGGCGGCGGAGCTCGAGAATTACCGCAAGCGCGGGCAACCGGCGGTCATCACCAATGCGGGCATGTTCACCGACGAGCGGAAATACTACGTGCCGAAGCGGGCGCCCAAACAGTTCGATGCGATCTACAACGCAACCTTCGCGCCTTATAAACAGCACCATCTCTGTACCGACATCGCGAGCCTCGGGCTGATCTACCATCGCTATGCCGACCTCGGCGACCAGGCCGCCCATCCCGAGAAAGTCCGTGCGATGCTCAAGCACGCGACCTTTATCAACGAGATGGACGGCGAGTTTCGCTATCTCTCTTCCGATGAGATCGTGACCTGGCTCGGCCGCAGCCATGTCGCGCTTTGCCTCTCGGCCGTCGAAGGCCATATGCAGGCCTGCACCGAATCTTTGCTCTGCGGCGTGCCGGTCGTATCGATCCCGAATATCGGCGGGCGCGACTGGGTGCTCGATCCCGCTTATTCGATCGAGGCCGAACCGACACCCGAAGCGGTCGCAGCTGCCGTGCAAACCCTGAAGGCGCGCAAGCTCGATCCGAACAAGATCCGAGCGGGCGTGATCGCTAAGCTCAAGCCGAGCCGCATCCGCCTGCTGCAGCTTATCGCCACAATCTACAAGGAAGAGAACGTGCCATTCCCCGATGCCGACTGGGTCCGGATTTTCCGGTTCAGCTTCTGGCCTTACAAGACGGTCGCCGAATTGCTTGCCGAAGAAGCCGTGTCGGAAACGACGCGCGGCGGCAGGATTGCCCTCGCAACGCCGGCACCGGGTCGGGCCTGAGACGATGAACCAGAGCACCGACATCGATCCGGTCTTCGGAACCATATTCAGCCGCGAGCCGCTGATCCTGTGGGGGCCGTCGAACCCGCCCTATCTCGCGGCGCTTGGCACCACCCTCGCCAGCCGGATCGGCAATCGCCGCGCCTGGTTCCTGATCTCGCTTTCCTACACGCGCGAGATAAAACCAACCCTCGAGGCCGATCTCGAGCATTTCGCGATGTTGCGCGCGCAGTACCCGGAGCATCGCCATGTGGTGCTGTGCAACACGCCCAAGGAGCTGGAAAACTATCGCGACGCCGGTCAGGCGGCGATCGTCTGCAGCGCCAACGTGTTCATCGACGAATCTGTGTTCGACATTCCGCCACCCGAGCCGAAACAATTCGACGCGGTCTACAATGCGGCGCTCGCACCCTACAAGCGCCACGAGCTTTGCACCGGGATCGACAGCCTCGCGCTCATCTATCATCGCTTTGCCGATCTTGTCGCCGATCGCCCAACCTATCCGGACGAGGTTCGCGCCATGCTGCCGAAGGCAACCTTCGTCAACGACACCGAAGGCACCTATCGCAATCTCGCATCCGCGGAGATCGTGCGGTTAGTCGGCCGCTCGCATGTCGGGTTATGTCTGTCGCAGATGGAAGGCCAGATGCGCGCCTGCGCCGAGTATCTGCTCTGCGGCGTGCCCGTCGTGACGACGCCCAATGTCGGCGGGCGCAACCGGCAACTCGATCCGTCTTACTCGATCATGGCGGACCCGACACCCGAGGCGGTCGCGCGGGCGGTGGCGACGCTGAAGGAAAAGCGGCTCGATCCGCATTTCATCCGCCGCGCGGTCATGACGCGCCTCAAGCCGGATCGCGTGCGCCTGCTGCAGCTCATCGCCGCGATCTATCGTGATGAGGGAATCCCGCTTCCGGAGGCCGACTGGATCCAGCTATTCCGGCGCGGCACCTTCCCGCGCAAATTGCCCGATGAACTGCTGGCCGAAATCGCCGTCGCAGAGACACGGGCGGCGGCGCCGACCCCCGCATGAGCGCCATCGCCTTTGCGCCGGCAGCGCTCGCGGACCAGACGCAGGCGGCGGGGATGGTCATCAGCCGCGATCCGTTCATCGCCTGGGGACCGAACGGGCCGGACTGGCGCGTCGGGCCGGGCAGCGCGCTCGCACACCATCTCAGCAATCGTCGCGCCTATTTCCTGTTCAACGTGAGCTACAGCCGGCATTCCCCGGGCATGGTGGATGACGACGCCGCGGCGATTGCCGCGTTGCGCCGCGACTATCCGGAGCATCGGCATATTATGCTCTGCAATACGCGGCAGGAGCTGGCGCTTGCGCGCGAGCGCAACATCGATGCCATTCTGTGCAGCACACTCGCCTTCGTGAACGAAAGCATGTTCCGGATCCAACCGACGGAGACGGTCCGCTTCGATGCTATCTATACGGCGACGCTGACCGGTCTCAAGCGTCACGAGCTGTGCCGCGACGTATCGACACTGGCGCTGATCTATCACTGGTTTCACAGCGAGCGGCACCGGCGCGTCGAGATCCTCGAACAATATCGCGCGATGCTGCCGCAGGCGAATTTCGTCAACGATCTCGGCCCCGAGTATCGGCTGCTGCATGCGCCCGAGGTATCGACCTGGATCAATCGAAGCCGCGTCGGGCTCTGTTTGTCCGAGGTCGAAGGTGCGATGTGCGCGTCGATGGAGTATCTGCTCTGCGGCCGGCCGGTGGTGACGACGCCAAGCATCGGCGGGCGCGACCGGGTGCTCGATCCCGCCTGGTCGGTCACGGTGGAACCGACGCCCGAGGCGGTCGCGGCAGGTGTGCGCAGCCTGATCGATCGCTGGCTCGATCCGCAGCAGGTCCGCGACGGCGCCGCGGCCACGATGCGGCCGGACCGGATCCGCCTGCTGCAGCTCATCGCCATGATCTACGAACAGGAAGGTATCGCGTTTCCGGATCGAGCGTACTGGCTGCAGCTGTTCCGCAAGAGCCCGTGGCCGCAAAAGACGATCGGCAAGATGCTGCGCGAAACGCCGATCGCCGACCTGCATCTGATCCGATAGCCGACTGCGTCATGAACCAGTCGGCACCCGATCCCAATCACCCGGCGGAGACCGATGCCGGCGGAGCGCTTGCGGGTTTCACCGTGAGCCGCGAACCGGCGATATACTGGGGCCCCTCGGCAGACAAGTATCCGCTCGGGCTCGCCTCCACGGCTGCCGAACTGGTCAGCAACCGCCGCGCCTGGTTTCTGATTTCGCCGAGCTGGCATCGCGAAGATATTAACGGCGTCCGCGGCGATCTTGAGCATGTCCGCGCTGCCGCCGCGCGCTGGCCGCAGCATCGGCATATTTTCCTGGCCGCGACGCGCAGTGCGCTGGAAAATTATCGCGCGGTCGGCCTGCCGGCGATCGTCTGTTCCAGCAATGTCTTCGTCGACGAGACGATCTTCGAGCCCGTGCCATCGGAACCGAAGCGGTTCGATGCGATCTACAACGCCGTATTTGGCCGCTACAAGCGCCACGAACTGTGCCGCGACATCGCCAGTCTCGGGCTGATTTATCATCGCTACCCGTATTTCCTGGCGAACGAGGCGGACCATGTCGCCAGAATCCGTACAGAACTGGCACACGCCACCTTCATCAACGAGATCGACGGCGCCTATCGGCAGTTCAGGCTGCGCGAACTGCCCATCTGGCTGGCGCGCGCCCGTGTCGGCCTCTGTTTGTCGGGGCATGAAGGGCCGATGCGAGCCTGTGCGGAATATCTCTATTGCGGATTGCCGGTCGTCACGACGCCCTCGATTGGCGGGCGCGATCGAATGCTCAATCCCGCTTTCTCGATTGAAGCCGAGCCGACGCCCGAATCGGTTGCCCAGGCCGTTGCCGCCTTGATCGCGCGGCGCGTCGAGCCAGCAGCCGTCCGCGCGGCGGCGATTGCCGCGGTTCAACCCGATCGCATGCGTCTGGTACAGTTGATCGCCGCGATCTTCCGTGAGGAGAATGTGCCATTCCCGGAAGAAGCCGACTGGATTCAGTTGTTCCGACGCGGCGCCTGGCCGTTCAAGATGCCCGACATCCTGATGACGGAACAGCCGGTGGCGACGACGCGGCGGAAACCGGAAAGCGAAGGCCGGATATGAACCCCGGTATCGAAGCGGCACGCAGCAATGTCTTTGGCCTGCTGGTCGCGCGCAACCCGTTCATCTTCTGGGGTCCGAGCGCGCCGGGCCATCGCGTCGGCCCGGCCAGCGTTCTCGCACCGCATGTCGGCAACCGTCGGGCCTATTTCCTGATCCGACTGCCCTGGAATCGCGAGACCGCCGAGGGCGTCGCCGGCGACGCGGCGGCACTCGCCGAACTGCGCGACCGCTATCCCGAACATCGCCACATCATGCTGTGCAACAGCCATCGCGAGCTCGAGCTCTATCGCGCGCAGGGTGTTCCCGGCATCGTCTGCAGCACGCTCGCCTTCGTCGACGAAACCCGGTTCGAGATCCTGCCGTCGGTGCAAAAGGAATTCGATGCCGTCTATACCGCGGCGCTCGTGCCGTTCAAGCGCCACGAACTTTGCCGCGATCTGGCGAGCGTTGCCATCATCTATCACCGCTATCATCCGCCGTCGGTGCAGGAGGAGGGATATCCCGAGCGAATGCGCGCGATGCTGACGCAGGCAACATTCGTCAACGAACTCGATGGTGAATTCCGTTTGCTGAAGGAGGAGGAAGTCGCGCAATGGATATCGCGCGCGCGCGTGGGTCTCTGTCTTTCCGAGGCGGAAGGTGCGATGCGCGCTGCCGCCGAATACATGCTTTGCGGCCTACCGGTCGTCTCGACACCGTCTATCGGCGGTCGCGACCGCATTCTCGATCCGGCTTTTTCCCGCATCGTACCGCCGGAGCCCGCCGCCATCGCCGATGCGGTGCGCGAGCTTGACGCGCTAGCGCTCGATCCCCGTTACATCCGCAGCCGCACGTTCGAACGGCTGCGGCCCGACCGCATGCGTCTCCTGCAACTGATCGCGACAATTCACGCGGAAGAAGGCGTCGCGTTTCCGGCCGATGGGTTATGGAGCGAGCTGTTTCGTAACGGCACCTGGCCGACAGCATCGATCGAGGATGCGCTGACGCGGCCCGCGATCGCGGAATTGCCGGCAGCGGGCTGAAGCTGAGCCGGTCAGAACGTCCCGCTCCCGATGGCCGCAATCGCAGCGGCCGCCAGCATCGCAGCCGTACCAAGCCCGTATCGTCCGGCGATCCCGCCACCGGCAATGAGCGCAACCCAGCCGACCTTGGCCACGCTGTTGGACACCACGGCGATCAGGATCGCCGTGGCGGCCATCGTCGAATCAATTCCCCCTCCGGCTGGCTGCGCCGTCGATAGCGTGATGGCGTCCACATCGGCAAGACCGGCGATGAGCGCCAACAGATAGAGGCCGATACCGCCGAGCCAATCTTGCACCGCCGGCACCAGCATCATGATCAGCGCGAGCAGCGCCGCGAAGCGCACCGCGGCCAACACCTGCACAGGATTCTCGACGACCAGTGCCGGCATGTCCGGCCGCTCGATTCCTTTCGCGAGCATCCAGGCAAACACGATGCCGGTCAGCGACATCGCCAGCAGCGGCGGCAATAGTGGCGCAAGCAGATCGCTGCGCACCACGCCGATCAGGAGCAGCACCCGAAGCGGCATAACCGCGGCGGCCAGCAGGATGCCGGCGACGATGACGTGGCGGCCCGAACGGTCCAGCGACTCGCGTTTCTCGCGCGCGAGGCGCGCGAAGTTGATGGCGACGGCTGTCGAGGCGAACATGCCGCCGCCGGCCGCGGTCAGCAGCAGGCCGCGCGTGGTACCGAGCGCCTTCACGGCCATGTAACCGAGGAAGGAGAGGCCCGCGAGCAGCACCACGAACCACCAGATTTCATAAGGGTTAAGCGCCTGGTAGGGGCCGAAGCCCCGGTCCGGCAGCAGCGGCAGCACGATGACCGATATCAGGAGGAGCCGCAGCGCTGCCATCAACTCGCGCTCTTCCATCCCGGCGATGAGGGCATGCAGCCGTGGTTTGAGACCGAGCAGCAAAGCTGTGACAACCGCACCGGACGCCGCCATTTCCGTTTGGCCGTAAACAGCAAGAGCACCGAGCGCAAAGGTGACGACCGCGGCCACCATTGTCGTCGCGCCGAAATGGCTCTCCTCTTCCATGCGACGCCACTGGCCAAGCAGCAACGCCGCGCCGACCAACACGAGCCCCGCGATCAGAACGGCGACGCCGGTCATCTGAGAAAGGATGGCGAACAACCCGCCGGCGAAACCGACAAGGCCGAAGGTGCGCAGGCCGGCCACGCGGCCGCCCTCCGGCCGCTCGCGGTCATGCCAGCCGCGTTCGAGCCCGACAATGAGGCCGACAGCAAGCGCAAGGGCAAGATCCAGAAACGGGGCAACGAAGCCGGTCATGAACCGAAGCTAGCATGGCCCGTCCACTCATGCCGCCGGAACGGCGGTTGCCGGCCGGACATGAGACAGAATGATCTGGAAAATGCTGGTGCCGCAGGAGGGACTCGAACCCCCGACCCACGCATTACGAATGCGTTGCTCTACCAACTGAGCTACTGCGGCGCCCGATGGCCCCGATGCAGGATATCAGGGTCGGATGTCGGCGTGGAACGGCCTCGAAGGTCGCCCCTGCGAGCGCTGGAACCCCCGTTCGGAGCCCCGAAAAACGCGCGCGGAAGCTAGTTGACGAGCCGGGCGGCGTCAACTTGCGCGCCGGGCGCCTCGGTCTCATCGACCGAGCCCGGTTCGCGATCGGGTGCCGCGGGAAAGGGCAACGCCTCGGAGGGCGGGCGCCGTTCAAGCGACAGGGCGACCGAACGGCTTGCGTCGGCATCGGGCGACATCGTGCCGGCCGAAGCCCCGGTCGCCGCCCGCGCATCGGCCAGAGCGCGCACCGGCGGCGGCGGCGCCGCGCGCCAGTCGAGCGCATCGAACGCACCGCAATGCGGACAACGTGCCTGCCATTCGGGAAGCGCCGCACCGCAGCCGGCGCAGACCCAGCCCGGATCGGGCGCGGCCGATGACGCCGCGGCAAGCCAGCGCCGCGCGGCGTTGCCATCGCCCCGTTCGCCGGTTTCCAGCGCCGCCATCAGCCGGCAGACGCGCGCGGTCGGCGCGCGTCCAAGTTCGGCTTTCTCTTCCTCGCGCGCGACCGATTCGAGTGCCTGACGCGCCGGACCCCAAAGTCCCGCAGCCAGCGCGGTCTCGGCAACGGCGAGACGGCTCTCGCGATGCCCCGGCGCTTTCTGCGCGAGCGTTTCGAAGCGCCGCGCACGGGCGAGCGGCGTCTCCGTGGGTTCGATTGCGGCGTAGGCGGTTGCGAGCAGCGGATGCGGCCCGGGCGTTACCGCGCCCCAAGCCTGTTCGATCAGCCGCTTCGCATCTTTCATCCGACCGCGCCGCGCCAGGATCTCGGCTTCGAGCTGAATCGCCGGCACGAAACCCGGCCGCCGCTTCAACGCTTCGCGCAAGGACTGGATCGCCCGGTCGGGATTGTCGAGCGCGACACCCTTCGCTTCTTCGGTAAACAAAGCCGCGAGGCGCCGTTTTGCGACCGGCGGTTCGATCAGTTTCTGCTTCACCGCCTCGTTGATCGTGGTCGCGGCACCCGACCAATGCGCGGTGCGCACCTGCAGATCGATCAGCGCTTCCGCCGGCCAGAGCGCATCGGGCCGTTCGAGATGCGCGCGGCGCGCGAGCTCGAGTGCTGCCTTGTCGTCGCCGCGCCCGAGCGCCTGATTGAGCAGGCCGCGCAAACCGAGAAAGCGCGTCTCGGGCCGGTCGAGCATCGCGGTGAAGTAACGGTGCGCCGCCGTGTCGTCGCCATTGAGCTGTGCGGCCTGCGCCGCAAGCAGCAAGGTGATCGGCGGATCTTTAAGGAGACCGTATGCGGTGCGCGCCTGCCGCTTCGCTTCGGCGGCATCGCCGGCCGCGACTGCGACCATGCCCTTGCTGAGCGCGCGATAGCCGGAAGCGCGCCGACGCTCCGCACGTTTGTGCATAAGGCGGCGCGGCGCGTGCCAGATCGCATCCCACAGGCGCAGCACGACAACGGCGAGCAGGACCAGCAAAGCGACCGCCACGAGCAGCAGACCGGCCGTCGCCTCGATCCGCCAGCCGAGCCACTCGATCGAAACCTGGCCCGGCCGGTCGGCGAGCCAGACCGCGCCAGCGACCAGCAGCGCGACCAGCAGGATGTAAGCGAGGATGCGCAGCATCGCGCGCGTGACCTGACGGCCCTGCTGCTCAGCCGCCGGCGGCGGTATCGGCGTCGGCACTGCCGGTGCCGAGCCGTTCGAGCGCGAGCTGGTCGAGTGTGCGGAACGCCGGTTCGACGGCGAGCCGCGCCTTGGCATCGGTGAGCCAGGCGGCGGCGGCCTCCGCCGGCGCGCCGGTCAGCAATTCCAGCTCGACCACCGCGCTTTCGAGATCGCCGGTCTGCAGATGCGCTTCGGCCCGTGCAACGTGCGCAGCGGGACTGTCGCCTTCGACTTCGGCACCGACCGGCCGCACCGTCACCAGATCTGTGATGCGCCCGATCAGCCGGTCGAACCAGCCGCCTTCTTCCGCATCCACGATCCCGCTTGCACTATCCTGCTGCGCCGCCTGCACGATAGCGCGCGCTGTTTCCGGAAACCACGCGACCAGACGAATTTCGCTCGGTGCGCCGGTGGCGGCATGCGGTGCCAGCGCTTCGAGCGCCGGCGAGGCCGACGCCAATTGCGGATCGGCGCTCGCCAGTTTGTTCAGCGTGTCGAGTTCGGGTGCAAACGGCCGGCCCTCGTTCAGCGCCGCTCCGAGCCGACCGACCGCCAGCATGAACGCGGTCGCATCCGACTGTTCGAAACGGTCGGTCAGGATCGTGAGCTGATTGCGCAACCCTTCGTTTTCGTCGATCAGCCGCTGCACCTCGGCCTTCACGTCGGCAAGCGACTGCGCCGGCACTTCCGTCATGAAATCGATCAGCAACTGCTCGATGCCGGTAACACGTTCCGCGAGCGCGGCGATATCGGCGGTATTCGCCGGATCGGCGGTGGACGGCGCGCCGGCTTCGGCACCATCCACCGACGGTGTCGTCGCCGCCTGCGATTCGAGCGTGGCAACCGGCTCGTCGACAGCCGCAACCTGCTCCTCGACAGGCTCGCCCACTTCGGGCAGGCCGGCCGGTGCGAACGGCAACGTCTCGAGCGTGTCATTGCCGGCGGTTGCGCTCGACGCGGCCGTGCCTTCATTGCCGGTCGTGACGGCACCGGCCGAATCCGTTCCGGTGCCATCGGGCGTATCGACGGCCGTGGACGTTGTGTCGGTCTCGCTCGCCGCGCTCGCATCCGCATCGGATTCGCTCGCCGCATCGGCCGCGGTGTCGGACGAAGTATCGTCGGCGGTCGTCGTTTCCGCGGTCGCAGCGTCACCGTCGGAATCGCTGAAGGTTCCGGTCGACGATGTGGGCGTATCGTCGGTCCACGGACTCCAGGCCGGAATGGTCGCCAATGCCGCCAGCACGACGAAACCGGCGATGACGGCCGCCGATACCCAGACCCAGCCGCGCGCGCGGC
>JAWXBK010000007.1:0-59689 GCA_034439975.1 Rhodospirillaceae bacterium | reverse complement strand
CGCCCGATCGGGCGGATTTTTCCCGAAGCCGTATTATGGTCGCGCGAATATTACGCGGCGGTCGCCGAACGCGTCGATCAGGTGACCGTGCGTATGTACGACACCGGCATACCATTCTCCTGGGCCTATAGCGCCATCGTCGGGTGGCTGACACCGCGCGTCTGGCAGGCGATGGCCGAAGGTCAGGCCGAGTTGCTCATCGGCGTGCCGACCCATCGGGACGAAGGCGGTGGATTCAGTGCCGGTGCCGAAACCCTCGAATCGGCACTCACGGGCATTGCCTATGCGATCCCGCGCGATGGCGATGCGCCACCGCAACTGGGGCTGGCGATCCATGCCTACGGCACAACGGACGATGCCGATTGGGCCACATGGCGTCGCTACTGGCTGGGGTTGCCGGCCGAGTGAGGTCTTGCCTTCGCGGCGCCGGCCTGCCACCTAATCGCCAACCCAACGAACAGTAGCGGAGCTTCTTCCATGGCGGCGCGCCGGACCAGGGCAAAATCGGGCAAGGGCGCAGGCGGCGCAAAGCGCGGGACGAAGAAACCGTCCGCCGCCACGAAGTCGCGCGGCAGATCGCCCGCGCGGCAATCGACCGGCAAGGCGTCCGTGCCCGCGAAGCGCAATGCGAAGAAGACGGCCACCCGGAAAAGCACCGCCAAACGGCTGGCACAGAAAAAGACCGCCCCACAGACGAGAAAGGAGACTGCATCGAAAAAAGCCGCTCCGAAGAAGACGCCGGCAAAGAAGAGCGGCGCCAGAAAGCCCGCTGCGAAAAAGTCGATTGCGAAAAAGAAGACCGCGCCGAGGCGCAGCGCAAAAAAGCGTGCGGCAACCCGGGCCGCGACCGGAAAGGCGCCGCTCAAGACACCGGCAACGAAGCGCAGCCCGGCTTTGCGTCCGGCGCCGCGACGACCGGCGGCCAAGCGTATCGCAACAGCCGCCCGCGCTGGTCGCGTGCGAATTGCCACGGCCAAGCAGCGCGACGTCCGCAAGGTCGGCAGCCGCCCGGTCGCGAAGGCAAAACCCGTGCGCCCCGCCGGCAGTGGCCGCCATCGCCACGCCGAACCCGATGCAGCCTTGCTCGATCCGCTCGACGATCTTATCGGCCGGGCGCTGCGGGCCGGTGCCGATGCGGCCGATGCGGTCACAATCGAAAGCGCGTCGCTCTCGCAGGCGGTGCGGCTTGGCGAACCGGAGACGCTGGAGCGCTCCGAATCGCGCGATCTCGGCCTCCGCGTCATGATCGGGCGGCGGCAGGCGATCGTGTCGTCGGCCGATTTCAAGCCCGACATGCTGGATGAGCTGGTCGAGCGCGCGATCGCGATGGCGCGCGCCGTGCCGGAAGACAGGTTTTGCGGTCTTCCCGATCCCGACCAGATCGCCGTCCGCATTCCCGATCTCGACCGGTTCGATCCGTCGGAACCGACTCCCGAAGCACTGCTCGATCGCGCGCATGAATGCGAGGACGCGGCGCGATCGGTCAAAGGCATCACCAATTCGAATGGCGCCGACGCATCCTGGGGCCGCGGCCGCGTGGCGCTGGTCGCATCGAACGGCTTCGCCGGCAGCTTTGCCAGCTCGCACCATTCGGTCTCCGTCAGCGTCGTTGCGGGCAGCGGGACCGCGATGGAACGCGATCACGATATGAGCGTTGCGCTGTTTGCCAGCGAACTCGAGAATCCCGGAACGGTCGGAAAACGCGCAGCCGATCGGACATTGCGCCGCCTCAACCCGCGCAAGATCGCATCGAGCAGCATGCCCGTGGTATTCGACCCGCGCGTTGCGAACGGGCTGGTGGCTCATATTGCCAGCGCGGCAAACGGCAGCGCCATCGCACGCGGCACGAGTTATCTCAAGGAATCGATGGGCAGCCGGATCCTGCCGAAAGGCCTGTCGGTGATCGACGAGCCCGACCGGGTACGCGGCCTGAACTCGATGCCGTTCGATGGCGAAGGCATTGCAACCCGTCGGCTTGCGATCGTCGAAGACGGCACGTTGGCAAGCTGGGTGCTCGATCTCGCAACCGCCCGCCAGCTCGGGCTCGAGACGACCGGCCATGCGCGGCGCGGCACCTCGGGACCGCCCTCGCCCGGCACCTCCAATCTTTATCTCGCGGGCGGCAGCGGCAGCGTCGACGAACTCATTGCCGATATCGACCGCGGTTTGCTGGTGACCGATCTGATGGGTTTCGGCATCAATATCGTGACCGGCGATTACAGCCGGGGTGCGGCCGGCTTCCTGATCGAGAAGGGCCGCATCTCCGGCCCGGTGAGCGAAGTGACCATCGCCGGCAATCTGAAAGACATGCTCGCGAACATGCGTGCCGCCGGCGATCTCGAATTCCGCTACGGCACCAACGCGCCGACCGTTCGCATCGAGCGCATGATGGTCGCCGGCAGTTGAGCATACCGCCGCGGCGTGCGCCCATCCCTTACGGATGCGCGTAGAACAGCTTATTGACGATTACCCAGCGCCCGTCATGGTGCAGGAGGGACAGCCAGTCGGTGAACCGGATGCCCAGATAGTCGTCGACAAGCTCGACAACCGCCGTATCGCCTTCGATCTTGAGCGACCGGATCTGCCAGAAATAATGGGCGCCCGGGGGCGGCGTGTGCGCGGCAACGCATTCGGCTGCGAACGCGTCGACCGAGGACCATTCGAGCGTACCGCCAACATGGCCGATGACCCGCGCATCGGGATGGAAGGCGCGGCGGAGCTTCGCCTCGTCGCCGTAGACCATGCCATCGAGATAGTCGCGCACCGCGGTTTCGATGGCCGCGCCGGCTGTTCCTGTTCCGATCATCGCCACCTCCTCGCTGCAAGCCGAGAGCCGACCCGCCACGGTTCCGCGCCGGCGACGACCCGGCATCAGGGTACCACCAGTCCCAGCGACTTGTCCGTCATCGCGATCTCGACCGGCAGAGAACCGATCGTGTCGCCGTCTGCCTGCAGCGGTTCGCCGGGCACGCCTTCGATGCGTACGCGCTGCGCGCGCCGGATGGTAAAACCGGGCATTCGCGGCAAAAGTCCGATGCCCAGCGCCATCGCATAGAGCACCGCCCAGAACCGGCCACCATGCTCGAAGCAGCAGACATGGAGCGCTGCTTCGTCGAGCCGCGCGTCGGGCGCCAGAACGAAACTGCCGCCATAGAGCCGGCCGCGCGTCACCACGACCGATGCGACGAAATGCGGTTCACCGTCGATCGCGACCCGGTACGTGCCGAAGGGAAAGCGGCCGAGCTGGCGCAGCATCTCGAAGACATAGGCGATCTTTCCGACGCGCCGTTTGAACGCGACGTCGATCCCCGCCACCACATGCGCATCGAATCCCGCACCCGCCATCAAGAGGAAATGCCGGCCGTTCGCCTGCGCCAGCGCCACCGTCATCATAGGGCCGGCGGCGGCGATCGCGGCCTGCGCTTCGGGATCGCGCGGCAGCCCGATCTCGCGAGCGAGCACATTCGCGGTGCCGAGCGGCAATATGGCCAGTGCCGGCAGTTTGTCGGCGGCACAGGTGGCAAGCCCGTGTGCCGCATCGGCGATCGTGCCGTCGCCACCGGCGATCATCAGCGTGTCGGTCCGGCCGTCGCGTGCGATCGCAGCCGCTAGCAGTGCCGCATCGCCATGCGCGGTCGTGCGGTGCAATGCGATGCGGCATCCGAGGCGTCGCAGCACACGGATCGCCGCGGCGAGACGCCGACGACGACGGCGCGATCCCGCTATCGGGTTGAAGATGATTGCGATGCGACTCGGCGCCACCGCGCGCGATGCGACATCGATCTGTAACGATCCCGTCATGCGGCTGTAACGATCCGGACTTTCATTGTTCACATTCGCCGTCATTGCGCTTCAGTTTAGTGAATTCTTCGGCCGATGTCAGTCTTTTGCGTTGTTTTCTTTGGACAGCACGGCATCGCATTCATAAAGTCGATTGAGATGCGGGCAAAACAGCCACGAACGATTAGCCGGATGCGATGAATACGCTTGTCGCCCCGCTTCGCTACCGCACCATTTTCATCTCCGACATTCATCTCGGCACGCGTGGCTGCAAGGCCGAGTTCCTGCTCGATTTCCTGCGCATGACGGAATCCGATTATCTCTATCTGGTCGGCGATATCATCGATTGCTGGCGGCTGCGGCGCGCCTGGTTCTGGCGCCAGAGTCACAACGATGTGGTGCAGAAGCTGCTGCGCAAGGCGCGCAAGGGCACCAGGGTCGTCTACGTGCCGGGCAATCACGACGAAGCGTTGCGAGACTATGTCGACATGCAGTTCGGCGGGGTTCTCGTTATGTCGGAAGCGATTCACGAGATGGCCGATGGACGGCGATTTCTGGTGATCCATGGCGATCAGTTCGACGGCATTGTGCGCTATGCCAAATGGCTCGCCTTCCTTGGCGACCGTGCTTACAACATGATGCTTGCCGCCAATCACTGGTTCAATCACGCGCGTCAGCGGCTCGGTTACGGTTACTGGTCGCTCTCGGCCTATCTAAAGCAGCGGGTCAAGGACGCCGTCCGCTATATCGACAACTTTGAAACCGCGGTCGCCGACGAAGCGCGCCGCCGCGGCGTCGATGGCGTGATCTGCGGCCATATCCACAAGGCCGAGATGCGGCGCTTCGACGACATCCTCTATTGCAACGACGGCGACTGGGTCGAGAGCTGCACGGCTCTGGTCGAACATTTCGACGGCCGGCTCGAGATTATCGACTGGACCCGGGTCCGTCAGGTCTCGATGCTCGAACTGGCCTGACGCATGCGGATCGCAATCGCGACCGATGCCTGGTTCCCGCAAGTGAATGGCGTCGTGCGCACGATGAGCCGTGTGATTGCCGAACTGACCGGGCTCGGGCATGAGATCGCCGTGTTCGGCCCGGAGCGGTTCCTCAACACGGCCTGCCCTACTTATCCGGAAATCCGCCTGGCGATCGCACCGGGCCGACGGCTGGGCGAACTGCTCGAACATTTCCGCCCGCAGGCGATTCACGTCTCGACCGAGGGTCCAATCGGGCTCGCGGCACGCCGCTATGCGCTGACGTTACGGCGACCGTTCACCACCGCCTATCACACACGCTTTCCCGAATATGTGCGCGCCCGCGCGCCAATCCCGCTCGACTGGTCTTATCGCTGGCTGCGGCATTTTCACGGCGCCGGCGCCGGCATCATGGTCGCGACGGACACGATCCAGCGCGATCTCGAAGAACGCGGCTTCGGCAATATCCGACCCTGGTCGCGCGGCGTCGACACCGATCTGTTCCGGCCGCGCGACAAATCGTTTCTCGATCTGCCGCGTCCGATCCATCTCTATGTCGGGCGCGTAGCGGTCGAAAAGAACATCGAGGCGTTTCTTGCGCTGGACCTGCCCGGATCGAAACTGGTGGTGGGCGAAGGCCCCATGCTGCCGGAACTGCGGCGGCGCTTTCCATCCGTCCATTTCGCCGGCGCGCGTCACGGCGAAGATCTCGCGCGTCACTACGCAGCGGCCGATTTATTTGTTTTCCCAAGCCGCACCGACACGTTCGGCCTCGTGATGCTGGAGGCGCTGGCCTCGGGACTTCCGGTCGCCGCCTTCCCGGTACCCGGGCCGCTCGACGTGATAGTGGGCACCGGCGTCGGCGTACTCGACGAGGATCTGGCGAAGGCAGCCCGTGCCGCGCTCGCTATTTCTCCGGCGCGCTGCCGCGAATTCGCGCTCGGGTTTTCCTGGCGCCGCACCGCAGAGCAGTTTCTCGGCCATCTCGCGCCGTTCTCCTAAGGGCGCCTACGGCGTCGTCGCAGAATCCACCATCGGCGGCACCAGCAATTGCGGATCGATCCGCGCCTCGTAGAGATTCATCCGCCAGTCGAGATGTGGGCCGGTCGCCCGGCCGGTGGCGCCGACCGTGCCGACGATATCGCCTTGTTCGACACGCTGGCCGACCACGGCTGCGACGCTCGCCATATGCATCAGCGTCGAGGACAGCCCGTGCCCGTGATCGATGATGACGGTGCCGCCGGTGAAATAAAGATCGGGTTCGGCAAGCCGCACGATGCCGCCGGCCGGTGCCGCGACCGGCGTTCCCTCGGGTGCCGCCATGTCGACGCCGAAATGCGGCTGGCGCGGTTCGCCGTTGAGAATACGCTGGCTGCCATAGACGCCGCTGATCGGGCCGATGACCGGCCAGACGAACCCGCCGAGGAAATCGGTCGCCGTTGTGTCATGCGCCCAGGCGGCAATGATGGTCTCGCGCTCGGCGGCGATGCGTACCTGCAACGCCTCGTCGGGCGTCACCATCTGGTCCGGCAATCCGTCGATATGCTGGATGTCGTATTCGCGCTGTGCAACATCGAGCGCGAGACGCTCGGCGGTACCGTCCGGCAAAGTCGCCTCGACAAGTGCCTGCGGCGGTGCCTCGCGCCCGAAGCCGAGCAGAAACCAGCCGCCTGCGCCAACCCGCACATGGCGCCCCTCGAACAGGACACTGCTGCCCGGCGCAACCTGCCCTATCACCAGTCCGCCCTGCGTCAGATTTCCGTCGATCCGAATCGCGTCCGCCCGCGCGCAACCGGGCAGGAGCAACAGCGCGAGCGCAAACAGAAGCCGCTTCACAACAGCGATCCCTGCGAGCCGTCGCCGCCGCTGCGTTTCGCCGGTTTCGCGGCCTGCTTCGCTTCGGAACGATCCTTCGCATCCGAACTGTCCTCGGCGATGCGGCCTTCGACGCGCGTGCGCACTTTGCCGTCGCGGAACTGCAAGGTGAGCGCCATGCCGGGATCGACGCTGGCGGCCATCGTCACCGGCCTTCCATCCGGCCCCATCGCGAGTACAAAGCCGCGCTGCAGCACGTTCTCGTAGGAAAGCGAGTTCAACAGACCCGCGGCGGTCGCCAAAGCTTCGCGGCCGCGCGAAAGCCGGTCATGGACCAGCCCGGGCCGCAAGCCCGAAGCCGTCCGGTCGAAGCGATGGCGCCGCGCCGTGACATCGCGTGCGAGCCCCGCCTGCAGGCGTTCGAGCGCATGGCCGAGCGCCTGGCCCTTCAAGGCGATGAGCTGATCGGGCGTGCGCAAACTGCCGGCCAAAGTGGCAAGACGCTCGCGCCGCCGCGCGATCAGATCGACCCGCGTCGCCGCCAGCCGCTCCATCCAGTCGTCGAGGCGCTGGGTCAGTTCCTGCAGCAAACGCCGCGGATCGGGCAGACCGCGCGCGAGCCCCTGCAACTGGTCGCGCCGCCAAGTGAGCCAGCGCGTCATCGCGCCCATCAGCCGGTGGCCGCACTCCACCGCGTTCGCCATCAGCTCGGCGCGCACCGGCACTGCCATCTCGGCGGCCGCACTCGGCGTCGGCGCGCGCCGGTCGGCGGCGTGATCGATCAGCGTCCAGTCGGTCTCGTGCCCGACGGCGGAGATCAGCGGGATCGCGGAGGCCGCCGCGGCGCGCACGACGATCTCTTCGTTGAACGCCATCAGGTCTTCGAGACTGCCGCCGCCGCGCGCGACGATCAGCAGATCGGGCCGCGGCACCGCACCGCCGACCTCGAGCCGATTGAAACCCGCAATGGCGGCGGCGATCTGGGCTGCCGCGCCCTCGCCCTGCACCATGACCGGCCAGATCAGGATCTGGCGGGGAAAACGATCGGCGAGCCGATGGCGGATGTCGCGGATCACGGCACCGGTCAGCGAGGTCACGACGCCGATCACTTCGGGCAGCATCGGCAGCGGTTTCTTGCGGTCCTCGTCGAACAGCCCTTCAGCAGCAAGCTTGCGCCTGCGTTCCTCGATCAGTTTGAGCAACGCGCCTTCGCCGGCGATCTCCAGCGATTCGATGATGAGCTGATAGGAGGATTTGCCGGCATAAGTGGTGATCCGCCCGGTCGCGATTACCTCCATGCCCTCTTCCGGCGCCATGGCGAGCTTCGGCACGGTCGAGCGCCAGATCACGGCATCGAGCACGAGGCCGGTATCGTCGGCATCCTTGAGCGTCGCGTAGATATGGCCCGATTGCGGTTTGCTGAGCCGGCCGATCTCGCCGCGCACCCGGATCCGTCCGAACTGTTCTTCGAGCGTGCCTTTGACGGCACGGCTCAACTCGCCGACCGAGTATTCGGGAACGTTGGAGATGGGCCGGTCGATCATGGCGCTCATTCTATGCTAAGAGGCGGGCCGGATTCACGCGGTGCGAAGGCGCCGCGAAAAGACGGAAAAAGGAGCCTGAAAATGCGCATTCTCGTCGTCGGCAGCGGCGGGCGCGAGCATGCGCTGTGCTGGAAGCTCGCCGCCTCCCCTCTCTGCGACAAGATCTGGTGCGCGCCGGGCAATGCCGGCATTGCTTCCGAGGCCGAATGCGTGCCGATCGGCATCGAGGATATCGTTGCGCTGGTTGCCTTCGCCCGCAACAACCGGGTCGATTTCGTCGTGGTCGGACCGGAGGCGCCTTTGGTCGCCGGCCTGGTCGACCGCCTGGCCGAGACCGGCATCCCGGCTTTCGGTCCGAACGCGGCCGCGGCCCAGCTCGAGGGCTCCAAAGCCTTCATGAAGGAGGTCGCCGATGCGGCTGGCGTGCCAACCGCGCGCTGGCGGCGCTTCGCCGATCCGGCCGCCGCCAAAGAATTCGCGCGTTCGCTCGGCGCGCCGCTGGTCGTCAAGGCCGACGGGCTGGCGGCTGGCAAGGGCGTGATCATCGCCGAAAGCATCGACGAGGCCGATCAGGCGATCGACACGATTCTGGTCGACGCCGCATTCGGCGCGGCCAGCGCCGAGATCGTGATCGAGGAGTTTCTACAGGGCGAGGAAGCGAGCTTCTTCGCGCTCTCCGATGGCACGCATGTGCTGCCGCTCGCGGCAGCACAGGATCACAAGCGGGTCGGCGATGGCGATACAGGGCCGAACACCGGCGGCATGGGTGCCTATTCGCCGACACCGATCGTCGATGCGGCAATGCAGGCGCGCATCATGGCCGATATCGTCGAGCCGACCGTCAAGGCGATGGCGGCGCGCGGCACGCCGTTCAAGGGCGTGCTGTTCGCCGGCGTGATGATCGATGCAATGGGCCCGAAGCTGCTCGAATTCAACGTGCGCTTTGGCGATCCGGAATGCCAGGCGCTGATGGCGCGGCTCAAATCCGATCTGCTACCCGCTCTGATCGCGTGCAGCGAGGGCGGGCTCGGTCATTTCGATTTGCGCTGGCACGATGAGACGGCATTGGTCGTCGTCATGGCGGCGCACGGCTATCCCGGCCATTACGAGAAGGGCTCGGAGATTCGCGGGCTCGATCGTGCCGCCGCACTCGACGACGTGTTGATTTTCCACGCCGGCACGAAGCGCGACGGCGACCGCATCCTCGCTCATGGCGGGCGCGTGCTCGGCATTGTCGGGCGCGGTACGAATGCCGCCGAAGCGCGGTTGCGCGCCTATAAAGGCGTCGAGGCGGTCGACTGGCCGCAAGGCTTCTGCCGCCGCGACATCGGCTGGCGCGCGATCGCCGGCGACATGAAATGACCGAACGATGGGACGCGATCGTCGTCGGCGCCGGCCATAACGGGCTGGTCGCCGCGTTTTATCTGGCACGCGCCGGCCTCAAGCCGCTGCTGCTCGAGCGGCGCGACATGGTCGGCGGCGCTGCGGTAACCGAAGAGTTCCATCCCGGCTTCCGCAATTCGTCAGCCTCCTATGTCGTGAGCCTGCTGCGTGAGGAAATCGTCGCCGACATGGATCTGAAGCGGCAAGGCTACGAGACGATCCCGCTCAAGGGCTCGTTCGCACCGCTGCATGACGGCCGCTCGATCCTGATGACCGGCGATCCCGATCATGATCGCGCGCAGATCGGCCAGGTCTCCAACCGCGACTATGACGCGATGCAGCGCTTCGATGCGATCATGGGCCGGCTCTCGGATTTCCTGCGCGACCAGATGCTGCGCGAACCGCCGGCGCTCGGCAGCGGCGGCCTCGGCGATCTGATGTCGCTGTTGCACGCCGGCAATCAGATCCGCCGGCTCTCGCCCGAAGACCGACATCATCTGATCCAACTTTTCACCACGCCGGCCGCCGACATTCTCGATCGCTGGTTCGATTCCGACGACGTGAAGGCGATGTATGCGTCGTCGATCACCGCCGGCAATGCGGTGAGCCTGCGTGCCGCGGGTTCTGCCATCAACATGCTGCATCTCGCGGTCGGCGCGATCGACGGCGTCCGCCGGAAATGGGCCTATGCGCGCGGCGGCATGGGTTCGATCACCCAGGCGATGGCCAAATCGGTCGTCGAGAAAGGCGGCACGATCCGCACCGACGCCGCCGTGAAACGCATCCTCGTCGAGAACAAGCGCGCGACCGGCGTCGAACTCGAAACCGGCGAGCGGATCGAGGCGACACTGGTGCTGGCCAACACCGATCCCAATCGAACCTTTCTGAAACTGGTCGGGCGCGAGCATCTCGAACCTGATTTCGCACACGACATCGAGCATTTCCGACAATGGTCCGGTTCCTGCCGGTTCAATTTTGCGCTCGACGGCGTGCCCGAATTCGCCGCCCGGCCGGGCCGCGAGATCGGCCGCCATCACCAATCCTTCATCCATATGGAATCCGGCTATGCGGATTTCGAAGAGAGTTTCCAGGCAGCGTCTCAGGGTAAATTACCCGCGAATCCGATCGTCGATGCGACGATCCCGACCGCACTCGACGACAGCCTCGCGCCGCCGGGCTGCCACATCATGGGCGTGCTGGCTCAGCAATATCCGAAAGAGCTCTCCGATGGGCGCTCATGGGATCAGGCGCGCGACGAGGCGACCGAGGGCGTCATCCGCGTCATCGAACGCTACATTCCGAATTTCCGCCGCCAGATCGTCGGCATCATGGCGCTGACGCCGGCCGATCTCGAAGCGCGCTTCGGCCTCACCGGCGGCGATGTCTATCACGGCAGGCTCGATCCCGATCAGCTCTTCTCGATGCGCCCGCATCCGAAGGCCGCGCAGTACCGAACGCCGATCCGCGGGCTCTATCTTTGCGGTGCGGGGGCGCATCCCGGCGGCGGCGTGTCCGGCGCGCCGGGCCATAACGCAGCGAAGCGCGTTCTCAAGGATCGTCGCGCGCGACGGGTGTAGGCCCCTCGAGACGGCGCCTGTTTTAGAGCCGTCATGCCCGGGCTTGACCCGGGCATCCATTTATCCGCATGCAACGCGCTCGAACGTTTACATCGACGCATCGGCACAGTGGATTGCCGGGTCAAGCCCGGCGATGACAATCGAATTGGTTTTAGGACAGCGCTCTGCGTCACGAGGGATCGCCGCGTCACCCCAGCCGCTTCTCCAGCACCAGCTCGTAGGCCCCGAACCCGGCTTTCTTGTAAAGCGCGAGCGCGGCCGCGTTATCGGGCGAGACGACGATCTGCAGCCAGTCGAGCCCGCGCGGCGCGATCGAGCGTTCGAGCGCGCCGAGCAGTGCCAGCCCGATGCCGCGGCGCCGGCCCTCGGGCGCCACATAGAGATCGGTCACCATGCCGCGATGGAACCAGTCTTCGCGGAGCTCGTGCTCGTCCGATGCGATCTGGCAGACCGCGGCACCATAACCGACCGGTTGGCCATCGAGCTCGGCGATCAGGATCGCGCCTTCTTCCGCCGCGATCTCCCGGATCGAGCGTTCCACCTCGTTCAGGGTGATTTCGGAACCGGGCCGCATCGCCCAATGCATCTCTGCCTCGTCATCCGCCAGATCGCGCATGAAACGCAGCATCAGCGCGCGATCGGCCGGCTGCATCGGCCGCAGATCGAGCCCCGCGATCGTCGGCACCGGTATCGGCGATGCGGCGATATGCTTGTCGAGCCAATGCTCGTAGAGCACATAGCCCGCCTTTTTGTACGCTGTCAGCGCCGGCGCATTGGCGGCGAGCACACCCATCTCGATGCGCGGCAATCCGAGGCGCAGGCACCAGTCATCCGCCTCGGCCAGCAGAAAGCCTGCGATCCCGCGGCCACGCATCGCCGGCGCGACGCTGATATCCGAAACATAGAGGAACCGATGGGCGCTGGCGCGCAGCTCCACGCTGTCATTGAGGTCTGCATAAAATGCGATGTACCCCGCGATCGACCCGTCGGTTTCGGCAAGCAGGATGGCGCCATCGTCGCCGCTTGTGCGGCGATCGAGTTCGTCATAGGCGCGCGGATCCAGCGCGGGACCAGGCCGGCGCGAGGGATGCATCTCATGCTCCGCCGCCTGCAGCGCGATCGCGAGATCGAGGATCGCGGCACGGTCGTCGCGAGTCGCGCGCCGGATCGTGATTGCGGACATCCGATTTGCTTCCTCCCCGCCCCGAATGGGCGGCATTGGACTTAACCGGGGAGCTTGCGGCAAGATCGCCACCGTTCGATCCGAACGGACAGATCGCCGGGGCCCAACATGAGCGCATCGCTATACACCGAGACCTACAAGGACACACCCTACTGGTGGGACGATGCGCCCCGGCCGCAATTCGGCGATCCCACGGTGCTGCCGGCGCAGGCGGACGTTCTGGTCATCGGCTCGGGCTTTACCGGTCTCAACGCCGCGCTCGAAACCGTCCGCGGCGGCCGTTCGACGGTGGTGGTCGATGCCGAGGATGCCGGCTGGGGCTGTTCCAGTCGCAATGGCGGGCAGGTCGCGACCTCGATCAAGCCATCGCTCGACAAGCTCTCGGCTAAATACGGCGCCGAGCTCGGCTTTGAGATGCGGCGCGAAGGCCATCGCGCGCTCGACTATATCGAGACGCTCATTCGCAGGGAGGGGCTGAAGGTCAACTGGGAGCGCCTCGGCCGCTTCCACGCCGCGCACAATCCGCGCCAGTACGAGAAGATCGCGGCCGACATCGGCGAGGTGCCGAAGGATCTCAAGACCGACGCCTACATGGTTCCGCGCGCCGAGCAGCACAAGGAAATCGGCAGCGACCATTATTTCGGCGGGATGGTAATGCCGCATCACGCCGGACTGCATCCGGCGAAGTATGTCAACGGGCTGATCTCGCTGGTCCGGCAGGCCGGCGGCACGATCGTGCCGCATTGCCGCGTTACCGGCATCAACCGCGAGAGCGGCAGCGGCTTCACGGTCACGACGTCGAAAGGCACCATGAAGGCGCGCGACGTGATCGTCGCGACCAACGGCTATACCGGCGAGGCCACACCCTGGCACCGCCGCCGCGTGATTCCGATCGGCAGCTATATCATCGCCACCGAAGAGCTCGATCCGGCAGTCGCGCATACGATGTCGCCGAATGCGCGCACCATGTCGGATTCGCGCCGCCTCATTTTCTATTACCGCCTGTCGCCGGACCGGAAGCGCCTGCTGTTCGGCGGCCGCGTCGCCTATATGGAGAACGATCCGAAAGTCTCGGCGCCGCGCCTGCATGCACGGATGACGGAAATCTATCCGCAGCTCCGCAATACCAAGGTCTCGCATAGCTGGGTCGGGTTCGTCGCCTACACGTTCGACACGCTGCCGCATATCGGCCAGCAGGACGGGCTCTATTACGCGATGGGCTATTGCGGTTCCGGCGTGTCGCTCGCAACCTATTACGGCATGCGCATCGGGCAGAAGCTGCTGGGCAAGCCGGAGGGCAAGACGCCGTTCGACAATTGCACCTTCCAGACCCGCCCGCTTTACACGGGCTATCCGTGGTTCCTTGGCGCGTCGATCATGTGGTACCGGATTCTCGACCGCCTGCCGATCTAACCCTGTTTGTGACGGACAGCGTCATGGCCGACCGCCCGACTCTCACCGACGACCCCGCGCACCAGGCATCCGACCTCGACCGGTTCGGCTATTGCCTGATCGCCAATGCCCTCGATGGCGAACGGCTCGCTTCGGTGCGCCAGCGGATCGAGGAACAGGCCGTCGCCGAAAAGAAGCTGGGATTACACAAACCCGGCACCGACGAAGAGCCGGACGAGATGGTCAACCAGTGGGTCCACATGCTCATCAACAAGGGGCGTGTGTTCCACGAGATGGCACTCAGCCCGCTTGCCATGCGGATCGCGGGCCACGTCCTCGGCGAACAATTCCTGCTGTCGGATATCGCCGCCCACATCACCTGGCCGGACAACGGCCTGATGGGGCTCCATATCGATCAATGGTGGCTGCCGCAGCCGCGCATGCCCGGTGAGACATATCAGCGCGCGGGCACGATCAACCGTAGCAATGTTCCGATGGGCGATCCGGTGCCGGCGAACGGCCCGATCTCGCCGCCGGCCGTTTTGAATCTGTTCTGGGCGATCACCGATTTCACCGTCGAGAACGGCGCGACGCGGCTGGTACCGGGCAGCCATTTGTCCGGACGCAACCCCGATCCGAAACGCGACAATTATCCGACGGTGCAGGCGGTCGTGCCGGCCGGGTCGGCCGTCGCCTGGGAGGGCCGCACCTGGCATGCGGCCGGTTTCAACCGCTCGAACGGACCCCGGATCGGTATCACCACTTATTTCTGCGGACCGCAGTACCGGCAGATGGCGAACCTGACGCATGGCGCCAAACGCGAAGCGATCGGCGATGCATCGGATGAATTGAAGGCGCTGATCGGGTTCAAGTCCTGGAGCGGCTATGGACGCACCAGCGATGCGTACAACGATCTGGTCGAGCCGGCGGAAAATCTGATCGGCGAACTCAAGCCGTAGTGCGCCATCGCGCGCGCTGCGCTACGACCCTGATTTGGAATCCAAAAACGGCGCCACCGATTTCGCGGCATCCTGTCCGCTGACGACGGCCACGATTTCGAACTCGGCGAGATCGCGCCAGTTCAACAGCCAGGATTGCAGCAGCGCGATATCGTCGCATTCCATGAGCTGGAAGCAGCGCTGGAATCCGGCCTCGACCCAACTTCCGACATAGACGAGACCGTCGGGCATCATCCGGCCTTTGTCGCGGAAGCGCCGATAGACCGGCACGGGATCGGCATCGCGGAAATGTTCGATCACCATGAAGAGCATGACCCGCGTGACCTCCCTGGAATCGGGCGACGTTTCGGTACGGACGTCAGGCCACCGTCAACGTCACTTCGCCGGCGCTGCCGCGCTTTCGTGCTGCGCCTTGCCCTGATAGTGCGTCGCGGTGCGGCCCGGCTGGATGACGATCCCGTCCTTGCCGTAATAGCGGCGCAAATTCTGATGGATCGGTCGCGGCGGATCGGCCTGTAGCCACAGCCGCAGCAGCAAACGCTTCTTCGCCGGATCGGTCTCGTCCTCATAGGCCGTGCGCGCATGCAGGGTGGTGTAGTTGTTGAACAGCACCAACTCGCCCGGCTCATAGCGGAACAGCAAACGGATATCCGGATCGTCGCAGAGCGACTGGAAGAGATCGAGCGCGGGCTGGTCGTTGCCCTCATAGGCGTAGCGCGGATCCTTTGCCGCCCAGTCCATGAATTCGCGGAGATAGCAGACCGAAAGCTTGCCCGCTTCCCAGCCGAACACCGGCACGCGATAGGACGTGATCTCGGGTTCGCCCGGCGGTTCTTCGCCAAACCAGTGATAGTGAAAGCCGCGTTCGAGCGCCGGCAGGAAATCGGGTTGGCGCGCGAGAATCTCGTTCCACAAGGTCATCGCCGACACCAGCAGGCTGGAGCCGCCGGACTTCGCCTGGCGGATGCAGAGCAGGCCGACGATGTCGTCGGAATCGGTGTGTGGCGAGAGTTCCTTGCGGCTCTTGTAGCCGCGCTCCTCGATATCGGGCCGCGAGACATCTTCGACGCGCCCGAGCCGGTCGCCGAGCGGGCTCTGCGACACCGCATGGCCGAGATGAAGCCCGAGCGCCCAATAAGCGGCCTCGGTTTCACTGACCGACCAGCGTTCGACCGGCAGGCCGCGCAGCAGCAGCACGCCGCGCCCGTCGGCAACCTCGTGCCGCCAGCGCGCGACATCGTCGGCGATGCTCGCGAGCGGCACGTCGTCGCGCGTCAGGTTCTTCCAGCCGCCGCGCTTGTAGGCGAGCGAGATGGCATCGTCGAGCGCGACGATATGGCGGCGTTCGAGATCGAACGAGAAATCGTCCTTGGAGCGGAAGTCGGCGCCCTTCCAGGCGCCTGGATGATCGATCGGCTTAAGGCTCATGAGGCGGATGCTAGCATTGGTCGAATGCCGGACGCGAGGCCGGGGACGCAGTCACCGGGATGGTCAGGCGACCTCGCCGAGGAACGCGTCGGCGACAGCAAGATACTCGTCGATGTCGGCCGGCTCATGCGCAAACGAGACGGCCGGACCGGCGCTCGCGATCGCATCCCAGATCCCGCGATTGCCCATGAAGATGCGACGCGCGTCGATCATTTCGTAGTCGATCGACCGGCCCCCTTCGATGGCATCGCGCGGCAGCAGGAGCTCGAGGCACCAGCCGCTGCGGCCGCCAAGCTGTGGCGCCCGCCAGGGCAGTCTGTGCCGGGCGAAGACCTTGTTCAACCCGTCCGCCAATTGCCGGCCCAGCGCCTCGACCCGCGCGTAGCCCTCTTCCGTCAGAACCTGTTCTAGCGCCGCGCGCGATGCGGCCATCGCGAGTGCGTTTCCAAATACCGTGCCGCCGGTCGGCAACACCGCGCCGCCGCGATGGCGGTCCAGATTTTCTTCCATGACCGCGGCGAGTTTCGCATTCATGCCATAGGCGCCCATCGGTAAACCGCCGCCGATGCATTTGCCGAGCGTCACCATGTCGGGGAGAAGTTTCCAGGCGCACACCAATCCACCCCAGGCGAAGGTCTGCGTATGGGTCTCGTCGATGACCAGCAGCGTTCCGGTCTCGCTGCAGGCGGCGCGCACCGCCGGCCAGAACCCCTCTTCGGGTTGCACGAGACCGCAATTGGTGAGGGCGGGTTCGGCAACCAGGCAGGCATAGTGCCGGGTCTGCAACGACGCGCGCAGCGCATCGATATCGTTGAACGGCACGGTATCGGCGCGCCGCCCGGCGTCGGCCGGCAGCCCGACATAGCCGGCGCTGGAATAACCGCCGCCGGCGGCCAGCATCTCGTCGCCATGACCGTGATAATGGCCATTGAACATGAGGGAGCGCTCGCGGCCAGTCGCGACGCGCGCAAGGCGGATCGCTTCGGCGTTGGCGCCGGTCGCCGACAAGGTGAACTGCCAGTGCGAGAGGCCGAAGCGTTCGCCCAGCAGTTCGGCGACGCGGATCGCGTCTTCGCCCGGCAGCAGGAAGGACGGACCGTTCTGGATCTGCCGCGCGACGGCGTCGACCACGGCCTCCGGCGTAAAACCGCAGCTCATCGAGAGATCGGCCTGGTTCATGTCGAGATAGACGTTGCCGTCGGCGTCCCAGAATCGCGCGCCTTCGCCATGCGTGACGAAGACCGGCGGGCTTTCATACAGCCCCGCCATCCAGCCCATCGGCACGCCCGCGGGCATCACCGCGCGCGCCTGCTTCAGCAGCTTTTGCGATTCGCGCGTCCGATTGTCGCGGACGACGATTTCCCGCCGTTTGAGGGCCGATAATTTTTCGCGATCGATGATGTGATTTTTGGCGTCATCCATGAGCCCGGAGTGTACCGCCGTTCGCGCGTACCGACAATTGCCGCATCGTCCGGAAGATCGCAGAAAATCGCGTGACTGTGTTTGCGCGAGGTCAATAACGCGATGATACGAATGAAATCTCGTTCACGGGGGGAACGGTTTGCGACTGTGCCGGGTTAGGACGGTATACACATACGGGTCGTGCCGTCGGATCGAATGACGGAGATCGAACGAAGGTTCACACAAGCCCGTATCCCGAGACATGACAGCAATGTCGAAGAAGGAGTTAAACATGAACAAGTTGTATGGCGTTCCGCTTTTCGCGCTCGCACTAGGCGCCCTGGTCACCGGCGCAAGCATGGCCCAGGCCGAAGGCGAACTCGACACGCAGACGCAGACCGAGAGCGACGTCCAGACCGAAATGGATACGGACCTGGACACCAGCACCGATATGGAATCGGACCTCGATACCGATATCGACACGACGCTCGACACCGACGCAGCGGCGGAAGCCGAAATGCTCGATAGCGCCGTGCTGATCGAGATCGAGGACGACGCCGTGACCCATCAGGGTCTCACGGTTTCCGAGATCGAAGGCATGGACGTTTATACCTCGAACGACGAGAGCATCGGCGAGGTCGAAGACGTGCTGGGCGACGAAACAGGCCAGGTGAAGGCTTTCGTCATCGGAATTTCGGATGGCGTGTTCGATCTGGATGCCCGCAAGGTCGTGGTACCCGCGGATCGCCTGACGCTGAACGCCGAGAACGATCGGTTCGATACCCAGCTGACCCAGACCGATATCGAGGGCTTCGATCAGTGGACTCAGTAACGACCGTTCAGTAGCGATCGTATCGGCCTAACCGCCGACACGATTGACGGTGCGGCAGCGGAACCCCTCACGGGCGCCCGCTGCCGCATTTTTCCCGCTCCGGTTTTGACAGTATCGGCGGTCAGAGCCCGCGCGATCGCTTCCCGCGAAAGAATGCGCGCAACAGATCGGCCGAGCGCTCGGCCTGGTCGTCGCGACCGCGCCGGATCTCCGGCACATGAAAGCAGCTTGTCTGATCGAAGATGCGCGCGCCGTTGACGACGCCGCCGCCCTTGATATCCTCGGCTGCGAATATGAGCCAGCGGACGCGCGCGAAGCTCGCCGCCTGCGCGCACATCGGACAAGGCTCCAGCGTCACATAGAGATCGAACGCGGGCAGTCGCTTCGCACCGACCGCATTCGCCGCTTCCCGCAACGCGAGCAGCTCGGCATGCGCCGTCGGATCTTTCAGTTCCTCGACCCGGTTTCCGGCATATGCAACGATGCGGCCGGTTGCCGCTTCGACCACCACAGCGCCGATCGGCACCTCGTCGCGCGCGGCCGCGGCGGCCGCTTCGGCAAGCGCCAACTCCATCGGGTCCTGACCGTCCGTCGCAATCGCCATGGGCCTCATGTGCCGGCCGGTAGGGCTTCGGTCAAGCCTTCCCCTCCCGATGCCCGACGCCATCGTGTAAGATGGCGCCCATGACTGAAACATCCCACAGCATCCCCACGATTCCCCTGCCCGACCGCCCGATCCTGCTGGACGGCGGCATGGGCCGCGAGCTGCGCCGCCGCGGCGTACCCATCCTCGAGACGATCTGGTCGGCGAACGCCCTGCTGGTCGCGCCCGATACGGTGCGCCAGGTGCATCGCGACTATATCGATGCCGGCGCCGAGGTGATCACAATCAACACCTATGGCGTGATCCGCGGCGACCTCGCCAAGGAAGGGATCGAGGACCGGTTCAGTGCGCTGAATGTGCAGGCGGCCGAACTGGCGCGCCAGGCCCGCGACGAATCCGGCAAGCCGGTCCTGATCGCCGGTTCCCTGCCGCCGCTGCGCGGCAGCTATCGCCCCGATCTGGTCGGCCGGTTCGACGAAATTGAACCGCTCTATCGCGAGCAGGCGGAATGCCTCGCGCCCTATGTCGACCTGTTCATCTGCGAAACCATGTCGTCGGCACGCGAGGCGCTCGCCGCGGCGACGGCAGCCTGTTCGACCGGCCGTCCGGTGTGGGTTTCCTGGACATTGCATGAAGACAACTCCGGCCGCCTGCGCAGCGAGGAAGGCATCGACGAAGCCGCCGCCGCGATCGCCAGCCTGCCGGTGCAGGCGCATCTCGCGAACTGCTGTTCGCCCGAAAGCATCGAAGTCGCGATGCCGGCGCTGGCCAGACTCGGAAAACCGGCCGGCGCCTACGCGAATGCGTTCCGCCCGGTACCCAAGGGCTGGAAACTCGACGGCAGCACGGACGGCGACGGACTGCTGCCGCTGCGCGACGATCTCGATCCCGATCACTATGCCGGCCACGCCGCGCACTGGCTCGATTCCGGTGCGCGCCTGATCGGCGGTTGCTGCGGCACCGGGCCGGAACATATCGCGCGCCTCGCACGTCTGGTGCAGGAGCGCCAAGGATCGCGCCAGGGAATGCCCAAGGGAACACAATGACCCGCCCGCTGATCGGCATCACCCTCGATTCGGAAGAACCGGGCGGCTATTCGAAGCTGCCCTGGTATGCGCTGCGCCAGAACTATGCCGGCGCCGTCCAGCGCGGTGGCGGCCTGCCGCTGATGCTGCCGCACGAGCCGGATCGCGCAAGCGACTATCTCGACCTGATCGCCGGTCTGGTCGTAACCGGCGGCGCCTTCGACATCGATCCCGCGATGTTCGGTGCCAGCGAGCGACATCCGACCGTCAAGCTCAAGGGCCGGCGCACCGATTTTGAGACAGCCATCGTTCGCGGCGCGCTCGAGCGCAACATGCCGGTGCTCGGCATCTGCGGCGGGCAGCAGCTTCTGAACGTGCTTCTCGGCGGCACGCTCTATCAGCATATTCCCGACGAAGTACCCGAGGCACTGCCGCACGAACAGCCCAATCCGCGCACCGAGCCGGGCCACGACGTTTCGGTCAAGGAAGGCACATTGCTCGCGCGCATCTGCGAATGCGCGACGCTCGCAGTCAACAGCGCGCATCACCAGGCGGTCAAGGATGTCGGGCCGGGCGTCGTGGTCAACGCGACGGCCAAGGACGGGATCATCGAGGGCATCGAGGATCCGCGCTACCGCTTCTGCCTCGGCGTGCAGTGGCACCCGGAGTACAGCATCAGCAAGGGCGACGACCGCATCTTCGACGCCTTCGTCGCTGCCTGCGCCTGACGCAGAATGAAAAAGCCCGGAAGCGAGAGGCAGGCGGATACGCCTGACGGCGAGCGCATCGCGAAGGTGATCGCGCGGGCCGGTATGTGTTCGCGGCGCGACGCGGAAAAGATGATCGAGGCCGGCCGTGTTACGCTCGATGGCAAGGTCCTCACAAGCCCTGCGATCAACGTGACGCCGGGCCAGCGCATCACGGTCGATGGCCATCCGATCCCGAAGGCGATGCGGACCCGTGCCTTCCGCTATCACAAGCCGCGCGGCCTCGTGACGACCGCGCGCGATCCGCAGGGACGGCCGACCGTGTTCGATGCGCTGCCGAAAGAGCTGCCGCGCGTCATTTCGATCGGTCGGCTCGATATCAATTCCGAAGGCCTGCTGCTTCTGACCAATGACGGCGATCTAGCGCGCCGGCTCGAATTGCCGTTGACCGGCTGGACCCGGCGCTATCGCGTACGCCTCAACGGCACGGTGACCGACGCAGCGCTCGCCCAACTCGGCAAGGGCATGACGGTCGATGGCATACGCTACGACAAAGTGAAGGCGACGCTCGATCGCAAGCAGGGCGACAATGCCTGGCTCACCATGGCGCTCAAGGAAGGCAAAAACCGCGAGATCCGGAAACTCTGCGAGCATTTCGGCTGGCGCGTAAACCGCCTGATTCGCGTCGCCTACGGGCCGTTTCAGCTCGGCGAGCTGCCGCCCGGCGCACTCGACGAAATCCCGGCCAAGGTGATCGCGGATCAGCTCGGCGCGGTCTAGACGGGAGCGGGCTCATGCGCATCGTTGCCGGCCGGCACAAGGGACGGCGCATCGCCGCACCGGAAGGGCAGGATGTGCGACCGACGTCGGATCGCGCGCGCGAATCGCTGTTCAACATCCTGGCGCATAATCCGCGGCTCGGTGCCGGCGACGATGGCGCGCCAATTCGCGATGCGATCGTTCTCGATGCCTTCGCCGGGTGCGGCGCGCTCGGCCTCGAGGCGCTCTCGCGCGGCGCGGCGCACGCGATCTTTCTCGACAGCGATTTTGAGGCGCTGCGCTCGATCAAGGCGAATGCCGAGATGCTCGGCGAACTGGCGAACGCGACGATCCTCAAGGCCGATGCGACGAAACCGCCAAAGGCGACCCGTACCGCGGGTCTGGTTTTTCTCGACCCACCCTACGGCAAGGGTCTCGCCGCGCCGGCTTTGACGGCACTGACCGCTGCCGGCTGGATTGCGCCCGGCGCGGGCGTCTCGGTCGAAACCGGCCCCGGCGAGGATTTCGCCGCGCCCGAAGGGTTCGTTCTCATCGACGCGCGCCGCTACGGCAAGGCGACCATCACGCTGCTGCGGTATGGCGACGATTCGTAAGGACGTCCGACGGCCTCAGCGAGACTCGCATTTCTATTTTCGTCATCGCCGGCACCATGATCCCCTCTCCCGCTGCGCGACAAAAACCCCTCCCCTGCCATACCCATCATCGTCATCGCCGGGCTTGACCCGGCGATCCACGGAGCGACCGGGCTCCGTGTTGCCGCCGATGCACGCGACGTCGGTCTACCAACGAAGCCACGGCCCATCGACGAGGCCACGGCGGGGTAGATGCCCGGGTCAAGCCCGGGCATGACGAAGTGAGAAATCACCGCAGCATATAAAGCCGGTTCAGCTTCACTTCGCGCGCAGGCTCGCTTGTGGCGAGCGTACCGTCGACGAAGACATCGAACGTCTGGCTGTTCACGCGGATATCGGGCAGCGCATCGTTCAACCGCATGTCCCGCTTCGACAGCTTCCGTGTGCCCGATAGCGGCAGCAACGGTTTAGCGATATCGAAACGCCCGGCGATGTCGTCGTCGATCGCAGACGGATGGACGAACGCCGCCGAGAGCATGTTCGGCGCGGTACCGACCGCACCCCAGTTCTCGCGCATCAGCACCGGTTCGAGCCCGCCGAGCGCCGCCGCCGCATCGCCATAGGCGCCCCACACGAGCATGCCCGCCTTCACCACCAGCGACGGCTTGATGCCGAAAAAGGCCGGCTGCCACATCACGAAATCCGCCATCTTGCCGGGCTCGAGACTGCCGACATGGTCCGCGATCCCGAAGGTGATCGCCGGATTGATCGTGATCTTCGCGAGATAGCGCAGGATGCGCGCATTGTCGGCGTTGCCGAACGGCTCGCCCGGCAGAGGCCCGCGTTCGTCGCGCATTTTCGAGGCGAGCTTCCAGCAGGATGCGACCACCTCCATCGTGCGCCCCATCCCTTCCGCGTCGGAACCGAACATGCTGATGGCACCGAGATCGTGCAGCACGTCTTCGGCCGCCATGGTCTGAGGCCGGAGGCGGCTGCCGGCGAACGCGACGTCTTCCGGCACGTCGGGCGACAGACTGTGGCACAGCATCATCATGTCGACATGTTCGTCGAATGCGTTAAGCGTGAACGGGTTGGTCGGCGTGGTCGAGGACGGCAGACAGTTCGCTTCGCCGTTGCAGCGGATGATGTCGGGCGCATGTCCGCCGCCGGCCCCTTCGGTGTGGTACATGTGGATCGCGCGGCCGGCGATTGCCTCCATCGTGCGTTCGTAGAATCCGGCCTCGTTCATCGTGTCGGTGTGAAGCTGCACCTGGAAATCCATGTCGTCGGCGACACCAAGGCAGCAATCGATGGTCGCCGGCATGGCACCGATATCCTCGTGAATTTTCACGCCGATCACGCCGGAGCGGATCTGTTCGGCAATCGCCGCGGGCCTGTGCGAACTGCCGCGGCTGAAGAGGCCGAAATTCATGGGATAGCGCTCGGTTGCCTTCAGCATCCGGCTGTTGGCCCAGAGCCCGCCGGAATCGACCGACCAGCAGCCGGGAAAACCGCCGCCGATCATCGTTGTCATGCCGACGGAGAGCGCGTGCCAGACCTCCGCCGGCTGGATGAAATGCGCATGCACGTCGATCGCGCCGGGCGTCACGATCATCCCCTCGCCCATGAAATGCTTGGTCGAGGGGCCGACGATCAGCTTCGGATCGACGCCCGCCATCACCGCCGGGTTGCCGGCCTTGCCGATCCCGACGATGCGCCCGTCGATGATACCAATATCGCCCTTCACGATCCCCAGCACCGGGTCGATGATCAGCGCGTTCTGCACCACGACATCGAGCGCGCCATCGGCCGTCGTCACGCGCGCATCGACGCCGAGCCCGTCGCGCAGGGTTTTGCCAAGACCGGTCAGCAGCTCTTCGCCGTAGACGGTGTGATCTTTTTCAACGCGCGCCAGCAGGCTGGTATCGCCAAGACGGACCCGGTCGCCGGTGGTCGGTCCAAAGGCGGCCGCGTAAGCGCGGCGCGAGATCCTCGCCATCAGATAGCTCCGAGATAGCCGCGCGCCTTCGCGTTGGCGAGTGCGGCCTGCCGGATCGCGGGATCGTGGATCGAGCCTTCGGTCAGATTGTTGAGGCCGGTGATCTCGCCGCTGCCGCCGATTGCAACCAGCGTCACCTCTTTCGATTCGCCCGGCTCGAAGCGTGCGACCGCGCCCGCCATTACATCGAGCCGCATCCCGAACGATGTCGCGCGATCAAACCGCAGTTCCTTGTTCGCTTCGAAGAAATGAAAGTGACTTGCGACCTGAATGGGGCGGTCGCCAGTATTGAGCACGAGGATCGTCGCGCGCGCGCGGCCCGCGTTGATCTCGATATCGCCGTCCGCCGTTAGCACTTCGCCGGGACGCGGCCCGGCCGCGACGGCCTGCTTCCCGGGCCGGATCGGGTCATGCACCGCGATCATCTTCGGCCCATCGAGGAACTGCCCTTCCACGGTCAACAACGGGATCAGCGTCGCCACGCCCGGCAGCACATCGTCCGTCGTCAGCAGCGTCGCGCCGAGCGACATGACCGCCGCTAACGTCTGCCCGTCGCGCGCCGCTTCGAGCAATTCGTCGGCAATGAACGCGATCGCTTCGGGATGATTGAGCTTCTGGCCGCGCGCCCGGCGGCGGCGCGCCAGCTCGGCGGCGGTGAAGATGGTCAGGCGTTCGAGTTCAGTCGGAGTCAGCTTCATGGTTCTCTCCCGTGACAGACAGAACCCCGAGTCTATCACGGCGCGCGACCGGCGCGCCCGACAGCGGCTGCAGACGCTACCGTCGGCCGAACAGCTTCTCGATGTCGGTGAGCTTCAGTTCGACATAGGTCGGGCGACCGTGATTGCACTGGCCGGAATGCGGCGTCGCTTCCATCTGGCGCAACAGCGCATTCATCTCCTCGACCGTGAGGCGGCGGCCCGCCCGTACGCTGCCATGACAGGCCATGGTGCCGCAGACATCGCCGAGCCGTTCCTTGAGGCTCGCCGCATCGCCAAGCTCGGCGAGTTCGTCCGCGAGATCCTGGATCAACCCCTTGGCATCGACCTGACCGAGCAGCGCCGGCACCTCGCGCACCACGACGGCGCCGGTACCGAACGCTTCCAGCACGAGACCGAGCTCCGCAAGTTCGCCGGCCCGCGCCGCCAGCCGTTCCGCCGCGGCCTCGTCGAGTTCGACGACTTCGGGAATGAGCAAGGCCTGCCGCGCCACGCCTTTGGCCGCCAGCGCTTCTTTCATGCGCTCATAGACCAGCCGCTCGTGCGCCGCATGCTGGTCGACGATGATGATCCCGTCGGCGGTTTGCGCCACGACGTAGGTCTCATGCAGTTGCGCGCGAGCGGCACCGAGCGGATGCGCCTGCATCGCGGCTTCGGCCGGCCCGGAATCCATACCGCGCGCGGAAGGCTGATCGAACCCTGTGAACGCCGAACGTCCGTCGCCTGTGAGCGGCGCCCCCGTCAATGGCGCCCAGGCTGCAGCATTGCGTTCGCCAAGGCGCGGCGAGATTCGTCCGCCCTGCGGCTGATGCTGCCAGGGCATCCCCGTCTGGCCTTCCACGCGGGCACGGCCGAGCGCCATCTCGGCGACCGTGGTCGCGGCGCGATGACCGGCACCGGCGAGCGCATGTTTTAACGCCCCGACGATGAGCCCGCGCACCAGGCCCGGATCGCGGAACCGCACCTCGGTCTTGGCCGGATGCACGTTCATGTCGACCTGTTCGGCCGGCATGTCGAGAAACAGCGCCAGCATCGGATGGCGATCGCCGGCGAGAAAATCGCTGTACGCGCCGCGCACCGCGCCGAACAGCAAGCGGTCGCGCACGGGGCGACCGTTAACGAAGAGAAATTGCTGCGCGCTGTTGGCGCGGTTGAGCGTCGGCAGGCCGGCATAGCCCGAGAGACGCAGCTCTTCCCGCTCGGCCATGACCGGCATGGCATTGTCGGCAAACTCGCGGCCCATGATGTCGCCGAGCCGCTTCAACTGCGCCGCGGCCGGATCGGCGAGCAGGCCTTCGTCCGCCGCCTCGAGCCGCAACAATGTGCGCGCCTCGTCCTCGAGAACGAAAGCGATGCCGGGATGCGCCATCGCAAGCCGTTCGATCGCTTCTTCCGCGTGCCCCAGTTCGGTACGCGGTGCCTTGAGGAATTTCAGCCGGGCGGGCGTCGCGAAGAACAGGTCGCGCACCTCGATCCGCGTGCCATCGCCGAGTGCCGCCGGCACGACCGGGTTCCGTGCGCCGCCTTCGACCGCGACTGTCCAGGCTTCCTTGCTTCCGCGCCTGCGGCTGGTGATCGAAAGCCGGCTGACCGCGCCGATCGACGGCAGCGCCTCGCCACGAAAACCGAGTGTCCGGATGTGAACCAGATCGTCGTCGGGCAGTTTCGATGTGGCGTGCCGTTCGATCGCCAACGCGAGCTCGTCCGAGGTCATGCCCTCGCCGTCGTCGCGCACGACGATCAGGCTTCGCCCGCCTTCGCGCAGCACGATCTCGATGCGACGCGCACCGGCGTCGATCGCATTTTCGACCAGTTCCTTGACGGCGGAGGCCGGACGCTCGACCACCTCGCCCGCGGCGATGCGGTTGACCAGGGCCGGCGGCAACAGGCGAATCGGCATGGCGGCAGGATAGCAGACGCTGTGCGGCGAAACGATGCGGGCGCGAAAAGTGCCGATCCCGGCTCTTTCGGATAGCCCTGCGGAAAGCGGCAGGCCCCGCCGTCCGCGCCTAGTTCGCCTGGATCTCGCCGTCGACGCCGACCGGCGTCCCGACCACCACGTAGAGCATGTTGGCCGGATCGAGCAGCCGCGCCGCCACGCGCTTCACATCCTCGGACGTGACCGCATCGAACAGCTCGGCGCGGCGCTCGATATAGTCGATCGGCAGTCCGGCAAGCTGGATCGAAATGAGCGCACCGGCGGTCGACATGCTCGAGGTCATGCGCAGCGGATAGGAACCGACGATATAGCTGCGCGCATCGGCGATCTCTTCGTCGGTCAGCCCATTTGCCGCCACGTCGGCGAACGCCTCGTTGATCAGCGCGATCATTTCGGCGACGCGCTCATTGCGCGTTCCCGCCTGGCCGAGCACCAGGCCGGCATGCTCGTAGGTCGACAGACTGGCGCCCACCGAATAAGCGAGGCCGCGATCCTCGCGCACCGATTCGGTAAGCCGCGATCCGAAGCCGCCGCCGACCGCTTCCAGCAGAACGGCCGCAATGTAGAAATCCGGATCGTCGCGCTTGATCGCCGGCCCGCCATAGATCACGACGCTCTGCGGGATCGGGCGCTCGACAACGAGCACGCGGCCCGCCCCTTCGGGCGCCGTTTCGGGAATTGCGGGCAGATCGGCCGTCGCCGGCAGATCGCCGAACAGCCGGTCGAGAATGGGTCCGAGCGTTGCCGCATCTATATCGCCGACAACGCCGACCACGAGATTGTCGCGCGCGAAATTCCGGGCGACAAAGCTGCGGAAATCGTCGGCACCGAGCGGCGCGATCGTCTCCGGCGTACCTTCGGGCGGCCGCCCGTAGGGATGATCCGGAAAGGCCGTTTCGCGCCAGGTCCGCGAGGCGATGTCGCCGGGATCGGTTGCGTTGGTCGCGAGTATGGTGAGGAGCTGACCGCGAATTCGTTCGACCGCGTCTTCGTCAAATCGCGGTTCGGTGAGAGCGAGATGCAACAGATCGACGGCTTCGCCGGCATTCTCGGTCAGCATGCGGATCGAGCCGCGGAACTCATCGCGGCCGGCGCTGAACTCGAGATCGATCGACAGATCGGCAATCCGGTTCTGGAAGGCTTGCGAATCGAGCGCGCCCGCGCCTTCGTTGAGCAGGCCCGCGACGAATTCGGCCAGCCCCTCCTGCCCCGCCGGGTCGGCGGCACTGCCGCCGCGAAAGGCGAAAGAAATCGACGTCAGCGGCACCGAATGATCTTCGACCAGCCAGGCCTCGATCCCGCCGGGGCTGACCACCGGCTCTATTTCGAAGGCCGACGCCGAAAATCCTGTCCCGACGGCAAAGGCGGCACCGAGGCAGAGGCTGCGAAGATGCGTGCGATTCATCCGGGTTCCGATCAGCTTGCCGGTTTCGTCAGAAGCAGGCCGGTGACCGAACGGTCGAGCACCAGAACCTCGCGCGCGGCTGCCATGACCGCCTCGGCGGTGACGGCACCGATTTTTTCGGGCCAGACTTCGACATCCTCGATCGTCTGGCCGATGGTCAGAGCGCGACCGAACAATTGTGCCGGACCGGAGAGGCTGTCGCGTGCCTTGATGGCGGATGCCTGCAACCGATGGATTGCCTGGGCGACTTCGGCGTCCGTCACGCCGGTATCGAGCAGGTCTGCGATGCTGGCGTCGATCGCGGCCTCGATGGTCGTCATGTCGGCATCGGGCATCGGCACGACATAGAACGAAAAGATTCCAAGGTCGAAAGTCGAGGGTGAATAGCCGGCACCGGCGAAGGCGGCAATCTTCCGGTCGATGACCAGGTCACGATAGAGCCGGCTCGTGCTGTCCTCGCCGATGATTTCGGCCAGCACCTGCAGCGCGTAGGCATGCTCGGTGGCGCCGGCATGATAGCTGGGCGCGAGATAGAGGCGGCTCCAGGAGGGCTGTTCGACATCGGCGCTGGCCAGAACAACGCGGCGCGGTGCTGTCTGGTTCGGCTCTTCGAGGCGAACCCGCTCCGGCACGTCGCCCGAGGGAATCGGGCCGTAATGCTTTTCGGCCATCGCGCGAATCTGATCGGGCGTCACGTCGCCCGACACAACGAGGATCGCGTTGTTTGGCGCATACCAGCGATCGTAGAAGGTCCAAGCGTCATCGGGCGTCAGTGCCGACATCTCATGTTCCCAGCCGATGATCGGCGTGCCGTAGGGATGATGCAGATAGAGCGAGGCGCGCATCATTTCATTGAGCCGCGAGCCGGGATCGTTATCGACCCGCTGATGACGCTCTTCGATGATGACATCGCGCTCGGCCAGCACGACCGGATCGCTGAGATGGAGATTGACCATCCGATCGGCTTCGAGCGCCATCACCGTATCGAGATGTTCGACGGCGACCGATTGGAAATAGGCGGTCGCATCCTGCATCGTGAAGGCGTTTTCCTCGCCGCCGAGCCGCGAGACGATCTGCGAGAACTCGCCTGGCGCATACGCATCGGTGCCACGGAACATGAGATGCTCGAGGAAATGCGCGATACCGGATTTCCCGGGCAGCTCGTCCGCCGATCCGACCCGATACCAGACCATGTGCGTCACCACCGGCGCGCGGTGATTCTCGACGACGACGACCTGAAGCCCGTTGTCGAGCGTGAAGACGGTCGGTTCGAAGACCGCCGCGCGGGGCGATGAGGCCGGCATTAGCACGGCAACAGCGAAGGCGGCCGTCAGAAGGGCGGATAGAACGCGGCGCATGGAACCTCCGGCGGCAAACCACCAGGAACAGGGCGGGGACGATATGGGGGTGCGCACCGCAGATACAATGCGGCACGGCGCGATCATGGCGCTGTCACGCGAAACTGGCGTGATCCCGGGTACTTAAGAAAGGCACGAACCGCAAGGACGATCAGAACACGTCCTCGAGAATGCCCTTCTCCTTGCGCTCGATGATCGGCGTTTCGCCGGTGCCGATCGGCACACCGAGGGCGGCGTTCTCCTGGATGCGCTGCTGTTCCGCGGCGGGATCGACGACCGTGCCGTACGGTGCCGGATCGCGCCAGAAGACCAGCGTATCGGTGAAGGTCGTGCTCTGCTCGGCCAGCGTTGCGTTCTCGGTGTCGACCAGCGAGCGGATCGTCGGATCGATGCCGTCGGCGCCGGCGCTCTGCAGGAATGCCTGCTCGCCGACCGATTGCGGATTGATCTCTGTGCCGCCGGCGAGATCGCCGCCGGTCGTGAAGGTGCCGGAATTCGAAAAGAGCGCAGTTTCGGCCTGTTGGCGCGGGGTCGCTTCCTGCGGCCGCGGCGCACCCGGCTCGGGCGGCAGCAAGGCGAAATCGGGCGGCACGCTCAACGGCGCGCGCGCATAGACGACGAATTCGTCGGGCGGTGTCTTGTTCAGCCCGAGCTGCTCCGTCACGCCCTCGCAGCCGGCGAGCCCGCTACCCAGACCGATGAGAAGAACGGCGGCAAGTGCCTGACGTCCCAGCATCTCAACCTCCCTGTAAGGCACCCAGTTTACCCGGCAGGGTGCGGGCGGAACAAGCCATCTGCCAGCACGGCGACAACCCCAAGGGTGATTGCGCTGTCCGCCGCGTTGAAGGCGGGCCAATGCCAGCCGGCGGCATGGAAATCCAGAAAGTCCACCACGGCACCGTGAATGACGCGATCGAGCGCATTACCGAGGGCGCCGCCCACAATGGCGCCGAATCCGCCTACCAGCAGCTTCCGGTCGCTGCGCCCCATCCAGACCAGAATTACGGCTGAAACCACCACCGCCACGCCGCAAAGCAGCCAGCGGCCGAGATCCCCCGACCCGCTGAAAAGACTGAACGAGACGCCGGTATTCCAGGCCAGGACCAGATTGAAGAACCCAGTCACCTCGATGATGCGCGGCGGCGTCATCACGTCGAGCATCAGCCATTTGCTCGCCTGATCGACCGCAAATACGAGGACGGCAACCGGCAAGCCGATGCGATAGCCGATGCGGCGATGGGGCGTCGTCATGGGGCGCCGCGGTTCCGACATCATCGGTTAAGCGGTCTCGAGCGTGGCGACCGCTTCGATGCAGCGCTCGCATAACTCGGGATGCGCGGATTCGGTACCGACCTCGGGCAGCACGCGCCAGCAGCGGCCACATTTCTCGCCCTCGGCGGCACCGATCACGACACCGACCCCGGCGACATCCGGCAACGTGAAAGCGCCGTCAGGGACCGATTCCGACTTGAGCGTGATCGAGGAGACGATGCCGAGTTCGGCAAGATCGATATCCTCGACCGCCGCGAATTCCTCGGCCGGCGCATAGAGTACCGGATGCGCCTGGAGCGACGAGCCGATCCGCTTGGCGGCGCGCTCGAGTTCGATTGCGCCGGTCACGACGCGGCGCAGCCGGCGCAGCCGCTCCCATTTTGCCGCCAGTGTGTCGTCACGCCAGGATGCCGGAATCTCCGGGAAGAGCCGCAGATGCACGCTCTCGGATTCGGCGTTCATGCCGGGCCGCGCGAGCCAGGCCTCTTCCGCCGTGAAGCACAGGATCGGCGCGAGCCAGGCGGTCAGGCAGCGGAACAGGTGATCGAGCACGGTGCGCGCCGCGCGCCGGCGCAGGCTTCCGGGATGATCGCAATAGAGCGCGTCCTTGCGCACGTCGAAATAGAACGCCGAAAGATCGACCGCGCAGAACTGATGCAGCGCCGTATAGAGATGATGGAAATCGTACTCGCTTGTGGTCAGGCGCAACTGGTCGTCGATTTCGGCCAGACGATGCAGCACCCAGCGCTCGAGCTCGGGCATGTCGGCATCCGGCAGCCGTTCCCTTTCGGAAAACCCGTCGAGCGCACCCAATAGATAGCGGAACGTATTGCGGAAGCGCCGATAGGCATCGGCGTGATGCTTGAGGATTTCGCCGCCGATGCGCAGATCTTCGGAATAGTCCGAGGCGACGACCCAGAGCCGCAGAATGTCGGCGCCGTGCGTCTTCATCACTTCCTGCGGCGAGATCACGTTGCCGAGCGACTTCGACATCTTGCGGCCCTGCTCGTCGAGCACGAAGCCGTGCGTGAGCACGGCCTCGTACGGCGCGCGACCGCGCGTGCCGCAGGATTCGAGCAGCGAGGAATGGAACCAGCCGCGATGCTGATCGGAACCTTCGAGATAGAGCGAGGCCGGCCAGGCGAGATCGGTATCCTTGCGCGGTTCGAGCACGAAGGCGTGCGTCGATCCGGAATCGAACCAGACCTCGACGATGTCGGAGACCTGCTCGAAATCGCCGACATTGTAATCGTTGCCGAGGAACCGCGCGGGCGGGCTGCTGAACCAGGCATCCGACCCCTCGCGTTCGAAAATATCGGCGATGCGGTCGATCACCGCCTGATCGCGCAGCGGCTCGCCGGTCTTCTTGTGGGTGAAGATCGCGATCGGCACGCCCCAGGTGCGCTGGCGCGACACGCACCAGTCCGGCCGGGCTTCCATCATGCCGCGCAGGCGATTCCGGCCCTGCGGCGGGAAGAAGCGCGTATCGTCGATCGCCTGCAGCGCCGTCTTGCGCAGATCGTTCGTCTCCATCGAGATGAACCATTGCGCGGTGTTGCGAAAGATGAGTGGCGCCTTCGAGCGCCAACTATGTGGATAGGAATGCTTGAGCGTGCCCTTGACGAGCAGCGCGGCGACTTCCTCGAGCACCGCGATCACCGCCTTGTCGGCATCGCCCTTCTTGCCCTGCTGGTTGAGGACGCGGCGCCCCGCGAACAGCGGCACGTGATCGTAATAGACGCCTTCGGCGTCGACCGTTGCCGGCACCTCGAGCTTGTGCGCGGTACCCAGCACAAAGTCGTCGGCACCATGACCGGGTGCTATATGCACGAAGCCGGTACCCTGCTCCATCGTGACGAAATCCGCGGCCAGCAGCGGCACATCGAAATCGTAGCCGCGCCCGCGGAAGGGGTGCGCCGTGACGGTGCCGGCGAGATCGGCGCCGGTGACCGTGTGCCGGATCTTGTACTCGGCGATCTTCGCCTCGGCTGCCACCTGCGGCAACAGGTCCGCAGCGATGACCATGGTTTCGCCGACGCGCGCGAGGGATCCCTCGTCGACGCGCACGATCTCTACGACGGCATAACTTGCTTCTTCGGCATAGGCGATCGCGCGGTTGCCGGGAATGGTCCAGGGCGTCGTCGTCCAGATGACGACGCTGCTATCCCTGAGCGCAGGCAGCGTCGATGCCACGACCGGGAAGCGCACCCAGATCGTGTTCGAAACATGGTCGTGATACTCGACCTCGGCATCGGCCAAAGCGGTCTTCTCCACGACCGACCAGAGCACCGGCTTCTGTCCGCGATAGAGCCCGCCATTCATCAGGAACTTGCCGAGCTCGCGCGCGATCTGCGCTTCGGCGGCGAAGCTCATCGTCGTATAGGGATGCGACCAGTCGCCCTCGACGCCGAGGCGGCGAAACTCGGTGCGCTGAAAATCGATCCAGCCTTCGGCGAACTCGCGGCATTCGCGCCGAAACTCGATGATCGGCACCTCATCCTTGTTCTTGCCGGCGGCGCGATAGCGCTCCTCGATCTTCCATTCGATCGGCAGACCGTGGCAGTCCCAGCCTGGGATGTAGAACGCATCCTTGCCGGCCATCTGCTGGGTCCGGTTGATGACGTCCTTCAGGATCTTGTTGAGAGCGGTGCCGATATGGATCGGACCGTTCGCATAGGGCGGGCCGTCATGCAGGATGAATTTTTCCCGCCCCTTCGCGCTCGCGCGCAACCGGCCGAAAAGATTCATCGCCTCCCAGCGCGCCAGCATCTCCGGCTCGCGCTCAGGCAGGTTGCCACGCATCGGAAAATCCGTGCGCGGCAGGAAGACCGTCGTCTTGTAGTCGGTCGTCACGGGATTGATCAGCCTTGCGAATAGGGGCGCGGTTTGAGCGCCCGGTCGTAGGGCCCCGGTCGAATAAAGCGATCCTCGGGCAAATGCAAGGGCGGCGGGACAGCGCCCGGCGGCGGACCCCGATAGGCGGCCAGTGCTGCACGGGCCTTGTCGGCGTCCTGCGTAATCTGCCGCTTCAGCATCGAGAGATCGCCGAACTTAACCTCGGGCCGCAGGAAATCGATCAGCGCAACCCGGAAAATCCGATGATAGAGATCTGCGGAGAAATCGAACAAATAGGTCTCGAGCAGCACCTGCGTGCCGTTGACAGTCGGGCGGATGCCGATACTGGCGACGCCGTCGCGCCAGTGGGTCTGGGTGCCCTCGTCGATGCCGGCCTTGACGGCATAGACGCCCCATTTCGGCTGCAGATACTCGAGCATCGACACATTCGCGGTCGGGAAATCGAGGGTGCGCCCGAGCTTGGCGCCATGCTCGACGCGCCCGGCGATCTCCCAGGGCCGACCGAGCAGGCGCGTCGCCGCCGCCGGCTCGCCCGCCAGCAGATGCTCGCGCACCCGGGTCGAGGAAAAGATGATGCCGTCTTCGGACTGCGCGGCATCGACGCTGGTGACACCGAATCCGTATTCCTGCCCGAGTTCGCGCATCAGGGCCGCATTGCCGGTGCGGCCGCGACCGAACACGAAATCGTAGCCGCACACGACATGGCTTGCCTCGATGCCCTCGCCCAGAATCTCGATCACGAAGGCTTCGGCGCTCATCGCTGCGAGCGTCGCATCGAAATGCAGGACCACGACATGATCGATGCCGATCGCCTCGAGCTGGCGCATCTTCAGACGAAACGGCGTCAAACGAAAAACCGGCTGGTCGGGCTGAAAGAATTCGCGCGGATGCGGTTCGAAGGTGAGCACCGCCGGGGCGGTCCCAAGTGCGCGGCCGATCCGCGCCGCTTCGCCGATTACCGCCTGATGGCCGCGATGCACGCCATCGAAATTGCCGAGAGCGACGACCGCACCGCGGGCCTCGACCGGCACTTCCTGATGATGGCGAAAGATCCGCATCGGCTCACTCGTCCCGAACGATCGCCGCCCGGAAGTCCCTGTTCTGCCGGCGCAATATGGCGCCGGACCGCGTGACCATATCGCGTGCGTCGGGCGAGGGCGAGAGCGCGTGTACCCGCTATTCGGCGGCCTGGCGATCGGCGCGGCGCGGCACCATCAAGACGGCTTCGCCGTCGATCACCGTCTTGTCGCCGACCATGCAGCGCGTGGAGACCGTGATCCGGGCCCGGTCGCGATCGATCTCGGTGACCTCGACCACGGCACGAACCGTGTCGCCGATCCGGACCGGTGCCTTGAAGCGGAGATTCTGCGAGAGATAGATGCAGCCCGGTCCCGGGAGACGCGTTCCGAGTACGGCCGAAATGAAGCTCGCGGTCAGCAGGCCATGCGCAATACGACCCTTGAACATCGTGTCGCGCGCATAGTCGTCATCGACATGGACGGGATTGCTGTCGCCCGAGATGCCGGCGAACAGCACGATATCGGCCTCGGAGACTGTCTTGGCGTAAGTCGCCGACATCCCGACATCGAGGTCTTCCAGAAACAGGCCGTTGCTCATGCGAATCGGACTCCCGCCGGGGTGTGATATTGCAGTGCAATATAATTACGGCCAGAGGGGCCTGCAAGCGAGCGTTTTGGCGTTTTGCAGGGGCGAAATGGCGGAAACCGGCGGGATCGGCCTCAGCGCGGGGCGCTGACCGGGCGGATTGTCGGCGCCGCGGCCTCGTCGCCATCTTCGACCGACGGCGTAGCGCCGGCATCGACCGCGGGTTGATCGCCCGGCTGCACGTCCTCGGGCTTCTCCTTGCGCACCAGATAGACGCTGTTCGTCTTGCGCACGGCAGCACTGGCCTCGTCGTAGAGAAACGGCAGGAACACATACCGCTTGCCGCGCTCGACCGGCATCGCCTGATGCAACATCGAGCAGGAGAACACGACGGCGCCACCCCGCGGCGCGTGATAAACTTGGGGTCCGTATTCCGGGAAGTTCAGGCCGCCACCCTCATAGTCACCGGTATTGAGATTGATGGTGACCGCGAATTTGCGATGCGCGGTGGCGAGCGTCGTGTTGTCGCGATGCGGCTTGAAATAGCCGCCGACGTCGGCGTCATAGCAGGCGACGATGTAGCGCTCGATGCGCGTGACCTTGAACTGAAAGGCCTTCTCGATCTCCGGGATAAGACGCCGCGCAATGCGGCGTTGCGTTCCCTGTTTGAGGGCACGATCGACGATCTCGTGGTCGCTGCGCCGTTTCAGGCGATAGTCGATCATGCCAACCGTCCGCCCGTCGACATCGCGCATGAAACCCGAATCATTGCCGCCCTGGGTGTCGTAAAGATCGATCAGTTGCGCACAGAGCGAGGGCTCGAAAATCCGCGGCACAACCAGGACCGGCGCCTGCGCCGGAACGCCGGCGTGCCGATCGACATCCGGCAGCGCCTTCAGTATCGGGACCATTTGATCGGTATGGCTCATATCGTCGGCAAAGGGGACCACGGCATAGACGCGCATCGAGGGATCGACAATGACGATGCGTGGCTCGAACTCACCCGTCTCCGGCGAGAACGCACCGAGGTCGCGACTGACCTCGCGATCGAAGTCCCAGATAAAGCGGATGCCCGGCATAACCGGACGAACGCGGCCCAATGATTCGTCGGCCGGATCGGTGCTCACGCCGAAGAACGTGATCTTCCGGTCGTCGATCAATGTGCGATTCGCGATGACGCTTTCGAGCGTTTGTCGGGCGGGCTGATCCGCCGCGGAGCCGAACATGCAGAAGACGCTGTAACGGCCGGCAAGATTGCTGAACGTGATACGGTCACGGCCCGTTGCGCGGCCCGAGATAGCCGGCATCGGGTCTCCGAACATCAATCGGCGTTGCAGCGATTCCATGGCGTTCCGGTTCATTCCTCGCGATTCATCGCATGTCGGCCCGATTGTGCCCGCCCGCCATCAGCACGGCAACCGCAAGCATATCCGCCCGGTCGCCGAGGTTCGTCAGGGCCGCGGGTCGATCGGGGTGAGGCCCGCAATTCCGACGATTTCCTCGAACGAGGCGGCGGCCGAGAGCAGCGACCAATCGCCGCGCGGCCGGCCGACCATCTGGATGCCGACCGGCCTGCCGTCCGCCGTGAAGGATGCCGGCAGCGCGATGACCGGGCAGGTCGACATCGTGATTACGGAGACAATCCGTAACCATTCGACGTAATTGTCCCATTGCACGCCTTCTAGTTCGCGCACCCAGCGAATCTCGATCGGCAGCGGCGGCGTACAGGCGGCCGGCGCGATCAGCACGTCATAAGTCTCGAAGAAGGCGACCATGTCGGCATAGAGCCGGCTCTGGCGCAGCAGCGCCTGGCCGATCTGCTCGGGCGTCAGCGTGAAACCGAGTTCGATGTTCCACACGATGTCGGGCTTCAGCAGATGGCGATGATTGTCATAGAGCGGCTTCATGCTGGTGGCAAAGCTCAACGCGCGCAGAATTTGGAACGCTTCGAACACGCCTTCGAAATCCGGATGCGCATCTTCGACGCGCGCACCGGCCGCCTCGAGTTTCCACGCGGCTTCGCGACAGAGCCGACGCACCTCCGGATCGACCGGCGTGATGCCGAGATCCTCGCTGAATGCCACGCGCCTCGGCGCCTCGCGCCAGTCCGCCGCCATCTGGAACGGTTGGGGCGGCGGCGGTAGCGACAGCGGATCCTCGATATGCCAGCCGGCCATCGCATCGAGCATCAGCGCCGCATCGCCGACATTGCGCGCCATCGGCCCGTGAATCGACAGCGGCCCGAATTTGAGCTCCGACGGGCCGTGCGCGACACGACCGGGCGACGGGCGAAAGCCAACCACCGAACAGAAACTGGCCGGCGTGCGCAGCGAGCCGCCGAGATCGGAACCGGTCGCAAGCCAGACCTGGCCGGTCGCGAGCGAAGCGGCCGATCCGCCGGACGAGCCCGCGGCGTTGAGCGCGACGTTCCACGGATTGCGCGTCTCGCCGTGAACCTCGTTGAACGTGTTGCCGCCGGCACCGAATTCGGGTGAGTTCGACATGCCAATCGCGATCGCGCCGTTCGCCTCAAGCCCCTCGACCATGATGTCGGAACGCGCGGGCACATTGTCGGCGAATATCGGCGAGCCGTAAGTGGTGCGGACGCCGGCGAGATCGTCGAGTTCCTTGATCGCGATCGGGAGGCCCGCAAGCCAGCCGGGACCTGGATCCGTCGGCACGCCCATGCCGGCGGCCAGCCGCATCGCATGGCCGCGCGCCCGCTCCGGGCACAAGGTCGGCATGGCGTTGATCGCACCGTCGGTCTCGGCAATTCGCTCAAGTGCGGCATCCACCAGTTCGAGCGGCGAAACCGCGCCCGATTTGAGCAGCGATACCGCTTCGCGTGCCGTCAGCCTTGTGAGTTCGTCGCTCGCCATTCCGCATCCCTCCGCCCGGCAGCACTGTCCGTCACGCCGTCCATCCGGCCGCCCGCGTCAAAACCGGCCGGACGCTACTACAACGAGGCGGCGGCTGAAATCAAAAGCCCGACCGGAGTCATCCGGTGGAACGAAGGCCGCCAGCGAAGGGGTACGGGCCGATTGCCGGGGCGCGTGCAGTTTGCCATTGTCCGGCCGACCCATGCAGGCCCCGTCGGCCCTGCCCCTTTGCCGCACCGGTTTCGGAGCATCGGCCATGAATGTGCAGCAGCGCTCGTTCAACGAATACGGCACGCTGGCCCGCGTCGCGCTCCGTCATCCGCGCGAGGCGTTCGTCGACGACGCGCGGATCGATGAAGAATGGCAGGCGCTCAACTACACGGCGCGGCCCGATCTCGCTTGCGCGATCGACGAATTCGACCGGTTCGCGGCGATCCTCGCCGGCATGGGCGCGACCATCGACTATCTGCCGGCAGCGCCCGGCCTCACCATCGACAGCCTCTATGTGCGCGATGCGGCGCTCGAAACACCCAAAGGTCTGGTGCTGTGCAACATGGGCAAGCCCGCGCGCCAGGGCGAACCGGCGATCCACGGCACGGCACTGGGAGCTGCGGGCGTCAGCGTGCTCGGACGCATCGAGGCGCCCGGCCGCATCGAGGGCGGCGATCTGGTCTGGTTCGACGCACACACGCTGGCGGTCGCGCGCGGCTATCGCACCAACGACGACGGCATAAGCCAGCTCGCGGACCTGGTCGGCAAGGAAGTCGAAATCGTGACGGTGCCGCTGCCGCATTATCGCGGACCGTCGGATGTGTTCCATCTGATGTCGATCCTGTCGCCGATCGACCATGATCTGGCGCTCGTCTATTCGCCGCTGATGCCGGTGCCGTTCCGCGAATGGCTGATCGACCGCGGCATCGCGCTGGTCGAGGTGCCGGATGCGGAGTTCGACAACATGGGCTGCAACGTGCTGGCAATCGCGCCGCGACGCTGCGTCATGCTCGAGGGCAACCCGGAGACACGTCGGCGGCTCGAGGCGGCCGGCGCCGAGGTGATCGCGATCCCTGGACGCGAAATCTCCGAGAAGGGACAGGGCGGCCCGACCTGCCTCACCCGACCGCTGGTGCGAACCTGAAGGAGCAGCGACGTTGAACCTGAACATCACGGTGCTCGATCATCCGCTGATCCAGCACAAGCTCTCCCTCATGCGCGACAAGCGTACGCCGACGATTCTCTTTCGCCAGCTGCTGCGTGAGATCGCGCTGCTGATGGGGTACGAGGTGACGCGCGATCTGCCGCTCGGTAGCGAAACGATCGAGACGCCACTCACGACGATGGAAGCGCCGACGATTTCCGGCAAGAAGGTGGCCCTGGTGGCGGTCCTGCGCGCCGGGCTGGGCATGGTCGAGGGCCTCGCCGATCTCATTCCCGGCGCGCGCATCGGCCATATCGGCCTGTATCGCGACCACGATACGCATCGGCCGATCGAATATTTCGTCAAGCTGCCCGATCCGGAGGATCGCCTCTTCATCCTGTGCGATCCAATGCTGGCGACGGGCGGTTCGGCGGTGGCGGCGATCGATATTCTCAACACGCGCGGCATTCCCGATTCGAGGATCCGCCTTGTCGTCCTGGTCGCGGCGCCCGAAGGCGTGAAAGCGGTGCGTGCCGCGCATCCGGCGGTGCCGATCTTCACCGCCTCGCTCGACGAACGGCTGAACGAGATGGCCTATATCCTGCCCGGCCTCGGCGATGCGGGCGACCGACTCTACGGCACGAAATAGCCGCGACGCTACATTCGTTTCGGCAGCTTGAGTGCAACAAAAGCGACCACGATCAGCCACAGCCCGCTAACCAGAAACACCGCGCGCAAGTCGTACCAGGTGAGCAACGCCGAGAACAGAATCGACGGCAGCAGCTCCGAACAGTCGATATAGGTGCGGAAGACCGTCGTCATCTGCGGCCGCTCCCACGGGCGGACCGAGCGCATGAACGGAATGTTGCCGAGCGCATCGAGGATTACGGTCCCCGTGGCGCCGGCGAGCAGGACCGCGGCGACCGCCCAGGGAAAATCGTAGAGCACGACCGCCAGCAACGTGCAGATGCCGGAACCGGCCAGCGCATAGATGATCGGCCGGCGCATGCCGATTCGATAGGCAAGGCGGCCAACCAGCGGACTGAAAATCAGCAACGCATTGCCGGCCGAGACAAGTAGCGCGCCCATCTCCGCGCCGAGGCCCGAGCTCTTCGCATAGATCGGCGGGTAGACGAAGAACATCGCCCACCAGGTCGAGCGCGCAAAGGGAATGATCCAGGCGAGCCGCAGACGCGGCTGACTGGCGAAACGCCGGATCGCGGCAAAGGGCGACGGCGGCGGACGCGTCGAGGCAGCCACAGCCGGGTTGTCCTGCATGCGCAGGTACCAGAAGTAAAGGATGAGACACACGATCGAGACGGCGCTCATCGCCTCGGCGGTGCCGTGACCGAAGCGCGCATTCAGATAGACGCCGAGCCAGGGCCCGAGCGTCCACGCACCCGAACTCATCATCAGCCGGAACGGTTCGACCTTCGTCAGGTCGCGCCGGCGGATATAGTCCATGATGTAGAGCGACATCGAGATGTTCATCGCGGCGATCGCAAAGGATCGCAGCACCATACCGACCGCCTGGGTCGGCAGCGTATGCAGCGCGATCAACCCGGCCGCGACGATCATGCCGATCGCGCCACCGGTATAGACCCAGCGGCGTCGGAAATGCCGGATCAGAAACGGAATCGAAAAACTGCCAACCAATCCGGTCAGGCCGACGGCGGTGTAGAGGACCGCCACATCGCGCGCATCGCCGAGCAGCTCATGCGCACTCAGCGGAATGACCGTCGCCAGGCTGGCGCGGGCGAGCGATTCGAACGTGAACAGGATGGCGAAGACCATCGCGCCCGGATTCGAGGCTCTACGCAGCCAGATCGGATAAGAGACATGCATAGGGAGGCCCCGAAAGCGCGACCGGTACGTTACGCACCGCGGCCGACGCAGACATCGTTCCGGGTAGCCTATGATGCGCCGGGCGGGCAAGGGGCGACCGCGGTATTTATTGCATGCCTGCCCCGACGATCCGGCAGCGGTCGGTAAGCAGTCGGTAAGCAGTCGGTTCTGGGACGGCCAGGGTCGGGGCGCGGGCAGACGCAGCCACCGGATCGGCCCATGCAGAACCTTGGAAGGAGCCTTTCATGCCGGAAATCGCCTCTGGGATCGACGCTGCCACGCCGCACGAACAGACAACCGGCGAGGCGCGGGCCGACGGGCGCCAGCGTCGGCAGCGGCGCCGGGCGAGCGGATTCCGGCAACAAGCCTGGCGACCGTTGGTCAATCCCTATCGCCCGATCGAAGTCCTGACCGAAGAGCAGCTTGCCAAAGTCGAGGACGCATCGTTCCGCATTCTCGAAAATATTGGCCTCGAAATCCTGCATGACGGCGCGCTCGATCGCCTCGAGAAAGCCGGCGCCAAGGTCGATCGCAGCAACAAGCGCGTGCGCATGGATCGCGCGATGGTGCTGGAATATGTCGCGAAGGCACCGGCCGAGTTCATGCTCCATGCGCGCAACCCCGAGCGCAGCGTCACGATCGGCGGCAATCACGTCGTGTTCGCGTCGGTCTCGAGCGCGCCGAACGTCTCGGATCTCGATCGCGGCCGCCGGCCCGGCACCAGGGCGGATTTCCAGAATTTGCTGCGAATCGCACAGAGCCTCAATGTCGTGCATTCGATATCGGGCTATCCGGTCGAACCGGCCGATCTGCCGCCGCCGGTGCGCCATCTCGATGCGCAGTACGATTTCATCACGCTGACCGACAGGATCTGGATGCCGTCGGGCATCGGTGCCGGCCGCGTTGCGGATGCGCTGGCGCTCGACTGTATCGCGCGTGGCATCACCGAGGACGAGGCCGCGCGCCGCCCCGGCCTGCACACGGTCATCAACACCAACTCGCCGTTGCGCGTCGACCAGCAGATGATCGACGGTCTCATCTTCCTTGCCGAGCATGGCCAGGCGGTGATCGTGACGCCGTTCACGCTGTCGGGTGCGATGGCACCGGCGACACTGGCCGGTGCGCTCGCTTTGCAGAATGCCGAGGCGCTCGGCGTCATCGCCTATATGCAGATGGTGAAGCCGGGTGCGCTCGCAATCTATGGCTGCTTCACCTCGAACGTCGACATGAAATCCGGTGCGCCCGCCTTCGGCACGCCGGAATATACTCGCGCCGCGATGGCCGGCGGCCAGCTCGCCCGCCGCTACCATCTGCCCTATCGCTCGTCGAACTGCTGCAGTGCGAACGCGGTCGATGCGCAGGCCGCCTATGAAAGTTGCATGTCGCTCTGGGGTGCCGTAATGGGCGGCGCCAACATGGTGAAACATGGCGCGGGCTGGATGGAGGGCGGGCTCGTCGCCTCCTTCGAGAAGATGATTCTCGATGCCGAGATCCTGCAGACGATGAGCGAAGCGCTGCAACCTTTCGCGGTCGATGACGATGCACTCGGCCTCGATGCGATCAAGGAAGTCGGACCCGGCGGTCATTTCTTCGGCGCCGCGCACACGCTCGCCCGCTACGAGACCGCGTTTTATGCACCGATCCTCTCCGACTGGCGCAATTTCGAAACCTGGCGCGAAGCCGGCGGGCTCGACGCGGCGCAGCGCGCCAACGCGATCTGGAAACAGATTCTCGCCGAATACGAACCGCCGCCGATCGATCCGGGCGTCGACGAGGCGCTCCGCGATTATGTTACCCGCCGCAAGGACGAAGGTGGCGTGGGAAGCTGAGCAGTCCGGTCGAAGGCAGGGGCTGGCCCCCGCCCCCGCCTCTTTCCTATGATCGCGTCCGCGCGGGCGGTCGGCCCGCATCACCAGGGGCCGGGGTCAAGTTCCATGACCGATAAAAAGCTGCCGGCCGAAGCCGAGATCGTCATCGTCGGCGGCGGCATCATCGGCTGCTCGATCGCGTATCATTTGACGCGCATGGGCCGGACCGATGTCGTCGTGCTGGAGAAATCCGGCATCACGCACGGTGCCACCTGGCATGCGGCGGGCCTCGTCGGCCAGTTGCGTTCCTCGCGCAACACGACGCGGATGCTGCGCCACTCGGTCGAGCTCTACGACACTCTCGAGGAAGAAACCGGCCAAGCGCTCGGCTGGCACAAGGTCGGTTCGCTGCGCCTTGCCTGCTCCGACGATCGCATGATGGAACTGAAGCGCGCGCTCACAATGGCACGCTCGTTCGGGCTCGAGATGAATCTCGTATCCGCCGACGAGGCGCAGACACTCTTTCCGCTGATGTCGACCGAAAACGTGCTCGGCGCTGCCTTTCTGCCGACCGACGGCTATATCGACCCGGCGAGCGTCGCACAGGCGCTGGCGAAGGGCGCGCGCATGAAAGGCGCGCGGATCATCGAAGGCGTGCGGGTCACCGCCGTCAAACGCAACGGCAAGCGGGTCACCGAGATCGTCACGTCCGAAGGCACGATCCGCTGCGGCCTCATGGTCAATTGCGCCGGCATGTGGGGCCGCGACCTCGGGCTGATGAGCGATGTCGCGGTGCCGGCTCTGGCGCTCGAGCATCAATATCTGATCACCGATCCGATCGCCGACATGCCGAAGGGGATGCCGACGATGCGCGATCCGGATCTGCTGGTCTATTACAAGCCCGATGCCGGCCGTCTGGTCATGGGCGGCTACGAGCCCGACACGAAGCCCTTCGGCGATACCGGCATTCCGGCGGAATTCGGTCGCGAGCTATTGCCGTCCAACTTTGATCGGTTCGAACAACTCGCCGCGCTCGGCGCGCAGCGCACACCGGTGCTCAACGAGATCGGCATCCGCGAGTTGATCAACGGGCCGATCCCCTATTCCGCCGATGCCGACTTCATCATAGGCAAGGCGCCCGAGCTCGATAACTATTATGTCGCGAGCGGATTCCTCTACGGCATCGCGGCCGGCGGCGGCGCCGGGCGGATGATGGCGGAATGGATCGTAGATGGCCGGCCGAGCCTCGATCTCTGGCCGCTCGACGTGCGGCGTTTCGCGGCGCATCAGAACACGCGCGCCTTCATGTACCCGCGCGCGATTGAGCTCTATGGCCACCATTACAAGATGGCCTGGCCCGGCCAGGAACATGAAAGCGCGCGAGACCTCAGGCTTTCGCCGTTGCATCACATATTGAAGGAGCGGCGCGCGGTGTTCGGCTCGAAGGCCGGCTGGGAGCGGCCGGTCTGGTTCGCGCCCGAAGGCATGGAACCCGTCGATCGCCCCGCCTGGGGCAAGGCGAACTGGTACGAGCCGGTCAAGCTCGAGCACAAGGCCGTGCGCGAACGCGTCGCACTGGTCGACCAGACCTCGTTCGCCAAATTCGAGATCGCCGGCCGGAACGCGCTCGCATCGCTGCAGCGCCTCGCCGCCTCCGATCTCGACAAGCCGGTGGGTCGCGCCAACTACACGCAGCTTCTGAACGAGCGCGGCGGCATCGAAGCCGATCTGACGATCACGCGGATTGCCGACGACCGCTTTTACATGGTGACTGGCAGCGGTTTCGGCGTGCATGACCGGCACTGGATCGAAACGCATTTGCCGGACGACGGCAGCGTGACCGTCCAGGACGTCACCTCGGCACGCGCGGTCATCAATCTCTGCGGACCGAAGGCACGCGCCGTTCTCGAACGCGTCGCCGATGCCGACGTCTCGAACGCGGCGCATCCCTTCTCGACCTGCCGCATCATCACGATCGGCGCCTGCGCCGACGTGCGCGCGATCCGCATGGGCTATGTCGGTGAGCTCGGCTGGGAGCTGCATCTGCCCCAGGAATATGCGGCGCATGTCTATCGGCTGCTGCGCGCGGCAGGCGAGGAGTTCGGCATCGCCGATGTCGGCTATCGCGCGATCGAGACTTTGCGCGTCGAGAAATTCTATCTCTATTGGTCGTCTGACATCACGCCCGACTATAACCCGCTCGAAGCCGGGCTCGGCCCGCGTGTCGCCTGGAAGAAACCCGATTTCATCGGCCGCGATGCGCTGCTGCGGCACCGCGATGCCGGCATCGAGCGCAAGCTCTGCCTCTTCACGCTGGAACGGGCGGCCCCGGTTTTCGGCGGCGAGGCATTGCTGCACGATGGCAAGGTCGTTGCCGTGACCACCACCGGCAATGTCGGGCATACGGTCGGCAAGCCGATTGTCTATGCCTATCTGCCGATCGATCTGGCGGAGGCGCGCGATTTCGAAGTCGAGAGCTTTTGCGAGCGCTACCCGGCGCGCCGGCATGACGGCGCGCTGTACGATCCTGCGAACGAAAGGCTGAAATCGTGAGCGAGCGTCTGACATCCGATCGCGCCCGTGCGCTCCGCATTCCGCTGTTCGCCGGCGCCGATGCGTCGCTGAAGCTCGATCGGCTCGGCGGGCTCACCAACCGTAATTACCGGATCGACTGGCGCGGCAAATCCTATGTGCTGCGGATTCCCGGCGAAGGCACGTCGGAGTATATCGACCGCAAGGCGGAAGCGCAGAACGCGCGCATCGCCAGCGATGCCGACGTGAATGCACCGCTGGCCTTTTTCGATCCGACCGACGGCGCAATGGTGACGGGCTTCATCGAAGGCGGCATCACCATGAACGGCGAGCGGTTCAAGCAGCGCGGCCGACCGGCGCGTGCCGCCGTCGCCCTGCACCGCATGCATGAGTTCAAGCAACCCTTTGCCTCGCGCTTCGAACTGTTTGCGCAGATCGACGCCTATCTCGACCTGCTGCGAAAAAAAGGCGCCACCATTCCCGACGGATACGATGCGGTGCAGAAGGAAGCGGAGAAGGTGCGCGCGGCGCTGAATGCAAATCCGGCGCCGCTGGTGCCATCCCATTGCGATCCGCTCGCAGAAAACTTCCTCGATACCGGCGACCGCATGTGGGTGGTCGACTGGGAATATGCCGGCAACAACGATCCGATGTGGGATCTCGGCGACGTGTCGGTCGAGGCCGGGTTCGACGAGAGCCAGGATGCCGAAATGATGGAAGCCTATTTCGGCGGTCGCCCGCCCGCCGATCAGTATGGCCGCATGGTCATGTACAAGGCGATGTGCGACCTGCTGTGGACGCTCTGGGGTGTGATCCAGCATGCGAACCAGAATCCGGTCGACGATTTCTGGGCCTATGCGACAAACCGGTTCGGCCGCTGCCAGCGCCTGATGGGCGATCCGGATTTCAGCCGGCATCTCGACGCGGTGAAGCACGGCCGCTGATCGTGTCGTTTCAGCGCGGTTCCACCATCCAGAGCACGCCCTTCAGCGCGTAGGCGAGCGCACCGCAGATTGCAACGCCGGCGAGCCAGAGCAGCGCAAACCAGAGCCAGCGCCGCGGCGGCTGCCGATGCGGCTCTGCCGCCTCGCCGCGGGGATGATCAGTGTTCGTGATAGCCTTCGTCCTCGCGCACCTTGCCGCGGAAGATCCAATACACATAGCCCGTATAGAACAGCACCAGCGGCAGCAGCACGACCGTGCCGATCAGGAGAAAGCCCTGACTTTCGGGCGGCGAGGCGGCATCCCAGATCGTTACGTCGGGCGGCACGATCTGCGGGAACAGGCTGATGCCAAAACCCAGATAGGACAGCAGGAACAGGCCGAGCGTCAGCAGGAACGGCGCGCGATCGCGGCGGCGCTGCAAGGCGCGATACAGCAGCAGGGCAAGGACAGCCACCAGCAGCGGTACCGGCGCCAGGATCGCGATGTTCGGCCAGACGAACCAGCGCTCGGCGATCGGCGCATGGATCAGCGGCGTCCACAGGCTGACCCCGGCGATCATCAGCAGCGCGATCCCGAGCAGCGGCCGCGCGAGCTCAAAGGCACGCTCCTGTAACTCGCCCTCCGTCTTCATGATGAGCCAGCCCGCGCCGAGCAGCGCATAGCCCGCGACCAGTGCCAGTCCCGTGAACAGGCTGAACGGCGACAGCCAGTCGTACCAGCCGCCCACATAGGACCGACCCTCGACCGCGATGCCCTGGATGAACGCGCCGAGGACCACGCCCTGCGCGAACGTCGCACCGATGGATCCGACGGTGAAAGCCCAGTCCCAGATCCGCGTATGGCGCGGATCGCGCACACGGAACTCGAACGCGACGCCACGGAAGATCAGCGCCAGCAGCATCGCGATCAACGGCGCATAGAAGGCGGTCATCAACAGCGAATAGGCGAGCGGGAACACCGCAAACAACCCGCCGCCGCCGAGTACCAGCCAGGTCTCGTTGCCGTCCCAGACCGGCGCGATGGAATCGATCGCCGTATTGCGATGCGCGGGTTTGCGCAAAAACGGAAACAGGATGCCGATGCCGAGGTCGAACCCGTCGAGCACGACATACATCAGTACCGCGACCGCAATCAGCGCGCCCCAGATCAGCGGCAGGTCGATACTCATGCGACATCTCCCGATCTCGCGGTGTCGTCGCTGTCGGCCGGCAGGCGCGCCGAGACGGTCGGCTGTTCGGTCTGGGGCGGCTGCACATGCGGTCCCGGCGTCTTCGCCATCAGTTTCAGCATGTACCAGATCCCGACGCCGAACACGGCGAAGTAGACGACGATGAAAGCGGCAAGCGACGTGCCGACGGCCGGCGCCGCGATTGGCGAACGCCCTTCTTCGATACGCATAAGCCCGTAAACCAGCCAAGGCTGGCGACCGATTTCAGTCGTGATCCAGCCGGCTAGGATGGCAAGGAAGCCCGATGGGCCCATCGCGATCGCAGCGCGCTGGAACCAGCGCGTCCGGTCGAGCGAGCTGCGCCAGCGGAGCACAAGGCCAGCCACGCCCATCGCCACCATCAGCAGGCCGAGCCCGATCATCAGACGGAAGCTCCAGAACACCCAGGCGGCATTCGGACGCTCGTCGGCCGGCCAGTCCTTCAGCCCTTGCACGGTCCCGTTCCAGTCATGTGTCAGGATGAAACTGCCGAGCTTCGGAATTTCGATCGCATGCAACGTTTCCTCGGCATCCATGTCCGGCCAGCCGAACAGAATGAACGGCGCGCCCGCCTGTGTTTCCCAATGACCTTCCATCGCGGCGACCTTGGCCGGCTGATGCTCGAGCGTATTCAGCCCGTGCAGGTCGCCGACGACGACCTGAAGCGGCGCCACCAGAATGGCCATCCACAGCGCCATCGAAAACATCGTCCGCGCCGACTCATTGTTGCGGTCGCGCAGCAGATGGAAGGCGCCGACCGCTCCGACGGCGAACGCCGTCGCGAGATACGCCGCCAGGACCATATGCACGAAGCGATAGGGAAAGGACGGGTTGAAGATCACCTCGAGCCAGTCCGCAGCGAGGTAACGGCCATCGACCAGCGTGTGACCCTCCGGCGTCTGCATCCAGCTGTTGGCGGAGAGAATCCAGAAGGCGGATATCAGCGTGCCGACGGCGACGATGCAGGTCGATGCGAAATGCAGCTTCTCGCCCACGCGCTTCATGCCGAACAGCATGATCCCCAGGAAGCCGGCTTCGAGAAAGAACGCCGTCAGCACTTCATAGCCGAGCAGCGGGCCGAGAACCGGGCCGGTCGCATCGGCGAACGGTCCCCAATTTGTGCCGAACTGGTAACTCATCACCACGCCCGACACGACGCCCATGCCGAAGGCGAGCGCAAACACTTTTACCCAGAATTTGAACAGATCGAGATAGACCTGACGCCGGCGCAACAGCCACAGGCCTTCGAGCACCGCGAGATAACTCGCGAGCCCGATCGTGAATGCCGGAAAGAGAATATGAAACGAAACGGTGAAGGCGAACTGGATTCGAGCCAGCAGCACTGCGTCGGACAGAATTGCCATCTTAGCCCCCTCGATCCGATGCGCATAAACTTACGTTGGCACCATGCGCCCATATTTCAATCGAGTTCGTTGTAACACCCCGCCGCAGCATCCAATACGGCGGAAATCGGCGCCTCTGGACGCGCCGGCCCGGACGCATTAAATCAGGACACATGCGAATTCTTGCGATTCAGAATTATCCCAGCACGCCTGTCGGCGCCGTCGGCGATGTTCTCGAACGAAGCGGCGCCCGGGTCGATGTGGCGCATGTCTACGATCGCGATCCGGTGCCGACCGATCCCGACGGCTATCACGGGCTGGTCGTTCTCGGCGGCGCGCAAAGTGCGGCCGAGACCGACAAGCATCCCATGCTGCAGTCGGTGATCGAACTGGTCCGGACGTTCCATGAAGCCGACCGGCCGATCATGGGCATCTGTCTTGGTCATCAGCTCGTGGCCCGTGCTTTCGACGGCCCCCTGCATCGGCTCTCGGGTTTCGAGTTCGGGTTTTCGCCGCTCGCGACGACGGCCGACGGCGAGCGGGATCCGCTGGTTGCCGGGCTCGCGACGCCGCATCGCATGATGCAGTGGCACGAAGATTCGACCGGACTGCCGGATGGTGCCGTACATATCCTCGCCGGCGAGACGACGCCGATTCAGGGTTTTCGTATCGGCCGCGCGACCTACGGCTTCCAGGGTCATTTCGAAGCGACACCGGCCATTCTCGAAACCTGGATCAAGGGTTCGACCAGCCCGCAGCGACATTTCGGCGAGCGCGTCGAACAGGAGTTCGCCCGGGTGCGGCGCGAGATCGCCGACCATGCCGCTTCCGCGCAGAGTTTTGCAGAAAACGTCACACGACGCTGGCTTGGGCTTGCGCGCGACTGAGAACCCGCCGCCGGACATCCACTCATCACGCCAATCCAACGTAACCGGAAACCGGAAGGATGCCGCCATGGCCGCCAACAAGACCGACGTGAAACTGTTTCGCCAGCGCGATCAAAAATTCGAGATGAAGGACGGCAGCGCGGTGCTGGCACTGGTCAACGCGGGCAATAGCGCGACGATTGGCGCGGGCATCGGCGTGTTCGAGGATTGCGCGGTCGAGTGGACGGTCACCTATGACGAGGTGCTGTTCATCCATGAGGGAAAATTTCGGCTGCGCGTCGGCGATGTCGTCTATCATGCGGGCCCGGGCGACACGTTGTGGATTCCCGCCGGGACGGCGCTGGTATACGAGGCGGACGCGCCGGTGACCTTCTTCTACGCGGTCTATCCGGCGACGAAATCACCCTCGGCGATGCAGAAGATCGACTATCCGAGCGCGCCGCCGCAGCGTTAGGCAACCGCTCTTTCGCGGTCAGCGAGCCGCGATCGTCGCGACGAAAATCGTTCCATCGCCTGAGACCGCAGCATCCGCTGCGATGTCGCCCGCCGCTGCGATCGCCGTGTCGCCTTCAGCGATCCTGTCGATCCCGGCAATGCCCATCAGCGTTGCATGCCCGACCAGCGCATGCAGGATCAACGTATCGCCGCTCGCCGCGAGGCTGGCCGGTTTCGCGCCGAGATCGAGGATCTCCCAGCTTCGCCCGCCTCGCGCCCGATTGACCATCAGATTGAGATCGCGCACCGGTCCGGACGCGAGCCGACAATCGACCGCCCATTCGCCGGGAAAATCCTGCGGCACGAAGCGATGATCGAGGCTGATGACGGTGCCGGTGTCTGTCGTCAGTGTCATGCCGGCGCCCTCGACCAGCATGATCGTGCGATCGATCCCGGGAAACGCCGAGAACGGACCGTCCTGCTCGATGTGCGCCAGGCTGAGCCTCCAGACAAAACCGTCGACCGCTAGCGAGGCACCCTCGGGCGCAATCGCAATCTCGGCCGTCGTACCGCCGCCGTTCTTCCATGTCATGACGCGATGCGCGTCGGGACGGATCAGGCGTGCGGTCATGGTGGATGATGCCCTTTCGATCGCGGCGCAACGGATGTGCCGGCCCCGCTTCTGCGAGAATTCTACCGAAGATTGATTGCGAAGACGCGGCGGCCGCCGCTCAGCGGTGAATGCCGCACTCGGTCTTGTCGCGGCCCTGCCAGCGACCGGCGCGGACATTGTCGCTGTCGGCGGACAGCGCGGTGCAGGGCTCGCAGCCGATCGAGAGATAACCGTCATCGGCGAGCGGATGGGGCGGCAGACGGCGCTCCCTGAACGCCGCCTCGACCCAGGGCCGCGGCCAATGCGCCATCGGATTGACCTTGATCCTTCCGTCACCCGCTTCGAGCACGGGCAGACGCGTACGCTGCCCACCATGAAAACGCTTGCGACCCGTGACCCAGGCATCGAAACCGCCGAGCGCACGCGCCAGCGGCCGCACCTTGCGCAGATGGCAGCAGCGATTGGGATCCGATGACCACAGATCGCCGGCCGCGTCTTCGGTGGCAAGATCGACCGGATCGGGTTCGATCGTGCGCACGTCGGTAAAGCCGAACCGGTTCACCAATATGTCCCTGTAGGTGAGCGTCTCGAGGAAATGCTTGCCGGTATCGAGGAATATGATCGGCGTTGCGGTGTCGATCTCGGCGACGAGGCTGAGGATCACCGCCGCTTCGCTGCCGAAGGAGGAGACGACTGCGATGCGGCCGGCGAACTCATGTTCGATCATCGGGCGCAACAGGGCTCCACCATCCAAATGGCCGTAGCGACGCGCGAGACTTTCGAGCCTCGCCCGGCCGGCCGCTTCGGGATCGTGGATACCGTCGAACATCGTTTGCTGCCTGGCTCCAGCGCCTATTCTGCCGCCATCGCACGATGACGCAGCTCGGTCGCCGGTACGCGGGCATCAGCCGCCGGCTGATACCAGACCGAGAATTCGCGCATCGCCGCGCGCCAGTCGTCGATGGTGCGCTCGGGCGCCAGTTCGAACGCATCGATGCCGCAGCGCGCCATGAACAGCAACAGATCGCGGATCACATGGCCGGTCGCGCGGATCTCGCCGGCGAACCCGAAACGCTGCCGGATCATGCGCGCCTGACTGAGCGCACGGCCGTCATTGAACTTGGGAAAATCGAGCACGATCAGCTCGAACCGACCGAGATCGGCGCGGATCGATGTCGGGTCTGCATCGGCGGGCAGCCGCAAGCCGAGCCGACCGTTATGACCGGCGAGCGCGTCGCGCTCTTTCTGCCAGCGAACCAGCGACACGGTAATGGGACCGTCGCCCGGCAACGCATCCTCGTCGCCGATGGCGGTCCATTCATTTTCGATAAAAGTGCCGTGCTTAACCAGCGGCATAGACTCTCTCCTTGAACGGCTCGATGCCGACGCGGCGATAGGTGTCGAGGAACAGTTCGCCGTCGGCGCGCAAACCCAGATAGGTGTCGACCAGTTTTTCGATCGCGTCCGGCACCTGCTCGGCGGGGAAACCCTTGCCGAGAATCTTGCCGACAGTGGCGTTCTCGTCGGCGCTGCCGCCGAGCGTGATCTGGTAAAATTCCTCGCCCTGCTTGTCGACGCCCAGAATGCCGATATGGCCGACATGGTGATGACCGCAGGCATTGATGCAGCCGGAGATCTTGATCTTCAGCTCGCCGATCATCGCCTGGCGATCGGGATCGGCAAACTTCTCCTGGATGCGCTGCGCGATCGGGATCGAGCGCGCATTGGCGAGCGCGCAATAATCGAGGCCCGGACAGGCGATGATGTCGGTGATGAGACCGAGATTGGGTGTCGCCAGCCCTTCCTTGCCCAGCTCGCGCCAGAGCGCATGCAGGTCGGCCTGTTTCACGTTCGGCAGCACGAGATTCTGCTCATGTGTCACGCGGAGCTCGCCGATGCTGTAGCGATCGGCGAAATCGGCAATGCGATCCATCTGGTCGGACGTCGCATCGCCCGGAATGCCGCCGGTCGGCTTCAAGGAGATGACGGCAATCGCATAACCGGGCTGCTTGTGTGCGACGACATTATGCGTGACCCAGCGTGCGAAATCGCGATCCTCGAAACGGGCCGCCTCGAAGGCACGGACCGGCGTCTCGATCCGCTCATAGGCGGGCGGCATGAAATAGGCGGCGACGCGCGCAATTTCCGCGGCAGGCATCGGCGAGCCGGAATCGCGCGTGGCGGCGAAATCCGCCTCCACCAATTCGCGGAACTTGTCGATGCCGAGCGCGTGCACCAGTATCTTGATGCGCGCCTTGTGGATGTTGTCGCGCCGGCCCATCAGATTGTAGACGCGGATCACGCTTTCGATGTAGGCGAGCAGCTCGGCCTTCGGCACGAAATCGCGCACGAGCTGCGCCATCATCGGCGTGCGGCCCTGGCCGCCACCGGCAAATACCTGGAAACCGATCTCGCCCTTGTCGTTACGCTTCATGAAGAGGCCGATATCGTGCGTCTTGACCGCCGCGCGATCGGGCGACGTGGCCGTGATCGCGATCTTGAACTTGCGCGGCAGGAACGAAAATTCCGGGTGCAGCGACGACCATTGCCGGATGATTTCGGCATAGATGCGCGGATCCTCGATCTCGCCGGCTGCAACGCCGGCATACTGATCCGCCGTTACGTTGCGCACGCAGTTGCCGCTGGTCTGGATCGCATGCATCTCGACCGCCGCGAGATCGTCGAGAATGTCGGGCGCGTCTTCGAGCTTGATCCAGTTGAACTGCAGATTCTGGCGCGTCGTGAAATGGCCGTAGTCCTTGTCGTATTTTCGGCCGATCGCGGCCAGCGCACGCAACTGCTTCGACGACAACGTGCCGTAGGGTACCGCGATCCGCAGCATGTAGGCATGAAGCTGCAGATAGAGCCCGTTCATCAGGCGCAGCGGCTTGAACTCGAGATCGGAGAGCTCGCCGGCCATGCGGCGGCGTACCTGCTCGCGGAATTGGGCGGCCCGTTCGTCGACGAGGCGCTGGTCGATGGCGTCGTAGCGGTACATCCGGGCGCCTCAGCTATTGGCCGACTGTTTGCCGAGATCGAGGCGGATGCTCGGTCCCTCGGCGCGGATGCGCTCGCGATAAATCACCGGGCGGGTATGTCCGTCTTCGATCGCGACGTCGATCGCATAGACATCGACCACGCGGCGTGCCGAGAAGGCCTCGTCCGCGATCGCCTGCAGCCGCGCTTCGTCTTCTGCCGACTGCACGATTGCCGCATCGGCGATCCGCTCGGACCAATTCCCGTCCGCGCCCAGATAGACCACGCGGCCGGAGAGGATGTCGTTCGCGTTGAAAATTTTGGCGGTCATGCCGCGCTCCCGGCTGCAGCGGCCAATGAAGCGATATCGTCGCGATCGGCGAACGCCGCGACGCGGCCGATCACCAGGACAGCCGGTCCCGTGATATCGCTTTCGTCCACCAGTGCTCCGAGCCCGGCAAGATGTCCGGTCAGAACGCGTTCGTTCTTGCGGGTGCCGTTTTCCACGATCGCAATCGGCGTCGCACCGTCGAGCCCGTTCTCGATCAGCCGCGCCGCGACCCGGCCGGCCGTCGCAACGCCCATGTAGACAACCAGCGTATGATTGACGCGCGCGAGTGACGCCCAGTCGAGATCCGGTTCCGCGCCGTCCTTGGCGTGACCGGTGACGAAGGTGACTGCCTGTGCGAGATCGCGATGTGTGACCGGGACACCGGCCGATGCGGCACAGCCGAGTGCCGCGGTGACGCCCGGAACGACCTCAGCATCGATGCCGTGCGCGCGCAGATGCAGCAGCTCCTCGCCGCCGCGACCGAACACGAAGGGATCGCCGCCCTTGAGGCGAACCACGTCGAAGCCTTCGCGCGCGAGATCGACCAGCAGCGCATTGATCTGAATTTGGTCCATCGCATGGCAGCCGCGCCTTTTGCCGACATAGATGCGGCGCGCGTCGGCGCGCGCGTGATCGAGGATTGCAGGATCGACCAGCCGGTCATGCACCAGGACATCGGCATTTTCGAGCCGGCGCAGCGCACGCACGGTGAGCAACTCGGGATCGCCCGGCCCGGCGCCGACGATGCTGACGCGCCCGATGCGAGCGGACCGCTGCCGGCGCTGACTGAGCGCAACGATGCGTTCCTGCTCCGATTTGCTGGCGGACATTGCCGCTCCTTCGCCGTCCGAATGGAATGGGCTGTGCGGTCGCCCGAAGAGCGTCCGCTACAAGGTTAATTTCGTCATTCAGGACCGGGTTTGTCAATGAACCACGTGACGGAATGCTGAATTAGGGATATTTCACTAATTAGATTGGTTAAATAAGCATAAGTTTCTTAGAAACAAAGATAATATTGAATTGATGACGCAATGCGAGCGCCCAATAAACCCGGATATACAGTGTTAAATGAGATATTGTGGCGAGATACAGGCATCAGGAATGGATTGGGCGCGGCTTTCCGACACCGTGCAGGCGCGAAAACGGCGCGTTTGTTCGGACGAAAACTGGAGCGGGTAGCGGGAATCGGACCCGCGCGTTCAGCTTGGGAAGCTGACAGGCTACCATTACATCATACCCGCACCCGGCCCCCGGTATGCCCCGGCAGATCAGGCTGGATGAGCTTTATAAGCCCCGCTTTGTGCGGCCTTCAAGACAGCGCATCGGAACCGCACTTCAGGAACGGATGCGCCGTCGTTGCAGCAGCGGCTGCGCATCGCGCACCCGCGCCCAGGCGCGCTCGACCATCGCCGGCCAATGCGGATCGATCTCGGCGGCGCTGAGCGTGCCGTAGCTCGCCATCAGTTCGACAGCGACCGCGAGCGCAAACGGCTTCTCCTCGAGACGCCAGCGCTCGAAATCCCACGAAGCATCGTCGGGTCGCAGTTTCTCGGTCGCAATGAACATGTGCGCCTCGATGCGCATATCGTCGGCTGCGACCGGGAACGGACGCAGCCGGTAGTCCTCGCCCTCAAAATATTGCACGCGGTCGAGATCGCCCCAGCCGAGCCCGTCGACCAGCGATCCGTCGACCGCGCCGCCCGGCTGCCGCACGATCACCGGGAAACTCTCGCCCCTGGCGCGACGGCGATCGAAGCCCAGCAAACGCGCCGGCTGCGACGCGACGCCATCGAGCGGCCGGTCGAGCACGACCGACAGCAAATCCGAATCCATCAGGCTGCCGAAGAAGAAAAGCCGCATGGCCAGCTCCGTCATGGCTCGGCGCCGCCGTCGCATGCCGATGTGGCATCGCGATGAGGGCGCTGGGTCAGCAAAGTGGTCCGGGGGCGTTGTTCCGCTTAGCGGCCTGGGCGGGTCGCGGCGCTGGTCCGGGAACGCGCGGAACCTATGCGATTCGCCCTCGGCGATTCAACGAAAAACCGCGCGGCATCGTTGCCGGCACGCGATCGCACTCTCGAAGATCTTCGAAAGTGTGTCGAACGACTCAGTTCGACCGGGGAACATCATCCGGGTGGAACGCATCGCCGCCCTTCGTCGGCGACTCGCTCCATTGAGTGTTGCCACCGATGCCCGCTGCTGCGTGAGCCCCGCTACCGTATGAGCGACTCGCGCCACGACATCGATCTCCAACACAACGCGGATCCCGTCGCCGCGGGTCTCGCGACTCTCGCGCGCACAATTGGCAGCCAGCGATCATTCCCGCGTTGCGCTGTAAAATCGTTCGATTGAGTTCGAACCCGATGCGCCAGGTGCAGGATGGGGTCGGCCGCGAGTCCTGCGAAATGCGGATTTTGCATAGGCAAACGACCCGATATTCGTTCCATGACGCCCGCCCCGGGCGCGCCGGTCGTCACGCCGATCTTGCCTTCGGCCCCGCACCGGCCTGTGGCCATAATGCAACAGGCTGTTGGAAAAGCCACAGAGCGGGCCGAATCATCCCCATATGTCCTAACAGGCGGAATGCCGGGTTCTTTATGATCGCCACGGAAATCCAAGGGTTACGCTTTCTGCTGCCTCTGATGCGTGTTAGCATCCGGGACGGCCATACAGGACCGAAAACCTCAAAAATGAGCGGCACTCCGGTGCCGATGGTGGGGAGAAACTACAATGCTAAAGATGAAGTTCATTGGCGCTGTCATGGCGCTCGGCCTTCTGGCGGGTTGCGCGACTGATATCGAGCAAATGCGCGATGTTCAGGCCTCGGGTACCCCGTTCACGCAGGCTTTGACTGAAGAATATCGCAGCATCGTCGCCTTCGAGGCGGATGAAATGTACGACTGGCCGGATGCCGATTACTTCGCCGAAAAGGGCCTGCGGGCAGCTTCGGGCGAAGTCGTGCTCCCGGAAGAGATGTCGAACTGGATGTTGCCGCCCGACGAGTCGTTCTGGCGTGACTTTACGTTGACCGACGAGTGGGTCGGCGGCGGCAGCCTCGCTGAGATGGCCGAGGGTCGTAATCGTCTGATGATCGCCCTCGACAGCGGCGGTCGCGAATCGCATCCGGAGCTCGCGGCGCGGGCACAGGGTCGGTTCGACTGCTGGGTCGAACAGCAGGAAGAAAACCACCAGGCTGACCATATCGCCGCATGCCGCGACGATTTCTGGGCGGCTCTGGAAGAGCTCGAAGCGGCTATGGCGCCGGTCGCAGTGATGGAACCGCCGGCGGTAATGGTGCCGGATATCTACATTGTGTACTTCGACTGGGATCGTTCCGACATTCGTCCGGACGGCGCAGCAGTGATTGCTGACGTTGTTCGCGATGCAGGTTCGCTTGGCAGCCCGCCGATTTCGGTGGTCGGTCATACCGACCTCTCGGGTTCGGACGAGTACAATATGGGCCTCTCCCTGAGACGGGCGGACTCAGTGCGCGATGCGCTGATCGCCGGCGGGGTAAGTCCCGAGCAGATCACGACGGCAGGTCGTGGCGAAGCGGAGCCGGCGGTACCCACCGCCGACGGTGTCCGTGAGCAGGCGAACCGCCGCGCGGAAATCATCATCCAGCAGTAACACCTGCCGGAAACCGCGACGGAACGGCGCCGGGGGCAACCCCGGCGCCGTTTCCTTTTGTGGGCCTCGACTGCGGCTCCGGGCCGGGACGGGCCCCGTCCGAGGGGTTACCCACGCAAGGGGCACTCCCCTCGTCACCGGGCTCCCCACCGGGGTGGTTGGGCACCCCCGACAACCCATGGCGCAAGTGAGGCAGAATTACCCGGCCACCGCGGCCGGCCGGCCACACTGGCCGAAAAAGGCGCGGATCGGCCCTTTTGAACCCCATTTCCCCGTGCTAGTATCCGCCTCGGCAAGTAGGGGCCAAACGGGGTACCAAATTGACGGCGTTTTGGCGCCGCAGGTGGGGAGTATCAAGGATGCTGAGAGTTAAGGTTTTGGGCGCCGTCATGGCGCTCGGTCTGCTCGCGGGTTGCGCGACAGACATTGAGCAAATGCGGGACGTTCAGGCGTCGGGTTCGCTGTTCACCCAGGCGCTGACGGAAGAATACCGCAGCATCGTCGCGTTCGAGGCGGACGAAATGTACGACTGGCCGGATGCCGATCATTTTGCCGAGAAGGGCCTCGCGGCCGCTTCCGGTGAAGTTGTGCTGCCGGAACAGCTCGCTCATTGGGCGATCCCCGCCGCGTATTGCTGCGGCGGCTGGCAGGGCGATCTCGCCGAAGGCCGCAACCGTCTGATGGTTGCGCTCGAGAACGGCGGTCGCGACTCGCATCCGGAACTTGCTGCACGCGCGCAGGGCCGGTTCGATTGCTGGATCGAACAGCAGGAAGAAAATCACCAGGCCGACCATATCGCCGCATGCCGCGACGATTTCTGGGCAGCGCTGGAAGAACTCGAAGCGGCCATGGCGCCCGTCGTGATGATGGAAGAGCCGATGGCAGCGATCCCGGATATCTACATCGTGTACTTCGACTGGGATCGTTCCGACATTCGTCCGGACGGCGCAGCGGTGATCGCTGATGTGGTCCGCGATGCCGGTTCGCTTGGCAGCCCGCCGATCTCGGTTGTCGGTCACACCGACCTCTCGGGTTCGGAGGAGTACAATATGGGTCTTTCCCTGAGACGGGCGGACTCAGTGCGTGATGCGCTGATCGCTGGCGGGGTAATGCCCGAGCAGATCACGACGGCCGGTCGTGGCGAAGCGGAGCCTGCGGTACCCACCGCCGATGGCGTCCGTGAGCAGGCGAACCGCCGCGCGGAAATCATCATCCAGCAGTAATACCTGCCGGGATCCGCGACGGAACGGCGCTGGGGGCAACCCCGGCGCCGTTTCCTTTTGGGGCACCGATCGCACGGTTTCAGCGGTCCGGCATTGCGCCCTTGGCCTCACGGCATAGCGCTATAGAATGGCGCAACCCTTGCCGACGCAGAGTTCAGGAACAGCGCATGTACGCGGAAACGACCCGTTCGATCGAAATTACGGTTCGGCCGATCTATCTCGAGGATCAGTCGTCGCCAGACGAATCGCATTTTGTCTGGGCATATCACGTACGAATCGAAAACAAGGGCGCCGAGATCGTGCAGTTGCGCAGCCGCTATTGGCGGATCACCGATGCGCTCGGTCGCGTGCAGGAAGTGCGCGGCGCCGGCGTGGTTGGCGAACAGCCGGTGCTGAAACCCGGTGAGAGTTTCGAGTACACCAGCGGTACGCCATTGCCGACGCCGTCGGGCTTCATGGTCGGCACCTACCAGATGGAAACAAATGGCGGCGAGCGATTCGACGTTGCGGTGCCCGCCTTCTCTCTCGACAGCCCGCATCAGCCGGTGCATCTGAACTGAGCATGCCCGCGGATCCTGTGCGACTGGAGAAAGGACATCGACCGATGAACGACACGACACGGCCCGACGGCCGCTCATCGATTGAGCGACCCGATCGTGCCGAGGCCGAAGCGGCGGTCCGCACGCTGATCCGCTGGGCCGGCGACGATCCTGATCGCGAGGGTCTCGCCGGAACGCCGGCCCGAGTCGCGCGTGCCTACGAGGAGTTTTTTTCCGGCTATGACATCGATCCGG
>JAWXBK010000006.1:0-6946 GCA_034439975.1 Rhodospirillaceae bacterium | reverse complement strand
GGCGCGCGCGCGCCGCCTGCACGTCGTTTTCCGCTCGCTCCGTGCCGGCCTCGATGCTTCCGCCACGATAGATCGGCTGTTCCAGCTCGATGGCGACACCACGCGGCGTCTGCCAGCCCGATGGACCGGTGTTCGAATCGCTCCACTGCTCGCCGACTTCGCCGACAAGAAAGGCGGTCGGGCGGCGTTCGCCGCGCGCCTGGGCGACGCCCTCATCGATGCTGCGCAATTCCGCACGCGCCGCCAGCAGGCGCGGATTGCTCGAATAGGCCGCCGCCAGCGCCTCTTCGAGCGTGGTCGCCTGCGCCGCCGGCATGGCCGCACACAGCGTCGCCGCGGCAAACAGTGCCGCCCGAACCGCGTACCGGGCTGACAAGCCCTGGCGGCTCGATTCCTTCAACGCTGCGATCGCTTCACGCATGACCCGATTTCCTCGATTCGGAGAGTGACGGCGGTCACTCGCTCACAATTTCCGTGACGCTTGTGCGTCAGAACGCGAATTCCGGTCGCCGCTCAAAACCCGGCAGGACCGGTATCGCTGCATCAAACAGCGTGCGCTCCGATATGACGCCGCCAACCTTCAGAAACAAGATCGCCTCGCCAACCGGACCGGCGCGACGAACCGCGACCAGCCGCCCGCCCTCGCCCAACTGGTCGAACAGCGTCGCCGGAACATGATCGACCGCGCCATCGATCAATATTGCATCGTACGGGGCCTGGCCTGCATAGCCCTCGGCATGGAGCGCCTGAAACACCGCCACATTGTCGGCACCGAATTCGCGCAGCAGGTTATTGGCCCGTGCCGCGAGATCGGGATCCTGCTCGATCGCGACCACCGTACCCGCGACGCGCGAGACGATGGCAGCCGAATATCCGACACTGCATCCGATCACCATCGCCACGTCGTTTGTTCCGATCATCGCCTCCTGCACCAGGCGCGCGAGCACCATCGGCTCCATCAGAAAGCGTCCGGGCGCGATCTCGATATCATCGTCGACATAGGCGACCGCACGACGACCGGCAGGAACGAAGCGTTCGCGCGGCACGCTTTCGAACGCCGCGAGCACCGCTTCATCGGTGACGCGGTTGGTTCGAAGCTGGCAATCGACCATGTTGCGCCTGGCTGTTTCGGCGATCATCACGGTTCCCTTCTGATGCGGACCCTATTTACAAATCTGCCCGGCCGATGGCGACCCCTAATTTCGACTGAGGATTCCCGGACGAACGCGCGGATTTCTTGACCCGATCCGGCCGGCCCCGTATATCTCCGCGCCACGCCCCCGGCCCGGTGGCAGAGTGGCCATGCAGGGGACTGCAAATCCCCGTACGTCGGTTCGATTCCGGCCCGGGCCTCCACCGCGTAATCCCGCCCTTCACGATCCGGTTTCGTCGCTGGCGTCCTTTAAGGCCGGCTTGTCGCACGCATGGAATCCGCGGACGCGCATCTTGTTCCTGAAGCGAATCCAGAAACGAATGACCCCCGGATCCTGCGATCCGGGGGTCAATAGAAGTCGGAAGTTTGGACCCTTGGGGGAGGCCTTACTCCCAGGCTTTTAAAACTACTCCATCGATGCCTGCATCGCCGTCTCGGGCTCCTGGAGACCGAGCGCTTCAACCAGACTGCCGCTCGTCGCGAGGAGACGGTAGGCCGCAAACATTTCCGCGTAGGTTGCCGTGATCAGGCTGTCGCGCGACAGGAACAGCTCGTTTTCCGAGTCGAGCAGGTCGAGCAGGCCGCGCTGGCCGATATCGAACTGCTGATTGTAGACATCGCGCGTGCTCAGGTTCGCATCGACCTCACGCTTGAGGATCTCGACGCTCTGACGGGCCGTCTGGATCGCATTCCATGACACCCGTGCATCCTCGGCAACCTGACGCTCGTTGATCAGGAGCTGGTCGGTCGCTTCGGCAAGACGATGCTTGAACTCGCGCACCCGAGCCGAGTCCGCACCGCCGCGATAGAGGTTCCAGCGCATGACGACCAGAGCCGACGCGTTGTAGTTCGTGCGCGTCGAGCCGCCGTCATTGTCGGTCACGTCGCCGGTCAGTTCGAGCCGCAGATCCGGCCAGTAGGCCGCGGTCTGCTGGGCTGCTTCGGCCGCCGCCGTTTCGACGTCAGCGCGCGAGAACGCGATGGTCGGGCTGTTCGCCAGCGAGGCCGCGACCGCGTCCTCGAGGCTTGCCGGCAGCATGTCGTACGGAACGACCGGAGCCGAGAGGCTGTCCGGCGCGACGCCGACAACGTTGAGATAACGATACTCGGCGTCGTTGAGATCGCCGCGGATCTGGGTCATCGCCGACTCCGACGAAGCAAGGCGTGCTTCGGCCTGACGGACGTCGGCGATATTGCCGCCACCAGCCTGCGAACGGAGGTTGACGTCACCGAGAGTTCCCTGGTGGACGATCACGTTCTGCTCGGCATTGACGAGCCGATCACGATGACGAAGCACTTCGAGATACGCTTCGACAGCATCCAGACCGACGAATTCGGCGGCTTCGCTCACCCGGTACGCCGCCGACTTCACCCGCGCTTCCTGACGCGCGACTTCGTTGTCGGTGAAGTGACCGTCGAACAGCAGCTGGCTGATCGTCAGGGTCGCCTGGTTACGCCAGAGTGTCCGTGAATTGTCGCAACAACCGGAAGTTGTCCCGTTGTTGTTCCAATCGGCACCCGACGAAGCCTGAAGGTCGACCGAGGGATAGTAGAGCGCCACACCCTGGCGGAGTTCCTCTTCGACCGCTTTGCGATCGTTGGACACTACGCCGACGCGCGGGTTGGTCGCGATCGCGAGGCCGACGGCCTCTTCGAGCGTACCAGCGCTCGCACTCGAGAATGCACCCGAGGCGAGGAACGTGCCTGCCGCGAAGGCAGCCAAAACCATGATATTTTTGCTTGTCATCTCAGGCCCCCAAAACCTTTGATCAGAACCGGTTGGTCGTTCAGCACCGTGCCAAACGCAACGGAACATCTGTCACCGCTGCGAAAAACGCCACAACAACTGCAACCCCTGGCGCATTGCGCCGAATCGGCGGCTCGCCCCGTGGCGTCGGCGATAAGAATTTCTAGCACCAGCCCCCGAGATTTGCACGATGATTTTCCCGGTCTCGCCCGCCCGCAGCGCCGCAAGGACACCCTTCTGTGGCAATCCCGCCACAGTTACCGCTCCCGGAGCGCTGTGTCCTTGGCGCGCAAGATCGGACGCAGGAGGTATTCCAACACCGTCTTGTGACCGGTCAGAATATCAACCGAGGCCGTCATGCCGGGAATAATGGGTAATGGGTTTGCTTCGGTGCCGAGGAAATTCTTGTCGGTCCGGAGGCGAATTCGGAAGAAATGCTCGCCGCGCTCGTTCTGAATTGTGTCCGCACTGATTTCTTCCACCACGGCGTCGAGACCGCCATAAGTGCTAAAATCGTATGCTGTCACTTTTACCACGGCCGGTTGCTGCGGGCGGATGAAGGCGATGTCCGACGGACGAATTTGGGCCTCGACGAGCAGCGTATCCTCGATCGGAACCACTTCCACCAGATCCTCGCCCGGCTGAATGACGCCGCCGATCGTCCGAATGAAGATCGTCTTGATCGTGCCGCGAACCGACGATCGAACTTCGGTGCGCGTAACACGGTCCTCGTTTGCAGTCAGTGACTCTGTAATCGCCGCGAGTTCAACGCGCTTCTCGCCAAGTAACTGCGAGGCCTCCGTCTGGAATGTGAGCATCCGCTCTTCGCGTCGGGACTGCGCCTCTTCCAAACCCGACTGCACGCGCGGGCGCGACAATCTGACGGCATCGATCTCGGATTGAAGCTCGGCAACCTCGCGCTCAAGACGCAAAAGCTCGACCTGAGACACGACACCCTGTGCAGCAAGAGGCTTGGTAATGTCCAGTTCCTGCATTGCCAGTGACATCGAACTTCCGATCGCGCGCTCGCGTCCATTCAGCTCGTTCAGTTCCTGCTCGCGCTGCCGAATTTGGTCTTCAAGGATGTTAAGCTGGGTCTGCAATTGCTGTTGGCGCACCCTGAAAAGATCGATCTCTGCCTGCGCAACCTGCGGCGCGGAAAGAAGCAGCTCTTCGGGAAACTTGATGCTCTCTGCGTCGCTGATGCCGGCCAGTTCCGCCTCGAGGCGCGCAACGGTAGCCAGGCCGCTCAAGTAACGCTGCCGGAGGTCACGAAAATTGGATTCGGCGAGCGTGTTCTCGATACGCATCATCACCTCGCCCTTCTCCACGATCTGGCCCTCATGGACAAGGATCTCGGCAACGATACCGCCTTCGAGATTCTGGATGATCTGGACAGTGCTTGAGGGAATGACCCGACCTTCGCCGAGCGTGACCTCGTCGAGCACCGCGTTGTTCGCCCAGATTACAAAGACGAACGCGATCATGAAGATGAAGCCAAGCAAGATATGCGCAAGGAGGCGCGTACCCTTGTTATCGAGGTCGGACGGGTCGATCCAGTGATCGGCTTTTCCTTCGGCGAAAGACATCGCTGTTCTTCTCCCGTCAGCCTTCAGCGGAACGAACGCGGCCCTTCATCAGGGCGTCGAGAACACCGGCTTTCGGTCCGTCTGCGACGACCTTTCCGCCATCGAGTACGATCAGTCGGTCAACCAGAGAGAGCATCGAGTTTCGGTGCGTGACCAGAACGAAAGTCTTGCCCGGCAGCGCCTGCGCCAGCCGCGCCTTGAAGGCATTTTCGGTGCTGTTGTCCATCGAACTGGTGGGTTCATCGAACACCAGAACCGGCGGATTGATCAACAGGGAGCGCGCAATAGCGACCGACTGGCGTTGACCGCCGGAGAGGTGGCGGCCGAATTCTCCCACCTGAAGGTCGTAGCCATGCGGATGGCCGCGAACGAAGGCGTCGACACCCGCAATGGTGGAAGCCCGCAAGACCGACTGCTCGTCCACATAGGGTGCGCCCAGCGAGATGTTCTCTTTCACGCTGCCGAAGAAGAGCTGCGTGTCCTGCAATACGCAGCCGACATTGCGTCGCAGGTCCGCGGGATCGAGCTGCCTGATATCGGTACCGTCGATCAGAACGGCACCCTGCTCCGGTTCGAACAGCCCGACGATCAGGCGCGCGAGCGTGGTCTTTCCCGAACCGATCCTGCCCACGATCGCGACGCGCTCTCCCGGTGCGATATGGAACGAGACGCTCTTGAGCGCCTCGCCTTCCTGGCCAGGATAGCGGAACACGACGTCGCGAAACTCGATCGCGCCATCCATATGAGGGCGTCGCAGGAAGTCTTTGCCGAGCGGCCGCTCGACCGGCAGCGCCATCAGTTTGTTCAGTCCCTTCAGCGACATCCAGGACTGGTTGAACCGCACCATCATGCCGGCGATCTGCGCCAGGGGCGCCATCGCGCGGCCGGTCAGCATCGTCGTTGCCACCATGGCGCCCATCGTCATGAGCCCTTCGGCCGTGCGGTAGACGCCCCAGATCAGGCACAACAAAGTCGTAAACTGCATCGCGAGGTTGACGAAGGTGACCGAAAACTGTGCCCAGAAGCGCGCATCGGTGCTCGACGACGCAAGCGCATCGACATAGCCGTCCCACTCCCGCTGCCGCTGGCCTTCGGCCGACGACACCTTGATCGTGTCGAGACCGGTAATGGATTCGACGAGCGCCGCATGTTTCTGCGACGCCTGCCGATACGACTTCTCCGAGGCGCGACGCATGGGAATCTGCACCAGCAGGCTGACGCCGATCACGATCGGAATCATGACCAGCGGCACGATCGCGATCGGTCCGGCGATCAGTGAGATCACGAAGATGAATAGGAACAAAAACGGCAGGTCGACGATCGCCGCCAGCGATGCGGCCGTGAAGAAATCCCGCAACGGTTCGAATTGCTGAACGCTATTGGCGAAGGCACCGGACGATTGCGGCGCGGCATCCATGCGGATGCCCATCACATGCTGAAAGATTCGTGCCGATATCTTGCGATCGAGTTGCTTGCCCGTGCGATCCAGGAAATAGCTTCGAAGCATTCGCATGATGAAATCGAAGCCGTAGGCAACCGTAACGCCGATCGCCAGAATCCAGAGCGTATCGAACGCGCGGTTCGGCACCACGCGATTGTAGACCGACATGACGAAGACCGGCGTCACGACAGCAAAGATGTTCAGCAGCAGCGAGGCAACGACGACCTCGAGATAGATCGGCGAGAACTGGCGCACGGTGCCCCAGAACCAGGATTGCGGTTCCGATACCGAAAATTCGCCGGATCGTGCATCGAGACGAATCTTCGGGCGCGCGAGGATGGCAAGGCCCGTGTAGCGCTCTGCGAGTACGTCGAGCCCGATCCGCTGGCTGCCGTCGAGATTGTCCGGCGTGGCGATTTCGGCCAGATCGCCTTCCTTGCGCAATAGAACGCAGGCCTGCCGGTTCTTGAGCAGCAGAACGCACGGCAGGTCGATTCCGTCCATCGTCTTGAGCGGCTTCTTGACGGTCGAGGCGGACAAACCGATCCGCTCTGCCGCACGCTCGAACAGCTCGGGCGTGATGCCGGAGTCCTTGACCGGAAGCCCCGCCGCCAACGCCGCCGGCGACCGGGGATTGCCGAACAGGCGCGACAGGATGACCAAGCTCATCAGAAGCGGGTCTTGCCGCTCCTGTGGGCCGGAATACTCGACCGGGACCTGCGCCTCGGGCGGAGTCGTTTTCTGAAGAGCGGAATCCATGAATTGTTCCGTTGCCGGGTCCGGGAGCCTGCCCGAAAGCCGGCGGCTACCCCTGAAAATCAAGCCAGTGCAGGTGACTTATAGCCCGAAACAGAAGCTCCGCGATAGCGGCGTGCGCGGCCTCGATCAGGTTTGATCCGGCGCAAATCCGGGTGGCGCCGGGCGCCCCGCGGGGCGCCCGGATCCCATCCTTTAGAGCGTGCCGACCTGGATATCGTCGGACGCCGAGTTCCCAATCGTAAACCCGCCGGCGCTTC
>JAWXBK010000005.1:0-21420 GCA_034439975.1 Rhodospirillaceae bacterium | reverse complement strand
GCCGCGACCGGCGGGATCTGCATTCGAACCCTCATTCGGGCTGGCGTTCGAGCGGTCGCCGGTATGGCGGTCATAGGCGCGCACGATCCGCGTCACCAGCGGATGGCGCACGACGTCGGCATCGGTGAAGCGCAGGATTCCGACGCCCTCGACGCCTTCGAGCACAGTGAGTGCCTCGGCAAGCCCCGAGCGGGCACCGGTCGGCAAATCGACCTGCGAAAGATCGCCGGTCACCGCCATGCGCGAACCTTCGCCAAGACGCGTGAGAAACATCTTCATCTGGACCGGCGTCGTGTTCTGCGCCTCGTCGAGAATGACGAAGCTGTTCGACAGCGTGCGCCCACGCATGAAGGCGAGCGGCGCGATCTCGATTTCGCCGGACGAGATTCGTTTGATCACCTGTTCGGCCGGCATCATGTCGTAGAGCGCGTCGTATAGCGGCCGCAGATAAGGATCGATCTTTTCGCGCAGATCGCCGGGCAGGAAGCCGAGCCGTTCGCCGGCCTCGACCGCGGGCCTCGACAACACGATGCGATCGACATTGCCCGCGCTCAGCATCGCAACCGCGATCGCAACCGCCAGGTAAGTCTTGCCGGTGCCGGCCGGACCGACCGCCAGCACGAGATCGGCCTCGCGCAACGCTTCGACATAGCGCGCCTGGCCGGCCGAGCGCGGCCGGATCTGCCGGCGCTGCGTCTTGACCGCCGTGCCGTCGCCGGAAAGCTGGCCGAACAGGTTGGGTTCGCCTTCCTTCTCGGCGCGCGCGAGACGGATCGCCGCATCGACTTCCTGGCGATCGATCTGGTGGCCGCGCTTCAGGCTCTGATAGAGCGCGGTCAACGCGCGCTGGGCGATCTGGACCGCGTGATCGGGACCGTTGATCGCAAGCCGGTTGCCGCGCGTCACGAGCTGCACGCCGAGCGCCTGTTCGACAGCCGCGAGATTCCGGTCATGTTCGCCGAACAGCATCGGCAACAGCCGGTTGTCGTCGAATTCCATCTGGACCGGCGGTCCGACGGTGGCGGCGGGGGTCGGGCTCACGCGCTCAATCGCTCCGCCGCGCGCACGCCGCTGCGACCGCGCGGGCTGTCGACGATGCGCCCGGCCAGCGAATTCGGATGCACGTCGACGATCTCGACGCGCAGGATCGAATTGGTCGGGTCGAAATCGGCGGCAAGATGGACCGCCTGCAGCCACGGGCTGCGGCCGCCGAACTGGCCGGGATAGCGGCCGCGCCGATCGACCAACACGTCGACTTCGCGACCGCGCATCGCATTGTTGAATGCCACCTGCTGGCGCGCGATCAGCGCCTGCACTCGCGCGAGCCGCTCGGCCTTCACGGGTTCCGGCACCTGGTCGGGCATCGCGGCCGCCGGCGTTCCGGGCCGCGCACTGTATTTGAAAGAGTAAGCCTGCGCGAAGACGACCTGCTCGATCAGATCGAGCGTCGCCTGGAAATCCGTTTCGCTCTCGCCGGGGAAGCCGACGATGAAATCGGACGAGAGCGCAAGATCCGGCCGCGCGTTGCGCAGCTTCGCGATAATGGCCCGATAATCGGCGGCGGTATGCTGACGGTTCATTGCCGCCAGCACACGATCGGAACCCGATTGCACCGGCAGATGCAGAAAGGGCATCAGCTTCGGTTCGGCGCCGTGCGCCTCGATCAGCGCATCGTCCATGTCGCGCGGATGCGATGTCGTGTAGCGGATGCGCTCGAGCCCATCGATGCGCGCGAGATGCCGGATCAGCCGGCCGAGCCCCCAAGGTTCTTCGCCCGAATTCTCGTCATTCGGGGTCACGCCATGCCAGGCATTCACATTCTGTCCGAGCAGCGTAATCTCGCGCGTGCCGCGTTCGACCAGACGGCGCGCCTCGGCCTCGATCGCCGCGAAGGGGCGCGAGAACTCGGCGCCGCGCGTATAGGGAACAACGCAGAACGTGCAGAACTTGTCGCAACCTTCCTGCACCGACAGGAATGCGCTGACGCCCGGCGGCGTGACGCTCTCGGGCAGGAAATCGAATTTCGATTCGACCGGGAAGTCGGTATTCATCACGCCGCGCCGGTCCGGATCGGCGGCGCGTTCGGCGCGCGCGACCAGTTCGGGCAGGCGATGATAGGCCTGCGGCCCGACGACGATGTCGACATGCGGCGCACGGCGCTGGATTTCCGCGCCCTCGGCCTGCGCGACGCAACCGGCGACCGCGATGATCATGTCGGCGCCCGCGTCGCGGCGGTCGCGCCGCAAATTTTTCAGGCGGCCGAGTTCGGAGAACACTTTCTCAGATGCCTTCTCGCGGATATGGCAGGTGTTGAGCACGACCATGTCGGCGCTCTCGGGCGCGTCGGTCGGTGCATAGCCGAGCGGTGCCAGGACATCCGCCATGCGGGCGGAGTCGTAGACATTCATCTGACAACCATAGGTCTTGATGAAGAGCCGTTTCGCCAAGGTCGGGTCGCAGCCGGCCTTTCCGGTCATCCGCGCGTGTTTTGTCGTCAACTTCGCTCTGATTGCCATCCTGCCGCGTCACCCGGGACCCGTTCGGCCCCGGTCGCGACGGCACGGCCGGAAGATAGCATCGGGGTGCCGGTTTCGGTAGGGGACGGGCGGCCTAATCGGCCTGTGCCACGGAATTCGCCCCTTCCGGCGGCGAGAGGGCGGCGACCGTCGCCGGTTCGGCGAGCCGATCGCGGTCGGCCAGGCTCCGCGACCGGCCGGTGATCGCCGCCGAATGGCCGTTTGCCACATGGCGATAGCAATATTCGGTAAGCGCCTTGCGGTTTCCGACCGCCGCCAGCGTGGTTGGCGGGTGGAACTCGACCACCACCTCGATCCGGCCGAGCCCGGCCAACGTGAACAGATGCTGGGCCAGTTCCATGTCGCCGTACCAGGCGACCAGCGGCCGCAGGTGATAGCCGAGCGGGCAGCCATCGAGCTTGGTATAGGAGACCGAGACCGGCTGCACTTCGAGCGCCGGCATTCCTTCGGCGGACATGCCGCGTGGCGGCTCGGCCGCGCCCAGCAGGGCACTGCGGAACGGCAGAATCCTGTTGCCGTCGCTCGACGTGCCTTCCGGAAAGAGGATGAGACTGTCGCCATGCGCGATGCGCCCGCTGAGCTGGTCGCGCTGGTCGGCCGTACTGCGGCGCTGCCGGTCGACGAAGACGGTGCGCTGCAGCCGCGCCAGGAGACCGAAGAAGGGCCAGTCGGCAATCTCGGACTTGGCGACGAAACTGCCGCGAATGAGCGAGCCCAGGACTGAGATGTCGAGATAGGAGGAATGGTTCGCCACGAACAAGGTCGGCTTGTGTCGCGACATGCGACCGCGACGCCGGATCTTGATGCCGAGCAGGCGCAACACGTTGCGATGGAACAAGCGTGGAATTTGTTCCGCGATCGGCAGACGCAGCGCGACCGCCGCCATCTGCACGGGGATCAGCAGAGAAGCCAGCAGTGCCGCCGGCGTGAGCCGCAGCACCGCGCGGACCTGCGAACCGAGCTCGCGATTGGCGAGCGGCTCCGGCGCGACCAGATCGAGCTTGATCGCAAAGGCGCGGCGCAGCAGGCGCCGTTCGTTAAGCCCCGGTACGATGCCCTGCGTCATCGCGTGTGTAATGTTTGTAATATTTGTCGGTGACCAGATCGGTCTTCACCGTGATGAAAACGTCGGTTGTGTTGAACTGGTGGTCGATGACGGCGCCGTCACCGACAAACCCGCCGAGCCGGAGATAACCCTTGATCAGCGGCGGCAGCGTGCTGAGGGCTCGCCGCTTGTCGATGTCTTCGGCCTTCATGAGATTCATGTCGACATAGCGGCTCGGCAACGCGCGTGCGCGCAGATCGGCGGGCGCCATATGGAAATGATTGAGATAGGAGAGCGCAACCGCATGCGCCTGCGGATCGGTGCCGGGCAGGCTCGCGCAGCCGAACATCAGCCCGATATCGTGATAGAGCACGTAGTCGGTGATGCCGCGCCACAGAAGCTGCATCGCCGCGCGGGCGCGATAATCGGCAAGGAGACAGGAGCGGCCGAGTTCGAGGATTTCGCCCTGAAACGCTTCGACATTCGAAATGTCGTACTCGTCGACCGAATAGAAATGCCCGACCTTCTCCGCAGCCGGGCGGCGAATCAGCCGGTAGGTGCCGACGACGGCTGCGGAACCGGTCCCGATGCGCCGGTCGATCACCAGAAGATGGTCGCATTCCTCGTCGTAGGCATCGAAATCGCGCTGCGCCGCCGCCATTTCCGGCGTCGGCTTCGCCTTCATCTCGTCGTAAAAAACCTGGTACCGCACACGCTGGGCGGCGAGCATTTCTTCGCGCGTCTCGGCCAAGCGCAGCTCGAACTCACCGGCATGGATCTGGACCGGTTTGTCGCTTTCGGCCATCTGCACAGCCATGGATGACGCCTCTCGCTCGCTATCGTGTTTCGGTGTCATTGTCGTGGGCGGCGGCGGATCGGATCTGCCGCGCGACGTTCATTCCGCCTCGCCGTCGTTGGGCGACTTCCTGTTCAAAGGCACGGCGAATAATTCGAGGCGATGATCGATCAGCCTAAAACCGAGCTGCTCGGCGATCCGCCGCTGCAGCTTTTCGATCTCCTCGTTGGTGAATTCGATGACGCGGCCGGATTGGACGTCGATCAGGTGGTCGTGGTGGGTCTCCGGCGCCTCTTCGTAACGTGCGCGTCCGTCACCGAAATCGTGCCGGGCAAGGATGCTCGCCTCCTCGAACAGCCGGACCGTCCGATAGACGGTGGCGATCGAAATCCGGGGGTCGATCTCGGTTGCCCGACGATAGACCAGTTCGACGTCGGGATGATCGGCTGAATCCGACAGCACACGCGCAATTACGCGGCGCTGCTCGGTCATTTTCAGCCCCTTCTCGGCGCAGAGCTGTTCGATCCGCGACGGTATCGGGCTATCGCCCTCTCCGTTTGTCATCACGGGACCGAGTATAGACGAGTGGCCGGCGAGCGCCTACCCGGCACGCCGGCACAAGGCCGCGGACCGCCGATCCGGGCGGATTTCACCGGCACCCCTCGAACCAGGCGGGGCATCGCCAGCCGCTCGCGGCTACTCAGCGGCGGCCCCCGCGCGTCTTGGGCTGGCGACCGAGCCCGATCGATTTCGCAAGCTTGCTGCGCTTCTTCGCATAGGCCGGTGCGACCAGCGGATAATCGGCATCGAGGTCGAAGGAATCGCGGTACTGGCGCGGCGTCATGCCATGCGCGGTCCGCACATGGCGCTTCAGCATCTTCATCTTCTCGCCGCAGGCGAGGCAGGTGATCTCGTTCTGGCCGACCGAGCGTGCGACCGGGATCGCGGGTCGCACGCGCGCGGGGGCGGCCGGCGCCACGCCACCGACCGAGGCCAGCGCCTGATAGACCTCGCGGATCAGCGCCGGCAAATCGGCCTGCGGCACCTGATTGTTCGAGAGGTGAGCGGCGACGATTTCCGACACCAGCGGCAATAAATCCGCCGGACTCGATTGTGGGGGCATCTGGATCCTCGATATTCCGGGGAATTGGATCGACGAGGGCGGCAATCTAGCGTGCCGCACCGCGCCGTCAACACAAGGGCTCGTAACCGAACAATCACGCGGGCGGTATGGCCCGCTCGCAGGCGAGGACCAGCGCATCGGCCCCGGCGGTCGCACCGTAATAGGCGGTGCGCCGTCCAACCGGCACGAACCCGTGCGCCGCGTAGAGCGCGCGTGCCACGTCGTTCGATTCGGCCACTTCGAGAAAGACGCGCGCGACATTCTGTGCCGCGATCGCATCGAACAATTTGGCGAGCAAAGCGCGTGCGACGCCCTGCCGGCGGTGTTCGACAACGACCGCGAGCGTCAGGATTTCCGCCTCGCCGCCGGCCATGCGCGCGAGCAGAAAGCCGGTCGGTTCGCCCTCGCTTGTCGCGATCCAGCCGATGACACCTGGCTGCGCCAGCAAAGTCGCGAATGACGGCGCATCCCATGCCGGCAAGATTGTCCTTTCATGCAGGGCCGCGAGCAGCGGTGCATGCGCCGGCGATACCGTCACCATCGCGATGCGCGCAATCATCGTCAGCGATCCTGCGCCGCCATCGTAACCGTCGGCGGTGCAACATAGAGCGGTCGCGCCGGCAAAGCCGCGCCGTCGCTGCCGCGACCGTCGCTCGCAAGAATGCGCGATGCGATGCGTGCGGCGGCTTGCGCGAGATCCGCGACATTCGCAGTCATCGGCAGCATGTCGGCACGATCGGCGAAGATCGCTTCGAGTTCCGCCGGCGCCACCAGATGAAACGCGCCGTGCGGTGCAAGCGGTGCAATCGCCGCCGCTTCGAGAATCGCAACCGCCGTATCGTCGGTCGGGTCGGCGCCGAAGCGGCGGACAAAATAACTGCCGCGGCCAGTTTCGATCGCAACGAGAGCCGGTCGCGTCGCCTTTGCCACTTCGAGAGCCGCCGCGAATCCGTCGATGCCGATGAGCCGCGCCTGCGTCACCAAAGCGAGGCCGCGCGCGGCGGCGAGTGCGATCCGAATGCCGGTGAAACTGCCCGGCCCGACTGGCACGGCAATCGCGCCGATGCCGCGATGCGCGATGCCGGCGGTTGCCAGCACCCGTTCGATCATCGGCGGCAAAACCTCCGCCTGGCCGCGCGCCATCGCTTGACCATCCGACGCAAGGACACGTCCCTCACGCAAGACAGCGGCCGAGCAGGCGGCACGGCTGGCATCGATGCCGAGAATCGTCGTGGCGGTCGATGCGGTCACGCCGGCGCTCCGGCCCCACGCATCGCAGCGCGCTTCCGGGCGTTGCCGAGCGGCCGGCGACGCGATAGGACTGGCCGATAACCGGCGCGCAATGAATGGAGTCGTTCTTGCCCGATTCGCATGATGCAACCCCGTCCGCTACTGCCATGCCGGCCCCAGAACCGGCGCACGAGCCCGCCCATGAGCCGGCGCTGGGCCTTCTCGCCATCGCGCCCCCCGCGTTCGACGTCGATCTGGCGCTCGCCTATGCGACGCCGGACAATGTAACCGGCAAGCCGATCTATCGCCACGCGCGCTGTTATCTCCATCGCGATGCCGCCGCGGCGCTTGCCCGCGCGATTGCGCTGGCGGCCGCCCTCGATCTGCGTTTCCGCATCTTCGATGCATTCCGCCCGACCGAGGCGCAATGGGTGCTCTGGAACAAGTTTCCCGATCCCGAGTTCGTCGCCGACCCGCGGCGCGGCTCGCCGCATTCGCGCGGCGCCGCCGTCGATCTCACCTTACTCGACCGCAAGGGACGCGCGCTCGAGATGGGAACAGGCTTCGACGATTTTCGCCCGATCGCGCATCACGCGAGCATGGGCGTTTCCGCCGAGGCGCAGAAGAACCGCGCGATCCTGCTCGGCCTGATGACGGCAGCCGGCTGGGATTTCTACCGGAACGAATGGTGGCACTATCAACTCTTCGATGCGCGAAAGCTCTATCCGCTGATTTCCGATAAATCTCTGCGCCTCGGATTGATGTAGCGCGGGCGGCGACGGCTCTTTAGATGATCTTGCAGGCCTCGTCGAATTCGAGGCGCGGATGGCGCGGATGCAGATCGTGCGGGTCGCCGAATCCTAGATTGCAGAGGAAATTCGAGCGCCAGGACATGCCGCTGAAGAATTCCTCGTCGACCTTCGCATTGTCGAAACCCGACATCGGCCCGCAATCGAGGCCGACCGCACGCGCGGCGACGATGAAGTAAGCAGCGAGCAGGGTGCCGTTGCGGAAGGCCGTCGTCTGGATCGCCTGCTGCTTGCCGACGAACCAGCTGCGCGCGTCGGTATGCGCGAAAAGCTTCGGCAGATGTTCGTAGAACTCCAGATCGTAGGCGACGATCGCGGTGACCGGCGCTTTCATGGTCTTCGCGCGATTGCCGTCGCTGAGCGTCGGCTCGAGCCGTTTTTTCCCAGCCGGCGATTTGACGAACAGGATCCGCGCCGGCATGCCGTTGGCGCTGGTCGGGCCGAGGCGCGCGAGGTTCCACGCCTCGCGCAGCAATTCGTCCGGCACCGGCTCATCGCGGAACGAATCGTAGGTACGGGCTTCTAGAAAAATTTGCGCGAGCGCGCCTTCCTCGATGCGATGAGCCGCCATCGGCGCGGTCGCGGATCGGGTCCGGATCACCCGGATCAAACCGCGCGCACCTCGACGACTTCGGGCACGTAATGCTTCAGCAGATTTTCGATGCCCATCTTGAGCGTCGCGGTCGAGCTCGGGCAGCCCGAGCAGGAACCCTGCATATGCAGGAACACGACACCGTCCTCGAACCGTTCGAAGGTGATGTCGCCGCCATCCTGCGCGACGGCCGGGCGCACGCGCGTATCGAGCAATTCCTTGATCTGGACGACGATCTCCTCGTCCTCGGCATTGCCTTCCTTATGCGCGACCTTGGTCGCCTCGGCGAGCACGATGGGACGACCGGCCGTGAAATGCTCCATGATGATGCCGAGAATGGCCGGCTTCATCACCGCCCAGTCATTGTCTTCGCCCTTGGTGACGGTGATGAAATCGCCGCCGAGAAATACGCCGCTCACGCCCTCGACACGGAACAGACGCTCGGCCAGAGGCGAGCGTTCCGCCGCCGTTACATCGGTGAAATTCGCATTGCCGTCGCCGAGCACTTCGCGGCCGGGCAGGAACTTCAGGGTCGCCGGATTCGGCGTCGATTCGGTCTGGATAAACATGAAATCGGGCTCCTCGGCTGAGACTGATGGCAAAAACCGAGCCACCAAGTGGGTCTTTGACCGCAAGATGGGGCGTCGCGCGTTTCGCTTCAACCATAAACTGATCGCGGGCATTGCGCGTGCCCGCAGGATCCGGCCGAAAAACTGTCCCCTGGCGCCAGCGCTACCTATACTGCGCCGGTAACCCTCGGCGGCACGGGACTAATCGTTGCCAACAAGAGGGCGGGGGCAAAAGGGCGAAGGCGCTGCCTGACCAGCGGCAGCATCCGCAGCCACGATCGGGAGAACGAAAATGACCAGACATCTTGCACGCGGCTTTGCGCTCGCAGCCTTTCTGACGGCCGGAATTGCGGTGCCGGCCTTGGCCCAGGAAACCATCGTCCTCGGCGCCGCGGTCTCCGAGACCGGCAAATACTCCGCCGAAGGCATGCACACCAAGAACGGTTATGACTTCGCGGTCGAACGCATCAACGGCATGGGCCTCGGCGGGTAAGCGCGCGGCCTCCTGCCGGGCAAAGAAAACGGGCCGCAGAAAATTTTCTCAGCGGCCCGTTCTTTGACGACGAAAGGGAAGCGTTACTCGGCCGCCGTCCGCACCTTGTCCGCAACGCCCATGCGCATGGCGACGCCCGCGCCATAGGCCGGATCGGCCTTGGTGAAGTGCACAACCTGGCGCAGCACGATTTCTTCGGGCACGCCCTGCATGGTTCGCGCGATATTGTCCATCAGCACCTCCTGCTGTGCCTTGCTCATCAGGCGGAACAGATTGCCGGGCTGCGTGTAATCGTCGTTGCCCTCGCGGTGATTATAGCGGTCGGCATCGCCCGAGATTTTCAGCGGTGGCTCCTTGAAGCGCGGGTCCTCGATGGGTCCGCCGAAGCTGTTCGGCTCGTAATTGACCGCACCGCCCTCATTGCCGTCGAAACGCATTGTGCCGTCGCGATTGTACGAATGTACCGGGCAGCGCGGCTTGTTGACCGGGAGGCTGTCATGGTTCACGCCGAGCCGGTAGCGATGCGCATCGGCATAGGAGAAGATGCGGAACTGCAGCATCTTGTCCGGGCTATGACTGACACCCGGCACGACATTGGCCGGCGAAAATCCCGATTGCTCGACCTCCGCGAAGTAATTTTCCGGATTGCGGTTGAGCTCGAGCGTGCCGACATCGATCAGCGGATAGTCGCCATGCGGCCAGACCTTCGTCAGGTCGAACGGGTTATACGGCGTCTTCTCCGCATCGGCCTCCGGCATGATCTGGACGCAGAAGCGCCATTTCGGGAAGTCGCCTTTCTCGATCGCATGGAAGAGATCGCGCTGATGGCTCTCGCGGTCGGCGCCGACCAGGGCTGCACCTTCCGCATCCGTCAAATTTTCGATGCCCTGCATCGACTTGAAATGGAACTTGACCCAGAAGCGTTCGTTGCTCGCGTTGATGAAGCTGTAGGTGTGCGAACCGAACCCGTGCATGTGCCGGAGCGATTTCGGCAGGCCACGATCGGACATCAGGATCGTCACCTGATGCAGGCTTTCCGGTGAGAGCGACCAGAAATCCCACATCGCCGTCGGGTTGCGCAGGTTGCTCTTCGGATCGCGCTTCTGCGTACGGATGAAATCGGGAAACTTGAAAGGATCGCGCACGAAGAAGACCGGCGTGTTGTTGCCGACCAGATCCCAGTTACCCTCTTCGGTATAGATCTTGAGCGCGTAGCCGCGCACGTCGCGCTCGGCATCGGCGGCGCCGCGTTCGCCGGCGACGGTCGAGAAGCGCAGAAAACATTCGCTCGAGGCACCCTTCTGCAGCGCCTTCGCCTTGGTGTATTTCGAAATGTCGCCGGAAACGGTGAGCGAACCATAGGCGGCTGAACCCTTGGCATGAACGACGCGCTCGGGAATCCGCTCCCGGTTGAAATGCGCGTGCTTCTCGAAGAGCTGCCAGTCCTGCACCAGGAGCGGACCGCGCGGGCCGGCGGTCAATGAATTCTGGTTGTCGCCGACGGGAATGCCCGCCGTGGTGGTCAAGGTCGGGCCCTTCTTAGACTTGTCCATGATCCCAGGATCTCCTTGTTGGAAGAGGCTTGCCTCTTTATTGGAATTAGAATAATTACAAAATATATTACTTTCAATGGCGCCGAACACGCTCTCCTCGCCGGACGCGGAACCAAAGGTGGAAGGCTTGATCCGTGAACCCTTGGAGCCACTTAATGCGCGCATGGCCAACATCAAGACAGAGACAGCCGAGACTGCACCCCCGGCGCCGGGCGCAAGGCCACCTACAAACGGGCAAGACCACAAATCCACGGCGGCGATGCGCGCACCGACAGCCGGCATTGTCGCCGCGCGCGACTGGCTGCTCGAGCATGGCGTCGACCTGGCGACAGCCAGCGACGTGCTGCGCGAGACAATCGAGCGGGTCTGCGAAGGCGGCTGCACGCTCTCCCGCGTTATGGTGTCGATCCGCACGCTCCATCCGCAGGTGGCCGCGATCACTTATGCGTGGAATGCGGGCGACCACGATGTCGAGATGACACCGCGCGGCTACAACGTGCTCGACAACGACATGTATCTCGCGAGCCCGATCCGGCAAATCCATGCCGGCCAGTCGATGATCCGCCGACGTCTCGTCGATCCGCCCGCGGCGGACGATTTTCCGATCCTCGCGGATCTGCGCGCCGACGGGGCCACCGACTACATCGTGCTGCCGCTCAAGTTCAGCGGGAACCGCGTCAATGTCGTGAGCTTCACGACGAAACTGCCGAACGGATTCACGGACGAGGATGTCGCGGCTATCGTCGCGCTCGCGCGCGTTCTGGCCCTGGTGCTCGATCCGCTCGAGACACGCCGTATCGCGCGCGCCTTGCTCAGCACTTATCTGGGGCCCGACGCCGGCCGGCGCGTGCTCGACGGGCTGGTCCGGCGGGGCGATGGCGTAACCATCGCCGCCGCCCTCATGTACACCGATCTCCGCGGCTTCACGGCGATGAGTGAAACGCTGTCGCGCGAACAGGTTCTCGACCTGCTTAACGGCTATTTCGATGCGCTGGCGCCGGCCGTGCGGGAACAAGGCGGCGAGATCCTGAAATTCGTTGGCGACGGGATGTTGACGATCTTTCCGATGCGCGACGATCTCGACCGCGATCGCGCCTGCCGTTCGGCTTTGCAAGCAGCGAAGGACGGGAGCAGGGCGCTCGATGCACTCAATGTCGAACGCGCGAAAGAAAATCAGCCGCCGCTCGAAATCGGAATCACGCTGCATTCAGGTTCGGTCTCGTACGGCAATATCGGCACCGCCGACCGGCTCGATTTCACCGTGATCGGCCCCGCGGTCAATCTGGTGAGCCGCATGCAAACGCTCTGCGAACCTCTACAGCGGCGCATTCTTGCAAGCCGTCGCTTCGCCTCGGCCTGCCATTCCGAACTGGCGCCGATCGGCCGCCATCGCTTCAAGGGCATTGCCGACGAGCAGCAGGTTTATGGGCTGCCGGACTAGCGGCCGCGCCTCACGCGATCTTTTCGATATCCGCTTCGGTGAGATTGCCCGGCACGATCGTGATCGGAATGCGCAGCTTGCCAACGAACTTGCCGGTCAACGCCTGCACCAGCGGCCCCGGCCCCTTGACGCTGGTCGCAGCACCCAGCACGAGAATCGAGATCGACGGCTCCTCGTGCATCAGCTTCAGCACTTCATCGCGACGGTTGCCCTGCCGGAAATACAGAACCGGCATCGCACCCGACCATTTCTGCACTTGCGTCGCCATCTTCTGCATGAGCTGTTCCGCCGCCTGACGGCTTTCTTCTTCCATCAGCCGCTCGACGCCGGCAAACGGGCTCACCTCATTCTCTTCGACGACATGCAGCAAGGCGACGCGGCCCCCGGTGTTCCAGGCACGCCGACAGGCATAGCGCAGCGCCACGTTCAGCTCGAGCGTGTCGTCGATGACCACGAGAAAGACGCGATCGGGCGCCTTGGGCGGTGGCTGTTCCGTTGCCGCAGCGATGCTGTCTTCGGCCATGACTGTTCGTTCTCCGTTGCAGCGGGTGGTTTTAGATGCGGCGGAACACCAGATGCGCAATCCAGCCGGCGAGCAGCGCCATAGCCACGGTTGCGAGACCGTACAGAAGCGACTGCCGGTGCGCCCATTCGAAAACATCGGCGCCGATGCCGATTTTCGAAATGACCAGCGGCGTTGTCTGCGCGCTGACGACCGCGCCGTCGCGAACCAGCAGCACCTCGATCACGTAGGATCCGATCGGCACGTTCGAGGGAAACCAGATATCGGTGCGGAACAGCGTATCGCCGAGGAAGTTAACCTCGATCGGATTCGGCCAATAGAGCAGTTGCCGCATTTTTATGCGTTCGAGCGCCGCGCGAAATTCGTCGGTTTCGTCGACGTCGCTACCCGGCATGAGCGCGAATTGCAGCGTGTCGAGACCGATCGTATGGCGTCGCCTTGTCGCCTCGTCCATTACTTCGTCGAGCGGGCGCGTACTGGCGACCGCATAGAAGCTCGGCACCGAGACGAACTCGACGCTGTCGCGATTGACCCAGACGCCGGCAATGCGTCCCTTGCGCCTGACCGCGACGTCGGTGACCGGCCCGCGCACCACGACGACCACGTCGCCCGGGCCGTCCACGGCACCGAACAGCAGCACGTCGGTGCCGGTAAAATCCGTGGTGATCGCAATCAGATGATTCGAGAGATCGGCCACCAGAGGTGCTGCGCGCAGCATCGGTGTGGGTACGAGCAGGAGAACCAGCAAGATCGCGGCGACAAAGACCCGCCGCCCGTCGCCCCGGTTGCCGGGTGCGATCGCGCTCACAACGGAATTCCCAGCGGCGCGATCGAATAGATCTCGTCGGGCACCGCGACCAGTTCATAAGCGAGACCCGCACCGACGATGAACACGATCAGCGCCAGCAGCACGCGGAGTTGGTCGCCCTTCAGCCGGCCGCCGAGCCGGCCGCCGATCTGCGCACCGACCACGCCGCCGAGCACCAGGATGAGACCGAGCACCGCATCGACCGTCTGGTTCTCGACCGAGTGCAGCAGGGTGACATTGATCGCAACGAAAATAATCTGGAACAGCGAGGTGCCGACCACCACCGTCGTCGGCATGCCGAGCAGATAGATCATCGCCGGCACCATCAGGAAGGCGCCGCCGACACCCATCAATGCCGCAAGAATGCCGACGAAGAAACCGACCGCGATCGGCAGCAGCGCGCTGATATAGAGCCGCGACTTGCGGAAGCGCATCTTGAAGGGCAGTCCGTGCACCCAAGTATGCTGATGCAGTTTGCGCGCGGGGCCTTTCGTGCGGCGGCGGCGCAGCAAGGCGCGGATGCTTTCCTGCAGCATGGTGACGCCGATGAAAGCGAGCAACACGACGTAGGCGAGTGCGATCACCAGATCGATCTGGCCGACCTGCTTCAGGATGCCAAAGAGAAATACGCCCGCCGTCGATCCGAGCATGCCGCCGGCGAGGAGCACCAGCCCCATGCGGAAATCGACATTGCCCCGGCTCCAATGGGCGAGCACCCCGGAGACCGACGAGGCGACGACCTGGTTGGCCTGGGTCGCGACCGCGACCGCCGGCGGCACGCCGATGAAGATCAGCATCGGGGTCAGCAGGAACCCGCCGCCGACGCCAAACATGCCCGAGAGGAAGCCGATCGCGCCGCCGAGACCGAGCAGCAGGAACACGTCCAGCGACATCTCGGCAATCGGCAGATAAACCTGCATGTTGCGGGTCGGTCCTTCTCCCGCGATCGGGGCCGGAAAACGCCGGATTCGCGTGGTTCAATGTACACGCGCGGCGCACAGTTCGGAAGGGCCGGCGGGAAAATCGGGCCACCCGGCACCCGCCGATCCGGCGTTCGCGCCGGCGCGCCGCTACTTCAAAAGGATGTTCGCGATCTCGCGCATCTGCACACGCGCGCGCAGCAGGAAGAAGCCCTGGGACGCGAGATGGCTCGGCAATAGCTGGCTTTCCGGGCTGCCATTGACGACCATCCAGGGCTGCAATTCGGCGGCCGCGAACAGGCTCTCCTCCATCTCGTTCCAGACCGTCGTGAGCGAACGCTCGACGATGACATCGGCGAAATCGCGCTCGAGGGCGCGGATCAGCAGCGCATAACCGTAGAGCTTGCCCTTGGCGCGGTAGTAGATGTCGTCGGAGGTGAAATCGAACAGGACGCCGCCGCCATGCAGCACGCGCTGGTCGATCTCGGCCGAAGCCGAGCCGAGGTCGGCGGCGATGCGTTCGAGCGTCGCCAGCAGATTGTCGGCGCGCCGCTCGAACGAGGCGCGACCCGCGGCGAGCCGCTCGTTGTAGGCCCGCAGACGCCGCACGCCCTCGCGATATTGCTGTTCGGAGGAGGCCGTCGGCGCCCAGCTCGTCGAGAAATCGAAGATCCAGATGGTGCCGGAATATTTCAGCAGCCCGACCGCCTTCTCGAGATCGGGATCGGCCTGGCTGGAACCGCGGGCGCGGCCGATCTGGTCGGTCATCTCGACCGCGAAGCGCGCCATCGCCGCCATGATGCCCTGCTGGAAGTTCGGCATGTTGTCGAGCGCGGCGCTCGGCAGGAAGAACGGATCGTTGGCGCGCCAGCCGTTCTCATCGACCTCGCGCTCGATCAGGTCCGCCGCCAGGGCAACGGCGTGGCTTGCGCCTTCCGGCACATCGGCCGCGTCGAAGGCCGGATTGTCGTCGACCTTGTGCATGACGATCATGCCGACCGGGTAATAGAGCAGCAGCAGGATCAGCAGACCCAGCGCCATACGCATCAGCGTGCCGCCGCTGAACCTTCGGCGCAGCCAGCCGCCGAAGCGCCGGCGTCGCGGCGCGGGATCGTTCAAGAAATCGTCGCCGCTCGCGTCGTAAGCGGGCGCGTCGGGATTGGGCGCGTCATAGCCTTGGGTGTCGGACATGGGGCCAGTCTAACAAGAACGCGGGCGCGCGGGCGATGCCGCCGCTGAAATGGGGACCGCGCCCGGTTGCCGCAAGGATCGCGGGCCCTTGCCGCCCCTCACTTGGGGCCGCCGCTTCGAGGGCGGCCACCCTATCCCTGAGGACGAGCGTTGGCGATACCTGCTAGGGATGGAGGAAGCCGACGATCCCTTCGACCTCGCGCACGATCGGATCGGAGAGCGCGCGGGCGCGTTCGGCACCGTCGCGCAGCACGCCGTCGATTTCCGCCGGATCGGCCATCAGGCGCTTCATCTGGTTGCCGATTTGGCCGATGGTCGCGACCGACAGATCGGTCAGTACCTGCTTGAATTGCGAAAAGCTCTGCCCTTCGAATTCGGCCAAGGCTGCCGCGAGCTTCTTGTCGGACAAGGCCGCATAGATTCCGAGCAGGTTGAACGCCTCGGGCCGTTCCGCCCAGCGCCCACCGTCGACCTCACCCTTGTCATCGAGCGCGTCGGGGCCGGGCAGCGGGTTCGGATCGGTCTTCGCCTTGCGGATCTTGAGGGCGACCGTGTCGGCATCGTCGGTCATGTTGATGCGCGAATAGTCGCTCGGATCCGACTTGCTCATCTTCTTCGTGCCGTCGCGCAGGCTCATCACGCGCGTTGCGGTGCCGAAGATCTGGGGCGCGGGCAACGGGAAGAACTCGATCCCGAAATCGTTGTTGAACTTCTGGGCGATATCGCGGGCGAGCTCGATATGCTGCTTCTGATCCTCGCCGACCGGCACATGCGTCGCCTTGTAGGCGAGAATGTCGGCAGCCATCAAACAGGGATAGGCATAGAGGCCGACCGAGGCGTTCTCGCGATCCTTGCCCGCCTTCTCCTTGAACTGGGTCATGCGGTTGAGCCAACCGAGCCGCGCCACGCAATTCAGAATCCAGGCGAGCCGCGCATGGCCTGAGGCCTGGCTCTGGTTGAACACGATCTGCTTGCGCGCGTCGATGCCGGCAGCAAGGAAGGCGGCAGCCACCTCGCGCGTGCTTTTGCGCAGCTCGGCCGGATCCTGCCAGACCGTGATCGCGTGCATGTCGACGATGCAATAGAGACAGTCGAAGCTTTCCTGCAGCTTCACCCAGTTGCGGATCGCGCCGAGATAATTGCCGAGATGCAGATTTCCAGTCGGCTGGACGCCGGAAAAGATGCGTTGAGCGGGCCCCTGGCCCGACGGGTTCGAAACATTGTTCATGGGCGTGGGCGACCTTCGCTGCGGCTCGACGGGGTTTGGCAGCCCGGCCAGGACATCGGTTCGGAGGCGGCACCGGCAGGGAACGGCCGGAAGCTACGGGCCGCGCCTTATCGCAAGGGCCCGGCGGCACGGTCAAGCGGCCGGGCAAAGCCGCCATCGACCCGTCGGCCACCCGGCGCGGATCCGATTCTGGCCGGACCGGCAACCGATTACGCTTGATTTGCGGGGGCGCCACAACGATATTGGACGCAGGTTTTCAACCAGCGAGGACTTAGGCAAGACCATGGCATTCGGACCCGACCGCAGAACCGTCACCGGGACGCAGCGGATGACGCGCACCCAAGCCGAGGCGGCCCAGATCGATGTCGGCCTCCGCCAGTACATGCTGCGCGTGTACAACTACATGACCGGCGGGCTCGCCTTGACCGGCGTCATCGCCTATCTGACGGCGAACTCGCCGACGATGCTCAACGCCATTTACGGCTCGCCGTTGCAGTGGGTCGTCATGCTTGCCCCGCTCGGCTTCGTGCTGGTGCTGAGCTTCGGCGTGCATCGCATGTCGGCGGGCGTCGCACAGATCCTGTTCTGGGCGTTTGCCGCGGTGATGGGCCTGTCGATTTCGTACATCTTCCTCGCCTATTCCGGCGCGTCGATCGCACGGGTGTTCTTCATTACCGCGGGCACGTTCGCGGCGATGAGCCTGTTCGGTTATACCACCAAGCGCGATCTAACCGGCATGGGCTCGTTCCTGATCATGGGCCTGATCGGCATCATCCTTGCCAGCATTGTGAACATGTTCCTGCAGAGCTCGGCTCTGCAGTTCGCAGTGTCGGTGATCGGCGTGCTGATCTTCACGGGCCTGACCGCCTACGACACCCAGCGCATCAAGCATGAATACGATGTGCAGGACGATGCCGGGGTCGCCACCAAGAAGGCGATCATGGGTGCGCTGCGGTTGTATCTGGACTTCATCAACCTGTTCCTGATGCTGCTGCGCCTGATGGGCAACCGCAACTAAGCTCAACGCACCATCGTCATTCGATCGGGAAACGCCCGGACCATTGGTCCGGGCGTTTTCATTTCCAAGCCACCCGAAACGGTGGTGGTGCCCCGTTGTCGGGCCCGATTACACGCTTTAGAGTGCGGGCCGGGCCGGCTTCCATCGCCGGCCAACCGCTGCCGGCATTCCGCCGGTCCGGGGAAGCGAAAAGCAAACGCGATATGGCTCACCTCGAGGATGCGACGGCGTCACCCGATGGCGACATCGACATCCGCTTCGTCGGTACGACCAAGCGATATGGATCCGTGCTGGCGCTCGACGCTGTCGACCTCGCGGTCCGGCGCGGTGCCTTTCATTCCCTCCTCGGACCCTCCGGCTGCGGCAAGACGACATCGCTGCGTCTGATTGCGGGCTTCGAACAGCCGAGCGAAGGATCGGTCGAGATCGGCGGTGTACCGGTTGCCGGCGTGCCGGCCTATCGCCGGCCCGTCAACATGGTGTTCCAGCACTACGCGCTGTTCCCCCATCTCGATGTCGGCGCCAACATCGCCTATGGGTTGCGTCAGCGCCGGCCGCGGCCGAGCGCCGCCGACATACGCCGCCGCGTCGACGAAACGCTGGAACTGGTCCGTCTTCCCGGCCTTGCCTCGCGGCGCATATGGGAACTGTCCGGCGGCCAGCAGCAGCGCATCGCGCTCGCGCGTGCGTTGATCAACCGGCCGACCGTGCTGCTGCTCGACGAGCCACTCGCCGCACTCGACCGCAAGCTGCGGCGCGACATGCAGATAGAACTGCAGAATTTGCAGCGCGAAGTCGGCATCACATTTGTTCTGGTCACGCATGACCAGGAGGAAGCACTGTCGATGAGCGACACAATCTCCATCATGCGCGAGGGGCGTATCGTCCAGTCGGGACCGCCGAGCGAACTCTACGATGCGCCGGTCAGCCGTTATGTCGCCGATTTCGTCGGCGAGTCTAATTTTCTCGCCGGCTTCGTCCGAGCGGGCGAAGCCGATGGCGGCAGCATCGAACTCGCCGACGGCCGCCTGCTGGCCGGCCTCTATTCGCGGCGCGGCACCAAACCCGCTCCTGGCGTTGCCGGCGCGCTCGCCGTCCGCCCTGAGGTGATCCAGATCTGGCGCAGCAACGGCACCGATCCGGACGGACTCGATTGCCGCCTCGATGGGCGCATCCACAACCGCATCTATCTCGGCGATCACGCGGCGTTCAGCGTCGAAACTGCGCTTGGCGACATTCTGGTTCGTGCGACAAAGAGTTCGCGCGCCGTCGCCGAGGGCTATGCGCCGGGTGATGCGGTGACCATCGGCTGGCGGCGCGACAACGCACTGGTGCTGGCCGACGGTTGACGAATGAACAGGGTGACGCGGACTGGCGCGACGGCCGGACCGAACACCTCGCATGCACCCGTCGCAACGAACGGCCCCTCGACAGCGAGCGGGCGGGAGGAGATCAGAATGGACCGCAAGGATTTTATGCATCAGCTCTGGCGCTGGAAACGGGGCTCGATTTCGCGCCGCCAGTTCCTCGGCACGACCGGCCTTGGCCTCGCGACGGCAACGCTCGCAACAGCGATGCCGCAGCTCGCCGGCCGGCGGCAGCTCCACGCGCAGGAGTTGGGCGACCGGGTATCGCTGACCACCTGGCCGAACTATCACGATCCGGAAAATTTCACCGCGTTCACGGAAGCGACCGGCGTCAATGTCGAAGTCAGCGTGTTCGGTTCGAATGAAGAGATGCTGGCGAAACTACAGGCGGGCGGCACCGGTTGGGACGTGTTCGTGCCGACCAACTACACGATCACCACCTATGTCGACCTCGATCTGATCGAGCCGCTCGACCTCGCGATGCTGCCCAACTTCGATGCGAGCGCCTATGAAAGCCGCTTCACCGATGCCGGCTCGGTCAACGGTACCGTCTATGCCGTGCCGAAGAACTGGGGCACGACCGGTTTCGTCGTCAACACCGCGAATGTCACCCACGAGATGACCACCTGGAAGCAGTTCTGGGATCTCTCGATGACCGACTATAGCGGCCGCACGATGGTGCACGACTATCAGCTCACCACCATCGGAAATGCGCTCAAATATTTCGGCTACTCCTTCAATTCGGTCGATCCGAACGAACTGGCCGAAGCGGAAAAGTTGCTGCTCGACGTCAAGCCGCATCTCTTCGCCATCAACAGCGACTATCAACCCTCGATGCGCAACGGCGATGCGTGGATGTCGGTCGCGTGGACCGGCGACGGTAAGCAGCTCAATCGGGATATTCCCGAGATTATCTATGTGCTCGGCAAGGAAGGCGGCGAGCTCTGGTCCGACTTCTTCGCCGTGCCGAAGGGTGCACCGCATCGCGCCGCGGGTTATGCGCTCATCAACTACCTGCTCGATCCGGCGGTGAACGCCCGCGAAGTGCTTGCCCACGGCTATCCTTCCGCGGACACGCGCACCAACGAGCTGCTGCCGGCGGAACTGCTGTCCGACCCGATCCTCTATCCCGCGGCGGACCTGCTGTCGGCGCTCGAGTTCGGGGCGGCGGCCACGCTGACCGATCCGCTCCGGGCCGAAGTGATGGCCCGGTTCAAGTCGGCCTGAGCCATCGGACAATGACGGCGAGCGACAACATCGCGGCGGCGGAACGGCGCGGACGCGTGATTACGGCGGCCCTCCTGGCCCCGAGCACGCTCTGGTTCCTGCTGCTGCTGTTGCTGCCGCTCGCCGTCGTCGTCGTTTTCAGCTTCGGCGAACGGCACCCGGCCGGCGGCTATCAGGCCGGGTTTACCTTCGAGAATTATCTGAACCTGCCGGCACGCTGGGCCGCTTTCCGCAATACGCTGGTGCTGGCCCCGATCGGCACCGCGATCTGCCTGCTCGCCGCCTATCCGCTCGCTTACTGGCTTGCGGTCAAGGTCGGGCCGCAGCGCCGCCTGCTGTTGCTCGTTTTGGTCATCGTTCCGTTCTGGACCAGTTTCCTCATCCGCACCTATGCGTGGATCTTCATTCTTGGCGGCCGCGGCATTCCGGCTGTGATCGAATGGCTCGGCTTCGGCGACGTGCGGTTGATCAACACGCCCTTCGCCGTTCTGGTCGGTATCGTTTACGGCTATCTGCCGCTGATGGTGTTCCCGATTTTCGTCAGCCTGGAACGGCTGGACAAAAGGCTGCTCGAGGCCTCGCACGATCTTGGTGCGCCGCCTTTGCGCACATTCCTGCAGGTCACGCTGCCCCTCTCGGCGCCGGGCGTCATCACCGGATCGATGCTGGTGTTCATCCTGCTGATGGGCGAATACCTCATTCCCGCGCTGCTCGGCGGCGGCAAGGTGTTTTTCATCGGCAACGCGCTGGTCGATCTCTTCCTGCAATCGCGCAACTGGCCCTACGGCTCGGCCGTTGCGGTTGCGCTGGTGCTGCTCATGCTGGTCACTGTCACGCTCTATCTGCGTGCGACCCGACGGCCCGGCAGCCGCGACGTCTCGCTGATCTGACCGGCCATGCGCGCCTACGCAATCGCGGTTTACATCTTTCTCTACGCGCCGGTCGCGCTG
>JAWXBK010000004.1:0-45588 GCA_034439975.1 Rhodospirillaceae bacterium | reverse complement strand
CTTCACCAATTCCGGATCGGAGTCGGTCGACACCGCCCTCAAGATCGCGATCGCCTATCACCGCGCGAAGGGCGACGGCGCGCGCCAGCGTCTGATCGGCCGCGAGCGCGGCTATCACGGCGTCGGCTTCGGCGGCATCTCGGTCGGCGGCATCGTCACCAACCGCAAATATTTCGGCAGCCTGCTCAACGGCGTCGATCACATGCGCCACACCCACATGCCGGATAAAAACGCCTTCTCGAAGGGCGAGCCGACGCATGGCGCCGATCTCGCCGAGGATCTCGAGCGCATCGTGGCGTTGCACGACGCCTCGACCATCGCCGCGGTCATCGTCGAACCGGTCGCCTGCTCGACCGGCGTGCTGGTGCCGCCGCTGGGCTATCTGAAGCGGTTGCGCGAGATCTGCGACAAGCACGGCATCCTGCTGATCTTCGATGAGGTCATCACCGGGTTCGGCCGTCTCGGCACCAATTTCGCGACCGACTATTTCGGCGTGGTGCCCGACATGATCACGACCGCCAAGGGTCTCACTAACGGCTCCGTGCCGATGGGTGCGGTCTTCGCGCGCAAGCACATCTACGACATGTTCATGGATGCCGGCGGCGCCGATCATCTGATCGAGCTGTTCCACGGTTATACCTATTCCGGTCATCCGGTCGCCTGTGCGGCCGCGCTCGCGACGCTCGACATCTACAAGGAAGAAGGGCTGTTCGATCGCGCGAAGGATCTCGCCCCCTACTGGCAGGATGCGGTTCATTCGCTGAAGAGCAACAGCAAGGTCATCGACGTACGCAATCTCGGCATCATCGCCGGCATCGAACTCGAATCGATTCCGGGCAAGCCGACCGCGCGCGCCTTCGATGCGTTCCTCAAATGCTACGAGCGCGGGGTACTGATCCGCACCACGGGCGACATCATCGCGCTGTCGCCACCGCTGATCGTGGAAAAGAAACATATCGACCAGATCGTCGACACCATCTCGGACGTGCTCAAGGAAGCCGCCTGACCGCTGGGTGCGATGAACAAGTAACCGGCTCCGGTCCGCAAGGGGAAGCAGCGGCCGGAGCCGACTTTTTGAGGGAGTGACGTCAATGCTTATCGGGGTTCCCAAAGAAATTAAGGTGCACGAGTACCGGGTGGGGCTCGTGCCGGGCAGTGTTCGGGAACTGGTACATCACGGCCATAAGGTTCTGGTGGAAACCGGCGCCGGCATGGGCATCGGTTTTACCGACGCCGATTATCGCGCCGCCGGTGCGGCGATTGCCAAGGATGCGAAAGAGGTGTTCGGCAAGGCGGAGATGATCGTCAAGGTGAAGGAGCCGCAGCTTTCGGAATACACGCAGCTCCGCAAGGGCCAGTTGCTGTTCACCTACCTGCATCTCGCACCGGATCCGAAGCAGACCAAGGGCCTGCTCAAGTCCGGCGTCACCGGCATCGCCTATGAGACGGTAACCGACCGCTTCGGCGGATTGCCGTTGCTCGCACCGATGAGCGAAGTCGCCGGCCGCATGAGCATCCAGGTCGGCGCGTTCTATCTGCAGAAGGAACCGGGCGGATCCGGTGTGCTGCTCGGCGGCGTGCCGGGCGTGGCACCGGGCAAGGTTCTCATTCTCGGCGGCGGCGTGTCGGGTACGCATGCCGCGAAGATGGCGGTCGGGCTCGGCGCAAACGTCACCGTTCTCGATCGTTCGCCGGTTCGCCTGCGCGAGCTCGACGACATCTTCATGGGCCGCACCAATAACATCTATTCGACGGTCGATGCGATCGACAAGCTCGTCGCGGATTCCGATCTGGTGATCGGCGCGGTGCTGATCCCCGGCGCTGCCGCACCGAAGCTCATCACGCGCAGGCATCTGAAGACGATGCGGCCGGGTTCGGTGCTGGTCGATATCTCGATCGACCAGGGCGGCTGTTTCGAAACCTCGCATGCGACGACGCACTCCAAGCCGATCTTCGTGGTCGACGGGATCGTGCATTACTGCGTCGCGAACATGCCGGGCGCGGTCGCACGCACCTCGACCTTCGCGCTTAACAACGCGACACTGCCCTTTACGCTCGCGCTCGCCAACAAAGGCTACCGCAAGGCGCTGGCCGACGATGCTCACTTGCTCAACGGTCTCAACGTGCATGAAGGCAAGATCACCTGCGAGCCGGTCGCGCGCGCACTCGGTCTTAAATATGCCGAAGCACGCGGGATCCTCGGCCTGCACTGAGACAAGCAGCGCGGCAACGAAACAGGGCCGGTCGCGGGAAACCGCCGCCGGCCTTTTTCTTGATGTGGCACACGGAGGAGCCAACTACGATGTATCAGCGCCTTCTCGTCCCCGTCGATTTCCAGCCGCCCGCGCGCATCGACGGCGAAGGTTTTCACCTTCGCATGCTCAGCGTCCATGACGTCGTCAAGGACTATGCCACCGTGATGGAAAGCGAAGCGCGGCTCATCGGCTTCATGAACCCGAATGAAGATTGGCCGCGCGGCCTCACGATCTTGGAGAACCTGATCGATCTCGGATGGCACCAGCGCGAGTTCACGCTGCGCCACTCGTTCGCCTACACCGTGATGAACGACGACGAGAGCCGCTGCCTCGGCTGCTGCTACATCTATCCGAGCGACCGGCCGGGCTACGACGCGATGGCCTATTACTGGGCCCGCGAAGCGGAGTACCGCAGCGGCTTCGATAAAGCTCTGGGCGATGCGTTCCGCGGCCTCGTCGCGAAATTTCCGTTTGGCAAGGTTGCGTTCCCCGGCCGCGACATTCCCTGGTCGCAGTGGTAATCGCGGCGCGACTTACCCGAGCGGTTGCAGCGTCCCGGCCGCGGCCATCTCACGCAGTTCCTTGCGTCGGATCTTGCCGCTGGCGGTCTGCGGGAACCGCTCGACGCGAAAGATCTGCGCCGGCAGTTTGAAGCGGGCCATGCGCGAGCGGCAGTAATCCAGAATCTCGGCGCTCGTCGTGTCTTCGGCGACCCGCACAGCGGCCGCGACGGTCTCGCCGTAATATTCGTCGCGCATTCCGAACACCGCAGCCTCGGCAATCTTCGGATGGTCGTTGAGGACCTTCTCGACTTCGGCGGGGTAAATGTTTTCACCACCGCGAATAATCAGATCGCGGATCCGCCCGCCCGCGATCACAAGGCGCCCCTCTTGCGTCAGATATCCAAGATCGCCGGTCTTCAGCCAACCCTCTTCGTCGATGGTCTCGGCGGTTTCGACCGGACGGTCGTAATAGCCGAGCATCACCATTGGCCCGCGCGCCTCGATCTGCCCGATCTCGCCGGCCGGCAGCGCCTTGCCCGTCGCCGGATCGCTGATCCGAACATCGAATTCCTTGAACGGCCTGCCGACCGTCGCCCCGCGATCGTCGTCGTCATACTCCGGACAGGCGATCAGCGTGCAGGTTTCAGTCTGGCCGTACACATTCGCGATGCGCGGCATCGGAAACTCGCGCGCGCAGGCGGCCAGCACATCGGGATCGGCATCCGCCCCGCCGCAGCTTCCCGCCCGCAGCGACGAGAGATCGTATTTCCCACGGCTTTCGTGACGCAGCATCGCCAGATACGCGGTCGGCACGCCGCTCATCCCCGTCACGCGCTCGCCTTCGATCACCTGGAACATCGTTTCCGGATCGAAGTAAGGCACGCCCACATGACAGGCGCCGCTTTGCAGCACCCCGAGCAGCACCATGCAACAGCCGGCGCAATGAAACGGCGGGATCATCGTCGTATAACGGTCGGCCGGCCCGATCTGCAGCCGCTCGAACGTGAGCCGGCTGTTCATCAGCATCGCGCGATGGGTCAGGAGCGCGCCTTTGGGAAACCCGGTTGTGCCCGACGTATAGAGAATGGCAGCCGGCTTGTCCGGGTCGACATCGGGCAGCGTCGCCGTCGATTCGCGCCCCTTCCGCAGCAATTCGGCATAGGTCAGATCGCCACCCGGCTCGAACGAGATCGCATGATCGAGGCGCGGCAGGTCGGCGCGCACGCTTTCGACCATGTCGAGATAGGCGTTGGAGCGAAAGACCGGCGACAGGATGAGGGCGCGGCTGCGCGATTGGTCCAGCGCGAAACGGATTTCCTCGGCGCGATAATGCGTGTTCAGCGGCACGACGACCCCACCCATCGCGGCGACGGCGGTTTCGACGATCAGCCATTCGACGCGCGCTTCGGCCATCAGCGCGACGTGATCGCCCGGCCGAACACCGATCGCCAGCAGCCCGCGCGCGAGCGCGGTCGCTTCTTCATGCCATTGTGCGAAGCTGCGCCCCTGATCCGACAAGGGATAGCGCAATCCCGGCGCGTCGCCGCGCAGCGACGCCTGGCGCGTCAAAGCCTGATAGGCCGTCGACCAGCCGGTCATCGAAAGCACCTTTAGGCCGCGGTCAGGATTTCGTGACAGATGCGCCGCAGGTCCGCCGGTGTCGGCGCGCGGCAATTCGCATCGCGCATCGGTTTGTTTTCGGGCGCGAGCGTCGTCTCGACCAGCCGGTCGAGGTCCTGCGCGGCGAGCCCGTCCTGTTTCAGCGACACTTCCAGTCCGACGTCGCGAACGAACCGGTCATAGGCTTCGCCGAGATCGGCGGCGACCGCCGATGTGCGGCGACCCGCCGTCGAAATACCCATCGCCGCCGACACGGCGGCATGGCGGGCCGGCGTTTCTTCGGCGTTCCAGGCAAGCGCCGCGCGCAGCGCGAGGCCCACTGCGCGACCGTGATGGACGCGCGCGACAGTGCCAAGCGCATGGCCGATCGCATGGCCGATGCCGGTACCCGAATTGTCGATGCCGATGCCCGCTGCGGCCGCCGCGATTTGCATCGCGCCGCGCGCCTTGAGATCGCCCGGCTGTTCGACCGCCGTTTTGAGATGACGCACCACCAGTCGGATCGCGTGATAGCAGACCGCGTCGTTCAGCGGATTGGCGCGCTTGATGGTGCAGGCCTCGATCGCATGGACCAGCGCATCGACGCCGGTTGCCGCGGTCAATCCCGGCGGCAGTCCAACGGTCAAAGTCGGGTCGAGCAGCGCCAGATCGGCCCGCAGCGCGTCGCCCCAGGCCCAGAGCTTGATCCCTTCGCGCGTGCTGAACACCGAAACGCGTGTCGTTTCCGAGCCCGTACCCGCGGTAGTCGGAATGCAGATCTTGACCAGCGGCCGATTGGGGAACGGCTTCGCGGCAAGTGCGTAAAACTCCGCCGGCTCTCCCCCCGGTGCGATCGCGGCGGCGAATTTTGCGGTGTCGAGCGCGGAACCGCCCCCGACCCCGATCACGCAGCTTGCGCCATGTCGTCGTGCCGCCTCTGCCGCACCGTCGACCTGCCGGGACATCGGGTCGCTCCGGATATCGTCATAGAGGGCAATTCTCGCGCCCGAGCCCTTCAGGCCCTTCACGATTCGCTGAGCAATGTCCGGAATGCCCGGGTCGGCGACGATCAGCAACGCCGCGTCCCGCCCGGCCAGCTCGGCCACCAACCCGCCGAAATCGTCTGCCTTATTCTCGCCAAACACGATCCGGGGCGCCGGAGATATAGAAAAAGAGGGTGTGTCCATCGTTCCTGCTGCAATTTCATGCCGGTTCGGGCGCGCAAGATAACCGCAGCCGGCAAGCGCTGTCCCGGCATTTTTGGCATTGCGCCGACCACGGCGCCATTCTGCGGGGGCCCGTAGCAATCTGCTTGGTTCGCGCCACCGGTTGGCTAGAATATGCGCCGCCAGGACATATCCAGGAGGGGGCGATGAAGGCAACAGTTATGGCGCGCTACCTGGGCGCCAGCGTTACGTTCTTTGGGATTCTGTTCGGACTGATGCAGCCGGCCAATGCTTGGTACGACATCTGCAACAAGAGTTCGTACAGCGTGTATGTCGCGTTCGGCTATCACGACGGCGGCAACTGGGTTTCGGAAGGCTGGTGGGATCTCGTGCCGGGCGAATGCGCAACGGTTTACGAAGGCGCGCTCGCCAATCAGAAGTATTACGTCTACGGCGAATCCTACGACGAAGATTATTACTGGGACGGCGACTATCCGTTTTGCGGCCATGACGATGCTTTCACCATCGTCGGCGACACCGGCTGCAAGAGCCGCGGCTATTATGAGCTGGGCTTCTTCGAGGTTGATGTCGGTGAATCCCGCGACTGGACAACCGATCTGATCGAGTAGTCGGCGGCAACGCTGCAACGCGCCGCATCGCTTCACTGCGATGCGGCGCTCTGCCGCATATCGGCCTCCCGCCGCTGTGGCGGCCCGGCTGGACCAGGGCGCCGGCGCACCCTAGAGTCTCGGGAACGAAACATTCCCTGACAACCGGCCCGACAACTCACAATGGCCAGCAACCGCTCCAATCCGTTTCTCAAGACCGAAGGTCTCGTTCTGCCGGCCGGCGATGCGCCGGCCGGGCAGTTTCCGCGCGTACGCATGCGCCGCAACCGGACCGATGGCTGGGTCCGGCGGATGGTCGCCGAAAGCCGGCTCTCGGCTGACGATCTGATCTGGCCGGTCTTCGTCCATGAGGGGAAGCAGGATCGCGAATCGGTGCCATCGATGCCCGGCGTCGAGCGTCTGTCGATCGCGGCTCTGGTCGATGCCGTGGGTGCTGCCGCCGAACTCGGCGTGCCGGCCATCGCGATCTTCCCGGTGGTGCCTTTCGCAAAGAAGTCGCTCGAAGCCGAAGAGGCCTGCCGGGGCGACAATCTGGCGAACCGCGCGATCCGCGCCGTCAAACAGGCGGTGCCGAAGATCGGCATCATCTGCGACGTCGCACTCGACCCTTATACGACGCACGGCCATGACGGGCTGCTGCGCGACGGCCGCATCGTGAACGACGAGACGCTCGAGGTTCTGGAGCGGCAGGCGCTAGCCGAAGCCGAAGCCGGCATCGACGTTATCGCGCCTTCCGACATGATGGACGGGCGGGTCGGCCGAATCCGCACGGTGCTCGACGACCACGGCTATCAGGATGTGAAGATCCTCTCCTACGCCGCCAAATATGCATCTGCTTTTTATGGTCCGTTCCGCGATGCGGTCGGGTCGCGCTCGGCGCTGGGCCAGGGCGACAAGCGCACCTATCAGATGGACCCCGCCAACAGCGATGAAGCGTTGCGCGAATGCGCGCTCGATGTTGCCGAAGGCGCCGACATGCTGATGGTTAAGCCCGGCATGCCCTATCTCGATGTGCTCTATCGCGTGAAGCAGGCGTTCGGCCTGCCGACCTTCGCCTATCAGGTGAGCGGCGAGTATTCGATGCTGATGGCGGCGATCGGCAATGGCTGGCTCGACCGCGACAAGGCGCTGATGGAAAGCCTGATGAGCTTCAAGCGGGCCGGCGCCGATGCGGTGCTGACCTATACCGCAGTCGAAATCGCGCGGCGCCTGAAAGCGGGCTGAACCGTCTTACGAGGACCGGCCGAGCGCCGCCCTCCTCGCTTTTGTCTTCCTATTTCGTCGCTAGCAGCCAGTCGCGGACCGCCGCGATCTGATCGGCCGCGCGCAAGGCGGGCGCGTGACCGACCTTGTCGAACGCGACCAGCCGCGCCTGCGGCCCGCGCGCGGTCATCCCGTCGACGATATCAGCAGTCAGAAGATCGGAGGCGCGGCCCCAGAGCAGCAGCACCGGACAGACGATCGCGTCCCAGATCGGCCACAGATCGACATCCTTGTCCTTGGCCGCCAGCAACCCCGCCCGGATCGCTGGATCGTAGGCGAGGCGAAATCCGCCATCCGCGGGACGGACCGCATGCGTCGCCAGCGCCTGCCAGTCGGCATCGGTGAGCGCGCCGAACGGCGCCATCACCCGGCGCAGATAGGTCTCGACCGCCGCCGCATCGGCAAAGAATGGGTCGAGCCCGACATACTCGGATAGCCGCTGCAACGCCGCCTGCGGCAGGAATGGACCGATATCGTTGATGACCAGCCGGCGGATGGGGGTCGCCGGACGCGCCGCCAGCATCATCCCGATCAGCCCGCCCATGGATGTGCCGACCCAGTCGACCGCCGCGCAGCCGAGATGGGCGATCAGCGCCATCATGTCCTGCTGATATTGACCGTAATTGTAGCCGGCCGGGTCCGGGAGCCGGTCGCTGTCGCCTCGCCCGACGATATCGGGGCAGATCACGCGCCAACCCTCTTTGGCGAGCGCTTCGGCCAGCGGATCGAAATCACGCGCGTTGCGGGTCAGGCCATGCACGCAGATCACCACCCGCCGCGCATGGGCCGGCCCGCGCTCGAGATAACGCACCCGATGCGAACCGACCGGGTTCGATGCCTCGAAACTGCCGGGTCGCGGGGCGCCGGCTCGCGTGGACGGGAGGTTGACGGTCATGCTACGGGAATCGGCCACACAGGGGAATTCATGTCAGGTCCGCAGGATAGCGAAGTCGCGAACACCGGCAAGATCGCGTCGGCCGCCGGCGCGCTGCCGGCCGAGAACCGGCGTCTCGGTCTCATATTGGTCGTGCTTGCGGCACTCGCCTGGAGCAGCGGCGGCTTGCTGCTGCGTTCGGTCGATACCGATCCGTGGACGACGATCTTCTGGCGCTCGCTGTTCGCGGCAGTCACGCTCGTGCTGTTCATCGCGATCCGCGACGGCCGTTCGGCCCCACGGCTTTTCATGGCGATGGGCTGGTCCGGCATCCTGCTCGGCGTATGCTTCGCGACCGCGTCGATCAGCTTCGTGGTCGCGGTTCTGTACACATCGGTCGCAAACGTGCTGCTTCTGCAATCGCTGGCGCCGTTCATTGCCGGCATCATGGGCCTGATCTTCATGCGCGAGCGCGTCGAGCTGCGCACCTGGATCGCGATGGCCTTCGCGATCGGTGGCGTTGCCATCATGGTGTCGAATTCGTTCGGGACGACATCCTTCATCGGCACGCTCTTCTCGATGTTGATCGCTCTCGGTTTTGCCGGTGCGACGGTGGTCCTGCGCTACAATCGCAGCGTCCGCATGACGCCGGCCGCCTGTCTCGCGACGCTGCTTGCGGGAACCTTCGCCCTGATCATGGGCGCCGATCCGGCGAGCGCATCGATGCCGGAAATCGGCTATCTGGCGTTACTGGGCGTCTGCCAGCTCGCACTCGGCATGATTCTCTATACGACCGGCGCACGCCTGATCCCGGCTGCGGAATCGGCGCTGCTCGCCAATATCGAGGTCGTGCTCGGCGGGTTCTGGGTGTGGCTGGTGTTCGCCGAAGATCCCGGCGTTCGCACGCTGCTCGGCGGCGGCATCATTCTCGCGAGCCTGATTGGCCATTCCCTCGTCGATCTGCGGCGCGGCGGCGGCAAGCGGGTCGCCCCGCCCGCCACATGACCGGAATCGCGCGCGGCGGCATCCATTCGAGTGCCGAACATCGCAGCGGGATTCTGCTGGTTGCCGGCGGGTCGATCGCCTGGAGTTCGGCCGGGCTACTGGCAAGGCTCGCGGAAACCGATGTCTGGACCACGTCGTTCTGGCGCGCGGTGTTCTGCGCCCTCTTCCTGACGGCAATCCTCGTTATCGTCGAGCGGCGCGATTTATGGCGCACGATCGTCTCGCTCGGCCGGCCGGGAACCATCGTTGCGTTTCTGCTCAGCGTCGATGCGGTCCTGTTTATCATCGCGCTCGATCACACCAGTATCGCCAACGCCCTCTTTATCATGGCGACCACGCCGTTCGTCGCGGCTTTGCTCGGTCGCATCGTGCTCAAGGAACGAGTGCGTCCGAAGACCTGGGTTGCGATCGGCGTTGCGTTCTGCGGCATCGCGCTGATGGTCAGCGGCTCGCTCGGAAATGCCTCGCTGCTCGGCGACGGGCTCGCGCTCGTGGTTACGATCAATTTCGCGATCTGCATGATCCTGATGCGCCGCCATCGGACCATCAACATGCGCCCGGCGGTCTGGCTCTCCGCCATCATGTCCATCGCGCTGACCTTGCCCTTCGCAAGCCCGCTCGCGGTGACGACGATCGATCTCGGCGTGCTGTTCGCCTTCGGCGTATTCGAGATGGGGCTCGGGCTCGTGCTGTTCACGGCCGGTGCGCAACGCGTACCGCCGGTCGAGGCGGCGATGATCGCGATCCTAGAATCGATCCTGTCGCCGTTCTGGGTCTGGCTGTTTCTCGGCGAGGATCCCGGATCGCGCACGATTCTTGGCGGCGCCATCGTGATCGCCGCGGTCGCGGCGCATACGATCGGCGATCTCAGAACACCGCGCGCGGCACGGCTCGCGCCCGCCGAACCTAGCGGCGCGGCGGCACCACCGGCTGATCGTTGACCAAAACCAGCGTCTCGGGGGAGAAGCCGTTGAAGCGGCTGGCGATCGCGTTCGAATAGGCGCCGATGCGGTCGACCTCGATCCAGTCGCCCTCGCGGATATCGCCCGGCAGATGGAACTTGGTCGGCAGCACGTCGAGCGAATCGCACGTCGGGCCATTCAGCACGAACTCCGAGATCGATCCGCCGACTTCGGCACCGCCCCGTCGGTACGCACGCGCCGGCAGCTGGAGCTTCGCCGTCATAACCTCGTTGAACGAGCCGTAGACGCCGTCATTGATATAGAGCCGGTGATCCTTGCGCAGCTGCACCTGAACCACGACCGACATCGCTTCTGCCACCAGCGCGCGGCCCGGCTCGCACATCAGGACGCAGTCGCGCCGCAAATTGAGCTTCTCGACGCCCTTCTGGATCTCTTCCATGAAATCTTCGAGCGGCGGCAGGTTGACGTTGAGATAGGGCGCGGGGAAACCGCCGCCGACATCGAGATACTGCAATGTCACCTTCGCCTTCTCGATCACCTCGCCGCACAGCGCGAGCGCCGCGGAATAGGCCTTCGGCGACGTGCATTGCGAGCCGACATGGAAGGCGAGCCCGACCTGGCATCCCTGCGAATGCGCTTCCCTCAGCATCGCCGCCGCGTCATCGACGCCCGCACCGAATTTCTCGGCCAGATGGAACAGCGCCCCTTCGACCGGCGGCGTGTTGATGCGCACGATAATCTCGATCCCGGCCCCGCCGTCGGTTTCGTCGAGGATCTTGGTCAGCTCGTCCATGTGATCGACGACGAACGTATCGACATTATAAATGCGATTGGCGGCCTGGATGACGGCGCGGCCCTTGACCGGATGCATGAAGTACGCGCCGGCATCCGGAAACGTCTCGCGCACCTGCGCGATCTCGGGCAGCGACGCCGTGTCGAAATGCCGGATGCCGGATTCATAGAGAATGCGCACGACCGCCGGATGCGGATTGCACTTGATGGCGTAAAGCACCCGGCCCGGAAACAAATCGAGGAACTTCTTCGCCTGCTGGCGCAGCACATGTGGACGCAGGCAGTAAACCGGATAGCTCGGCTGCAGCGTCTCGATCATCGTCGCCACGTCGGCGAATTGCCGTTCGGCCATCGGTCAAACTCCGGGTTCGGGAGAGGCAGGCTTCTAAAGCAAGGGGTCCGATTTGTCACGTCCTGCGCGGTTGCCGGACAGCTCTGTAATCGTTATGAAACGCGCTGCTTTCAAGGATGAATTTCATGACCGTTTCGGGACCGCTGGCCGGCATCGTCATCCTCGACCTGACGCGGGTTCTCGCCGGCCCTTACTGCACGATGATCCTTGCCGACCTGGGCGCGCGGGTCATCAAGGTCGAGCAGCCGGGCAAGGGCGACGATTCCCGCGCCTACGGCCCCTTCATCGCCGGCCAATCTGGCTATTTCGCGGCGATGAACCGCGGCAAGGAGAGCATCGCCCTCGACCTCAAGCAGGACGAAGACCGCGCGATCTTGGAGAAGCTGATCGCCGGCGCCGACGTGCTGGTCGAAAATTTCCGCCCCGGCACGATGGAGCGGCTCGGCCTTGGCTGGGAGACGCTCCACGCGCGCCATCCGCGGCTGATCTACGCGGCGGCATCCGGCTTCGGCCATAGCGGTCCCTACAGCGCCCGCCCCGCCTACGACATGGTCGCCCAGGCGATGGGCGGCGTGATGAGCATCACCGGCCATCCCGGCGGCGCGCCGACGCGGGTCGGGTCCTCGATCGGCGATCTTGCCGCCGGCCTCTTCACGACGATCGGCATCAACGCCGCCTTGCTCCATCGCGAACGCCACGGCGAGGGCATCAAGATCGACGTCGCCATGCTCGATTCCCAGGTCGCGATTCTCGAGAACGCGATCACGCGCTATGTCGCGACCGGCGAGGTGCCGGGGCCGTTGGGCGCGCGGCATCCCTCGATCGCGCCGTTTGCCGCCTTCGCGACGGGCGACGGCCATGTGATCGTCGCCTGCGGCACCGACGGAATCTGGCAGCGCCTCTGCGCCACGATCGGCCGCGCGGAGCTGGTCGACGACCCGCGCTTCCTCACCAATTCCGATCGCATCAGGAATATCGAAACGCTGCACGAAGAGCTCGAGCACACGCTCGGCACCAGTTCTACCGCCGAATGGCTGCGTATGTTCGATGCGGCGCAGATCCCGCACGCGCCGATCAACAATGTTGCCGATGTGATTGCCGATCCACATGTCCAGGCGCGCAACATGATCGTCGACGTCGACGATCCCGATCTGCCCGGACTCAAGGTCGCCGGCAATCCGATCAAGATGTCGGGTTTCGCCGATCCCGCAACCCGCGCGCGCGCGCCAAAGCTGGACGAGGACCGCGCCCGCATCCTGCGCGATCTTGAGAACGGTACGCTGTGACGCGACGCCGCCGCATCCTGCTCTGGTCCTTTGTCGGGTTCGTTCTGCTGCTGGGCGGTGTCGCCGCAGCCGGTTACTTCTGGCTGCGCACCTCGCTGCCGCAGACCGAGGGCGAGATCGTTCTCGCCGGCATCGGGGCGCCGGTCACGATCGGGCGCGATGCGCACGGAATCGTCACGATCCGCGCCGCCGGCGATGACGATGCCTATTTTGCGCTCGGTTTCGCGCACGCCCAGGACCGGCTCTTCCAGATGGAGTTCACGCGGCGGCTTGGTTCGGGGCGGCTTTCCGAAGTGCTCGGTTCGGCCACGCTAGAGACAGACCGCTTCATGCGCACGATGGGTTTCCGGCAACTCGCCGAGGCACAGCTTCCCCTACTCTCGCCCGATCTGCGCAACGCGCTCGATGCCTATACGAGCGGCGTGAATGCCTATCTCGAGAATCATGACGGCGCCTGGCCGCCGGAGTTCCACGCGCTGTTTCTCGAACCCGAACCCTGGCAGCCGGCGGACTCGTTGATCTGGGGCCGCCTCATGGCGCTCCAGCTGAGCGACAACTGGCGCAGCGAGTATCTCCGCGCCGGTCTCGCCGCGACGTTGTCCGCCGAACAGCTCGACTATCTCTGGCCGGCGCTCGAGCGCGAACAGGCGTCGCTGTCGGCCGAACCGGCGATTCAACAGGCCGCGATCGAACCCGTCCCCGCTTTGCCCTTCGGCATGGAGACATTGTCTGGCGCATCGAACGCCTGGGCGGTCGCCCCTTCACGAAGTGCCAGCGGAGGCGCACTGCTGGCCGGCGATCCGCATCTCGGCCTGCAGCTTCCGATCCAGTGGTATCTCGTCCGCATCGAGACGCCGAATCGTACGATGGAAGGCGTGACCGCACCGGGCGTGCCGCTCATCGTGATCGGACACAACGATCATGTCGCATGGAGCTTCACGACGACGCATGGCGACAATCAGGATCTCTTTCTGGAAACCATCGATCCGGCCGATCCCGCGCAGTATCTGACGCCAGTGGGTCCGCGCCCGTTCGAGTTCCGTCACGAAACCATCCGCACCCGCGGCGACGACATGCCGCTCGTCGTGCGCAGCACACGGCACGGTCCCGTTCTCTCCGATATCGGCATCGCCGAGGAGCTGGCCGACGACGACACCGTCGTCGCCCTCGCCTGGGCCTGCCTCGAGGCCGACGATCATACGCCGGAAGCCCTCTTCCGCATGAACCGCGCGACCGACGCGCTCGACTTCCGCGCGGCGCTCGATCTCTTTCATTGCCCGCTGCAAAACATCGTCTATGCCGACACCGCCGGAACGATCGGATTTGCGACCGCCGGCCGTATGCCGGTCCGCGAGGCACTGTCCGCCGGCAGCCAGATGCCGGCCGACGGCGCATCCGGCGAATTCGACTGGCTTGGCTATCTCGATTCCGCCGACCTACCGCAATTTTTCGATCCCGCGCGCGGCTGGATCGCGACGGCCAACAACCGGATCGTCGATGATTCCTATCCGCATTTCATCGCCGCGCGCTGGGATTCGTCTTTTCGCGTCAATCGCATCGATCAGGTCCTGGCCGAGAATGTCCGCTTCACGATCGACGATATGTCGACCCTGCAACTCGACACGCTCTCTCTGGCGAGCCGCGCGCTGCTGCCGACCATGATCGACCGGCTCGGCACCGCAAGCGAGAGCGACACCGAGATTGCCGCGCTCGATCTGTTGAGATCCTGGGACGGTCGCGCCGACCGCGATCTCGCCGCCCCTTTGATCTTCCATGCCTGGACCGGTGCGGCGCAGCGCGCCACTTTCGGCGACGAGCTGGGCGCGCTGTACGAAGACTACGCCTGGTGGAACATGCCGCTGATGCTGCGGCTGCTCGACGGCAGCGAGGCATCCGAAGCCTGGTGCGACGACATCGAAACCGACGCGACCGAAACCTGCGCGGACGCATTTGTCGCCGCCTGGCGGTCGAGCACCGCAATGCTCGCCGATACCTACGGCGACGATCCCTCGCGGTGGCAATGGGGCGACGCCCATCGGGTGCGCTTCTCGCATCCGATCTGGACGCGCATACCGCTGATCGGCGGTTGGCTTACGACACGGATCGCAACGCCCGGCGATCAATACACGATCAATCGCGGCACGCCGTCTCCGCTCGGTGATGATGGGCGTTTCCCGCATCTCCAGGGAGCGGGCCTGCGTTTCGCGATCGACCTTGCCGATCCGGCCGGCGCGCGCTTCATGATTGCCGGCGGCCAGTCCGGCAATATCTTTTCGCCGCATTACGACGATCTGATCGGCTTGTGGCGGGATGGCAGCTTTCTCTCTATCGTTGCAGATCCGGATTCAATTCTCACCCTCACCCCCGCCCCTGAATGACTGACCTGGATTTGCCGGTTTCGCTCGACGACATCCGCGCCGCCGCCGCCCGCATCGCCGGGCAGGTGGTGCGCACGCCGTTGGTTCGCAGTCCTCGGCTTGCCGAAATCACCGGCGCCGCCGAAGTCTGGCTCAAGCTCGAGAACCAGCAGTTCACCGGCTCATTCAAGGATCGCGGCGCGCTCAACAAACTGCTCGGGCTCGACGAGGCGGCCCGGCGCGGTGGCGTCATTGCGATGTCTGCCGGCAATCATGCGCAGGGCGTCGCCTATCATGCGAAGCGCCTTGGCATCCCCGCGACCATCGTCATGCCGCGCGGCACGCCTTTCATCAAGGTCGAGCGCACCCGCAGCTTCGGCGCCCGCGTCGAAATCGAAGGCGACAGCATCGATTCCGCGGCGGTCTATGCGCGCGAGGTCGCCGAACGCGAGGGCCTCGTCTTCGTCCATCCCTATGACGATGCAGCCATCGTTGCCGGCCAGGGCACGATCGGCATCGAAATGCTCGAGGATTGCCCCTCGCTCGAGGACATCGTGGTTCCGATCGGCGGCGGCGGCATTCTCTCCGGCATCGCGATTGCGGTGAAGTCGCTCAACCCCGCGATCGAGATGCTGGGCGTCGAGGCCGAGCTCTATCCCTCGATGCAGGATGCGATCGCCAACAACGCGCCGAGTTCCGGCGGCCAGACGATTGCCGAAGGCATCGCGGTCAAATCACCGGGTGCGATGACCCGCAGCATCATCGAAAAACTGGTTGGCAACATCCTGCTGGCGAGCGAGGACAATCTCGAACGCGCCATCCAGCTTCTGGTCGAAGTGCAGAAACTGGTTGCCGAAGGCGCCGGCGGTGCCGGGCTTGCCGCGATGCTGCAGCATCCGCGCCGCTTCGTGGGCCGGCGCGTCGGCGTCGTGATCTGTGGCGGCAATATCGACGTGCGCATGCTGGCGCAGGTGCTGATGCGCGGTCTGGTGAAGGACGGACGCGTCGCGACGCTGCGCATCGAGATATCGGATTCGCCGGGCGTGCTTGCAAACCTTGCACGGATCATCGGCGATGCCGGTGGCAACATCATCGAGATCTATCATCAGCGCATGTTCTACGACCTGCCGGTCAAGCGCGCCGATGTCGATGCGATGATCGAGACCCGCAACGAAGACCATGTCCGCGAGATCATCGAGAAGCTCACCCGATCCGGCATGCCGACCCGCCTCCTGAGCAGCCGCTCGGTCTGAGCCGCCCGTTCACGACGCCCGCCCGGCATCTTGTCGTGGCGGACCCCAGCGCCCATCTTTCTGCGGATCAATCAGGGAGGATCCCTTGCCGCAGCTACCCGCCTTGCGCCTGACCGACGCGCCCTGGCACGACAACCCGCCCGAACCGCAGACGGCCGCGGCGCTCTTTGCCGGCGTCCGCTCCCGCCGGGTCCTCGGCCATCTGGTCGATCTGACGATCGTCTTCATCATGCTGGCCGTCGTCTGGGTCGTCATGCTGGCGGCGGGAATCGTCACGCTCGGTCTCGCCTGGGCGCTCATGGGGCCGGTGATGGCGGCGGTTCCCGTCCTCTATTACACGCTTACGATCGGTGGACAGCGCTCGTCGACCCTCGGCATGCGGATGCTGGATGTGCAGGTGCGGTCATGGTCCGGCGAACGGCCCGGCTATCTCCAGGCATTCCTGATGACCGTCATTTTCCTGCTGACGGTCTGGCCGACTGCCTTGCTGATCCTGTTGGTGTCTTTGTTCGACCGGCGCGGCCGGGCGCTGCACGACATTCTCTCGGCGACAATCGTCGTGCGATCGTCGGCCCTTGCGCAGTCCTTCGGTCAGGTCAGCGCGGTCGCCACAGGCTGAGGTCGCGCTCCAGTAGCCGTTCCATCCGGTCGATCTCGTCGCGAAAATATTTTTCGTAGAGCGTCACCCGAAGTTCCGGCGCGAGTTTGCGGGTCATGACTTTCTGCAGCCGCTCATAGTATCGCCGCGTCGCGTTCGAGGGCCGGCGGATCACGCGGTTCGCGCCCTTGATATACGCGTTGACGACGATCGACCCGGCCGGCGCCGGCTTCTTGTTGTCGGGATTGTGGACCGTCTGGCCGCGTTTGACGAAGGCGATGTCCAGCGCCGGCAATCGCGTATCGGGAATATTGAGATTGACCTCGAATGCCGGGTCGACGCCGAGAAACTCGAACATGCGCGCGGCGGTTTTCTTCAGCGCCCGCTTGCCGCCGTGCAGATCCTCTTCGAGAATGAGAAAACGCATCTGCTCGCGCGGATAGATCGCGAGAAACCGTTCGATCTGTTCCGTGTACATCCCGCCCTTCACATAGGCCCGCCGCTGATTGAGATACCAGCGGCGCGCGAGGCGCGCCGGTTCGAGTTCGATGGCGCGCTCGAAGCTTTCCGATTCCTCCGTCATGCGCATGCATTGCAGGTAATGTGAGAAAGCTCGCGTCGTCGGGTCCCTCAGGCAGAAGATGAATTTGACCTCGTCGCCCAGGAGCGCGCGGATCCGCTGCGCCGCGGTGGCAAACCGCATATACTCCGGCGTGGCTTCGCCGACCGCCTTCTGCCCGTGATAGCCGGCCGACATTTGCCACTCATACTGGGCCGGCAAGCGGCGGTCGAAATTGCGGGTGAAGTACTGCAGCTCCTTGATCGCCGGCATGTGGATGTCGCGATGCTGCTTCAGCAGCCGGAAGAGCGGCGTGGTGCCGCCCTTCTCCGCGCCCGGAATGATGAAATTCGGCAGCACCATGTTCCGACCCCTGCGCCGCGCGCCGCCGGTTTGATTGTTCTTCGATTCGCCGGCAAGGATGCCGCAAATCGGCGGCCTGCAACAGGTTTGTCATGGATCGGCCGGACCGGATCGGGTCATAATGCCGGCCAACGCGCACGGCGGAGATAGCGTCCGGCCACCATGACCGTCAGTACCCGAACCCAGCCGCTTCCCTTTCTCGTCACGACCGAGATGCCGTGCCCCTATCTGCCGGGCCGCATGGAGCGCAAGGTCGTCACCGAGCTGGTCGGGCCGCGTGCGGTCGAGACCTACGAAACATTGTCGCGCGCCGGGTTTCGCCGCAGCCACACGATCGCCTATCGCCCCGCCTGCCGCGGCTGCTCTGCCTGCGTGCCGGTGCGTGTGCGCGTCGCCGATTTCGAACCCGGGCGCACCTTGCGCCGGATCGCGCGCCGCAACGAGGATCTGTCCGCAAGCTTCGTTCCCGCGCGCGGCACGCTCGAGCAGTTTCAGCTCTTCAGCCATTATCTCGAGAACCGCCACGGCGAAGGCGAAATGGCCGGCATGAATTTCGAAGAGTACCGCGCCATGATGGAATCGAGTCCGATCCCGACCGAGATCATGGAGCTGCGCGATCCGACCGGCCAGCTTCGCGCCTGCTGTCTCGTCGATGTCTCGAAGGACGGCCTCTCGGCGGTCTACAGCTTCTTCGATACGGCGACCCGAGCGCGCGGGCTCGGCAACTATGTCGTCATGCGGCTGATCGGCGAAGCCGCGCGACGCGGCCTGCCTTACACCTATCTCGGATACTGGATCGTGAACTGCCGCAAGATGAGCTACAAGACGCGCTTCCGACCGCTCGAAGGGTTCACGCCCGACGGCTGGCAGACTTTGCCACCGGATCCGATGCCGCCTCCGTCTTCGCGCTTGCCGCCGCCGCCGACCGACCGATAACCTCGTGAATTGACGTCATAAATACCCGCCGCGCGGCGGCAGACGAATGGCGCTCTCGCGAGCGTCCAAGGCATCAGGGAGCAGTCATCAATGAAACGTCGCGAATTCCTCGCCGGTGCCGGTATCGCCGCCGGCGTGGCTGCCACGTCGCTGGCATCGAGCTTTCCCAAACCGGCGCTGGCGCAGGAGCGCATCGAATGGAAGATGGTCACGTCCTGGCCGAAGGGCCTGCCCGGTCTCGATACCGGTGCCCAGCGTCTCGCAACCCGCATCTCGGAGCTGAGCGAAGGGCGTTTGGTTGTACAGCTTTATTCCGGCGGCGAACTGGTACCGCCGCTCGCCTGTTTCGACGCGGTCGCCGACGGCACCGCCGATATGGCGCATGACGCGGCCTATTATCATCTGTCGAAATCGCCCGCGACCGGCTTCTTTACCGCGGTTCCCTTCGGCATGACCGCGGCCGAGCTCAATGCCTGGATCTATTACGGCGGCGGCCAGGAACTGTGGGACGAACTGTACGAGCCGTTCGGCCTCAAGGCGTTCCTCGCCGGCAATACCGGCTGTCAGATGGGCGGCTGGTTCCGTAACGAGATCAACTCGATCGACGACCTCGCCGGCCTCAAGTTCCGCATGCCCGGCCAGGGCGGCCAGGTGCTGTCGCGGCTCGGCGTCACGGTGATGACGCTGCCGGCCGGCGAGATCTTCGCCAATCTTCAGTCCGGCGCGCTCGACGGCACGGAATGGGTCGGTCCCTACAACGACCTCGCGCTCGGCTTCTACAAGGTGGCGCGGAATTACTACTGGCCCGGCTTTCACGAGCCCGGCCCGGCACTGCAATGCACGGTCAGCAAATCGAAGTACGAATCGCTGCCAGAGAATCTCCAGCAGATCATCGCGTCCTGCTGCAGCCAGGAGAACGATCTGATCCACGCCGAATTCAATGCCCGCAGCGGCCCCGCGCTTGCCTCGCTGGTGAACGAGCATGGCGTGTCGCTGAAACAGTTTCCGCGCGAGGTGCTGGAAGCTTTCGGCCAGGCCTCGGGCGAACTAATGCAGGAGGTCTATGACGACGGCGACGAGATCACGCGCAAGATCAGCGAGAGCTTCTTCAAATTCCGCCGCGAAATCCGTCTGTGGACGCGCATCTCCGACCAGGCCTACACCAACGCCCGCTCGCTCACGTTCGACTATCCGCAGGGCTGAGTTTCAACTCGATCGAATGAGGCCCGCCTCCGCTTTGGGGGCGGGCCTTTTCGTTTCGGCATCACTCCGAGGGCGCCATCGGATCTTCGCCGGACAGCATGTCCTCGAGCGAGCTTCCGCCCGACGACGCATCGGGATCGGCTTCGGGCGGAATTAGTCCATCCTCGGGCATGTCCGGCGACATGGGATCGACGATCGCCTCGATCCCGGTTTCACCGTAAATGACCGCCGGCAGCCAGGTCGCGATCGCCGGAAACTGCCAGAGCAGCAGCAACGCAACGAGTTGCAGCACGACGAATGGCGCTACGCCGCGATAGATGTGACTCGTGGTCACCGAGGGTGGGGCCACGCCGCGCAGATAGAAAAGCGAGAAACCGAATGGCGGTGTCAGGAAACTCATCTGCAGATTGACGCCGAACATGACGCCGAGCCAGATCGGATCGACATCGAGGCCGAGCAGCACCGGTGCTGTGATCGGGACCACGATGAAGATGATCTCGAACGTATCGAGGAAAAATCCGAGAAAGAACGTCAGCAGCATGACGACGAGGACGGCGCCGTCGACGCCGCCCGGCATCGCCAGCAGCACGTCGCTGACGATCTTTTCGCCGCCGAGCCCGCGAAACACCAGCGAGAAGACCGACGCGCCGAGCAGGATGACGAAGACCATCGAGCTGATCTTCATCGTACTGCGCATCACTTCCGTCAGGATTCGCAGCGAGAACCGGCGGTTCATGGCCGAGAGCAGCATCGCACCGACGGCACCGACCGAGGCAGATTCGGTTGGCGAGGCGATCCCGGCGATGATCGACCCGAGCACCGCGACGATCAACGCGAGTGCTGGCAGCAGGGCCCATACCACCTTGCGCGGCAGGCCGCGGCGCTGTTCCGGCGTCATCACCAGAGCCGGCGCCGATTCTGGCCAGAAGGTCGCCCGCAGCACGACCCAGGTCATATAGAGCGCGACCAGCATCAGGCCCGGCAGGAAAGCCCCGGTGAACAGGTCGCCGACCGATACCGGGTCGGGTGCCATGTTGCCCTTGCTCATCTGGGCCGCCGAATTGGCGCCCTGCAGCATGTCGCCAAGGAAGATGAGCACGGTCGAGGGCGGGATGATCTGACCGAGCGTGCCGGAGGCGCAGATGATCCCGCAGGAGAGCTTCGGGTCGTAACCGGCTCGCATCATGGCGGGCAGGCTGAGCAGGCCCATTGTGACGACGGTCGCACCGACGATGCCGGTCGAGGCCGCCAGCAACGCACCCACGATGATGACGGAAATGCCGAGACCGCCGCGCATCGGACCGAATAACTGGCCCATGGTTTCAAGGAGTTGCTCGGCAATCTTCGAGCGCTCCAGCATCACGCCCATGAAAATGAACAAGGGCACCGCGACCAGCACCTCGTTCACCATGACGCCGAAATAGCGCGAGGCGAGCCCGGTGAAGAGCGAGAAGTCGAAGACGCCGAGGAAGTAGCCGAGCGTTGCGAAGAAGAGCCCGATCCCGGCCAGCGTGAAGGCGACCGGATAACCGATCAGCACGGCGAGGATGGTCGCGGCGAACATTGCGAGTGCCAGGATCTCGCCGATCGGCACCCCTTCCATACTCAGACCGGCTCCTTTCCGGTATCGCGCACCGGCGCGAACTCCGGGCGCCCGAGCAGTACCAGCAGCGAGCGACAGAAGAGCGCCAGGCCCTGGATCGCGACCACGGCCGCGAACAACACGATCGCGGACTTGAGAATGAAATAGCCCTGGCAGCCACCCGCCTGACCCGACGCTTCGAATAGGCTCCATGAGCGCGCGAGGAACGGCCAGCCGAACCAGACCAGCACGAACAGCCACGGTGCGAGGAAGAAGACGGTGCCGAAAAGATCGACCCAGGCGCGCCGCCTGACGCTCATTCTGACATAGAGAAGATCGACCCGGACGTGGCCGCCATGCATGAGCGTGTAGCCGGCGCCCAGCATGAACACGAGTGCATGCTGCCAGACATAAAGCTCCTGCAGGCAGATCGAGCCGATCGAAAAGACGTAGCGCAACACGACAACGGCAAAGCACACCAGCACCGTGCCGAGCGTGAGCCACGACACCAGACGCCCGAATCGTTCGGTAAAGCCGTCGATCGCCCGAATGACGGCCGGCAAACGCTGCATCTGCCGTCGCCCCCTTGATTCGCTTTTGTCGCGGCGCGGGCAGTGTTGCCGGTTCAATGCGCCCTCGCAAGGGCAGCGGGACTGTCATCCGGGCCAGCTTGCCCCGCCCCCGGGATGATGGTTAGGTTGACGTCGTCTGCCCGCGACAGGCCGGAGAATTGCCTTGCAGCAGGTAACCGTCGCCGCGACACAGTTTGCCTGTGGCCCCGACCGCGCGCGCAACATCGCGACCGCGGAACGGATGGTGCGCGAGGCTGCGGGCCAGGGCGCACAGATCGTGATGCTGCCCGAACTGTTCGAAACCCCCTATTTCGCCAAGGATCAGCGGCAGGAATTTTTCGCGCTGGCGCGGCCGATCGATCGCAATCCGATGCTGGCGCGCATGAGCGAACTGGCACAGGAACTCGAGATCGTTCTGCCGGTGCCGTTCTTCGAGCGCGCCAACAACGCCTATTTCAACGCGGTCATGGTGATGAATGCCGACGGCGAACCGCTCGGCTCCTATCGCAAGTCGCATATCCCCGACGGGTACGGCTACGAAGAGAAGTTCTACTTCAATCCGGGCGACACCGGATTCCGGGTCTGGGATACCGCTTATCTGAAACTCGGCATCGGCATCTGCTGGGACCAGTGGTTCCCCGAATGCGCCCGCGCGATGGCGCTGCAGGGCGCAGACCTGCTGCTCTACCCGACCGCTATCGGCTCGACCATCGACGAACCGCAACCTTCCAGCCGCCCCCGCTGGCAGCGCGCGATGCAGGGCCATGCGGTCAGCAACTGCATGCCGGTCGCCGCCGCCAACCGCATCGGCACCGAGAAGGGCCATAGCGCCGACATCACCTTCTACGGTGCGTCGTTTATCGCAGCGCCGGATGGCGAGATCGTCGCCGATGCCGGCGACAAGGAGGCGATCGTCACGGCACAATTCGATTTCGAAGCAATCCGGCTCGAGCGCGCCGCCTGGGGTTTCTTCCGCGACCGCCGGCCCGAGCTCTATACCAGCCTGCTCACGCTCGACGGCGCGCACTGGGTGGAATGATGGAAGACCCGCTGCGCCGCCCCAAACAGGATTTGACCCCGTTCGGCATGATCGATCGGCTGATGGACAATGTGCCGCCGATGACGCCGCTGGTCGTGAACGACTATTCGCGCGACATGCTCTTCGTGCTAATCGCGATGAACGTGATCTCGTTCGTCGACAACACGGCGCGGATCGTTTTCGATGCGCCGCTCATCACCTATTTCACCTTCTTCGTGGTCGCGGCGCAGATCCACGGCATCGGCCATTTTCGCCGCGCCGGCGCGCCCTGGATCTCGATCGCAACTGCGCCGTTCCTGCTGATGAGCACCCTCACCTTGCTCGAGATGCTGTTGTTCCCTTAAGCGCATCCCATCCATCACGAAGGCACAAAAAAAGGAGGCCGATCGGGCCTCCTTTTTCTTAAACACCCGAAGGACGATCGCCGCCTAAAACAGCCCGTCGATCTCGCCCTTCGCGTTGAGGCGGATATTGTTCGCCGCCGGCACGCGCGGCAGGCCGGGCATCGTCATGATCTCGCCGCAGACCACGACCAGGAACTCCGCACCCGCCGAAATCCGGATTTCGCGGATCGGCACCACATGGTTCGAGGGCGCGCCCTTCAGATTGGGATCGGTCGAGAAGCTGTACTGCGTCTTCGCCATGCAGACCGGATAATGCCCGAAGCCCGCCTTCTGCAATTCGTTGAACTGGTCGCGCACTTTCTTGTCGGCGATGATGCCCTGCGCGCCGTAGAGGTTCTGCGCGATCGTGCGCACCTTGTCCCAGAGCGGCATGTCGTCGGGATAAAGCGGCTTGAAATCCGATTTGCCACTCTCCGCGATCTCGACGACCTTGCGTGCCAGATTCTCCGTGCCGGCGCCGCCATCGGCCCAATGGGTGCATTCGATCGCCTCGACGCCAAGCTCGGCGCAGGCCTGTTCGACCGCCTTCAGCTCCGCATCGGTGTCGGCCGAGAAGCGGTTGATCGCGACCACCGCCTGTACGCCGAAGCTCTTCACGTTCTCGACATGGCGCGCGAGATTGGAGATACCCTTCTTCAGCGCCTCGATGTTCTCGGTGCCGAGCTCTTCCTTGGCGACACCGCCATGCATCTTGAGCGCGCGGATGGTCGCGACGATGACCGCCGCCGCCGGCTTGAGCCCGGTCTTGCGGCACTTGATGTCGAAGAACTTCTCGGCACCCAGATCGGCACCGAAACCCGCTTCGGTCACGACATACTCGCCGAGCTTGAGCGCGGTCTGCGTCGCCAGAACCGAATTGCAGCCATGCGCGATGTTGGCGAACGGGCCGCCATGCACGAAGGCCGGATTATTCTCGAGCGTCTGCACCAGATTGGGCGCCAGCGCATCCTTGAGCAGCACGGTCATCGGGCCTTCGGCCTTCAGATCGCGCGCATAAACCGGCTTCCGGTCGCGCGTATAGGCGACGATGATATTGCCGAGGCGCTTAGTCAGATCGTCGAGGCTCGAGGCGAGGCAGAAGATCGCCATCACTTCCGAGGCGACGGTGATATCGAACCCGTCTTCGCGCGGATAGCCGTTCGCGACGCCACCGAGCGACGACACGATCGAACGCAGCGCGCGATCGTTCATATCCATGACGCGGCGCCAGGAAACGCGGCGCGGATCGATGCCAAGCTCGTTGCCCCAGTACACATGATTGTCGAGCAAAGCCGCGAGCAGATTGTTCGCCGTGCTGATCGCGTGGAAGTCGCCGGTGAAATGCAGGTTGATGTCCTCCATCGGCACGACCTGGGCATAGCCGCCGCCGGCGGCACCGCCCTTCACGCCGAAGCACGGCCCGAGCGACGGTTCGCGCAAACAGATGACCGCCTTCTTGCCGATCCGGTTCAGCCCGTCGCCGAGACCGACCGTCGTCGTCGTCTTGCCCTCGCCGGCCGGCGTCGGTGTGATCGCCGTCACCAGGATCAGTTTGCCGTCGGGCTTCTTCTGCAGGCTCTCGATCAGGTTGAACGAGATCTTGGCTTTGTGGTGGCCGAACCGGACCAGGTCCTTGTCCCCGATACCGAGCTTGGCCGCGACCTGCTCGATCGGCAGCATCGTTGCCGCGCGTGCGATCTCGATGTCGCTTCCGACCTTTTTCGCCATATTCGTCCTCCCTGGGGGCGGCCCGTTCCGGCCCGCCCATCTCGTAGAAACGCCTGATTATCGGGCCTTTGCCCGTTGGCCCCGCTCGTAGCGCGACAGCGCCGCCCGGACTATCCCCCGAGCGACGCCCACCGGCCAGATCGGAACAGAGCCTAGCAGTCGAGCGTGTTGTCGCGCTCCCACTGCGTCAGATGCTTCGAATAGCTGTTCCAGTCGATCGTCTTCAGCTTGATATAGCTGTCGACAAAACTGTCGCCCATCGCACCGCGCAGCGTCTTGCTCTCGCCGAACGCGCGCAGCGCATCGAGCAGATTGAGCGGCAGGCGCTTCACGTTCTTCAGCTTGTGGCCTTCCTCGTACATGTTGATGTCGTGGCGCGGTCCGGGATCGCGCTTGTTGTTGACCCCGTCGAGACCCGCCGCCAGCACGCCGGCCTGCATCAAATACGGATTGGCCGCACCGTCCATCAGCCGCAGCTCGAACCGCCCCGCATCGGGAATGCGGATCATGTGCGTGCGGTTGTTGCCGGAGTAAGTGACGGTGTTCGGCGCCCAGGTCGCACCCGAGGTGGTGCGCGGCGCGTTGATGCGCTTGTAGCTGTTCACGGTCGGATTGAAGATCGCACACAGCGCATCAGTCGAATGCATCACACCGCCGAGGAACTGATATGCCAGCTTCGAGAGGCCGAGCTCGCCCTTCGGATCGTGGAACAGGTTCTTCTTGCCGGTCTTGTCCCAGACCGAGACATGCGCGTGGCAGCCATTGCCGGTCAGGTTCGAGAACGGCTTGGGCATGAAGGTCGCGCGCAGCCCGTGCTTCTCGGCGATCGCCTTCACCATGTACTTGAAGAACACATGGCGGTCGGCGGTCAGCAGGCAATCGTCATAGTCCCAGTTCATTTCGAACTGGCCGTTCGCGTCCTCATGGTCGTTCTGATAGGGCGCCCAGCCAAGCTTCAGCATCGAATCGCAGATCTCGGTGACGACCTCGTACCGGCGCATCAGCGCCGACTGGTCGTAGCAGGGCTTCTCCTGCGTATCGAGCGTATCGGCGACGCTGCGGCCGTCCGGCGTGATGAGGAAGTACTCGCACTCGACGCCGCTCTTCATGCGGTAGCCCTTCTTGGCGGCCGCCGCGACCTGGTTCTTGAGCTGCACGCGCGGCGAATCCGCGACTTCCTTCCCGTCCATCCAGCAATCGCCCGCGAGCCAGCCCACTTCCGGCTTCCACGGAAGCTGGATGAGGCTCGTCGGGTCAGGCCGCGCAAACATGTCCGGATGCGCCGGAGTCATGTCGAGCCAGGTGGCGAAACCGGCGAAGCCCGCGCCGTCGCGCTGCATCTGACCGATCGCCGCGGCCGGTACGAGTTTCGAGCGCAGAACGCCGAACAGATCGACGAAACTGATCAGAAAATACTTAATCTTCTTCTCTTTCGCGACCTTCGCGAGATCAATCGCCATGGTCATCCTCCCCTGCTTCTTACGTTTTAAATCGCCGTGCGCTTACGAGCGGCCCGGTATCCAGTTGGTTCCGGCCAGCGGCACGCCCGCCATCGCGGCGGACTCGACGGTGAGCGCCACGAGATCTTCCGGCTCGAGGTTGAGCACTTGGCTCTTGCCGCAGGCGCGCGCGATGATCTGGGTCTCCATCGTGAGGACCGCCAGATAGTTCTGCAAACGCTTGGCCGCCTTGATCGGATCGAGGCGCTTCGACAGTTCCGGATCCTGCGTCGTGATGCCGGCCGGATCGCGCCCCTCGTGCCAGTCGTCGTAGCAGCCCGCCGCCGACCCGATCTTGCGGTACTCCTCGTCGAGCTTCGGATCGTTGTCACCGAGCGCGATGAGCGCCGCCGTGCCAATCGCAACCGCGTCGGCGCCAAGCGCCAGCACTTTCGCGACATCGGCGCCGTTGCGGATCCCGCCGGATACGATGAGCTGCACCTTGCGATGCATGTCCAGGTCCTGCAGCGCCTGGACCGCCGGACGAATCGCCGCCAGAGTCGGCAGGCCGACATGTTCGATGAATACTTCCTGGGTCGCGGCCGTGCCGCCCTGCATGCCATCGAGCACCACGACGTCGGCCCCGGCCTTGACCGCGAGTGCCACGTCGAAATACGGGCGCGTCGCACCGACCTTAATGTAGATCGGTTTTTCCCAGTTGGTGATTTCGCGCAACTCCTGGATCTTGATCGTCAGATCGTCCGGGCCGGTCCAGTCCGGATGACGGCAGGCCGAACGCTGGTCGATGCCGATCGGCAGATTGCGCATGCCGGCAACGCGCTCGGTGATCTTCTGGCCAAGCAACATGCCGCCGCCGCCCGGCTTCGCGCCCTGCCCGACGACGACCTCGATCGCATCGGCGCGGCGCAGATCGTCCGGGTTCATGCCATAACGCGACGGCAGCAACTGATAGACCAGAATCGACGAGGCCTTGCGCTCTTCCTCGGTCATGCCGCCGTCGCCCGTCGTCGTGCTGGTGCCCATCGCCGTGGCACCGCGACCGAGCGCTTCCTTGGCGGCGCCCGAAAGCGCACCGAACGACATGCCGGCGATCGTGATCGGAATTTTCAGATGGATAGGATTCTTCGCAAAGCGCGTGCCGAGGACCACCTCGGTCGAGCATTTCTCGCGATAGCCTTCGAGCGGATAGCGCGAAACCGAGGCGCCGAGGAACAGCAGATCGTCGAAATGCGGAACCTTCCGCTTCGCGCCGAAGCCGCGAATGTCATATATGCCGGTGGCGGCCGCACGATGAATCTCGGCAATTGCGTATTCATCGAATGTGGCGGAGCGTCGCGGCGGCGTGTGGGCGGGAGGAAATCCGTCGGTCATGATTAACAGATCCAATCTTCAGGTCGCGCCAATTTCAGTTTGGACGAGACAGGCTGATACGCGATTGTTGAACTAGTAAGCGCCGACATTGTCGAACTAGTGCGCATCGACATTGTCGAATTAGTACGCGTCGACATTGTCGAACTAGTGCGCATCGACATTGTCGAATTAGTACGCGTCGACATTGTCGAACTAGTAAGCGCCAACATTGTCGAACTAGTACGCATCGACATTGTCGAATTAGTACGCGTCGACATTGTCGACATGGAAGTTATAGAGCCGGCGTGCGGAGCCATAGCGCTTGAACTTGCGCGCATCGGCCTTGATGCCGGAACGCTTCAACAGCCGGTCGAGCTTGGCCACATGATGCGAGGTCATTTCCTTCTCGATGCAGTCCGATCCGAGACTGTCGACCTTGCCCTGCACATAGAGCCGCGCTTCGTAGATCGAATCGCCGAGGCTCGAGCCCGCATCGCCGCACACGACCAGAGCGCCGCTCTGCGCCATGAACGCGCTCATATGACCGACCGACCCGCCGACCACGATGTCGATGCCCTTCATCGAGATGCCGCAGCGCAGGCCCGCATCGCCTTCGATGACGAGCAGGCCGCCGCGACCGGTCGCACCAGCTGCGGCCGATGCATTGCCTTTGATCCGGACTTCGCCCGACATCATGTTTTCGGCGACGCCGTTGCCGCAGTGACCGTTGATGATGACGGTCGCTTCCTTGTTCATGCCGGCGCAGTAATAGCCGGGATGCCCGTCGATCTCGACTTCGATCGGGATCATGAGGCCGGCGGCGATGGCATGCGCGCCCTTCGGGTTGAGCACCTTCCAGACGCGTTCGTTGGTATCGGCCGAGAGGCCGTGCAATCGCGAGTTCAGTTCGCGGACGCTGCTCGCAGCGAGATCGACCGTGTTCATGCTGCTTCCTTGACTTCCCAGGTGTAGACGACGGCCGGAGCCGGTTCCCAGACCTTTGCGTTGTCGGCGCCGGGCAGAGCGGCGATCGAGCGATATTCCGACGCCATCGCGACCCAGTCGTCGGTTTCCGCGAGAACCGCCGGCTTGCAGGCGATCTCGTCGCGCAGCACCGCGAAACCGCCGCGCGTGCTCATCGTGAACGTATAGAAGCCGTCGAGATCCTTGAGACCCGCGCGCAGCGCGTCCTCGAGGCTCGCGCCTTCGGACAGACGCTGCGCGAAATATCGCGCCGCGACTTCGCTGTCATTGTCGGTCTCGAATTCGTGGCCGCGCTTGCGCAACCACTTGCGCAAATTGTTGTGGTTCGAGAGCGAGCCGTTATGCACCAGGCACATGTCATCGTCCGCGGTGAACGGGTGCGAATGCTCGGTCGTCACCGCGCTCTCGGTCGCCATGCGCGTATGGCCGATCGCATGCGTGCCTTCCATATGCGCAAGGTCGTATCGCTTCGCGACATCGGCCGGCAGGCCCATGTCCTTGTAGACTTCCATCACCCGCCCGTAGCCCATGATGCGGATCTCGGGATGGTTCGCCTTGAGCCATTCCCGTACCGGGTCCGTCGAAGCGGCGATGGTGAGAACGGCATGATTGCCCTTGATCTCGATATCGACTTCGGCCTTCAGCGCCTCGCCGAGATCGCCGCCGATCTCGCGCCAATGGAAATTCGTGTCCGGGTGGAACAGCGTGAGCTTGCCGCGGCCCTCGGCGACCGGGCGGTGATAGACCGCGATGCCGGCGCTATCCGGCCCGCGCTCGGTCATGCCGATCAGCATGGTCTCGAGATGCTGGCCCAGTTGGGGCCGCATGGCTGGATTTTTCAGGAACAATCCGACGATGCCACACATGGCTTTTCCTCCAGTTTTCGCCCGCCCGCCGCATGAGGCGGCACCTTTCCGCAAACCTAGTCGGGGCGATCCTCTAAATCAACATGGATTAACAAATATTCCTGTGAGGAAACACGCTTGGATGCCCGGTTTTTGAGATTCCGGCCTATTCCCCGCCCTTATCGTCGCCCTCCCGGGCATAGGCGATCACCGAAATGAACCGGATCGGCAGCTCGCGCAGCTCGTCCGGGCCGTGCGGCACGTCGGCATCGAAGAACAGCGAATCGCCCGGCTTCAGCACATAGGTCTTGTTGCCGTGCCGGTACCCGACCTCGCCCTCGATCATGTAGAGAAACTCGACCCCGTCATGCTGGAACAGCGGGAACACGTCGGACCGCGCGGTGAGTTCGATCAGATAGGGTTCGACCGCGACGTTCTTGCGCATCGAGTGGCCGAGCAGATGATACTGGTGCCCGGCGCGCGTGCCGCGGCGTTCGATCTTGAGCCCCTGCCCGGCCTTCACATAGGTTGCGTCACGCTCCTGCTCGAAGCGGCGGAAGAACGCGGTCACCGGCACATGGAGTGCGACCGAGAGCGCCTGCAATGTCGCCAGCGACGGCGAGGTCTGGCCGTTCTCGATCTTGGACAGCATCCCGGCCGAGAGATCGGCCTGCTTCGCGAGTTCGGCGACCGTCATGTCGAGCTTGCGGCGAAAGCCGCGCACCTCGCGGCCGATCGCCATTTCGAGACCCTTGGCGTCGGCCGGGCTGTGCGGATCCTGAAACTCTTCGGACCGGTCCGGTACGCGCGCGCGGGCGGGCGGACGCTTCGCCGCTGTTGCCCTGGCGCGCGCCATCGCCGTGCTCAGCCTTTACCGGCGAGACGGCGCAGCGCCGCGAGCCCGACCGGCGCGCCGTCGAACTCCGCCATCGCATCGAGCAGACAGCCCCAGAGATATTCCGACGAGGCCATGTCGGCCAGCAAGTGATAGGCGGGAACGCCGCCCAAATCGTCGCGCACGATGACGGCGCCCATCTTGGCGGCCGAGGTCTGCGCAATGCGACGGTTCTCGAATTTATGCGGCCGCAGATCGACGCCGCAGATCTTGGCAAACATGCCGGGCGCGCGCTCGCCGGTCACGGCGAACCAGGCATGGCTTTCACGACGCGGCATCGGATAGCCCATCGCCGGTCGTGGTGCTGCGGGCGCCCATTGCCACGCAGCGTCGAGGCGTTCGATCATCGTGCCGGTCGCCGCGAGATCGTCGATCAGGAAAATCTCGGTCGCCGCCAGCTTGAGCGCGAGTTCGCCGCCCGCTTGCGGATAGGCGATGTTCGCCGGCTCGCCGATCGTGAGGCCCTGCCCCTTCAGCCAGTCGACTGTGCCCGCGCCCTTGAATCCGGTGCGCGGCAGCGGCGTCAGTTCGACGAGGCCTATGCGGCGCGCGTCGGCCGTTTCGGTCTCGATGCCGCGGCCATAGCCGAGCGGCATGGCGACGCCGTCGACCGTCCCCCACTCGGCGCCGATGCCGTCGAGCACCCGGTAGATGAAACTGCGCCGCCGATGACCGGCCGGCACGAGGGCTGCACTCGCCATGCTCACATTTCCTGTCTTTTGCCGTCGGGATCGTAATGCGGCAGCCGCACCACGGTCCCCTGGATCATCCGGCCGCCGTCGATACGAATGTCGAAGGTCTGGCCGGGCTCGCTTTGATCGGGCGCGACATAGGCAAGCCCGATGATCCTGTCGACCGTCGGCGACATTACCGCCGATGTCACACGACCCGTAAGCTGGCCGCCGCGCACGACAAGATGACATTCCTCCGGCACCGGCACCGATTTGTCGGTGATCTCGAAGCCGACCAGCTTGCGCGACAGCGGCCGCGCGTTCTGGATCGCCACCGACCGGCCGCCAACATAGAAGGGCTTCTTCTTGGCGACCGCCCAAGGCATGTCGGCCTCGAACGGCGTCGTGAGGCCGTCGGTATCCTGACCGATAATGATGTGACCCTTCTCGAGACGCAGGCAGCGTTGTGCCTCGACACCGAAGGGCCGGATCCCCGCATCGCGTCCGGCTTCCATCAGCGCGTCCCACAACGCCTCGCCCTGGCTCGCCGGCACATGGATTTCGTAGCCGAGTTCGCCGACGAAACCGACGCGCAGCAGCCGCGCTGGAATCCCGGCGACAACGGCTTCGCGCACGCCGAGATAGGGGAACGCCGTCGGCGAGAGATCGGTGCCCTGGCAAACCTTCTCCAGCACCTCGCGCGCGCGCGGGCCCGCGATGTTCACGCCGGCATAGGCCGCGGTCACGTTCGCGATATCGACGTTGAGCCGCCATTGCGCGTTCCAGAACAGCATCGTGCGATAGACCGCATCGACACCGCCTGTTGTCGCCGTCACATAGAAATGCTCGTCCTGGAAGCGGCAGGCGACGCCGTCATCGACCACAGCCCCGGACTGGTCGGTCATCAGCACATAGCGCGACCGCCCGATTTCAAGCTTGGTGTACGTGAACGTGTACATGCGGTTGAGGAACTCGGCCGCATCCGGGCCGCGCACGTCGAGCCCGCCCAGCGTCGACACGTCGATCAGACCGACATTGTTGCGCACCGCCAGCACTTCCTCGCGGATCGACTGGTCGCGCTGATCCTTCGTGCCGTAGTAAGCCGGACGATACCAGGTGCCGGCGACCATCATACGCGCACCGGCCTCGATATGGCGGTGATGCATCGCGGTGCGGCGCGCCGGATCGAAGATACGCCCGGCGAGATGGCCGAATTTCTCCGGCCGGTATGGTGGACGCTGCGTGGTGACCGCCATCGCGGCAAGATCGCGCCCGGTCTGGCGCGCGACGAAACGCACATTGGCGACCGCCGAATGACGGCCCTGCGACGGGCCCATGCCGATGGTCGAATAGCGCTTCAGCAGTTCCGGATTATCGTAACCGTCGGCGATGCCGTTCTTCAGATCCTTGCTGGTCAAATCCTCGTCGAAATCAACAAAGTCCTTGCCCTTGGGATGCGGAAAGACCGGCCAGGGATGGGTCTGGCCGTTCGCACCCTGATCGCGCGCCGGCTTCGGCGGTTCGGTGCCGGCATTGCCGCCGCTGTCCTTGGCGGCAGCCCAGCCGGCATGACGCCCTTCGGCCAAGACCGCATCGAGATCGTAGGCACCGTTGGCCGAGCCTGCCGCGAACGCATGCGCCGGCAGCGCTTCGAGCCGATACATGTTGCTCGCATGGTCGTACCGGAACTTCGCGCCGGCGTGATAGAGCGTCTGTGCCGCCGGCGTGTAACCGACCGACATGCAGATAAGGTCGCATTCGTAGCGTGCCGCCTTGCCGTCGGTCGTGCCCTCGCCGGTCATCCGTTCGATATGCGCGCCGACCACATGCTTCTTGCCGAGCGAATGCAGCGCCTCGGTGATCGCATGGCCCGGCATGATAGAGATGCCGCGGCGCAGCACCGCTTCGACCAGCGGCGATTGGGGCGGCTGTGGATTGATGTCGACCACGCCGCCGACCTCGACTCCGGCATCGGCCAGATCGAGCGCGACCGCATAACCGTCGGCGTTCGACGCCATGACCATCGCGCGCTTGCCCGGCCGGATGCCGTAGAAGCGGATCAGCCGCTGCGCCGCCGAGCCGAGCATCACGCCCGGCACGTCGTTGTTGCGGAAGACGGCCGGCTGTTCGATCGAACCCGCCGCCTGGACGACGGCTTTCGCGCGCACCTTGTATAAGCGGCTGCCGCTGATGAGCGCCAGCCAGTTATCGGCGAACCAGCCGGTGCATGTCGTATCGGTCATCACGCGGATGTTTTTCGCCGCGGCAACTGCCGCCGTCAGCTCGCGCGTTACCGCTGCCGCGCGTGCGCCCTCCTGATCGAAGCGCGCATAAAGCAGCGAGCCGCCGAGCTGCGGGTTCTCGTCGATCAGGATCACCTCGCCGCCCGCTTTCGCGGCTTCGATCGCAGCCGCCATGCCGGCCGGCCCGCCGCCGATCACCACCACGTCGGCGAACAGATATTCCTTGTCGAAGTAGTCGTGATGGGCATGCAAATCGACCTTGCCCAAGCCGGCCCGTGCGCGGATGAACTTCTCCCAGTATTTCCACGAGCCCTTCGGCTTGAAGAACGCCTTGTAGTAAAAGCCGACCGGCATAAAGCGGCCAAACATCTCGATCCAGGCACCGCGATCGTGCTCGAGGCTGCCGTCGTAATTCTGGCCATGCACCATCAGCCCTTCGGCGATCGGGTGCCGATCGGCCAGCGCGTTCGGCTCGGCGCCGATCTGCACCAGCGTGTTGCCATCCTGGCCCGCCATCGTCAGCACACTGCGCGGCCGGCGATACTTGAACGAGCGCGCGAGCAGCCAATGACCGTTCGCGATGAGAGCGCTCGCGATTGTGTCGCCTGCGAACCCTTCGTAGCGGCGGCCCTCGAAATTGAATCCGATCCGGCGGCTGCGATCGATCAGCAGGCCGGCGGGAGCCGGAAGACGTTGGGATTCCGCCGCGCTCATTTCTTTTCCCCTTCGCCGGCGGCTGCGAACTCGACGCGCTCGCGGAACAATTCGCCGGCCGGATATGTGCGAGTGATTTCGTCGGTCACGGTATTGCGCTCGGCTATAAACCAGTAGGAGCTGGGCACATGGCACCACCACTCCTTCACCAGACCGGCCGTGTTGTTTTCGAGGAACGTATAGTCCGCCCATTCATGGTCGCTGCATCGCGCCGGATCGGGCATCGTGCGCACTTCGCCGGCACAGACGAACTCGAGCGCGTTGCGCGGACCGTTCAGCGGACAATTGATGATTTTCATCGCTGCTGCTCCCTCTGCCTCAGTGACCCACCGAGGCCGCGCCCTTTTCGCCGACCTGCATGAACTCGTCGAAGCGGTTGAGGCGGAACGGTTTGATGAGATCGTGCGGCTCGCCGGTGGCGACGGTGTGCGCCATCGTCACGCCGCAAACCGGCGTTGCCTTGAAGCCCCAGGTGCCCCAACCGGAATCGATGTAGTAATTTTCGACCGGCGTCTTGCCCATGACCGGGCTGAAATCCGGCGTCATGTCCGTCATGCCTGCCCATTGCCGCGCGACGCGCATGTCGCCGAGGAACGGGAACAATTCCATGATGTGGCCGATCAGCCCTTCCTTGAAATCGAGCGTCGAGCGCGTCGAATAAAGCGGACAGGGATCGGTCGATCCGCCCATGACCAGCTCGCCGCGCGACGACTGCGACACATACACATGCAGCGATCCCGACACGACGATCTGGTCGAGGAAGGGTTTCACCGGCAGCGACACGCAGGCCTGCAACGGAATGGTGCGGATCGGCAGCTTGAAGCCGGCCATCTTCGAAATGAGCGAGCTCGAACCCGCGACCGCCTGCATCGCCTTGCCGCAATGGATCGTCCCGCGCGTCGTCTCGACGCCGGTGACGCGACCGCCCGACTGGTTGATCGCCGTCACTTCGGTATCCTGGAGAATATCCACGCCCCAATCGGACGCGCGCCGCGCATAGCCCCAGGCGACCGCGTCATGGCGCGCGATCGCGCCGGGCGGATGATAGAGCGCACCGAGAATCGGATAGCGCACGTTCTCCGAGAGGTTCATCGACGGGCAGAGCCGCGCGATATCGTCCGGATAGATCAGTTCCGAATCGACGCCGAGATGTTTGTTGACCTCCGCGCGCCAGCGGCTGGTGCGCAGCGCCGCATCGGTATGGGCGAGCGTGAAATGCCCGCGCTCGGAATAGAGGATGTTGTAGTCGAACGTGTTGCTCAGCTCCTGATAGAGCTTCATCGAATGTTCGTAGAACTGCACGCCCTCGGGCGTCAGGTAATTCGAGCGGATGATCGCCGTGTTGCGCGCCGTATTGCCGCCGGCGAGATAGCCCTTCTCGATCACCGCGACATTGTTGATGCCCCAGTCGCGCGCGAGATAGAAGGCGCAGGCGAGCCCGTGTCCCCCGCCGCCGATGATGACGACGTCATAGGATTTCTTGGGTTCGGTTGCCCATCTGAAATGCCGCTTCGCGGGATACTTCCCGTTCAGGCCATAACGCAGCAAACCCAGTGGCATCGAGCCTCTCCTCCTCAGGACCGTCCGGCTGGCCTGGCGCCCGCCAGGGCTGCCGGTCGTACACGCCGAACGATCGTCCGCAGACTAACGGTACGTTTCATAGCAGGCAAGAAATGTTACTGGCATGATCCGATCTTGCCGCGCCCGCTTCCGCACTCCAAATTGCCGCCGGGAAATTAAGGCCGGGCGGCGCAACGGTGCGTCGCCGTCCATGACATAGAGTGCGCGTTCGATGACCAATGTGATCCTCACCGAAGCGGCTGCCGACGAACTGCGCGACGAGTTCGTCACCTGGCAGTGCAAGCTGCGCCAGATGGCGGTGCGCGAAGACGCCGGCCGGCCCTCGCTTGGCATGCGCCCGACGGTCGACACGCCGGAAGGCCATCGTCTGTCCGATGGCATCATCATGCTGATCCATCATGCGGATCCCTATGAAAGCACGATGCTCTTTCGCCATCAGGCGAAACGCACCAACGATCCGGTCGAACGCTACAACAAGGCGGTTGAAATTCTGGCGGCGAGCCATTTCCAGCATCCGGCCGAGTTCACCGACCGCATGACGGCGTTGTTCGGCCCGCAATCCGCGATCGCCGACCGGCTGCTGTCGCACGGGCGCTGCATTCTCGGTTTCGAGCAGTTCACGCAATGGTTCCGCCTGGACTGCAAGGTGTTGGCGCTCGACGAGACCGATCCGCTCTACCTGGCGACCTATTGGCATAACAGTCTCTTTAACCCGAACCTTCCCGCCGACATCCGGATCCTGTCGTTCGAACCGGACTGGCGTCATTCGACCGGTCATCCAATCGACTGAGCGGCACTCGACGGATCGGCACCGGCAAAAAAGGCCGGCGGCAGCGCTGTCAGCGCCGAAGCGCCGGTCAGAACTTCCGATAGGCCTCGTTCAACTGCACCATCGGGTGCTGCGGCGACATCTGGAACTTGATCAGCAATTCGCGCGCGATCATGTCGCGATCCTGCTGATTGTCCGGCAGCTTGGTTCCCTTCGGCACCGTGACCCAGCCGTTCACGTTACGATCGAACACCGCGGCGCGGCCTTCCTCGTAACCCATGTGAACGTCCTCGAGCCAGTTGAGGTCTTCCCAGCCCATCGTCTCGATATACTTTTTCAGGAACGGCGTGAGCCTGGAATAGTCCGGCACCAGGTTCACGTCGTAGCGATAGCCGATATGCTGGCCGATCAGCTTCTCGCGCTCGGTATCGACGCCCGCCGTCTTGAGAAAATGATCGATGTCGCCGATGCCGCCCTTCTTCTTTGGAAGAGCGACCACGGGCTTCGCCATGTTCGACGGCGGCCGCGGCAGCTTCACGACGCGCTTCGACGCTTGCTTCGCGGGGGCCTTTTTCTTCGTCGCCATGTCTGGCCTCCTTAATACCGGTTCATGTCGGGGCGGCCGACCGTGTGCTGCGAACCGGCGAGCGGCACCATGGCGAGCGCGGAGGCTTCCATGGTAAGGGCCGCCAGATCTTCCGGCTCGAGGCTGTGCACGTTGGTCTTGCCGCAGGCGCGCGCCATCATCTGCGCTTCCATCGTCAGCGTATGGATGAAGTTGTAGACGCGCTCGGCCGCATCGTCCGGATCGAGACGCTTGCGCAGTTCGGGATCCTGCGTCGCAACGCCGACCGGGCAGCGCCCGGTATGGCAGTGGTAGCAGTAGCCCGCCTCGACACCCATCTCCGCCGGATAGTCCGATTCCGGAATATCCTTGTTGCAGTTGAGCGCCATCAGCACCGAGTGGCCGATCGCGACCGCATCGGCGCCGAGTGCCAGCGCCTTCGCCACGTCGCCGCCGTTGCGGATGCCGCCGGCATAGACGAGGCTGATTTCGCCGGTCTTGCCCACGTCGTCGAGCGCCTTGCGCGCCTGACGGATCGCAGCGATGCCCGGCACGCCGGTTTCTTCGGTCGCGAGATGCGGACCCGCACCCGTGCCGCCTTCCATGCCGTCGATGTAGATCGAATCCGGTCCGGTCTTCGCGGCCATGCGCACGTCGTCATAGACGCGCGCCGCACCGAGCTTGAGCTGGATCGGAATTTCCCAGTTCGTCGCCTCGCGGATTTCCTGGATCTTGAGCGCGAGATCGTCCGGGCCGAGCCAGTCCGGATGGCGGGCCGGCGAACGCTGGTCGATACCGGCCGGCAGCGAGCGCATTTCGGCGACCTGGTCGGTCACCTTCTGCCCCATCAGATGGCCGCCGAGACCGACCTTGCAGCCCTGACCGATGAAGAACTCGCAGGCATCCGCGAGACGCAGATGATGCGGGTTGAAGCCATAGCGCGACTGGATGCACTGGTAGAACCACTTCGACGAATAACGGCGCTCGTCGGGGATCATGCCGCCTTCGCCCGAGCAGGTCGCCGTGCCGGCCATCGTCGCACCGCGTGCGAGCGCGATCTTCGCCTCGAACGACAGCGCGCCGAAGCTCATGCCGGTCACGTAGATCGGCGTGTCGAGCACCAGCGGCCGCTTGCAGCGCGGACCGATCACCGTCTTGGTCAGGCATTTCTCGCGATAGCCTTCGATGACGAAGCGGGTCAGCGTGCCCGGCAGGAACGTCAGATCGTCCCAGGTCGGGATCTTCTTGAACAGAGAGAAGCCGCGCATCCGATAGCGGCCGAGCTCTGCCTTGATGTGAATGTCGTCGATCACCTGCGGCGGGAACATGAAGCTGTTGCCGAGGCGATAGATATCGCGCGTCGGCCCCTTCTTCTTGCCGGCCGGAGCGGTTTTCGGTTTGCGTTCGCGTGCCATGATAACTTCCTTTTCGCTCCGGATTCCTAGAGGACCAGCTTCTTTTCCGACGGCTCCAGATTGTCGTAGTTCCAGAGCTGTTTGCCGGCGACGATCTTGGTCATGTTCTTGACGCCGCGCGGCGTCTCGAGACCGTAAAGCTTGAGCTTTCGCTCGAGCCAGGCGACGTCGAGATCGTTCATCTCGCCCGGCACCGCGTCGACGCCGAGCCCGTCGATCTTCCCGCCGACATAGATCGTGCCGTCATACATCGAGTCGCCGAGATTCTTGCCGGCGTCGCCGAGGATGACCATGCGGCCGCGCTGCATCATGAAGCCGCAGAATGCGCCCGCGCGTCCGCCGATCAGGATCGTGCCGCCCTTCTGGTCGATGCCGACACGCGCGCCGACATCGCCCTTGCAGACGAGATCGCCGCCGCGCATCGCGGCCCCGAAGGTCGAGCCCGCGTTGTTCTCGATCACCAGCGTGCCGGCCATCATGTTCTCGGCGCAGGACCAGCCCACGCGGCCGGTGATGCGCACATTCGGCCCGTCGATCAGACCGCAGCCGAAGTAACCGAGGCTGCCCTCGAAGGTGAGGTTGAGGCGATTGAGGATGCCGACACCGAGCCCGTGCTTGGCGCCCGGGTTCTTGATGTTGATCGAGCCATAACCCTGGCTCATCAGCTCGCGGATCTTGAGATTGATCGCCTGCGCTTCGAGCGGGCCGGCATCGAACTCGGCCCGCTTGTTGAAATCGACAGTGAATGAATCGTGATAGACGAAGTTCTCGTCCTCGGAGGGATTGAAGAACCTCTGCTGGGTCCGACCGCGGAGACGCTCGGTATGCATCCCCAGATCGTGCGACTTGGTTTTGAGTGCCATCTTCCGTTTCGCTTTCTTTCGGACGCTGGATCGCTTCGGCTCAGGCCTTCCAGACCCGCACTTCGCCCTCATAGGGGTCGAAGGTGTGGATCTCGTGCGGGAAGACGCTGCGGATTGCCACCTCTTCCGAGGCAAGCCCGATGAAATCGTCGCTCTCGTAGAGCACCATCGGCTTGGCGGCCATTTCGTCTTTCGCCATGCCGAGACGGTCTGCCGTGGCCACCAGATAGGTGAACACGCCATCGAGTTCGCGGATCGATTCCTTCATCGCATCCTGAAGCTCGGCGCCCTCTTCCATCTTGTCCGCGAGATAGACCGCGATCAGTTCGGAATCGCAGTTGGACATGAAGCGGTGGCCCCGACGTTCGAGCGCGCGCCGTCCGTTCCAGTAGTTCGTGAGCTGGCCGTTATGAACGACCGACACGTCGGCGAACGGATACGCCCAATAAGGATGCGCCGACCGGATATCGACATCCGACTCGGTCGCCATGCGCGTATGGCCGATGCCGTGCGTGCCGATGAAACCCGGCAGCCCGTACTGGGTAGAGACGCGGTTGGCGTCGCCGAGATCCTTGATCAGTTCGAGCCCGTGGCCGATCGACAGGAACTCGGCGCCCTCGACGTCCTCGACGAAATCGGCAAGCGCGCGACGATCGCCGTCATAGCTGACGACGTAGCGGAAGGCATATTCGGTCGCCTCCTTCTCGTCCTCGATCTTGCCGCCGAGTTGCTCGATCCGGCGATTGACTTCGGCCCGGCGCTCCTTGATCTCGTGATGGATCTTGAAGCCCTTCGCGATGTCTTCCTGCTCCGCCACCTTGAAACGCAGCACGAGCTTGTTCTTGTCCGGCTTGCCGTAAAGGGCGAAGCCGGTCGAATCGGGGCCGCGATGCTTCAGCGACTGCAACATCGCCGTCATCTCGCGACCCACATCGGCCGTCTTGCCGCCGCGGTGAATCAGTCCCGCAATTCCGCACATGGCGTTCGTTCGCTCCTTAAATCCGAGGTTACGGCAGATAATCCCAGTACTGCTCGAGATCCCAATGCGTGACGGTGGACATAAACCGTTCCCATTCGTCGCGCTTGTAGTGATTGAACACGCGATACATGTCCTGCGGCAGCGCTGCGCGGATGACTTCGTCCTTCTCCAGCGCTTCGAGTGCCTCGCCGAGCGACATCGGCAGTTTCGAGACTTTCTTGCCTGCCGCGATTGCGTCGTAAATGTTGCGCTCTTCCGGCTCGCCCGGATCGAGCTTCTTTGAAATGCCGTCGTCGAACGCCTTCAGCAGACCGCCGGCCATCAGATACGGATTGACCGTCGAATCGACCGAGCGATATTCGAAACGACCCGGCGCCGAAACGCGCAACGCGCAGGTGCGGTTCTGATAGCCCCAGTCGGCGAACACCGGCGCCCAGAAGCCGGTATCCCACAGACGGCGATACGAGTTGACCGTCGGCGAACCGAGCGCCGTGAGCGCGCGCAGATGCTTGATCACGCCGCCGATCGAATGGAGGCCGATCGGGCCCGGCTTGGCTTCGCCCTTGCGCGGCAGGAAGGTGTTCTCGCCACCCTTCAGGTAGGTGAAGTTTTGCGGCATGCCGGCGAGCTTCGCATTGCCGAGCTTGTTGACCTTCTCCTCGCCACCCTTCCACAGCGACAGATTATGGTGGCAGCCGTTGGCCGATACGCCCATGAACGGCTTCGCCATGAAGCAGGCGACCAGGTTGAACTCGCGCGCAACCTGGGCGCAGATCTGGCGATAGGTCGTGAGGCGGTCCGCGGTGCGCAGCGCATCGTCGAACATGAAGTTGAGCTCGAGCTGGCCCGGTGCGTCTTCATGGTCGCCCTGGATCATGTCGAGACCCATCGCGCGCGAATATTCGATGGCGCGCAGGAAGACCGGCCGCAAGCTCTCGAACTGGTCGATGTGATAGCAGTTGGGCTTCGAGAACCCGCCATTCGGCAGACCGTCTTCGCCCTTCTTGAGCCACATCATTTCGGGCTCGCAGCCATGCCGCAGATGCAGGCCCTTATGCTTCTTCTGGAATTCTTCGTGCAGGATGCGGAGATTGCCGCGGCAGTCCGAGGTCAGATGGCCGCCCGGATTGACGCGTTCCTCGCGATTGCGGAAGCAGGTGCAATAGACGCGCGCGACGCGCTTGTCCCAGGGCAGCTGAACGAACGTCTCGGGATCGGGAATGCCGACCAGCTCCGAGGATTCCGGCCCGTAGCCGATGTAATTCTTGTGGCGGTCGACGAAGAGGTTCGCGGTCGAACCGTAGACGAGCTGGAAGCCGCGCTCCGCCGTCGTCTCCCAATGGTCGGCCGGAATGCCCTTGCCGACGATGCGGCCGGTGACCGAAACGAACTGGTAATAGATGTACTGGATGCCGAGCTCGTCGATCTTCGCCCGGACCTGCTTGACCAGTTCCTTTCGGCCCTTGGCGTTTACGTGTTGTTCAAGATCCGTCATGGGTATTGCCCCCTGTTTCCATGCGTCTGTTGCGATCACCGTCACCGGACATGCCCGGCTTCAGGCGGTCGTCGACCGGAACCACTTTAATACCATTGGTTCCGGCGCATTGGCCTCCCGTATAGCCCGCTTGCGGCAATGAGGGAAACCCGAACTGATTGTCGTTTCTTTCCGATCAGCTCCACGGATACGGGCTGTTCGAGACCGGGTGCAGTTTGCCTTCCGCGAAGCGCGAAAAGCGGAACGGCGTCAGCAGGTCGCGATCCTGGCCGCTGTTGGTAATGTCGTCGGCCACCAGTTTGCCGACGCCGATCATCTTGTAGCCGTGATTGGAGTCGGCGATCACGTAGACGTTCTGGCAGAAACGGTCGAGCACCGGGAAACTGTCCGCGGTAAAGCTGCCGATGCCGCCCGACGGCTCCTTCTTGTATTTCGCCATCTGTCCCTCGAAGCGCTTCTGGCAGAAGGCGAGCGCCGAGACCCACATATGCGCGAAATCGTCGCCGACGATGAAGTCCGGCGATTCAGGGCCGTACGGATCGATCTTCACCTGGTCCGGCGGCGTCTTCACCTTGAACGGCATGGCGCCGCCCTGGATGCCGCCGAAATTGAAGTCCGGCTTGTAATAGATGCCCCATAGCTTGTCGGTCACCAGCGAGCCGTCGACATCCGACATAAGCGGCGCATCGGTGTCGACATGGATCACCGGCGGCATCTTGCCGTCATTGGTGCGCTGCAACTTCGGATCGACGCCGAGCGTGCCTTCCTGGAGCGACCAGAAGGTCCACATCGGCACACCCTCATGGGTCTTGCCGTCGCGGCCCTTGACCGTAATATCGGCCGGCAAATCCAACATATCCCAGATTTGTTTGACCCACGGGCCGGCGCCGACGATGACCTGGTCACAGCCGATCGCGCCGCGATCGGTCTCGACCGCGGTGACGGCGCCCTTGGCGTCCTTCTTGAAGCCAGTGACTGTCACGCCGGTCAGGATCCGTACGTCTTCGGCTTCGGCCTTCTTGGCGAGGCCGTAGATCGATTTCGTGTTGTTGGCGTAACCGCCCTTCTTCTCGTGCAGCACCGAGGTGATACCTTCGGCCTGCCAGTCGTCGAACAGGCCGCGCATGTATTTCATGCAATCGTCCTTGCCTTCGATGAAGACCGACTCGTAACCGATGTCCTGCTGCTGCTGGTAGATCGATGCCACGTCCTTGTGCATCGATTCCGGGCTGATCTGCATATAGCCGACCGGATGGTAGCTGAACGCTTCCTTGTCCGATTCCCACACGCCGACGCTGTGCTGCATCAGGCGGCGCATCGCGGGCTGGAAGTAATTGTTGCGCACCACGCCGCAGGCGATCCCCGACGCGCCGGCTGCGATGCCGCGCTTGTCGATGACCAGCACGTCCTTGCCGCTGCCCTTGCCGGTCTTGCGCAGGTTCTCGGCGAGATGCCAGGCACTCGACAGCCCGTGAATGCCGGCACCGATGATGACGTATTTGACGTGCGACGGAATGGCCATGTCGTTTCCCTGTTTTTCCGGGCAAGGAGGCTCCACCCCCACCCGCTTCCGGACGCTGGCAGGGGTTGACGGAATGGGACCAAACTTAGATCATGCGCTGGGCCGTTTTCAAACCATTTTTTTCCAAAGGGCCACAAATGGCGAGCATCGGCAAAGTCGAGATGAAGCCCGTATCGGGCAGCGTCGAAACGGTCCGGGCCGATGGCCTGCGGATCATCAGCGACCCGGTGCGCGGCTCAGCCTGGATCTGCGCCCAGTTGCGTCAGGCCATCCTCGAAGGCGCCTACGCCCATGGCGAAAAACTGCCGGCCGAGCGCCAGTTGGCCCAGGGCTACGGCGCTTCGCGCACGACCATCCGCGCGGCTTTGGGCCAGCTCGAGCAGGAACGGCTCCTCACCCGCCGGGTCGGCAGCGGCACCTTCGTCAATTTCCGCGCCCCGTCCGATGCCGAAGACATCGCCGAGCAGACCAGCCCGGTCGAGCTGATCGAGGTCCGGCTCGCTGTCGAACCGCATATGGTGCGGCTCGCCGTGCTGAACGCGACCGCGCGCGATATCGACCGTCTGGCCGAGTCGCTGGCGCGGATGCAGACCGGCAGCCGCGATGCCGAGGCCTTTACCGAATTCGACGAACAGTTCCACCAGCTGATCGCCGAGGCAACCCGCAACCCGCTGATGCTCTGGCTCTATCGCCAGATCAACCAGGTCCGCGGCCATTCGCAGTGGAACCAGATGAAAGACAAGGTGCTCACCGGCCAGCGCATCGCTGAGTACAACGAACAGCATCGCGCCTTGTTCGATGCGATCCGCTCGCGCGACGTCGAAGGCGCGGTCGCGATCGTCACCAACCATCTCTACTACGCCCGTCGACAGCTTCTCGGCGCCGACGCGGCCTAGCGTCGATCTGCACCGCAAAAATCTGAATGCGCCCGATCCACTTCCTGCTGGCGATGCTGGTGCCGGCAAGCTGGGGCCTTGGCCTCACCGTCGGCAAGGCGGGGCTCGCCGAAATGCCGCCGCTGCTGCTGATGAGCTTTCGCTTCGGCGTTACCGCGCTCGCGCTGGTCTGGTTCGTGCGCATCCCGCGCGGCGCGCTGCTCCGGCTTTGCGGCATCGCGGTGCTTGGCTGCACGCTGCAATACGGCCTCACCTTCACGGGAATGAAATATCTCGACGTCGCCACGACGACCCTGATTATTCACCTCGAAGTGCCGTTCGGCGTGATCGCCGCGGCGCTGCTGCTGAAAGAACGTGTCGGCTGGCGCCGCGCGCTGGGCATAGCGATCGCCTTCGGCGGCCTCGTCGTCATGTATGGCGCGCCGAGCATCCAGGCCAATCCGATTCCGGCGCTGATGGTGGTCGGCGGCGCGCTCACCTGGGCGATCGGGCAGGTGCTGATCAAACAGATCGGCAATCTCGGCGGGTTCGTGACGATCGCGTGGCTCGCGATTTTTGCGTCGCCGCAGCTCTTCGTCGCCTCGCTGATCGTCGAGGACGGGCAATGGCAGGCCGTTCTCAATGCGACCTGGGTGAGCTGGTGCGGAATCCTGTACATGGGCGTCATCATGACGGCGGGCGCCTATGCGCTCTGGTATCACCTGCTCGGCCTCTATCGGGTCAATCAGGTAATGCCGTTCCTGCTGCTGATTCCGATCGCATCGATCCTGAGCGCGATGCTCATGCTCGGCGAAATCCCGCCGAAGATCGTCCTGCTTGGCGGGTTCATCATCATGATCGGCGTGGCCGCCATCGTGATCGAGCCGAGCGCCTGGCGCCGGCAAAAGGAAAAGGCCACGCCGCCGGAAAGCAGCGTGGCCTGAACCGACTTTAGCAGCGGCGGCGCGTGCCGCCGCCCGTTCAGCAGAAACTCAGAGGACGCCCGCCAGAATGGCGACGCCGGCGACCGACAGGGCGGCACCGCTCGCGCGCGCGAGCTTCATGCCGTGCGTCTCGCTCAACTTGCCGATCCCGAAGCCGGCCAGAATGCCGACACCGTGCAACAAGGCGGTCGCCAGCAT
>JAWXBK010000003.1:0-114598 GCA_034439975.1 Rhodospirillaceae bacterium | reverse complement strand
GGTGCGATAATTGACCCAGGCGTCGGCGGCCATGCGGCCCGCACGAGCCATCAGGCCCGAATCGCGACCATCCATCTTGAAGCCGGCCGCGCGGCCGGCAGGCATGAAACCGATCTCCTGGCTCGCCATCGAGTGCATTGCATGGTTCGACATTGTCATTCCCTCCTGTCCAAAACCGATTGCACCGCCAGCGGGGGGAAACCGAATGGGGGCCGGAAATCGCCCTCGCTGACACCCGGAATATCGGGATCGGGGGTCAAAGCGCCGTCATGCCGGGCGTCAGGCCAAAGGCTGGTTTGTCCGGGAGCCCGTCAAAAGGTCATCATTTTCCTGTCACGATAGGGGTTTGACGCCTTTTCGGCCGCTCAAGGATGGGCTTCCGCTCCGTCGGTCGTTGCTCAATAATCCGGCATTCACGCGAAACCATCAGCCGACCGCCCGGACCCGAATGTCTGCGCTTACCCTCATCCTTCTTGGCGATCCACAGCTTGCCGATGCGAATGGCGCCGATATCGCGGTGCCCAGCCGCAAATCGTTGGCGCTGCTGGCCTATCTGGCGGCGGCGCGGGGCCAGTCGGCCAGCCGGGAAAAGTTGATGGGCCTGCTTTGGGGCGACCGGTTCGACCAACAGGCGCGCCAGAGCCTGCGCCAGACGCTCTACAGCCTGCGCAAGCTGCTCGGGCCCGAAGGCGAGGATGCGATCGGGGTCGCGGGCGACACGGTGTCGCTCAACCTGGCGGCGGTGCGCACCGACGTCGCCGAGTTCGAACGGCTCGCCGCATCTTCCGAACCCGATGCGCTGCTGGCCGCGGCGCAGCTCTATCGCGGACCGCTGCTGGCCGGATTTTCGATCCGCGATGCCGCCTTCACCGAATGGCTCGAGGCCGAGCGGACACGCCTTCAGGACGTCGCCGCATCCGTGCTCTACCGGCTCGGCAAGCATTACAAGGCAACCGGCCGATACGACGAGGCGATGGCGATCGCACGACGGCTGCTCGATCTCAATCCGCTGCGCGAGAAATCGCACCGGCTGATCATGCGCATCCACGCCAAGAGCGGCGATCGCTCGCAGGCACTGTTGCAGTATCAGCGCTGCGCCGAGCTGCTGCACAAGGAACTGGGCGTCGAGCCGGATTTCATCACGATCCGTACCTACGAAGAGATCAAGGCAAGCGGCGTTACCTCGGAAGAGGACGGCGAGGAGGAAGATACGCTGGTGACCGGCGCGGCGCGACCGGGCGCGACAGCGCCGGCGATCCGGCGTGGTTTCTTCGCGCCCGACCGGCCGGTCGTCCTGGTCATGCCGTTCGCCAATCTCGGCGGCGATGCGGAGCAGGCTTATTTCGCGCAGGGCATCACCTACGACATTACCAGCGGGCTCGCCTGCTGGCGCTGGTTCCCGGTGATCGGCGCGAGTTCGAGCCTGAGTTACGCCAATGCCGGCGCGGACGTGACGGACATCGCCCGTCAGGTCGAGGCGCGCTATGCCGTCACCGGCAGCGTGCGGCGGACGGGAGACCAGGTACGGATCACGGTGAGCCTGATCGACGCACCGACGCGCCATAATCTCTGGGCCGGACGCTACGACGTGACGCTCGCCGAATTGTTCGCGGTGCAGGACGAGATTACCGAGAAGATCGTCTCCAGCATCGAACCGGAAGTGCAGCGCGCCGAGCATGAGCGCTCGCTCCGCAAGCCGACCGACGATATGACAGCGTGGGATCGCGTCATGCGCGGCAACTGGTTGAAATGGGAACTGACCCGGGAGAAGAACAAGGAAGCCGGGCGACTGCTTGAGGAAGCGATCGCGCTCGATCCGCATCTCTCGACCGGCTGGTCGAGCCTCGCGCATTGCCACTGGATCGACGGAGTGATGGGCTGGTCAACGGATCTCGGGCATTCGTTCCGGGAATCGGAACGCGGCGCGCGCATGGCGCTCTCGCTCGACGAATCCGACTGGGTCGCGCATACCATTCTGGGCCTGTGCGACATCTGGAACCGGCGCGACTATGAGAGTGCCATCGAACGACAGAAGCGGGCGGTCGCGCTCAATCCGAGCTCGTCGATCGCGCATCACTCTGCGGCCTGCGTCTACGAATTTTCCGGGTTACCCGAACAGGGGCTCACGCATTTGCGCACGGTGCTCCGACTCGATCCGCGCTATGCCAACAATGCCTCGCTACTCGCCGACATGGCGCTTTCCTATCTGCAGCTCCGGCAGTTCGAGGATTCGGTCACCTATGCGCGCAAGGCGGTTTCGATCCGGCCGGATTATGCCCGGGTCTATCATCGCCTCGCCGCTTCGCTCGCCCATCTCGGGATGATCGACGAGGCACGGGATACGCTGGAACGGGCAAAAGCGCTGGAGCCGGGATTCAACGAAGAGATCGTGCGGGCCACATATCCGTTCCGCAATCCTGAACATCTGGAAATCCTGCTGAGCGGCCTGCGTCTGGCAGGGCTCGAGGCCGAAGCGGTGGCGTAGACGTCGTTCAATGCAAACCCTCTCCCGCCTGCGGGAGAGGGTGGTTGCACGAACAATCGCGAATGCGGCCGGGTGCGGATGTGAGCCCCTCACCCTGCCCTCTCCCCCAATCTGGGGGAGAGGAGGACGAAATTTGCCGCCTACTTCACGACGACGAGATCGGCGTCGATCGCTACCGGCTTCGCAATGTTGAAGTAGTTCGGCGAGGTCTTGATGACCGCTTCGTGGATCTCGCGGAACTGCTCGGCGGTGCCGTTGCCCTTGATGCGTACGGTGTAGCGCAACCGGTCATAGCCCGGCTTCACATCGGGATCGATGCCGAGGAAGCCACGCAGGTCGAGCTCGCCCTGCGTCTCGATCTCGACGCTCTCGAGTTTGATGCCGCGGATCGCGGCGCCGGCCACGTAACCAACCATGACGCAGGCATTGAGCGCCGCCATCAGATATTCCTGCGGGTTCGGCGCCGTATTTTCGCCCAGCAGCTCGAACGGCTCATCGATGCCGAACGTGAAGCGACGATTGAACGTCTCGCCGCCGAGCTTGTACGATTCGACGGTCGCTTCGCTGCGGGTCTGGCCTTTCCAGGCGGATTTGACATGGAACTCGACCATGCCCTTCGCCGGATCGGCCGTGATTTCCCCGACACGCTCCATCAGCGTATCGACATCGATACCGTTGACGACATTGGCAACGGGCTTCTTCATTGCATTCGCGCTCATCTCAATTCACTTTTCTAGGCTTGGTCAGGTTTCAATCGGTCTCGCCCGGCTCGGCAGAACGAATCTGCCTAACAGAATGCCGGGGCGATCTCCTCGATCTGCCGGCGGCAGCCCGCATCGAGCCGGCCCACGGTTTCGAGGAAATTCGGATGGGTCATGCCGGATCCGATATAGGTCCAGCGATTCGCCTGGTGCTGCACCGCCATGAACGTCTCGCGCTCGGCATCGGCGAGGTTGCGGCCGCTCGCCTCTTCAAAAGCTGCGAGATCGAACACGGTCTGCTGCTTGACGCGACCGTCGAGGAAACCGCCGATTTCGATGTATTCGGCGACCGCCTGGCAGATCTCATCCGGCGAACAGCCGGCCGCGATCGTCTCGACCATCAGGGTATCCAGCCGCGCATGCTGTGCTTCTTCCATCCAGTGATGGCGAAGCAGGCTCTTGAACTGCGGATCGAGATCGCGATCGTCCTTGATGCTGTCGAGGAAATGGCGCTGCGTCACCCATTCGATGTGCAGGATGGCGAGTGCCCCCGCCAGCGGATGATGGCGGAGGATCTCAGCCGCGATGGCTTCATGCGGGCCGATCACGCCGCAATCGGTGCCGAAACCCGCCTCGAAATGCCGGCGGAACTCCTTGAAGAGATGAATATGCTTCGCCTCTTCGCTGGCGAACTGCAGCATGGCGCGGGTGCGGTAATCGTCGCCCTGCAGATGCGGCCGGGCGTGATCCAGCACGAAGGGCAGGATGAATTCTTCGACCAGGCCGAAGATACAGAGATAGGCATTGCCCCGGATCTGGTTGAGCGTGAGGCGCTCGGATTCGTTCAGAAAGTCGGGGCGCTCCACGCGCGCCAGGCTCTCCGGCATGAACTTCCGCGAGAAATCGAGGCGCCGGTCGTCGCCGATGATGTCGGCGATCTGCCAGTTGATCCTGGCGGAGGCCTGCAATGCGCCTTCGTAACTATACTGATGAATCATGGTCGTTCCCCTTGGCGGCCGACGGGGCCGCGCGTTGTCGATGAATGAAACCTAGGGAACGGGTGTGAAGCGGCCGTCAGAACGCGGCGGATCGTCGCGTCAAATACGCGTCACTTCGATGCGATCGGCGTCATTCTTGCCGTGCCGGGATTTGTGGTGTGTGATCGTGATGCCCGACAATCGCAACACGCAGGGAAGCCCCGCCCGGCGCATTGCTCCAGACGGGGCTTCAGGATCGGATCCGACGATGGGCGTCAGCGTCGTGCGATCGGAGTCGACGAGACGAAACCGAAACGGTTACGCGGCGTGGGCTGCCTTGCCGGCGAGGCCACTGCGCGCGCGCCGGCGGAACCAGCCGGCGAGCGGACTATCCGGCTTTCGTGCGATCCGTTCGTTCGCGAACATATCGGCGAGACCATACTGGCCATCGCGCAGGGCCGCCTCGATCATCGTCAGATCGAGCACATCGCGCTGTGCATGCGAGCCGCCGAAGCGATGCGCGACCAGGCGCACCGAGCGCAACAGGTCGACGGCGAGCGCATTGTCGCCTCGGCCGAACGCCTCGATCGCGCGTACGACCGGCAGGCCGACTTCGCGGATGAGCTGCGCGCCGGAATCGGTGTCGCCGGCGCGGGCGGCAAGCGTCTTCAGCACCTTCTGCACTTCCTCCCAGCGACCGGTGGCAACGAAAGCCATGACCGCATGCATGTCGTTGAAGGGATAAAATCCGTCTTCCGCCATCGGCTCGTAGCTGTCGGCCACGTCGACCCAGCGCCGACCGGTTTCGACGCCGCGCAGATGCAGCCGCCAGAGCAATGCCGCCGCGTCGAGCAGCTCCATCGCGATGCCAGTCGGTGCCGGATGGATCGAGGCATCGTAGATCTCGAGCACACGATCGTACTCGCCGCGCTCGAGGTAATGGAGCGCCAGATGCCACCAGTTGTGGAAGGCAAAGCCGTTGTTCTGCGACCAGTCTTCGCTACGTGTCGCGAGCCAGTCGATGCCTTCGTCGAGCCGGCCCTGCATCTCGAGCACATGGGCGACGCCGTGGATCGCCCAGGTATCGCGCGGGTTGCGATCGACGGCCTTGAGGCCGACCGCTTCCGCTTCGGCGTAGTGCCCCATCTCTTCGAGGCCGAAGCAATACATGCCGAGCAGATAGCCGTAGCCGGGATCGCCTTCGGAAAAGTTCGGCAGTACACCGGCGATGCGATCGCGAAGCATGCGGCTATGGCCAAGCAGGAAGTCGCTCTGGTGCGCGAATTGCAGCGCGATCAGGTCGCGCGGATACTGGGCGACGACATCGCCGTAACGCTGGCAGGTACCGTGGAAATCGCCCTCGAGCCAGGCGTTGAGCGCCGCGAGGTGGCCGCGCTCGCGATCGTTCGCACCGGCTTCGTTGCGCGCCATCGCGGCCACCGACTTCGCGACTTCCGGCAATGCGCCCTTCTCCGACGACAGAGCGAAGAGGCCGCCGCGGAAGGCATGACCCATCATGAAATCGGGATCGTCCGCCAAAGCCGCATCGACCGCCGCGACCGGATCGTTGAAGTATCCCTGATACAGCGCATGGGCCGCTTCGAGCCCGTCGAGCGCGCGGCGGCTGGTGGTCGAAACGGGTACGCCGCGTTGATCCTTGAGTGCCATTGTGAAACCCCTGTTCTTCTGAACCAACAATAAGACGATGCGGCGCCGAACCGAAATATGGTCGCCCGATGGGACGAACCGGGCCGCACAGGCCTGAGAGGAACTTAGGGTGGCGCTGTGACGGGCCTGTCACGGCTTGCGTCGTCGCGGCGTGAATTCGGCGTCAGAACCGCACGCCCGTTATCGCGTCGACAGGTAGTGTTTTAGGCATTAAACCGCTGATCCGAATAGCCGATTTGGGATAGTGGCCGGCGGCTGGCGGAACATCATCGTTCCCGCCATAGTGCCGGGCGCGTCGCTCCGGAGGGGAAAATCATGGATGCCAGCACTTATAACGCCACTATCAAGCTGTTCGGCTCGGAATGGCAGCCGGCGTTCGAAAGCCCGGAGAAACTGACGCGCCACTGGGGCCGGAACTGGGGCTGCGACAACGATGTCGGCCAGCTTCGGGCCGTCATGGTGCACCGGCCGGGCCATGAGTTCGACGTCATCGATCCCTCGAAGCGGATCGAAGAGATCGGCTCGTATGGCGATCCCGAGGCGGGCTGGTACTGGCAGTCGAAGCGCATTCCCCCGCTCGCCGAATTGCAGGCGCAGCACGATGCGCTGGTGGCCGCGCTCAAGGCAGAAGGCGCCGAGGTGATCTATCTCGAAGGCGTCGAGGGCGGACGCTTCAAATCGATCTATACGCGCGATTCGTCGTTCGCGGTCAAAGGCGGTGCGATCGTCTGCCGCATGGCGCCGCGGATGCGGCACGGAGAAGAGCTGCCGGTCACGCGCACCCTGGCGAAGATCGGCATGCCGATCCTGCGTACGCTGCATGGCACGGCGATGATGGAAGGCGGTACCTTCGCCTGGCTCAACGCCACCAACGCCGTCATCGGCCGCAGCATCCGCGCCAACGACGAAGGTATCGAGCAGATCGCCGAGGTCCTGAGATGGCAGGGCGTCGCGCTGCATGTCGTCGATCTCTGCGGCTATGACATCCATATCGACGGCTCGCTCTGCATGATCGACGTCGATCTCGCGCTGGTGAACCCGTTCGGTCTCGCCTTCACGTTCCTCGAGACGCTGAAGGAACTCGGGATCCGCACGATCGAGATCGGATCCGAAGACGACGGCTGGATTATCAACTGTCTCGCCGTGCGGCCCGGTCGCGTGCTTATGCCGGACGGGCTGTCGGACGGGACGCGCAAGCGGCTGGAAAAAGCGGGTGTCGAAATCGTGCCTCTTCCCTATGCCAGCGTGCAGCTGAATGGCGGCGGCATCCATTGCTCGACCTGCCCTCTGATCCGCGATCCGGTGTGAGCGAATGCCGCGGGGCGCTGCGAGCGCATAATCTGCTGATTTACAAAGGTTTTTAGATCATCTCCGCGGCCATGCAGCGGCACTGCGAAGCGGGCGGTCTCCGTGCGATCGCGGTCGACTGCGACAGCGCGAGCGCCCGAAAGACGTTTCTGCCGGGAATTTGGGGAACCCTATGCCCAATGGCGCCTTGCGTTAAAGCATACGCGTCGGCGAAGGTTGCGGCGCGCATCCAGAAACAGGAGACAACCCGCATGAACGCTTTTCGGCGACGGACTCTCGCGGCAATCGCGATGCTGGCAGCCGGCGGTATCACAACATTCGGGGTCGGCGATCTGCGCGCCGAAGAGGCGCAGATCGAGCGCACCGAACTCATGAACGTCCCCCTCGGCGTAACCGAGCGCGTGGACGGCGTCATGGTGCTGTCGGTGCTGCCGCCGGGCGGCGTCGCGCCGAGGCATCATCATCCGGCCGACGAGTTCTCTTATGTGCTCGAAGGCGCGCTCACGGTCGACGGTGCCGAGCCGGTCACCTATGCGGCGGGCGAGAGCTATCACATCGACCCGGGCATTCCGCACAGCGCGACGAACGAGAGCGAGACCGAGACGACGCGCATCCTGGTGTTCTGGACCGCCGAAGCCGGGAAAAAGCTCACCGAAATGGACGAATAGCCGACCGGGACGAAGGATCGAACTCAACGCATGGCGGAATCACAGCAGCATGCGCGACCCGCCGCGGAGGCCGCGGCAGACGCCGCGACATCCGACGCGTATGTGCCGACCTCGGTCGCGCTCGAGCGGCTGATCGCGGCCGCACCGGCCGACGAGGTGCGCGTCGATTGGGTCGTCAATCGCCTCGACCAGCGATCGTTCGGCCTGATGATGCTGGTGCTCGGGGTCTTCGGTCTCATTCCGGGCATCACGTCGCTGGCCGGCATCCTCCTGCTGTTCCCCGCAGTACAGATGATTCTCGGACGCGAGCATCCCGCTTTGCCGAATTTCGTCGCGGGCTGGCGTATTCGCACTGCGCGATTGCAGGGAACGCTCGCCCATGTGCGCCCTCTTCTGCAACGCATGGAGCGCATCGTGCATCCGCGCTGGCTCAACCCGTTCGGCAAATCGCGGCGGCTGGTCGGTATCGTTGTGCTTCTTTTGGCGATCACGATGCTGCCGCCCGTGCCGCTTTTTCATATCGTGCCGGCTTCGGCGATTATCCTGATCTCGTTCGCGTATCTCGAGGAGGACGGATTGCTGCTCGCGCTCGGCATGGCAGCGGCGGCGATCTCTCTCGCCGTCACCGGCGTAACGGTATGGGGTGCCCTGCATGCAACCGGGATGATCGAGGACGCGCTCTAGTTGAGTTCCTTTGCACCATTTCGCAGCGCCGCTTCTATCCGCCGATGATCCGATATGATCGGCAGACGTCCGCCAGCACATAGCAGAAGCGATCTTCGGCGAGACGGATGAGCACGCCGTCCATCAGGATGCCGCCGTCCTGATAACAGATCAGCCCGTAACCGCAGCGTCCGATCTTCATCGACGATATGCTGCGCGTCATCAGATGATCGAGAAAGCGCGCGGCGTCCGGTCCGACAAACTCGATCGGATGCTCGACCACGTCGAACAGGGTCGCGTTCCGCCGCAGATGCCAGTATTCGGCCGTGACGTCCTCGCCGAGATAGGCCGGCGAGAGATGCCAGCTTATAGGCCGCGAACACGGCATCGGGGCCGATCATATGCTCGTAGAACGGGATAAAGGGCGACGGCCGGAAACGACTGCCGATCGACGCGCCGATCGGGATCGGCCGGCCGGGGCGGGTCGAACGGTTCGGGAGAGGAGATACCGGAACGTCGGGCGATCCCATTTTTGCTTTCTAAAGATTGGTTTCGCGATAGCCGCGGCTGACCACGGCCGATATCTGGCGCTGGAGCCATTCGACGTCTTTCGCGCGATCGCCGAAGCGCAGCGGATCGAAAATCGAAACGTCGAACGACGGTTCATCGCCCGCAACAAAATCGGCGATCAGACGGCCGGTCGCAGCCGAATACGTGACGCCGCCCGAGTTCATCGCCGTTGCGATATAGAGCCCTTCATGCGACGGAATTGAACCGATCAGCGGCATATCGTCGGGCGTGAAGCTCTCCGGCCCGTTGACGAAGCTGCGGATCGGCGCTGTTTCGAGCGCCGGGAAGATCCGCGCAGCAGCCTCGAAATAGGATGCGATCTTGTCCCAGTCCTCGCCGAGCAACGTGAAGGCGAACGGCTTCGGCAGATCCCTGGCCGCGATCGTGCGCGCATTTTCGTCGAAGAACCCGACCAGCATGCCGCCCACTTCCTCGCGGCCGTAGAACAGATCTTCGGGCGAAACGAAGGATGGCGTCTCGCGCGGCAGACGCGGCTCGGTATTCGCGATCACATAGAAATGCTCGCAAGCCCATTGCGCGAGGACCACATCGACCGGCAGCAGGAGGTCGCGCGACCAGAGCCCGGCCGCCATCACCACGACATCGGCCTCGATCGGACCCGTCGTCGTCTCGACACCAATAACGCGCCCGCCGCGCATGACAAGGCCGGTCACCGCGCATTGCTCGACGATTTTGGCACCGGCCCGGCGCGCAGCCTTGGCATAGGCCGCCACCAGATCGGCCGGATTGAGCCGGCCGGCGAGCGGATTCCACCAGGCGGCCGTAATCGCATCGCCGTTCAGCAGCGGATGCATCGAGGCCGCTTCGGCCCCCGTGATCATCCGCGCATCGATGCCGCGTTCGGCGGCGCCGCGCTGATAGATCTCAAGCCCTGCGATCGCGGCACCGCCGTGGGCGAGGAAAAGCCGACCGGTCTTCAGCCAGCCCGTATCCTGCTCTGTCTCGCGCTTCAGTCGTTCGAATGCTTCGAAGGCATAGAGTACCATCGCATCGTGGCTGCCGCCCGGACGCCAGATCAGATTGCCCGCGGAATGCCAGGTCGTACCGCTGCCGAGCCGATCGCGCTCGACGAGCGTCACGTCGCCGAGGCCGCGCTCCGCGAGATGCCAAGCGCCGCTGCAACCGACCGCGCCGCCGCCCACCACCAGGATCCGTTGCGGCATCGATCGCTCCGTTCAGAAATTGGATGCGTCGCCCAAAGGGCCCACGCAAATACATTACAGCGGGTGATCGCCTTGCCGCCTAGAGCTGTACTTCGTCCGGATGGCCCTCGTACCAGCCGAGGAACCCACCATGACTCTGATAACCGAGCAGCCGCCGGACCGGCTCCGGATAAGTCTCGGCGATCTCGCGCGGCACCATCAGATAGTGATTCTCCTCGTGGCGCAGCCAGCCAAGCGAATAGGTATTCACCAATCCCATGCGTGGCCGGTTCGATTTGTTCGCCCCGCCGCCATGCCAGACCGAGCCCATATAGAAGAGCACCGAACCCTTCTTCATCGGCGTCTGCACCGATTCTTCCGCGGCCGGCGGCCACGGCTCCCGGCGACGATGGCTGCGCGACACGACATGGGTGGCGCCATTCTCGATCGTGAATTCGTCGAGCGCCCAGTTGGCGCTGATCTGCCATTCCATGCCCGGCATGCGCACGGGATAGATGCCGTCGTCGCGATGCAGCCGCTGCGGATTCTCGCCCGGTTGAATCTCGATGCCGGTCAGGCTGCCGAACTGATAATTGGCGCAATGCTGTAACAGGATCTCGTCGGCCATCCTGAGCACCAGCGGGTGGCCGGCGAGCAGTGCCGAACTTCTCGATTTGGCCAGAATGCCCGAGATTCGCAGCGTGCTGTAACCATTGAAGTCGTTCTCGGTCCGACGGCCGTCTTTGTCGAAATAGGGGCGCAATTCGCCGGCGACATCGTCCATCAGTGCTGTCGAGACAAGCTCGCTGACGATGACGGCCCCATCGCGCCGAAACGCTTCGACAATCGCCGCGGGATCGTCCGTGGCCTGACGTGTTTGAATACCCATTCCCTGCGCGCCCTGCTCTTGTGCGGTCAGTTGCGGAACTCGGCGATCTCCGGATACCAGCCGAGGAAACCGGCGTGACTCGAGTAGCCGAGCAATTGCCGTACCGGTTCCGGATAACTTTCGGCGACCGCACGCGGCACCGTCAGATAGTGGTTCTCTTCGACCCGGAGCCAGCCCAGCGAATAAGTGTTCACGAGACCGATGCGCGGCTCGTCGCTCGCATTGGCACCGCCGCCATGATAGGTCGTGCCGAGATAGAGCAGCAGCCCGCCCTTCTTCATCGCGGCCTGGATCGTCGTGTCTTCTTTCAGCGAGTCGGCCTCGGTCAGCAGATGACTGCCGGGAACGACGCGCGTCGCGCCGTTCTCGGGCGTGAAATCCGTCAGCGCCCACAGCGCGCTGATCTGCCACTCCACACCGGGAATGCGCAGCGGATAGATCGAATCGTCGCGATGGAGTACCTGGGCCTTTTCGCCCGGCCAGATCTCGATGGCGGATGCCGAACCCAGCCGAAAGCTCGAGCAATGCGGCCCCAGAACCGTGTCGGCGATATCCAGCACCAGTGGATGTGCGATCAGATCGGCGGCTGCGCGCGACTTGCCGAGCACGCCCGACAATCGCAGCGTCGTGAAACCGTTAAAGGCACTTTGCTGCACCTTGCCCTCGGAATCGAACCAGGGTCGCAGTTCGCCAATCACTGAATCGATAGTTTCCATCGGCACAGCGTTGGTAATCAGGACCGCCCCGTTGCGTCGTAGCGCCATCACAATCGGATCGGTTCCGACCTGCGCATCGACATCGAAGCTCTGAATCGCAAACTTTCGGGCTCTCATGTCCGGGCCGCCATTTCTTCGGGTTTTCTTGGGTTCTCCGTCGTACTCGGCTGCGAATTGGCCCATTGATTGGCCAATCAACAATCGAATGATCCTATTCTAGCACAACGAATATGCGGGTTATCCAGAGGGTCCGTTTTTGTTCCCGTTTTCATGGCCTTATTGCGAATAACCATTTCACATTGCATGAATTTGGCGAAATGATCGTGCGATCGAAGCCATAGCTCGATGAACAAAAGCGTGGCAGGATCGAAGGCCCTTTCTGCAATCAGTTGGCAGCAACATGCCGGTTTCCCTGATCATCGATTGCGATCCCGGCCTCGACGATGCCATCGCGATCGCGCTCGCGGCCGCCGCGCGCCAACTCGATATCGCGGCCATCACCAGCGTTGCCGGCAATGCCGATATCGACATGACGACGGGCAATGCGCTGGCCATCGTGGCAGCGCTGGGTCTCGACATTCCCGTTTATCGGGGCGCCGCGCGACCTCTAGACATCGCCCCGCATTATGGCACTGCGCTCTGGGGTGGCGACGGATCGCTCGGCCTTGCGCCATCGCGCAAAGAGATCGCCGGCGACGCGATTAGGTTTCTCGGTGCAGCACTCGACCGCGCGGCACCGCGTTCCGTGACGCTCTGTCCGATCGGGCCGCTGACCAACATCGCGCTGGTCCTGCGCGAGCGGCCCGCGCGTGCGGCCGCGATCGCACAGATGATTATCATGGGCGGCGCATTTGAAGGCGGCAATGTCACGCCGGCAGCCGAGTTCAATATCTGGTTCGACCCGCTGGCGGCAGCCGAGATTTTCGCCGCCGACATTCCGGCCGTCCTCGTGCCGTACGATCTCACGCAGCATGTCGTGGTCGACGAAGTGCGGATTGCGCGGCTGGCGGCAGCCTCGACGCGCACGGCGCGAATGTGCGGCATGCTGTTGCCGCTCGCCGGCAGCGACAGCCATCCGAGTTCGATCCACGACGCCTGCACCATCGGCTGGTTGCTCTGGCCGGAACTTTTCAGCGGGGATACCGGGATCGTATCGGTCGACCATCACGAGGGCGACGATTTCGGCCGCACCCGCCTTCGCCCCGATCCGAGAGGTCGACATCGTTTACTGATGCGGGTCGATCGCGATCCGCTTCTCGATGCGATGGTTTCACTGCTTGCAAAGGCAGCATCATGAGTATCGTCGTGGTTGGCAGCATCAATATCGATGTCACCGGCTATCTGGATCGCCTGCCGCGGCCGGGCGAGACGCTGCATGGCGAGCGCTACACGATCGGGCTCGGGGGTAAGGGCGCCAATCAAGCGGCAGCCGCCGCGCGACTCGGCAGCGTTGTCACCATGATCGGGCGGGTCGGCAACGATCCCTTCGGCGACACGGCGCTCGATGCCCTCGGCACATTCGGCGTCGATACCGCGTCGATCCGGCGCGACACGCAGAGTGCAACCGGCATCGCGCTGATCGGCGTCGACCGGCAAGGCGAGAACATGATCGTTGTGATCGGCGGCGCCAATATGGCGCTCGATGAGAGCGACCTCGAGCGCACGCGCGCGCAGTTCGCCACGGCGAAGGTGGTGCTGACGCAGCGGGAGGTTCCCATGGCGGTCACATTGCTGGCGGCCGAACGCGCGCGGGCTGCCGGCGCAATTGCCATTCACGATCCCGCACCGGCGCCAGCCGGAGGCCTGCGCAACGAAGCGCTGCATGCCTACGATATTGTGACGCCGAACGAAAGCGAGGCGGAAGCACTGCTCGGGTTTCGGCCGGACAATGAAGCGGATGCGCGGCGCGCGGCGCAGGCGCTGATCGCGCGCGGCGCACGCAATGCGATCGTCAAGCTCGGCGCGCGGGGCGCGTATGTCGCCGGCCCCGATGTCGACCTGTTCATCCCGCCGTTCCGGGTCGCGAGTGTCGATTCCGTCGCCGCCGGCGATTGTTTCAATGGCGGGCTGGCCGATGCCCTGGCACGGGGCCTCAAGCTGGTCGAGGCGGTGCGGTTTGCCGCCGCCTGCGGCGCGCTGGCGACCACGCGCTACGGGGCCGCCGCCTCCGCGCCCACCCGCGCCGAGGTTGAAACCCTGCTCGCGCAGGGTTGATTGCGGACAAACCGGCGTTTCGATAGAGTTTTTGCAACCAACAAGGGGAGGTTCCGCATGATCCGCAAACCGATCACCCGTCGCATGGCGCTCGCCGGCATGGCCGGCACCGCCGCGCTTGCCGCCACGTCGACGCGGCTGCGCGCCGCCGGGCAGATTACCGTTCTGAACTGGCAGGGCTACGGCACCGACGAAGCCTGGGCCCTCGAGCTGTTCAAGGAAAAGACCGGCTACGACGTCGTGCACGATTACTTCAACTCGGAACAGGAGATGCTGACCAAGTTGCGCACCGCGCCCGGCGCCTACGATGTCGTGCTGATCAACAGCATCTATGTCGAGGCCGCTGCGAGCGAAGGGCTGATACAGCCGATCGACACGTCGACGATCGGTCATTTCGGCGATCTGGCACCCTCGCTGCGCGACAGCGAGCGCTTCGTAATCGACGGACAGTACAACGCGATCGCCTGGGTCTGGGGCGTGACGTCGTTTGCCTACAGCACCGAACGGATTTCCGAACGCCCGAGCTCGATCCAGGCGCTGTGGGATCCGGCCCATGCCGGCAAAGTCGGCTGGCGCGACGACGCGCTCGAATCGATTCAGCTCGGCGCGATCGCAACCGGCCAGGACATGAACAACCCGACCGACCTCGATGCGATCCGCGAAAAGCTCATGGCGCTTGGCCCTCAGATCAAGACCTTCTGGTCGTCCGAGGACGAGTGGAACAAATATATGGCGGCCGGCGATTACGACATCGCGACCTACTGGTCGGGTTCGGCGGCGCGCTCAAAAAAGGCGATGGGCCTGCCGGTCGAATTCGTGGTGCCCGAGGAAGGCGCGATCGGCTGGTTCGACGGCCTCTGCATTGCAGCCGGCGCACCCGATCCGGCCGGTGCCGCTTCGTTCATCAATTTCATGGTCGATCCAGAGTTCTACGTGCGTTGGGACAATGAGATTGGCGCACCGGCCTCGGCCAACGAACAGGCGAATATGGGCCTGCCGGAAGATGCGATGAACCGGGCGGTGCTCGGCGATCCCGAAGTCGTCAAGCGGCTCCAATGGATGGCACCGATCTCCGACGAACAGCTTCAGGCGAACCAGGAGCTGTGGGACGAGGTGAAGACGAGCTTCGTTCAGTAATCGCAGGGCCAACAGCCGCGGATGGACGCGACAGGCCGGCGCCGGTGGGCGATCGCAGGGCTCACCGGCCCGGCCTATCTCTGGCTCGCCTTGACGGTGTTCCTGCCGCTCTCGGCCATGTTCTATTTTTCGTTCCTCACGGCCGCCCCGATCGGCGGTCGTGAGTCTGCGTTCACGCTCGAGCACTATATCGATTTCTTCACCAAGTCGGTCTACTGGTTCAACGCCCGCCGCTCGCTCGAGCTGGGCGTTCATGTAACCCTGATCTGCATCCTGATCGGCTATCCGGCGGCTCTGGTGCTCGCGAAGCAGATCAGCGGCCGCTGGCGCGAAGCGCTCTTCCTGCTGATTATCCTGCCGTTCTGGAGCAACGCCCTGGTCCGTACATTCTCATGGACCATGGTGCTGCGCGGCGACGGCCTCATCGGACGCATGATCAATCCGCTGCTGCCGGCCGGCTGGGAGTTCGATCTTCTATTCACCTACCCGGCGATCGTGATCGGGCTCGTTCATGCCTATCTGCCCTACGCGATTCTCACGATCTATATCTCGCTACAGGCGATCGACGATTCCTTCATCGAGGCCGCACGCAGCCTGGGCGCCTCTCGCCTCAAGGCGTTCCGGCGCATCACGCTGCCGCTCAGCATTCCTGGCGTGCTGGCCGGTATTTTTCTCATCTTCGTGCCGGTGATCGGCTCGTTCATGGAGCCGCGCATCCTCGGCGGCAAGAACGCGATCATGCTGGGGCCGATCATCGAGAACCAGTTCGTGACCGCCTTCAACTGGCCGCTCGGATCGGCGCTCTCGTTCATCATGCTCGGGATCGTGCTCCTGGTGCTGGCGATCGCCTCGCCGGTGCTGCGCCGGCATCTTTCGGTCGGCTGATCGTATGACCGCCAACACCGGACGCTGGATCGGCAGGACCTATCTCGGGCTGGTGCTGGTGTTTCTCTATCTGCCGATCGCCATCATGATCCTGATGGCGTTCAACCGGTCGGCTCTCTACGAGCTGCCTTTCACCTTCGACACTGTCTGGTTCGAGGCGCTGGCAAAGAACGATCGCCTGCTGACCGCCAGTTTCAACAGCGTGGTGATCGCCGCCGTCAATGCCGTCATCGCAACGACGATCGGGACGCTCGCCGCGCTCGGGCTTGCGCGCTACAGCTTTCGCGGCAAGCGCCTGCTCCAGATTCTGCTGTTTCCGCCGATCACTATTCCTTGGCTGATCATCGGTACGTCGATGCTGGTGTTCTTTTTCTGGACCGGCATCGGGCGCGGACTGCATGCGATCCTGCTCGGCCATGTCGCGCTGTCATTGCCCTATGTGATTGTCGTGGTCGGCGCCCGGCTTGCGAGCTTCGGCCCGCAGCTCGAAGAGGCAGCCGCGACTTTGGGCGCGACGCCCTGGCAGACATTGTGGCGCGTGACCGTGCCGATCCTCGCGCCCGGCATCATGGCGGCCGCTCTGTTCGCCTTTGCCGTCTCGTTCGATCAGTTCGTGATTTCCTACTTCCTCGCATCCCCCGGCACATCCACATTGCCGGTCGAGATCTATACCTCGATCCGCAAGGGCTTCACGCCCGAGATCAACGCCATATCCTCGATCATCATACTGGTCTCGATGGGGCTGATGATGCTGGTGGTGCGGCATTTCCGCTTTGGCGGGGAGCGCTAGAGAATGAGCAGCGTCGAAATCGCCCATCTCTGCAAGCGCTATGACAGTGTGACCGCGCTCGACGATGTGTCGATCGCATTCGAGGATGGCGAGTTCTTCGGCCTGCTCGGCCCGTCGGGCAGCGGCAAAACCACCCTGCTGCGCGCGCTGGCCGGTTTTGTCATTCCCGATTCCGGGACGATAAGCTTCGACGGGCAGCGGGTCGAGAATGTGCCGGTGCATCGGCGCGAGATCGGCATGGTGTTCCAGAACTATGCGCTGTTCCCGCATCTGACCGTCAACGAGAACATCGCCTTCGGCTTGTCGGTGCGCGGCCGGCCGCGCGAGGAAACCGCGAAGCGCGTCGATGCGATGCTGGGGCTCGTTCGTCTCGAGGGGCTGGGCGAGCGCAAGCCGCGCCAGCTTTCGGGCGGGCAGCAGCAGCGCGTGGCGCTGGCGCGCGCGCTCGTCACCGATCCGAAGATCCTGCTGCTCGACGAACCCCTCGGCGCGCTCGACCGGCGGCTGCGTCAGGAAATGCAGGTGGAGCTGCGCGAGATCCAGCGCTCGACCGGGATCACCGCCGTGTTCGTGACGCACGATCAGGAGGAGGCGCTGACCCTCTCCGATCGCATCGCCATCATCGATCGCGGCCGTTTGATCCAGGTCGGTCCGCCCCGCGATGTGTACGAACGGCCTGAAACGGTGTTTGCGGCGCAGTTTCTCGGCGACGCCAATCTGTTCCAGGGCATTGCCGAGGGTGACCGGCTGAAACTCTCCGGCGGCCAGATTTTGCACACGAACGGGCCTAACACCGGCTCTGTCGTGGTGCGGCCGGAAAAGATCGGGGTCTATCCGGCGGGCACGGCGCCAGCCACCGACAATCGCCTTGACGGCGACATTCTGCAGGCCATCTTCTCGGGGGCCAGCGTTACCTATCGGGTTCGCGTGCCGGCTCTTGGCGAGACACCCTTGCTCGCCTTCCTGCAGAATCAGGCGGGCGACGTGCTGGCGCCGGCGACGCGCGTTTCGCTCGCCTGGTCGGCGGCCCACACCATACCCGTTGCATCGTGAGACAGTCGGTATGACGGACAGGGCACTTAAATTCGGACCGCTCGGCCCCGACACCGCGCATGTCTGCGTCGATATGCAGCGTTTGTTCGGCGAAGAGACGCAGTGGCATACGCGCGATCTTGCCGGCATCCTGAAGAACACGGCGCGCATCGTCGCGCATGCGCCGGCACGCACGGTCTTTACGCGCTTCCGCACGCCCAACACGGCCGACGAGGCGCCCGGACAGTGGCGCAACTATTATCAGCGCTGGGACAAGGTGCTGGCGAGCCACTTGCCGGAAGAGATGTTCGGCGTAATGCCCGATCTGGCCGGCTTCGTGCCGCCGGCCATGGAGATCGATAAGACGACCTATAATGCGTTCGAGTCACCCGCCTTCCAGCAGGCGCTCGACCGCCTCAAGCCGCGCGCACTGATCTTCAGCGGCGTCGAGACCGATGTCTGCGTGCTATCGACCTTGCTGGCCGCCGTCGATCGCGGCTATCGCTCGATCGTGGTGCGCGATGCGGTCGCGAGCGGCAATGCAGTCGGCCATCGCGCGGCGCTCGAAATGGTTATCGTCCGCTACGAAATGCAGATCGAGATTGCCGATACCGCCGATATACTGGCGGAATGGCAGCCCGACGCGACACGCTGAGCAAGATTTTGGCCGAGACATGACCGGAACCCCGTCCCGCAACCGTCATTCCCTGCGCACGCCGAACGTGCCGCTGGCGCGCGCCTGGAACACCTGGGAAGCCGGGCGGCCAGCCGAAATGTCGTTTCCGCCGCTCGGCATTCGTGTGACGCCCGTCGGCTATGCCGCAAGCGCCGGCAAGACGACCTTGTTTCCCTCCGGCCCGAATTTCCGTTTCGGTCGCCATGCGACCGATGCGCGCCTGGTCGAAGCGAGCCTTTCCCATGCCGGCACCGACATCGACCTGCGCTACGTCAAGGCATCCGACTATGACTGGATCGGCGAATGGCAGGCATCGAAACTCGGTGAATGGGGCCTGCGCTTCTGGTTCCTGCTCTGTCTCTCCGCCGACGATGGCAGCGAATGGCGCTATGACGAGGCATCGAATATCGCGACGATAACGATCGGGCCACGGACGGTCGCGATCGCGAGCGCGCAGGCGCCGCTTCTGGTCACCGGCCATGACGATATTGCGGCACTCGCAACCGAGTACGAGACGAACGGCTACTGGTATCTCGAATCGCGCGCGACAGCGGCGCCCCTGCTGGCGTTGCGCTTCAATTTCGATGAGACGCCGTCAGGGCGCTTTGCCGTGGCGGTTGCCGACCGCGAGGACCTTGCCTGCGAGCGCGTGCGCGCCTTGCTTGCGGCACCGACACCGCTTCCGGCGCTGCCCGCGCAACAGGGTGAAGCCGCCGGCGCGATCGATGCGGTGCGCGACGTGATGGGCTGGAATGCTGTTTGGGATCATGTGAATCACCGGCCCTATGTCACCTGCAGCCGCAACTGGGATCTGAAGAAATTCGGCGGCTTCGGCTTCTGGCTCAACGACACGGCAGTCAATGCGCTGATGCTCGCTTTGTTCGATCCCGGCCAGGCGCGCGAGAATGTCGCGACCCTGTTACTCGGATCGACGCCCGCGGGCAATCTTCCCTGTCTCCTGACCGGCAACGATGCGTGGGTCGACCGCACACAGAGCCCGGTCGTGTCGCTGATCGTCTGGCAGATCTTCCAGCGCACGCGCGACCGATCCTTGCTCGAACAGGCGTTCCCGCTGCTCGCGCGCAATCACGACTGGTGGCAGGCGACCCGGGACGGGAACAAGAACGGGATGCTGGAGTTCGGTTCCTCGCCCGTCGGCAAGGGGCTCTATCTCGGGACCAAGCTCGCCGCCAAGGATGAATCGTTCATGGACAATTCGCCGATCCATGACGAAGCGCGCTGGGTTGCCGAAAGCCGCACGCTCGATTGCGAGGATGTGGGGTTGAATTGCCTGGTCTGCGTCGACGCCGAGATTCTTTCTTTCATGGCAGCCGAACTCGGCGATGCGGACGCCGCCGAGCGCTATGGTGCGATCGCGACTCGGATGCGCGAACGCATCGGCAAACATTTCTGGGACGAGAAACGCCAAGTCTTCGCGAGCCGGCTCTGGTCCGGCGCCTTTGTGCGCAGCCTCGCGCCGACCAGTTTCTATCCGCTGCTGGCGGGTGCCGCGAACGAAGCGCAGACGAAGGCGTTGCTCAGCCAGCTCGACAATCCCAAGACATTCGGCGGACGCTTCGGCCTGCCTTCGGTCAGCCGCGACGATCCCGCACACAAGGACAATGTCTATTGGCGCGGTCGCATCTGGCCGATCCTCAACTGGCTCGTCTGGCAGGGGCTGCGGCGCGGCGACCATCGCGATGAGGCGGCACAGCTCGCCGCGCGCGGCTGGGCAATGTTCGAGGCGGAATGGAAAGAGAAGCGGCTCTGTCCGGAGAATTACAACGCCGATAGCGGCGCCGGATTGGATCAGGTCGACACCGACGGATTCTACAGCTGGTCGGCCTTGCTGCCTTACATGATCTCGGCCGAGATCATGGATGTGTCGGCCTTCGACGGCTGGGAAATCGTGAACGCGCCTGGCGACACGACGATCGGGCCCGTCGGCACGCCGGCAGGAACCGTGACGCTCGAGCGACACAACGGCGTGGTCACACTGCGGCGCGGGACGCGCGCGCTGTTCGCGACCAATGTTCCCGGACGCCTGCACGGAATCGAATGGGCGGCGGACCGGCTGCGGCTTACGTTGCCCGACGGTCGCCCGGCGGGTGTTTGGATCCGCATCGCGTGGCACGACGACAATAAGAGTGGCGCACCCGATCTTGCGCTGGCCCAACAAGGCGGCCACGCACTGACCACGAAGACGGCCGGCGATATGACCGAGATCGCCATTAAGGCCGGCGATGGCCACAATAATCTGGTTCTGCTGCTGAGCCGCAATTAGGCACGGCCGACCCATCTCCGTTCGCCCGGTATGCAAAGGCTCCGTGTGCGTTGACACCGTATGCGTTGCGTGGGCGGCGACAGAATTCTAGGCTGGCGCAAGCGTCCCTGCCGGAGCGCGTCCTATGAAAGCCGCCACCGCGAAGAGCACCGCGCTGATTGTCGTCGATATGCAGAACGATTTCTGTCCCGGCGGCGCGCTCGCCGTTAAGGGCGGCGACGAGATCGTGCCGCTGGTCAACCGGCTGATCGACGAATTCGCGCATGTCGTGCTGACGCAGGATTGGCACACGCCCAATCATACGAGCTTTGCCTCGCAACATCCGGGCAAGGCGCCGTTCCAGGACATCGAGCTCACCTATGGTGCGCAGACCTTGTGGCCCGATCATTGCGTACAGGGCACGACGGGTGCCGCATTCCATCCCGATTTGCGCTGGACCAAGGCTGAGCTCGTTGTGCGCAAGGGATTTCACCGATCGATCGACAGTTACTCCACCTTCTACGAGAACGACCGCACGACGCCGACCGGCCTTGCCGGCTATCTGCGCGAGCGCGGGCTGACCAGGCTCGCGCTGGTCGGCCTCGCAACCGATTACTGCGTCGCTTTTTCCGCGCTCGATGCCGCAAGCCATGGTTTCGAGACGAGCGTTCTGCTCGACGGCTGCCGCGCGATCGATCTCAATGGATCGCTCGCCGCCAGCGAGAAGGCGATGCGCGACGCCGGCGTGAAGCTTATGAGCGCTTCCGCCTTCACCGGCTGATCTTCGATTTTCGGCGCCCGCACCCTGCTTGACAAAGTGCGCCGGGCGGGTCGATCATTTGTACACGAACTAACTAAAACGGCGAAATTCCGCCAGAAAATCGGGCAAAAACGCGCAGATGGACGCTCCCCTGTTCCTGCGGCCCACGACCATCGGCGAGGCACTCCGGGCGCTTGCGATGCCCGGCATTCGTATCCTTGCCGGCGGCACCGATTTCTATCCAGTGCAAGGCGAGCGCCCGATTGCAGAACCGGTCCTCGACGTAACCGCGATCGCCGAATTGCGCGGCATTGCGATCGGGCGCGACGAGATCCGCATCGGCGGCGGCACGAGTTGGAGTGCGATCATCGCAGCAAAGCTGCCCGCCTGTTTCGATGCGCTGAAACAGGCCGCGCGCGAGGTCGGTTCGGTACAGATTCAGAATCGGGGCACGATCGCCGGCAATCTGTGCAACGCCTCGCCAGCCGCCGACGGCGTGCCGCCTTTGCTCGCCCTCGATGCGTCGGTCGAACTGGTTTCGCGTGCCAGCGCGCGCCGAATGGCGCTCGCCGATTTTATCACGGGCAACCGCCGCACCGAACGACGCAGCGATGAGATCGTCTCGGCAATTGTGGTACCGCGCTCGATCGACGGCCCGTCCTGTTTCCTGAAGCTCGGGGCGCGGCGCTATCTGGTGATCTCGATCGCCATGGTCGCGGCGATCCTTGAACGCGACGGCAAAGGACTTATCGCGCAGGCCCGGATCGCAGTCGGCTCCTGCTCCGATGTCGCGCAACGCCTGAGCAATCTCGAGCGCGACCTCGTCGGAAAACCCTGCGCCGCGGGCATCGGAAAGCAGGTTGCGGCCGGGCATCTGGCGGATTTGTCGCCGATCGACGATGTGCGCGCGACCGCCGCCTATCGCATCGACGCGGCACGGACATTGATCGGCCGGGCGCTCGAACGTTGCGTCGCCGGCGTTGCCCGCTGATGCCGACGACTGAATTCACGCTTAACGGCAATCCCGCGGCGATCGCAGGGAACAAAGGCACGCGGCTATCAAAGGCGCTGCGCGACGAGCTGAGATTGACCGGTACCAAGATCGGCTGCGATGCCGGCGATTGCGGCGCCTGCACGATCCTGGTCGATGGCGCACCGGTCTGCGGCTGTCTCGTCGCCGTCGGCCAGATCGCCGGCAGCCGGGTCGAGACGATCGAGGGATTGAGCGCCAGTTCGACCGTAACGCGGCGTTTGCAGGATGCGTTCCTGCGCCATGGCGCCGCGCAATGCGGCATCTGCACGCCCGGCATGCTCGTTGCAGCGACGCATCTGCTGGAACGCAACGCCGCGCCCGACGAACAAAAGGTGCTCGATGCGATCGGCGGCGTGCTGTGCCGCTGCACCGGCTATCGCAAGATCATCGCGGCGATCCTCGATGCCGGAATCGAGCATGACAATGCCGCTGCACTCGACGGGCCGGCGGCCGGCCAGGCAGTGGGTGCGCGCATCCGCCGTCTTGACGGGCAGCGCAAGGTCGACGGCAGCGAGATATTCGGTGCCGACGCAGCACCCGAGGGCTGCCTGCTGCTGCGCGCGGTGCGCAGCCCGCATCATCGCGCGCGCTTCCGCCTCGGCGACCTCGATGCGTTTGTTGCGAAACATCCCGGCATCGAACGCGTGCTGACAGCGCGCGATGTGCCGGGCGTCAATTGCTATGGCCCCATTCCGCCCTTCGCGGATCAGCCGGTCTTCCCCGAGCGAGATGCCTTGTTTCGCGGCGAGGCGGTGGCCGCGATCGTCGGCGATCCCGCGGCCATCGAGGCGCTCGACCTCGCAGATTTTCCGGTCGAATGGGAGGAACTGCCGCCACATTTCGGGATGGACGAGGCGCTGGCCGATGGCGCCGCGCTGGTTCAGGGCAACCGTCCCGGCAACATCCTGACCGGCGGGCGCGTCGCGCGCGGCGATGCCGAAACCGGCATGGCGCAATCGGCGGTCGTCGTCGAAGGCACATTTGAGACCGGTTTCGTCGAGCATGCCTATATTGAACCGGAGGCCGGCTTCGCCCGCCGGGTCGGCGGCCGGATCGAGCTCCAGGTCTCGACGCAGTCGCCCTATATGAACCGGGACGATATCGCGAAGATCCTCGGGATCGTGCCGGAAGATGTGCGCATCCTGCCGACCGCCGTCGGCGGCGGATTCGGTGCCAAGCTCGATATGTCGGTGCAGCCATTCATCGCGCTGGCCGCCTGGGTAACGAATCGGCCGGTGCGCATGGTCTATTCGCGCAGGGAATCGATCATGGTGACGACCAAGCGGCATCCTTCGCGCATTGCGATGCGCATCGGCGCGGCGCCCGACGGTAAACTGCAGGCGATCGACATGCGTGCCGATTTCAACACGGGCGCCTATTCCTCCTGGGGGCCGACCGTCGCGAACCGCGTGCCGGTTCATGCATCCGGCCCCTATTTCGTGCCGCATTACCGCGCAGTCACACGCGCGATCCATACGCATCTGGTGCCCGCCGGTGCTTTTCGCGGCTTCGGCGTGCCGCAAGCGACGCTGGCGCAGGAACAGCTCTTCGACATGCTGGCCGACAAACTCGGGATCGACCGCCTCGAATTCCGCATCCTGAACGCGCTCGCTCCCGACCAGCCGACGGTAACCGGCCAGACGATCGGCGCCGGCGTCGGCATCCGCGCCTGCCTCGAAGCGCTGCGGCCGCGCTGGAAGGAAGCGCGCGAGCGCGCCCGCGATTTCAACCGCCGCAACGGCAAGCCGATGCGGCGCGGCGTCGGCGTTGCCGGCATGTGGTATGGTTGCGGCAACACCTCGCTCGCCAATCCATCCACGATCCTGGTCGGCCTCACGCCCGAAGGGCGGATCGCGCTGCATCAGGGCGCTGTCGATATCGGCCAGGGTTCGAACACCGTGATTGCGCAGATCTGCGCCGATGCGATCGCCGTATCGATCGGGCGCATCGATCTCATTGGACCCGACACGGACCTCACGGCCGATTGCGGCAAGACCTCCGCCTCGCGCCAGACCTTCGTGACTGGCAAAGCCGCCGAACTGGCAGGCCGCGAACTGCGTGCCGCAATCCTGCGCGCCGCGAATGCCGGCGCCGATGCGGAGATTCGCTTTACCGACGATGGCGTGAGCGTGGCCGATAACGGAGCGACGCGGGCGCTGCATCTCGCCGCTATGCCGCGCGACGCGCGCGGTTATGTGCTCGCCGGTGAAGCGACCTTCAACCCGCCGACCAGCGCACTCGATGAAAGCGGACAGGGCGTGCCCTATGCGGTTTACGGCTTCGGCGCGCATTTGGCCGAGATCGAGGTGGATATGGAGCTCGGCACGATCAAATTGCTGCATCTGGTTGCCGCGCACGATGTCGGCCGCGCGATCAATCCGACCTTGGTCGAGGGCCAGATCGAAGGCGGCGCCGCGCAGGGGCTTGGGCTTGCGCTCATGGAAGAGTTCTTCCCCGGACGCGGTGAGAATCTGCACGATTATCTGATCCCGACCGCCGGCGATCTGCCGGTCGTCGAATCGATCCTGATCGAGGACGCGTCGCCGGTCGGCCCGTTCGGCGCCAAGGGTATCGGCGAACAGGCAATGATCCCCACCGCGCCGGCGATCATGAACGCATTTTACGACGCGACGGGTATTCGGCTGCATCGTGTGCCGGCAACGCCCGATCGGGTGCGGGCCGCGATCCTGGCGGCAGAGACGCGTGATGCAGTAACGCGCGAACCGGAGCGCGCATCATGAGCGAAATCGCACCCCACACAAAAAGCGACACGGCCTCCGTCATCGAAGGCAATGCCTCGCCCGAAGCGGCGAAACTCGGCGACAAGATCCGCTGCGATGCCTGTCCGGTCATGTGCTACGTGAAGCCGGGTATGACCGGTGCCTGCGACCGCTATGCCAATATCGATGGGCGGATCGTGCGCACCGATCCACATCTGCTGCTCGATCGCACGCTGACAGCCGGCGGCGCCGTGGTACCGTTCGGCAATGCGGCGGCGTGGGACGGCACTTTGATCGATCCCGAACGGCATTTCGTGACAGCGATCGGCGCCGGCACCACCTATCCCGATTACAAGCCCGCACCCTTCATCGTCTCGGCGAAGATCGACGGCACCGACATGGTAACGATCGTCACCGAGGGTATTTTCAGTTACTGCGGCGTCAAGGTGAAGATCGATACCGACCGTCATCTGGGCAACGAGACCAGCATGGTGCGCGCCAAAGGCGAAGCAGTTGGCCATGTGACGACCGGCGAGTACGGTTCGCAGATGCTCTCGCTCGGCGGCGTGCATCATCTGACCGGTGGCAGCAAGAAAGAAGGCCGCGTCACCTGCGAAACCCTTCTCGACCTCTGCAACGGCAAGCCGGTCGAACTGACGGTCGACGAGGGCGCCAGCGTCACCGTGCAGGCGGGGCAGCCGCCGATCGTCAACGGCGCGACCGAGGAACGCATGCGGGTCGGCTGCGGCTCAGCGACCATCGGCATGTTCGCGAAGCAATGGTTCGGCAAGGTCGACGAAGTCGTGGTCGTCGACGATCACATCACCGGCGTCCTCTCGGAGCATCAGGCCGGCCGCTATCTCGGTGCGACCGACACCGGCATCCGCATCAAGGGAAGGCGGTCGACGCCCGGCCGCTATTTTCAGGTGGCGGCACCGGGCACCGGCTGGGGCGGTACCGACATCACCGATCCGCTGACGATCCTCGAGCCGTTCGATCCGAAACGGGCGCGGCCGGGTCTGACCATGCTGATGGTGAGCACCACCGGCGAACAGTTCGGTTTCTACCGGCTCGACGACACGCTGCATCCGATTGAGGAGGAGCTGCCCGACGAGCTTCGCGTCTCGGTCGAGCGCATCAAAGAGAATTGTGAGCCGGCGCTTTGCAGTGTGCTGTTTATGGGCGGGGCCGGCGGCAGCCTGCGCGCCGGCGTCACCGACAATCCGGTGCGGCTTACCCGCTCGGTCAAGGATGCCCTCACCCGCGTCACCTGCGGCGGCGCGCCCGCCTATATCTGGCCGGGCGGCGGCATCACCATGATGGTCGATGTGACGCGCGTACCGGAGAACGGCTTCGGTTACGTGCCGACGCCGGCTCTGGTCGCGCCGATCGAATTCACGATGCGGCTCGAGGACTACGCGGCGCTCGGCGGCCATCTCGACCGCGTGCAGAAAATCGAAACGCTGGCGCGGGCCGATGAAACGTCAGGTGGCGAGATCGTCATGGCGGGTCGCCACGCGGTCGCCCCACATGACGACAATCCCTGGCCGACGGGAACAGTGCGATGAGTCGCGCGCAGATCCGCATGCTGCCCGACGAGCGCCGCCTGCATTTGCAGGACGGGCCGATCGACCTGATAGTTGAAGCGTTCGGCGCGCGCAACGAAATACAGACCGCCTACGATGCCACTACCGCGCGCTTCACGACGATTCTCGACGAGCTCTGCACCGAGATGCCGCTTCTGCGCGCCGCCGTTGAGCCGGGCGCGTGCCCGCTCAAAGGCATGGTCGCCCGGCGCATGTACGACGCCGTCGCGCCGCTGGCTTGTTACGGGTTCATCACACCGATGGCCGCCGTCGCCGGCGCCGTCGCGGAAGAAACACTGGCCGCAATGCGCCGCGTGGCACCAGGGCTCGAGCGCGCCTATGTGAACAATGGCGGCGATATCGCCTTGCACCTCGCACCCGGTAGGTCATTCTCGATCGCGCTGATCGATCGGCCGGACCGCCCGTCTCTGTTCGGCACTGCGCGAATCGACGCCGACGAACCCGTTCGGGGAATCGCCACCAGCGGTTGGTGCGGGCGCTCGTTCTCGCTCGGCATCGCCGACGCCGTGACTGTGCTCGCGGCCAGTGCGGCACAAGCCGATGCCGCCGCCACGATCATTGCCAACGCGGTCAACCTGCCCGGGCATGCCGGTATCGAGCGGGCGCCCGCTTGCGAGCTCCAGCCGGACAGCGATCTCGGCTCGCGCCTCGTGACGCGCGCGGTTCCAGCCTTGACCGACGGCGAGATCGACCGGGCACTGTCGGCCGGTCTCGCCTGCGCGCACGACCTGCGCAATCGCGGCCTGATCGAAGAAGCGGCTCTGCATCTCCAAAGCGAGACACGAAGCCTCGCTTTGCCCGATGCGCCCGCCTCGTTTCCCGCCTTCACACCGGACCGGAGAGAGCTCGCTCATGGCTGATGTCATCGTCCGCAAGAAGATCGTGACGGTGGAAGAAATCTTCCACGAATTCGGACCGAAACCGGCCGTGCCGCAGCGGCGCGCGGCGGCACTGGCCGTGATCCACAACCCGTTTGCCGGGCGCTATGTCGCGGATATCGCCCCCTTTATGGACGATCTCAAGCCGCTCGGCATCGCGATGGCGAACGCGCTGATCGCAGCACTGGGCGGCGATGCAAAGGCGGTTCAGGGCTATGGCAAAGGCGCCATCGTGGGTTCGGCCGGCGAGCTCGAACATGGCGCGCTCTGGCATGTGCCCGGCGGCTATGCGATGCGCGAGGCGCTCGGTGGCGCCAAGGCGATCGTCGCCTCGACCAAGAAGGTCGGCGGTCCGGGCGCACGGCTCGACGTCCCGATAACCCACATCGACGCCTCCTATGTGCGCAGCCATTTCGACGCGATGGAGGTCGGCATCGCCGATGCGCCGCGCGCCGACGAGATCCTGCTGGCGCTGGTGATGACCACGGGCGCCCGCGTGCATGAGCGCGTCGGCGGTTTGCGCGCCGACGACATCGAAGGAAAGGACGGACTCCGATGAAGGCCGATATCCGAAAGATCGTCACCGTTTTGGAGGAAACCAGTCGGGAGCTGGACCGCACGGTCACGCCCCCGGTGCGACGGGCCGCAGCCATCGCCGTCATCGCAAACCCGTTCGCCGGGCGCTATGTCGAAGATCTCTCGGCGTTGATCGACATTGGCGAAGAGCTCGGCGCCCTGCTCGCCGAACGCGCGGTAGCGGCACTTGGCATCGCGGGCGACAAGGTCGAGAGCTACGGCAAGGCGGCCGCCGTGGGCGAGAACGGCGAACTCGAGCATGCGGCCGCGATCCTGCATCCCAAGCTCGGCGCGCCGGTGCGCAAGGCGCTGGGAAAGGGTGCGGCTCTTATCCCTTCGTCGAAGAAACGCGGCGGGCCCGGCGTCGCGCTGGATATCCCGCTCGGCCACAAGGATGCGGCCTTCGTGCGCAGTCATTTCGACGGCATGGAAGTGCGCATCGCCGATGCACCGCGGGCCGACGAGATCGTGGTCGCGGTCGCCGTCACCGATGGCGGGCGACCGCTGCCCCGGGTCGGCGGGTTGGCGAAGGACCAGATCAAGGCGAGGACGGGCTCCGGTGACAAACAGGGTCGCCCGACATTCGGCGCCAGAATCGGTCGAGCCGGCGATCGAGCGCGATGCGCACGCCGCGCCCTATCGGCTCGACGAACAGATCGGTTTTCTGCTGCGCCGCGCGAACCAGCGTCATCTCGCGATCTTCGCCACCGGAATAGGCGCAAGCGGCGACGGGCGCGAGCTCACGCCGATGCAGTGGGCGGTCCTCGCCAAGCTCGATGAAGAGAGTGCAACCTCGCAGAATCGGCTCGGCCGGCTTGCCGCGATGGACGGCGCGACGGTCAAGGGCGTGGTCGACCGGCTGACCGAGCGCGGGCTCGTCGAAACGCGCGCCGATCCGGACGACCGCCGCCATCGCGTTGTCGCTTTGACGGTGGCCGGGCGTCGCCTGGTGGCACGATCGCGCGCGGCGGCCTCGGCGATCACCGAGGAAACGCTCAGCCCCCTGTCGGCCACCGAACGGAGCGCGCTCCTCGCCTTGCTGAGAAAACTCGCCTAGCTTCCGTCGCCGCATTGGTCTTACTTTAACAGATCCCAGAATTCCTTGGTCGAATTGGTGCGTGGAAAATCGCCGGGCTGAACCGGTTTACCGAGAAACTGGCAAAGCGGCGCCCAACCCTCCACCACATTGAAAACCAGAAGCCGGTCAGCCGGTATTGTATCCCGAACATCGCGGGCGCGCTGTTCGTAGATCGCGATCGCATGATCCTTGTCGGTCAAGTTACCGCCGAACGTCTGCTCGGCGATGATCGCGTTCGCCATTTCCATGACGGGACGGACACGCGGATCGGTGATCTCGCCGCGCATGCGGAGGATCGTCGCAATGGTTTCGGAGAAGCTCGCCCACCATTTTTCCGCCGGCCGTGTTGTCAGAATGACTTTGGCGTCGGGAAATTCGGCTGCCAGTTCGCGCCAGTAGTGCGCACTGGGCCAGTCGACCGTTGCGCGGAACCCGTCGAAGACGGCCCGCCAGTCGACCGGACGGCCGGCGGCGGCGGCCTCCCAATAGGCGATCTGCTCGGGCCGCTTCAGCACCTCCTCCATATGATGGCAGGGCTCGAACCCGAGCTGCTCCAGAGCCAGCTTGAGCGAGAGAGTGCCGGTGCGGCCGAACCCGGCACCGATGACGCGAAGGCTCATGGCATTCTTTCCTTGTTCTTTGCCGAACTAACGCAGCATGAGTTCCGGCAGTCTTATCGCCGGCGGCGTGTTGCGGCTTCGAGTGCTGCGTACGATGCCGTCGATGATCGTCATGCCCACCCCGGGCAGATCGCCGAGCCGGATACTGTCGAGCAGATCCTTACCGGCCGAATGCTGGGCCTTGTCCATCAGCAAGAAATCCGCGGCACGGCCCGGCTCGATCAGCCCGCAATCGAGCGACCGCATGCGCGCGGTGTTCCCTGTCGCGAAACAGATTGCGATTTCCGCCGGAATGTCGCCGAGCGAAGACAGCATCGCAATCATCCTCAGAATGCCGAGCGGTTGCACGCCGGAACCGGCCGGCGCATCGGTGCCGAGGATGACGCGCTCGAGCTCGCCCATCTCCTTCGCGGTACGCAATGTAAAGAGCGCGGCGCGTTCGTTGCCGTTATGCACGAGCTCGAGCCCGCGCTTGCAACCCTCGCAGATGCAGCGGATCTGCTCGTCCGGCAAAGCGGTGTGCCCGCCATTGATATGGCCGACCACGTCGGTATCGGCTTCGAGCACGACATCCTTGTCGATCAGGCCGGAACCGGGGATCGACGGGCCGCCGGTATGGATCGTGCTCTGGATGCCGTATTTGCGCGCCCAGGCGACCATCTTCCTCGCGGTCGGCCCGTCCTTGACGCCACCGAGCCCGACCTCTCCGAGATACTTCACGCCCGCCGCGCCGAGTTCGCGGAAATCGTCTTCGGTCATGCCCATCTCGATGACCGGCGCACCGCCATGCACCTTGACGCCGCTCGGGCGGAACGCATCGAACATGCGCTGTGCCGTGATCGCGAGCGCCTTGACACCGACGATGTCCTTCGGCCGACCAGGCATATGAACCTCGCCGGCCGAGATCATCGTGGTGACGCCGCCATGCAGGCAGGAATCGATCCAGCCGATCTGGTTCTGCCGCGGCGTCCAGTCGCCGGCGACCGGATGCACATGGCTGTCGATCAGGCCGGGCGCGAGCGCCGTGCCCTTCGCATCGACATCGGTGGCAGCACCTTCGAGATCGAGATCCTTACCCCGGCCGACCGCGGCAATTTTTCCGTCGATCGCGACGATCGTATCGGCATCTAGAATGGGCTTCGCAAGATCGCCTGAGAGCAGCAAGCCGATATTGCGGATGATGAGCTTGCCGGCGCTTGCGGCAGCTCCAGCGGGTTCGGCTGGCATCGCCAGTTCCTCCGGGTGAGACATCCGCACGGGGATCGACGGACGAGATCACCCAAACAATATGCAGGCCGCACCGCCGGCGGCAAGGCACCGGCCCCAGGCTTTCGCATCCCCGGCTCGCACGATCCGGGCGAAACGAGAACCGGTCTTCGAGAATGCGGGAGATGTTAAGCGGCCGGTTCTTCCAGCAAAGGCAGACCGGTGATGGCGGCATGGCCCAGCGAGAGCTGGGTTATCAGCCCCCCGCCCGGCCGGTCGATCTGCCCGGCCTCGTATATGAAGGCGAAGGCCTCTTCGGCCTGCGCTTCGGTGACGACAACGGAAAGGATATCGACCTCGGCCATTTCGCTGCCGGTTATCGTATCCAGCATGCTGCTGGCACGGCCGTGACCGTAATGAAAGGCGGAGAGCTGGAGCCGTTCATACAAACCGTTCGCAACCTCGTATGCGATGCCACGCGGGAGGTATGCGACGACGAGCTTGTACCCGGCCGGATCGTTCATGGCCGGTCGGACCCGGCGCCACGTCGTGCAAGGCGATCGAGCACATCCGGCGGAATGTACGTTGCCGCTTTCTCGAGCGGCGTCACATACATGATGCCGATACCCGGCGTATCGAGATTGCCGGCCAGATACATGCTGTTGAAGATCCGATCGACCTGCTCGCTCGACACCACGATGTTGATGACTTCCTTTTCGACGTCGACAGCAACGCCAAGAATGCCGAGCCGCTCGCGCACGCCGGATCCCCGCCCGAAATGGATCGTTGCACCCTGCGCACCCGACGACTTGGCCGCCTCGACCATGGCATCGGCCATGCCGCGCTGAACGATGCAGGTGATCAGCGCAACATCGGTCAGGACCGTGATTTCTCTCATAGCTTCTCGTTCGCCTCAGCTACACCTGGTTCCTGTCTGGCCCGGCGCGCAGACTTGATCTTGAGCGCCAGGCCGAACGCCTGAACAGCGATAATCGGACAAATCGACGCCATCGCGAGGATGCCAAAACCCTCGGTCACCTGCATCGCGTCGCCAAAACCCAGCCCCATGGCCAGCACCAGCGGGACGGTGACCGGCCCCGTCGTGACGCCGGCGCTGTCCCACGCAATGTTTACGAACTCTTCAGAGGAAAAGATCGTCATAAGCATGGCAATGGCATAGAGCGGCAGCAACATTCCACCGAGAGGCAGTTCGAAGGCTATCTTGGCCACGCCGAGCACCAGGCCGAACGCAACACCGATCGAGACGGCATACATCAGCGAGCGCTTGCGGAACGCACCGTTGGTCAGGCTTTCGACCGTGGTGCCGAGCGCATTGAGCGCCGGTTCGGCCAGCGTCGCGCCGAATCCGAGAAGCCACGCGAACAGCAGCGAGACGCCGATGCCCACAATGTAGGGATAAAGCGGCGACCCGAAGACCGTCTCCAGATACGTGAAGGCGGCAGGCACCATACTCCCCGACTGGCCACCCAGACTCGAAAGTCCAAATGTCAGCCCGAGGTTGAAGACGATCATGCCAAGCAGCGCCAGCGTGATGCCGTAAGCGACAACACCGCCCTGCGACAGCCGTTCGCGCAACAGAACCCGCATGACGAGATAGAGAAAAGCAATCAGCGGCAGGATGGCGCGCAGCCCGGTGACGATTTCGCTCCCGGGCGATCCCTCCATCCAGGTCGGTGTCGAGGTATCCGCCGACACCGCTGTCGCTGCCGATACGATCGCTTCCGGCGACTGGGTGGTCGAAACCCAGAGCGTCAGCAACATGACGCCAAGAACCGGAAACAGCGACGCCAGCGTCACGATGCCGAACCCGGACAGCGAGGATTCGCTCTTGCCGGCTGCCGCGGCAATGCCGATGCCGAGCGCCAGCACCAGCGGCACCGTGATGGGGCCGGTGGTGACGGCACCGCTATCCCAGGCGAGACCAATCGTGGTGGTGAGTTTCTCGTCGGTCATGAAATAGGCTGTCAGTGCCAGCGTCGGGACCAGGACGAGAAAGATCAGCGGCTTCAAGCTCCATCCGTAGATGAAGCGGATCGTGCCGAGCACGGCTGCAATGCCGACACCGGCACCGACGACCAGCACCAGCGTATCGCTCCATTGGTTGAGCAACAAATGGAGATAGGGCGCCCGCGCGACATCGACGATTGAGCCGGCTGCCTGCAGGGCACCAATGGCCGGCTCGGCAAAGGTTGCACCGACACCGAGAATGAAGGCGACGACCAGGACCACGGGCAGACGCTGACGCTTCGGCAACCGATTGCCGATGGCCTCGGCAAACGGCATGACACCGAGGCCAAGCCCCTCCATGAACAGCATCAGACCGAGAATGACGGCAAGCAATCCCGCCAATATGGCTAAGCTGTCATCCACCTGCTGGCGCAGTACGACAAGCTGGAACAGGGCCAGATACACGGCCAGCGGCACGACGGCGCGCACCTGGGCCCAGAAGCGAACGCTTACATAAGGTGCGAGCAATCGATACACATCGATCTTTCGCAGGCGCAGGCGCCCCGGTTTGGATTGCGCCGATTGCCCGGCTTCGATCTGTGCGGCCGAAGGGGTCAGCTCATTGTAGCTGACCTGGCGCTGGCGCAGCGCGGCCTCGCGCTGGAAATCGCCGAACCGCGCACGCTTTATCGGCTCTCCAGCATCCATGCAATTCCCCGGCGCTGAGACCAGCTGACGGAATTACCGCCTATGTAAGCATTTGTGCGGCCCCGGCGAAAGGCCGGCGAAGGGCGCTATTCTCTGGCGAACGACCGCACCAGCGCGTTGAATTCGTCCGGCATCTCCCAGAAGACCATGTGGCTGGTCGGCAGCGATTCGTAACGCGCGTTGGGCATTCTTGCGGCGAGACGCTGCGAGAGTTCCGGGCGCGTGAGAATGTCGTGTTCGCCGGCGATGATCAGTGCCTTGTGCCGAATCTCGTGGGCGCGTTCGAGCGTGTGATGCTTGAGGCAGGCATGGCCCGCATCGACGATGCCCTGCAATCGCGGCGCCGGGGTCGCCAGAAAGGCAGCGATCGTCTCGGGCCGGCGCAGCAGATAATCCGGGCAATGGCAGAACAGCAGCAGGCTCTCGACCAGGTGGCGCGGCTGGTTGTTTTCGGCGAGTGAAATCCAGTGGCCGATCAGCGCCGCGAAGAACGGATCCTGTTCGGCCCAGCTGTTGGTGATGACGAGCCGGTCGATGTCGGACGGATGGCGCAGCGCCCATTGCTGGCAGATGGCGCCACCCATCGACGAACCGACCGCGACCACCGGATCGAGGCCGAGATGCCGCACGACATCGTGCGCGTCGTCGGCCATCTGTTCGATCGTATACGGTCCGGGGGGCGCCGAGCTTTCGCCGATGCCGCGATTGTCGAAGCCGACGACCAGATGGTCGCGCGCGAAATCGGGAATTTGCGCAGCCCAGCTCGTGCGGTCGTCGCCGAGGCCCGCCACGAATACGATCGGCTTACCGACCCCGTGCATCTCATAGACCAGATCGGCGCCGCCCGATGTGCGGATCGTGCCGCGTTTCGCTGCCGTCATGATCCTGCCTCTCTCCCGTTTTGTGCCCGTCCGGTCAGCGCTGCGGGATGCCGTTGGCCAGGACCGCCGCCTTCGCGATGATCTCGTCCTGATGCGGGTAGAGCTGGTGGCCGCCACAGGTATCGATGAACGCGGCGAACACATCCTCGATGTCGGTCGGGATGCCAGAGAGCTCTTCCATCACCGCGAGGCCGCAGAACGGCACATAGGCCGCCGAATACCCGCCCTCGTGCGACAGAACGAGGCGCCCGCCGCAGAGTTCGTCGGCGAGACCCAGCATGATCTGCGTCAGTTTCCGATAGGTATTCGAGGTCACCATCATGCGGCCAAGCGGATCGTAGATCGACCCGTCGAAGCCCGAGGCGATATAGATGAGTTCGGGGCGGAAGCGGCGCAGCGCCGGCACGACGACGCGCTCGAAGGTCGCGATATAGGGATCGCGCCCGCAGCCGGGCGGCAGCGGCACGTTGATGTTATAGCCCTTGCCCGCGCCGTCGCCGGTCTGATGGATATGGCCTGAGTCCGCTGGATACCAGTTATCCTGATGGATCGAGATGGTGAGCGCCTCGGCGTCCTCGTAGAAAATCTTCTCGGTACCGTTGCCGTGATGCACGTCCCAGTCGACGACCGCGATGCGCCGGATGCCGTGCGCCTTGCGCGCGTGATGCGCAGCAACCGGAATGTTGGCGAAAATGCAGAAGCCGCGGCCACGATCCGGTTCGGCATGATGGCCCGGCGGACGCACCAGCGCATAACCATTGTCGATCTTGCCGGTCATCACCGCATCGGTCAGCGCGATTGCACCGCCGGCCGACAAGAGCGCGATCTCGTAACTGCCCGGGCCGAACGGTGTCGTCTCGCCGGCATCGCCACCGCGATCGGCGGAGAGCGCCTTGATGCGCGCAACATAGTCGCGCGTATGAACGCGCAGAATCTCTTCTTCCGTTGCCGCCCGCGGCCGGATATCGACCAGTTTGTCGAGCAGGCCCGACACTTCGAGGACGTTGCGAAAACGCCGCTTGGTTTCGGCGTTCTCAGCATGCTCGCCCGGCTGCACCTTGAGCCCCGCCGGATAGAAGATCGCCGCACTGCCGGTGTCGTGCCACATATAGAGTTCGTGGCTGAGGAATCCCGTTTTTCTGGTCATGATTGTCTGTTCCGTTGCGATGTCGATCGGCCGTCGTGCGAAACGCGCCGCCGACTGACCGGATGTGTCGCCGTCGTCACCCGGTGCCGTTGGCCTCGGCCGATGAAGCCGGCTTCTTCGTGGAACGCCCGAACAGGCGCGCGAGCGCGTCGGCGATGCCGCGCGGCCAGAGCAGCAGGAAGACGATGACCGTACCGCCCACTGCCATGGTCCGCCATTGCGGATAGTCGCGCATGAATTCGCTCAGGACCATCAGCAGTGCACAGCCGAGGATCGGACCCCAGCGCGTGCCCATGCCGCCGACGACGATCATCGCGAGCAGCAGCATCAGCGTGCCGAAATCGAACCCGGTCGCATCGACCAGGCCGAGATAGGTGCCATAGAACGATCCGGCGACGCCGATGAAGAACGAGGTCAGCGTGAAGACGATGAGCTGGTAACGATACCGGCTGATGCCGATGGCACCCGCATAGCCCTCGGAATCGCGGAGTGCGCGGAAGGCGAGCCCGAGCGGGCTTCGCATCACCCAGATCGCGACCAGGCAGCCGATAATCAGCAGGACGAGCGCCATGTAATAGTAGGCGACGAGCTGGCCGAAGCTGCCGAACATGTCGCGGAACCCGTAATCGCCGAAGCCGTAAAGGCCGTATCCACCCCCGGTGAAGCCGCTGGTATCGGCAAAGATCATCAGATAGACGACGGAATGGGTGGCAAGCGTCAGCAGCGCCACATAGGGCCCGCGCAATCTCAGACAGGGCAGCCCGACCAGCAGGCCGAACAACGCACAGAACAGGCCCGCCGGAACCAGCGAAATGGCCGGCGGAATCTGCAGATGTGTGCCGACGATGGCAGTGAAATAGGCGCCGAGATTGAAGATCGCGAACTGCACCAGCGAGAAGATGCCTGCCTGGCCGAGCACGAGATTCCACTGCACGACCACCAGCGACCAGACGAAGAAAAGAATGATCATCGCGAGCAGATAGCGATCGTCGGTGATCCAGGGGACCGCGACAAACGCCAGCACGGCGATCCAGGGCCAGTGCCGGCCGAGACCGGTTGCCATCGGCGCGCTGTTCATAGCCGCACCACTTCGCGCTGTCCGAACAGGCCCGTTGGCCGGAAGATCAGCACGACGATGATCAACCCGAACATCACCGGCAATGCGAACCGGACGCCGAGATAGAGCGAGACCAATGCCTCGGTGATGCCGATGATGAAGGCGGCATAGAGCGTGCCGCGTATGTTTCCGAGACCGCCGAAGATGCAGATGATGAAGGATTTCAGCATCGGATGAAACCCGAAGGTCGGCGCGATGAAGAAGATGGAGCTCAGCAGCACGCCGCTCAGCGCCGCGAGGCCACTAGAAAGCCCGAGCACCAGCAGGAAGACGTGATCCTGGCGGATACCCATGAGCTGCGCCGCATCCGGAAGCTGGGCAGTTGCGCGGATCGCAAGGCCCGACCGCGTCTGCGTCAGGAATCGCTCCATCAGGATCAACGCCACCGCCGCGACCGCCATGATGACAAGGTTCTGATACGAAATCGTGACGCCGAGAAACTGGAAATTGCCCGCGATGGCAAAGGGCTGCGCCTGATTGCGCGGCCCGAACACCAGAAGCGCGAAACTTTCCAGCGCAAGCGCCAGCCCGCTGGTCGCGATGAACGTGTTGGTTTCCCAATTGGGCTTGCCGATCATCGGACCGATCAGAAGCTTGTAGATCGCGAACCCGACCAGCATCATCGTTATGAACGACACGGGCAGGCCGAGGAAGGCCGGCAGACCGATCCATTCCGCCGTCAGCCACGAGACGTAGGCGCCCATCATCATCAGCGCGCCATGGGCGAGATTGAGCACGCGCAACGCGCCGAAGATCAGGGTCAGGCCGACGGCCATCAGCGCATAGATCGCGCCCAGCACCAGCCCGGAATAGATCGTCTGGATCAGCGCGGCCATCGCTCAGACTCCGAGATAGGTTGTAAGGATATGGTCGTTGGCATGAAGCTCCTTCGCCGAGCCCTGCCAGACGACCGACCCGTGATCGATCAGATGAATATGATCGGCGGTATCGGCGACCCGCTCGGGATTCTCTTCGACCAGCAGCAGCGCATAGCCCTCTTCCTTCAGCTTGCGGATATTCTCGTAGATCTCCTCGGTGATCAGCGGCGCGAGGCCGAGCGAGGGCTCGTCCAGCATCAGCAATCGTGCGCGGCTCATGAGCCCGCGGCCGATCGCCAGCATCCGGCGCTCGCCGCCGCTCAACGTGCTGGCGAGCTGGCCCGAACGCTCCTTGAGGCGCGGAAAGAGGTGATAAACCCGTTCGAGCTGCTCGTCGCGCCGCACATGCGCCTTCGGCAGATAGGCACCAAGATACAGATTCTCGCGCACGGTCATCTGCGGAAAGACCAGGTCGCCCTGCGGTATATGAACGAGGCCGGCCGCAACGATCTGGTCAACGCGCCATTTGTCGATCGGCTCGCCGGCGAAGCGTATCGAACCGCCGCGCAGGCGCAGCAGCCCGGAAATGGTGCGCAGCAGGGTCGACTTGCCGTGCCCGTTGGGGCCGAGCACGCTCACCACACTGCCTTCCGGCACGTCGAACGAAATCCCCTGCAGTACGAGATGATCGTCGTAACCGGACTGAACATTCTCGAGGCGGAGCAGCGGTTCGCTCACGAGGCACCTCCCGCCTGCACATAATCGCGGATACGCGCGGCCGCCTTGGCCCCGAGATAGACCTCAGCGACACGCTGATCGCGTGCCATCGCCTCGGCTTTGCCGAGGAACAGCAGCTCGCCGTGATGCATAATCAGCACGCGGTCCGACAGGCTGACCAGGAACCGCATGACATGTTCGATGAGAATGATCGCGACCCCGCTTGCGCGTACGCGCGTCACGAGATCCATCATCTCGCCGATCTCCTTGGGATTGAGGCCGCCCACCGGCTCGTCCATCAGCAGACAATCGGGCCGTCCCGCGAGGGCCGCTGCGATCATGATGCGCTTGCGGTCGATGATCGGCAGGCTGCCCGCGATCTGGTCCTGCCGGTCGGACAGCCGGACGAAATCGAGCGCTTCGCGCGCCGCATCGGTCGCCCGGCGATCGAGCCGGATCGAATCCATGAGTGTCTTCGGCTCGCCGAAATGCGCCGCCGCGAGCACGTTCTCGTAAACGGTCAACGTCGGGAAGGCGGCATTGAGCTGGAACGTTCGGCCGAGCCCGTGATGGCAGACCTCATGCGGCCGGAGCCCACTGATGCGCTCGCCACGATGTTGCACCTCTCCTTCGTCCGGCGCCATGAAGCCCGAGATGACGTCGAAGAGCGTGGTCTTGCCGGCACCGTTGGGCCCGCCGATACCCAGGATCTCGCCCGGCTGCAGATCGAAGCTGAGATTGTTGACGGCGACCAGCGCGCCGAATCGGCGGGTCACGTTGCGACACACCAGTAACGGTGTGCCGCCCGTGCCCGCCTTATCCGACATTACTTCAGGCATCGTCTCAGGCATCGCCCGACATCCGGGCCCGCCGACCTGCGACCATCCCCGACCGGGCCTCTAGAGCCAGGACGGGAGCTGGAACTCGCCCTGGATGTAAGGCGCCGGACCGACAGCAACCTGCTGCCCGCCCTGGATCTGATAGAAGTGATGCGTCAGGCCGAGCGACGGATCGGTGGTGAAGCCCGGATAAGGCCGCGCGCACTGATCGTCCGCCTCGAACTTCCACGATCCGCAAACGCCGCGATGGATCGTCGCTTTGCGCAGCACATTCGCCACGGCCTTCGGATCGTCGGGATTTCCGCTGCGCGATGCCGCCTGCGCGTACATCATCACCAGATCGTAAGTCTGACCGGCGTTGCGGAAGCCGGCGTTCTCGCCATAGCGTTCAGTGTAACGCTGCTGGAAATTGAGCCCGAAGCCGCCCGCGAGCGAACCGACGACGGTCGCCCAGAGGATGCCATCGGCGGTTTCCTTGGCGAGGTTGATGAACTCCGGAATCGACGGGCCGTACTGCATATAGACCAGCGACGGCGTCGGGTTCTCGGCGAACTGCAGGGCGAACTGCGCGATGTCCTGCGGGAAGAAATGCGTGTTTGCGATCAGGCCCGGCGGGTCGCTGCGGATCTTGGCGAGCGTCGGACCCCATTCGGCGATCGGCTGCACGACTTCTTCGTAGAGCGACACTTCCCAGCCATATTCCTGCGCGTAATCGCGGATCGTTTCGGCGATCAGCACCGAATAAGGATTGTTCGACGTGATGAGCGCGACCTTGCGGTTGCTCGGCTCCCACTGGCCGGATTCCATCAGATTCTTCAGGAAGACCAGGAGGCCGGTGCCGTACCAGATTTCGGTCGAATCGCTGAAGATCGTGTAATAGCGCTCGGGATCGTCGCGCACGATCTTCGCGGTCGTCTCGTAGGTGTTGCAGTTGAGGTGCATGACTTCCGCATCGGCGATGATGTCGTATTCCGCGCCGGAGCCGACGAGATAGCCGTTGCAGATCGCATGGACGCCATGCCGATCGATGAGCGCGCGGGTCGCCGCGATATTGTTCTGCGGCCCCATCTCCTTGCAGTCCTCGACCACGAACTCGACCGGACGGCCGGCAATGCCGCCCATCGCGTTGATGTCTTCGATCGCGAGCTCGCAGCCCTGCTTGAAATCGAGACCGTCGGCAGCGCCCCAGCCGGTCAAGGCCGCGGCCGTGCCGATGATGATCGGATCGCCGCTCTGGGCCTTCACGATCTTGGGCGCGGCGACCGCGCCGACGGCAGCCGTCGCGGCGACCGCGCCAGCGGCGGCACCCGAACCGAGCAATGCCCGGCGCGAGAGCGATGAACTCGTACGGCGATCAGACGTCTTTTTCATGGGTAGTCCCCCCAATTTTTGAGTTGATCATCGATGATACAGGCTGGCCTTGCCCGGTCAAACTCCATCTGCCGATGCCGCCATGCGGGCGGCGCAAGGCTTCGGATCGCGTGCCGGCCGCGACGCCCGTTCAGCGAATGCCGGAAACCAAAGCTGCCGCGCGCTCGATCGCGTCGTTCTGATGCGGTTGCAGATCGTGTCCGCCGATCTGGGCGACCCAGGCGGCCAGCGGATCCACGACTTCGGTACGGCGGCCCGACAGGGTTTCGATCACGGGCAGGCCGCAATAGGGGATGTAGACCGGTGAATAGCCGCCCTCGAGACAGACAACGAGCCGCCCGCCGCAGAGTTCGTCAGCTTCTGCCATGACCAGTTCCGTCATGCGCCGGTAGGTTTCGCTGTGGCACATCATCCGCGCCAGCGGATCGAGCACGCTGGCATCGAAGCCGGAGGCGATCACGACGAGCTGCGGCTTGAATGCCCGCAGCGCCGGCACCACGACACGCTCGATCGTCGAAATGTAAGCCGAATGGCCGCAGCCGGGCGGCAGCGGGATGTTGAGATTATACCCTTCGCCCTTGCCGGTGCCGCGCTCCTCGAGCGCGCCGCTTTCGACCGGATAGAGCCGGTCCTGGTGGATCGACATCGTGAGGACGCCCGGATCGTCGTAGAACGCCCATTGCGTACCGTTGCCGTGATGCACGTCCCAGTCGATGACGGCGACCCGTTCGAGGCCAAAACGCTGCCGCGCGCTCATGATCGCGACCGCGACATTCGAGAAGATCGCAAAACCGCGGCCGCGATCCGCTTCGGCATGATGGCCGCAGGGCCGCACCATCGCGAACGCATTGTCGACCTGGCCGTTCAGCACCGCATCGATTGCGACCATGCAGCCGCCGGCCGCGAGTTTCGCGATATCGTAACCGCCGGCACAGATCGCGGTGAAATCGCCGACGCTGCCGCCATGCGTATCGCTCAATTCCTTGACCTTGGCGATATAGTCTCGCGTATGGAACAGCGCGAGTTCGTCTTCCGTCGCCATCCGCGGCTCGAGCTCAACGAGATGTTTCATGAGGCCGCTCACGCGCACCAGGTTGAGGATCCGGCGCTTGCCTTCGGGGCTGTCCATCGCCGGGAAAGGCTGGGTGAATTCGCCAAGCGGCAGATAACCGCCAAGCTCGATCCAGTAATAACGTTCGTCATGGACAAGCCCGGTTGTCATCGAGGTCTCTCCCTGCGCGGCCGCCGATCGGCGGAAAATCCGACATCCGCCGCATTGTGCATCGAACATCGCACACCAGGCGGCCCGATCCGATTTTTTCTTGGCGATCCGCACGAGTCAATCGGCCGGCATGAAACATTGCCCGAACGAAGCCACTTCCGGCTTGCCGCGCAATCTGCATCGGTGCGTTCGATGAGCCGAAGGACTTCGAGCTCACCGGCGAGGTCTTTATCGATCACAAGCCGGACGGCTACGCCTTCGCTGGCGACCTGCCGAAGCAGACCGAGGCCGATATCCTGGCTCAGATTGCCGAGATAGCACCGGATTCGAAGGCATAGCGCTGATCCGACCCGAACAGGCAACCTCCCATACCGAAGGATGGGTTGATCTGCAGGCGCCGCCACACGACATTCCCTTTGCGGCTGGGAGCGATAGCGCGATGTTGAACCGAATAAATGCCCAGACCTGCTCGATTCGATCGACGGCGTCGCCTATCTGGTCGACCCGCAGGGGATCATCGAGGCAGTCGGGGTTCCCGGCTGGACGAAATTCGCGACCGAGAATGATGCACCCGGGCTAACCGTGGCCCGGGTCGCGGCAACCATGTTTCGCGTCTCTTTCTGAGAGATCGCGAAATCGTATATCACTTTCGGCGCGGCGCCGGCGCGATGCCGGTCATGCTTTCGCGCATGGCGGACCAGATGGCGAGCATCGTGCGACGGAGCGCCGCCCCGTCGCGCGCCACCGCCCGCGTCCACAGCCCCGCACCCTGCGGCAGCAGCGAAACGCCGGCATAGATTTCGCCCGGCGTTTCTTGCGGCGCGGCAAGCAGGCCGCGAATAGCATCGAGAGCGCGGGCGGATTCGTCCTCGGGCGCCAGCATCAACATACTGCCATGCGTCGCGAAGCCGCGATCGGCCTGGCGCAACGATTTGCAGAAATCCGCACCTGACACCGACAGGCGATCGACGGCAATCGTGCCGCCATCCTCGCGCTCGATGCGGATCTCCCCGGTAACGCGGCCGAACGGCCGGCCTTTGCCCTTGGGATCGTGCGCGAGGAATGCGTCGCCGACGATCGCGCGCGCACCCGCGCCAGCGACCAAACGGAGCCGGGTTTCGATCCGCGCATCGGGAAAGAGGATCAGCGGGTCGGACAGAAACTCCAGCCAGGAATCCGGCCCGGCATGCAGATCGATCGTCTGTCTCGCAAGGCCGTGCTGCATCTCGTGCACGATGGTCGATGCCTGCGTCGTCACATGAGCCGCCGCCCCTGCCTGAGTTTCGATCGCGATCGAGAGCCGCTCATGTTCGTAGATGCCGCCGGAAGCCGATTGCGTATAGACAGTCGCCATGCCGGCAGGATCGTCCGCATAGCGGAACGGCCGGCAGATATGAAACGGATAGGATGCGTACTGACGCGCGACATGGGTCTCGCCCTCCGGCGCGGCGGCGAACTCGAGCCGCAGGGCCGCGAGGCGACCCGCCACGTTGCCGTCGCCGACGGAGTCCGTTGCCAGTTCGCGCAGCGGAACGTTCATCTCAGCAATACCTGGCGATCGAGGATCGCGATGATCTCGTCGATGCCTTCGCCGCGCGCCGCGTTGGTCATGACGATCGGCCGGCCCTCGCGAACCTCGCCGGCTTCGCGCCGCATCTGGGCCAGATCGACACCGACATGCGGCGCGAGATCGATCTTGTTGATGACCAGCAGGTCGCATTGCAGGATTCCGGGGCCACGCTTGCGCGGAATATCGTCGCCGCCGGCCACGTCGATCACGAAGATCCAGTAATCGACCAGGTCGAGCGAAAAGGTCGAGGCGAGATTGTCGCCGCCGCTCTCGATCAGGATCAGGTCGAGCGGCTTGAACGCCTGTTCGAGCAGATCGGCCGCTTGGATGTTCAGCGTCGGATCTTCGCGGATCGCGGTATGCGGACAGGCGCCAGTTTCGACCGCGCGAACGCGGTTCGGATCGATCAGCCCGCTGCGCTGTAGCCGCTCGGCATCCTCCTTGGTGACGAGATCGTTGGTCACGACGGCGATGCGATAGCCGCCCGCGTCGAGGCGGGGGATCAGCGCCTCGATCAGCTTGGTTTTGCCCGATCCGACTGGGCCGCCAATGCCGACGCGCGCCGCGCTCGGTGCGGCGCCCTCGTTGTCCGGCATGCCGCCCCCCTGTCGTTTCGCGGTGACGTTCATCGCAGCATGTAGCGTTGCGCGAGCGGCAGGACCTTGGCCGGCTCGCAGGTGGCCAGCTTGCCATCGACGAACACGTCGAACGTATTGGGATCGACGCGCATTTTCGGGCAGGCGTCGTTATGCAGCATGTGTGACTTGTTGAGCTTGCGCGTACCGCGGGTCGGCAGCAGCATCTTGCGCAGCTCCAGCCGCTCACCCACGCCCTTCTCGAGCGCCAGCGGATTGACGAAACAGGCGCTGAGCGATTGCTTCGCGCGGCCGAACGCACCCCATTGCGGACGCATGATCAACGGTTCGCAGGTCATCAGCGAGGCGGCACTGTCGCCCATCACGCCCCAGGCGATGAACCCGCCTTTGACGACCAGTTCCGGCTTGATGCCGAAAAATCCGGGCCGCCATAGCACGACATCGGCCAGCTTCCCAGCTTCGAGCGAGCCGACATGCTCGGCGATGCCGAAGGTGCGCGCGGCGTTGATCGTGTATTTCGCGATATAGCGCTTGATCCGCTCATTGTCGCCGCGCCTGGTTGTCTCTTCGGTGAGGCGACCGCGCTGGTCGCGCATCTTGGAAGCGAGCTGCCAGGTGCGGCAGATCACTTCGCCGATACGGCCCATGCCCTGGCTGTCGGACCCGAGCATCGAGATCGCGCCGATATCGTGCAGTACGTCTTCGGCGGCGATGGTCTGGGCGCGGATCCGGCTTTCGGCGAAGGCAACGTCTTCGGGTATCGACGGGCTGAGATGGTGGCAGACCATCGTCATGTCGAGATGTTCGTCGAACGTGTTGATCGTGTAGGGATTGGTCGGATTGGTCGATGACGGCAGGCAATTGCGCTCGCCCGCGACACGGATGATGTCGGGCGCATGGCCGCCGCCGGCGCCTTCCGTATGATACATGTGAATCGTGCGATTGTTGATCGCCGCCAGCGTCGTTTCGAGGAAACCGCTTTCGTTCAGCGTGTCGGTATGGAGCTGGACCTGGAAATCGAGTTCGTCGGCGACGGCGAGGCAGGTGTCGATCGCCGCCGGCATCGCACCCCAATCCTCGTGGATCTTGAGACCGATGCAGCCGCCTTCGATCTGGTCGTAGAGCGATCGAGCCTTCGAGGTATTGCCGCGACCGAGAAAGCCGAAATTGATCGGCCATTCCTCAGCGGCCTGCAGCATGCGCCCGACATTGAAGGCACCGCCGCAATCGATGCCAACGGTGATCGGACCGAGCGAGCCACCGATCATCGTGGTGATCCCCGACGAGATCGCATGCTGGCAGAGCTGGGCGCTGTCGAAATGCACATGCACGTCGATAGCACCAGGCGTGGCGATCAGCCCTTCTGCATCGCGCACGGTGGTTGCGGCACCGCAGATCAGATTGGGATGCACGCCATCCATGATCGCAGGATTGCCAGCCTTGCCGATGCCGACGATACGGCCATCCTTGATGCCGATATCGCCCTTGACGATGCCGAGCACCGGATCGATCACCACGGCGTTCGAGATCAGCATGTCGAGCGCGCCGTCTTCGCTGTTATAGCCGGCCGCAAGCCCGAGCCCGTCGCGCAGCGTCTTGCCGCCGCCATGGAGACATTCCTCGCCCGGCACGGCGTGGTCTTTTTCGACCTCCGCCAACAGCGACGTATCGCCGAGCCGGACGCAATCGCCCGTGGTCGGCCCGTACATGGACGCGTAATCGCGCCTGGAGATTTTGGCCATCGTTCAGGCTCCCTTGAAGCCGCGTTCGCGCGCCCGTTTCAGCGCGGCCTGTTTGACCTCGTCGCTATGTGCCGATCCGTTGGTCAGCGAGTTGAGGCCCCAGAGTTCGCCCGTACCGCCGAATGCAACCAGCGCCACGTCCTTGCTCTCGCCCGGCTCGAAGCGCACTGCCGTGCCCGCAGGGATGTCGAGATGCATGCCGAACGCGGCCGCGCGATCGAAATCGAGCGCCGCGTTGGTTTCGAAGAAATGATAGTGACTGCCGATCTGCACCGGCCGGTCGCCGGTGTTGACGACCTTGAGCCGGGTGCCGCGGCGGCCGGCATGAAGCTCGATCTCGCCGTCGAGCGGCAGGATCTCGCCGGGAATCCGTCGGTCCTTCGGCAGCGCCTTCTTGCCGGGCCGGATCGGGTCGTGGACCGTGACCAGCTTGGTGCCGTCGGGGAACGTGCCTTCGACCTGCAGCATCGGCAGGAGATCGGCAACGCCCTCCATGACATCGTCGGTCGTGAGCAAGGTCGAGCCGTAGCCAATCAGATCGGCGACCGAGCGCCCGTCGCGTGCGCCCTCGAGAATCTCGTCGGCGATGAAAGCGACCGCCTCGGGATAATTCAGCTTCAAGCCGCGGCCGCGGCGGCGGCGGGCCAGCTCGGCCGATGTGAAGATCGTCAGCCGTTCCAGTTCGGTCGGTGTCAGCAGCATCGGGCAGCCTCCCCTTTTCCGCAGCGCATCACGTCAGTTGGAAAACAAACGCATCTCGCCAGTCTCGTGGCGCATCGAGGCTATCTCGACCAGCGGCACGAAGGCGTGAATCTCGTCGAGTGGCGGCGGCACTTCCGCCAGCAGATCGGCGATCAATTTCGCGCTGCGACCGACGATCGCCTGCGCATCGATGTGACCGATGATGCCGAGCCGGATTGAAGCGCCGGTTGCCGTCAGCACGATCGTGTGTGCGGCCATCAGCGCTGCGTCGATGCGGTCGATGCCGCTCTGGCGCCAGAGCAGCCCCTGCATCACTGTGAGATGGCTGAGCGCGGGCAAACCGGGTGCGATGTCTTCGCCGGTCGCAAGTGCGCGCTGATAATCGGCGGCGCCTTCGGTGCCAAGCCGGACATGGACCGAGAGCAATGCCGAACCCGCGCGGCGTGAACCTTCGCGCCATTCGCGCGCCAGCGTGCGCGCTTCGAGAATGTGATCGATGCGCGCGATGCAGGCGAGATCGCGATCGGCATCCCACGCCGCCAGCAGCGCCGCACGTTCGCCCGTTGCCCAGCGCAAGCGGAGCTGGTCATGCAGCATGGCCTCAAGCTCGGTAGCGTTGCGCACCAGCCCATCGCGCACCAATGTTTCGAGGCCCCAGGAGAAAGACGCGGTGCCACCGGGAAAGGCGCTGTCGCCGTGGCGCAGCATCGCGAGACGAGCGGCGATCCTGGTCATTTGACGACGGCGCGCACGCCGCCCTGCCGCAAGACCGGGTCGAGCCTCGCGAGATAGTCCGAGGCCAACCCTTCGAGCGCGATATGGAGGATGTTGCCTTCGAAACGCACCCGCCAATGCATGTTGCCGGCGAAGTAACCGAGCCGCAGAGCGGCGGCCGGGCTCGCCGTTTCGAGCGACAGCCAGCGCTCGGGTTCCATCCGCACGACGACCGCACGATCCGCCTCGAGCAGCAGCACGGCACCATCGAACAGTTTCTCGCTGCGATCGAGCGCGATCGCGCAATCGGTGCCGGCATCGGTCGCGATGCGGATTCGGCGGCGCGCGAGATCGTCGCGACCCAGCGTGATCTCCTCGATCCGGCCGGCATGCGACAGATCGTGCAGCCGATCGGCCATTGCAGGATCGTCGCTGCCGCCCAGAATCCGCGTGAGGCGAAGCGGCTCGCCGGCCGGCGAGACCGCATCCGCTGCACGGTTTTCGAGGCGGCCCGACATCGCCGGCCGGTCAGGCCCGCTTGGTCGCGAGGCTCGGCCGCCGCAGCGATTGATCGACGCGCTCGCCGCGGGCCCGCGCCAAAGCCGCCACCAGCCGCAGCAGGAAGCAGGCACCAAGCTTGGTGGTGATGCCGTTCGTATCGACGACCGGGCAGAGCTCGGTCAGATCGATCACGCTCGCCGTACCGCGCGCGCCGAGATGGTTGGCAACGCGCATCATCTCGCGCGCATCGAGCCCGCCCGGTTCCGGTGCCGTGACGCCCGGTGCCGCCGAGGCGTCGAGCACGTTCATGTCGACACTGATGTACTGCGCGTCGGTGCCCTTCCAGACCTTGTCGGCCGCCTTGGCGATGACGCTGTCGATGCCGTTATCGACGATCTCGTTCATCGTGAAGATGTTGACGCCGCGCTCCTTGGCGAGGTCGCACCAGTCCTTCGGGTTCATCGAGTTGCGCATGCCGACCTGGGCGACGTTCGCCGCCTTGATGTTCGGCAACTCGGTCACGCGCGCCAGAACGCTCGCGCTCGATTCGCGCTCTCCGGCCCATTCGTCGGCCATGCGGAGATGAGCGCCGAGCTGCAGATAGCCGATGCTCTTGCTCTTGCCGAGATGATCCGAGAGGGCGCGGGCCGCCGGAATCGTGATCGAGTGATCGCCGCCACAAAGGACTGGCACGAGCCCCGCTTCGAGGATCGCGCGCACCGCCTTGTAGACCCGGCTGAGGCTGGTCTTGGGATCGACTTTCGGGATGCGCACGTCGCCGACATCGACGAAATGGCCGTTGATGTCGACCTCATATTCAAACCAGTAGGGGAAATACTCGTGCGACATGAAGCGCATGTCGCGCGGTCCCTCGACGCTGCCGGGCTTGCCGATATTGCCTTCCTCAAACGGCACACCGAGGAACGCGAATCGGGCGCCGGATGATTTCATCGCTTCGAGCTTCATCTCGATATGCGGCGCGCGCAGAAATGAAATGACGCCCGGCGATCCGAACGCCTCGTCGCCTTTGTCGAGCGGCGAAAAAAGATGCTCGTAGCTTTTGGCAGGATTCATGGTCGTGTTGCTCCTCGAATGACGGATCGCAGATTCGGATGCGGCCCCAGGCTGCAGCCGCGTGGTTTCTCTCAGGCCTTCATGCCGCGGTCGCGGAGCGTCTTCGCCCGGCTTCCAAGGAAGTGATAGACCATGCAGCAGGAAAGCTTGCTGGTGATGTTGTTGGCATCCCAGAGCGGACAGAGCTCCGAGACCTCCATAATGCTGGCGCCATACTCGCCGGCGATGCGGGCGAGCTGGATCGCTTCGCGCGCCTTGATCCCGAACGGCTCGGGCGCGGTCGTGCCCGGCGCGCAGCTCGCATCGAGCGAATCGGTATCCCAAGTGAAATAGACGCCGTCGGTGCCGTTCCATGCACGCTCGAAGATTTCGCGTGTGCAGGCATCGACCCCGCGATCGGCGAACTCGTGCATCGGCAGCAGCCGCGCGCCTTTGTCGATCAGCGTGTCGACCCAGTCCTTCGGATTGAGGCCGTTGCGCGAGCCCATATGCGCCATGTTCGCGGCACTGCAATTGGGCAGATCGAGCGCGCGCGACGAGCCGGAACAGTTGGTGAGGATGTTGCCTTCCCAGTCCGGCGCCGAATCGAGATGGCAGTCGACATGCAGATAGCCGATCTTGCCTTTCCTCAGATAATCGGAGAGCGCCTTCGCGCCCGGGATCGGCACCGAGTGATCGCCGCCGACCAGAATGACCATCGCGCCGGCCTCGAGGCACTCGGTCACATAGGCATAGATCAGCTCATGGCTGCGCGCGTTGTTCCCGGGAATGGCCGGGATATCGCCGCAATCGACCAGCCTGAAGAAATCGAGCAGATCGACATCGTACTCGAACATGTACGGGAAATACTGCGTCGAGGCCTCACGGATGCCGGCGGGGCCCTGCGAGGTACCCGCGCGCACCATATTGCCGTGATCGTGCGGCACGCCGAGGAAACAAACCTTGGCGCCCATCGCGCGGATCTTGTTGCGCTCGGGTTCGCAATAAGGCGCACCCATGAAGGTCGCAAGACCCCTCGCCTTGAACGTGCCGTTATGCAGCTTCGGCGAACGGATATGGTCGTCCTTGCCGCTCTGTCCCGATGGACCACGATGCTGATGCGGCACGATTTCCCAGATCGATTGTCCCTGCGTCGTCATCCAATTCTCCTCACGGTAAATCCTCAGACCGCCGCCGTCCTTGCGGTGCCGGGCACAGCCGGTGCTGCGGCGGTCGCGCCATCCAGGCGCGTGTAATCGAGATCGATGCCGATGAGCTGCATTTCGCGTCCGGTCAGAACGTCCGGCGTCGGCGTGCCGCAATCGGGGCAACGAAAATTGAATCGTCCTGCCGGATGCTTGGTCGCGTTGCAGCGCCGGCAATGGACCGAGAGCGGCACCTCGTCGATCTCCAGCATGGCGCCCTCGCAGAGCGTGCCGCGGGAAGCCGGACCGAAGCAGCTATAGAGCGATCGCAGCACCACCGACATCGAGCCGAGCCGGATATGAAGCCGCGTCACGCGGCTCGCCCCCTGCTCGCGCGCGTGCTTGCAGGAAAGATCGATCAGGCTCTTCGCGATGGTGAGCTCGTGCATCGTCAGCGACCGGCGACGACCGTTAAAGGTTTCCCGGGTGCGTCGATACCCAAACAGCTGCGCAATGCCGCTGCTTCGGCATCGAGCGCATCGACGCGCACCTGGACGATCGCGCGGTGCCGGCGCTCGAGCCAGTCGATCCAGAGAGCGATTCCCTCGCCGCTCCGCGCCGAAACCTGGATCGCCTCGATCGCCGGATTGACGCGCCGCGCATAGTCCAGCGCCTCGGCGACATCGAAATCGAGATGCGGCAACAGGTCGACCTTGTTCAGTAACAAGAGCTCGGAGGCCGCGAACATGTCGGGATACTTGATCGGCTTGTCGACGCCTTCGGTGGTCGAGAGGATCGCAACCTTGCAGGCCTCGCCGAGATCGAACGCGGCCGGGCAGACGAGGTTGCCGACATTCTCGATGAACAGGACCGAGCCAGGCGCCGGATCGAGCTGCTCGGCCGCATGGCCGACCGAATGCGCATCGAGATGGCAGCCGCGTCCCGTATTGATCTGGATCGCGGCGGCACCCGCCTCGCGAATCCGCCGGGCGTCGTTGTCGGTTTCCTGATCGCCCTCGATCACCGCGACCGGCAGGCGGCCGGCAAGGCGGCGGATCGTTTCAGTGAGCAGGCTTGTCTTCCCGGCGCCAGGACTCGAGACGATGTTGAGCGCGAGGATCGCGCGCTCGGCGAACCAGGCGCGATTGACGCCGGCGAACCGGTCGTTCTCCGAGAGGATTTCCTGTTCGATGCGCAGGAACTCGCTGCCGGGCGCTACTGCGTGGCGATGGCCGTGATCGTGCCCATGGTCATGCGCGGCATGAGAATGGGAATGCGCGCCGTCATGGGCGTGATCGTGCACACGGTCGTGCGCATGATCGCCGCCATGATCGTGCCCATGGTCATGCGGATGGGCTTGCCCGTGCGCAAGATCGTGCATTTGCACAACCGGCATGCCGTCGATCCGTTTCTCGCTATCGCCGCAACCGCAAACGCCGCAAATGGGTTTGGCTCCCTGGTTTAGAGGCCGAGCAAGGGACCGTCAGTCCTTGCTGTGCCCCTCCTCGCGCATCATCTGCATGATCTTGTGCTCGAGCGTCGCGTAGCCCGGTGCATTGATCACCGCTTCCTTGTTGTCGAACCGCTGCCCGCCCTTGAAATCGGTCATGATGTTCTCCCTGATCCGGCCCGGATGCCGGCTCATGAAGATGATCCGGTCGGCCAGGAAAATGGCCTCCTCGATGTCGTGGGTCACCATCAGCACGGTGGTTTTCGAGGATTCGACGATGCGGATCAGCAGTTCCTGCATATTCCAGCGCGTCTCGGCATCGAGCGCCCCGAACGGTTCATCCATCAGCAGGATTGCCGGATCGTTGGCCAGCGTCCGCGCAATCGCGACACGCTGCTTCATGCCGCCCGACAGTTGGCTTGGATAGGCATCCCGAAACTTGGTGAGTTGCACGATGTCGATGAAATGAGCGGCACGCTCGCGGCGCTCGGACTTGGACGCGCCGTTGAGGCGCAGCCCGTATTCGACATTCTGCTGGACCGTCTGCCAGTCGAACGACGTATAGGTCTGGAATACCATGCCACGATCTCGGCCGGGGCCCAGAATCTCGCGGCCGTCTAGGCTCAGCTCGCCGACCGACGGTTCCTCGAGACCCGCCACCATCCGCAGCACGGTCGACTTGCCGCAGCCGGACGGCCCGAGCAGCACGCAGAGCTCGTTATCCAGCACGTCGAACGACACATCGGCGACTGCCTCGATCTTCAGCCCGTTCTGCAAATGAAAATATTTTGAGACATGCGACACGACCAGCTTCGCGCCACGCGCTGGACGCTGCCCCGTGCCGACTTTCTTTGCCGTCTCGACCGTCATCATGCGTGCCTCATGTCGGGTCCACAGCAATCGGGCAAAGGCGGGCAGCGAGCGCACACATGCGCCGCCGCCCGCGATTGCGTCGATCGTGCTTACTGCCCGTAACCGGATTCGTAGAGATCTGCCAGCAACGAGCAATCGACGCCCGCTTCCGGTTCGAACGTCTCCGTCATCACGCCGAACTTGATCCACCACTCGTTGGTCATGCGGAAATGGTCCGCCATCTGACCGTTGGTCTGGCCGAACGGCGGATCGCCCGGCGCCGCGCCGCAGAACCGTGCTGTCTCGATGAAGGTATAGGGGCAAAGTCCGCCATCGAGGCATGTACCATCCGCACCGATGACGAGCTCGACGTCCTCGACCGTCATCTGCATGCCGCGGGCGATGATCTCATTGCCTTCCGTCGGGTTCTCTTTCCACCACTGGATTGCATCGTAGAGCGCCTGCATCGCTTTCAGCGCCACGTCGCGCCGTTCGTTGATGAAGGCATCGCTCATAAACAATGCGTCGGCGATCAGTGCATTCTTCTCCCACTGCTCGTCGGCCGAGGTTGCGACGATCCTGGAACCCTCGACGGCTGCCAGCGTGTTGGCTCCGAACGGTTCCCAGAATTCGGCCGCCTTCACGTCGCCGCCGATCATCGCGGATGCAGCGTCGTCCATGATCAGGTTGACGTATTCGACCTCGTCATAGGCGACACCATTGGCTTCGAGCCAGATCGCCATATAGAGCTGGGCGAGCCCACCCTCGAGCACGGCAACCTTCTGGCCGCGCAGGTCTTCGGCGCTCTCGATGCCCGGTCCAACGATGATCTTGTCGGTGCCATGCGAGAGATTGCCGTAAGCGACGAGCTTGATCGGAAACTCTTCGGAGGCCGCAATCGGTGCAAACTCGATCGTGCTGTAGACGATGTCGAGTTGGCCCGACGAGGCGAGCGCGAAAGATTCGAAAGGATCCTCGATCGTCTGGTAAACGATCTCGAGATCCGGCGCGAGATTCTTCTCCTGAACGATGAACCAGAACCCGTAACCCGGCCAGGTCAGGCCGGCAACGCGCACCTGCTCGGCCGCCGATGCCGCATGACCGCCGACAACGGCAACAAACGCGGCGACCGTCAGTGCAGAAATTATCCGCGCGATGCGGGTCTTGATGCTGTTGCTTTCCATATCATCCTCCCGTTTCTCGATCTTTGTTGATCAAAATGGTCCGCCTCGACGAATCGCCGGCGGCCGCGGATCGAACCGCCGGCTACCGGTTAACAAATGCTACTGTCCGTACCCAGAGTCGTAGAGATCGGCCAGCAGCGAGCAGTCGGTGCCAGTTTCCGGCTCTAGCGTCTCGGTCATCAGGCCGAACTTGATCCACCACTCGTTGGTCATGCGCCAGTGATCGGCGATCTGGCCGTTGGTCTGGCCGAACGGAGGCTCACCCGGTGCCGAACCGCAGAAACGGGCGGCCTCGATGAACGTGTAGGGATAGATCCCGCCATCCAGGCGACTTCCGTCGGCCCCGATCACCAGTTCGACATCCGCTAGCGCCATCTGCATGCCCCGGGCCGTGATTTCATTGCCCTCGGCGGGGTTCGCCATCCACCACTCGATGGCGTCGTAATAGGCCTGAAGCGCCTTTACAGCCACATCGCGCCGCTCATTGATGAACGCGTCGCTCATGAACACGGCATCGGCGATCAGGGCATTCTTGTGCCAGCGATCCTCTGTCGTGCTCGCCACCACTCTCGAACCGGGCAACGCCGCAAGCGCGTTGCTGCCGAACGGTTCCCAGAACTGCGCTGCCGCGACATCGCCACCGATCATCGCCGATGCCGCGTCGTCCATGATCAGGTTGACGTACTCGACCTCGTCATAGGGAACGCCGTTTTCCTCGAGCCACATCGCCATATAGAGCTGGCTGAGGCCGCCTTCGAGCACGGCGACCTTCTTGCCGCGCAGATCCTCGGCGCTTTCGATACCCGGTGCGACGATGATCTTGTCCGTCCCGTACGAAAGATTTTCGTAGGCGACCAGTTTGATCGGAATCCCCTGAGCGGCGGCGATCGGCGCGAACTCGATCGTGCTGACGACGATATCGAGCTGACCCGATGCAGCGAGCGCGAAGGATTCGTACGGATCCTCGATCGCCTGGAACGAAATCTCCAGATCGGGTGCAAAACCCTTCTCCTGAGCGATGAACCAGAACCCGAAGCCGGGCCAGGTCACGCCGGCAACGCGCACCTGCTCGGCCGCCGACGCCCCGCTTCCGCCAGCCACGGTAACGAATGCGGCCACCGCAAGGGCCGAAATCGTCCGCACGATCCCGGTTTTCACGATCCCCATCGCTACTCTACTGAATTTCATATCGTCCTCCCCTTTCGATGTCTTTTATTTTCAATCTACTCCGTCGCCCGATGCCGCGGGCAGGCGGACAGTTGCCTCGTTCCGTCGCGCTACTGGTTTCTTTCGTGGATATAGGGAAAGAGCAGCCGGTGCGCGACACGAAACAGGAAATCGAATAGCAGGCCCAGAATACCGATGACGAGGATACCCGCCATGATCTTGTCGACATGCAGAAACCGCTTTGCGCGCATCATGACCGCTCCGATACCATCGGTCGCGGCGACGATCTCGGCGATGACCAGGTAGGTCCAGCTCACCGCCATCATTTGGCGCATGGCGACGACGATGTTCGGCATCGAGGCGGGGATCACCACCGTCCACAAAACCTGCCAGCGATTGCCGCCAAGCGTGACCGACGTCTCTATCAGCTCCGTGCGCACTGATTTTACGTGGTCCATGATCAGCGTGATCAGGAACCACAGTACGCCGATGAAGAGCAGCGCGAGTTTCTGACCGTCCCCGGTGCCGAACCACATCAGCAGAAGCGGAATGAAGGACGGTGCCGGCAGATAGCGCCAGGCCGAGACCAGCGGATCGACGAACGCCTCGATGCGTTTGAACGAGCCCATGAGGATGCCGAGCGGCACTGCGACCGCGCAGGCAAGCGCGAAACTGGAGACGATGCGGTAGATGCTGATGCCGATATCGACAATGAACGCATCTTCGACCAGCAGTTCGTAGAGACCGAGCAGCACCTTCTGCGGCGGCGGCATGAAGGTCGCATTGACCCAGCCGAGCGCGACCGCGAGCTCCCACAGCCCGAAGAAGATCACCCAGATCGCGACACCAAGCAGGATGACCGAGCGCCGCGGGATCGATCTCTTGAACTCGAACCAGCGCTGCTTGCGGACGCGCGCCGGGTTTGCGGTGGCGGGCAGGGCGGCGGGCGTTACGGCGGTCACGGGCGGCCCCATTTCGGAAGGCTCTTGTACAAGGCGAGCGCCATGATCGGCTCGACCGAGGCGATATCGGCCTGGCCGTAACAGTGTTCGAGCAGGAACCGGCGCAGATCGACATGATCCTTGCCGATCACCTCGACCAGCAGATCGTAGCGGCCGGCGGCGAAGAGAACATAAGTGACGTTCTCGCAATCGATGAAGCGTTTCGAGACCTCGCGCGGATCGGCACCGGCTGCAACGGTCAGCGCGACCATGGCATAGCCTTCATGGCCGAGCGCGAGCGGGTCGGCCACGCCGATGATCTTGAGCACGCGCGCCTCGATCATCTGGTGCACGCGGTTGCGCACGGTACCCTCGGAGGTGCCGAGATCCTTCGCAATGTTGGAAAACGGCATGCGGCCGTCCTCTTGCAGCTTGGCGATGATCTTGCGATTGAGTTCGTCCGCGCCGAGCGCCCGCCGGTCTTCGGGCGAGGCCATGGCGACTTCTTCCTCCTCGTGGGGAGGCACCAAAGCGTAGACGTCTCTCAAACTCTCGCCTCCCGGTCCGGCTTCATTTCTGCCGGCGATTTTCACGAAGGTTTCTACGGAATTCGCAGACATGTCAACCGCCTGCTGCCGGATTCTTCACTGGATCGAAGATTGCTACGAATTTCGTTACTATCGCCGACGACGGCGTGGTCCCCATAGCCCGGGCAAAGGGTCAGGTGCCGAGCGCATCCGCGAACGCCTGGTCGAGAAAGCGATGGAACTCCGGCACACGCCGGCCCGATGCGACCACATGGCCCCAGATCGACGCGAACGGCCGAAACTCTGCATTCGGCATGTGGCGTTGTTCGATCTCGTTGTCTTCGGGCGGGAAATATACGTCGGTGGTGCAGGGGATGAGGATGGCACGGGCGCGGATGGCTCCCAATGCACGCTCGAAATCGCCGCCGTAACGCGCATTAGCGCTGATGTCGCAATGCTGCCAGGTCCAGATCTTGGCCAGCAGATCGTTGGCGTCCCAGTTCAAATGATCCTGTTCCCAGTCGTCGAGCAGCGCCTCGACAGTCTCAAATCCGAGATCGCGATAGCGATGCTCGCGGAACCATTGTTGCGAGAACACCCAACCGCAATAGGCGCGGCCAAAGGCGCGCAGACCGCGCTCCGGTGGTTTCGTATAGTTGCCGCCATTCCAGTCGCCATCGGCGGTGAGCGCCGCCTTGACCCCGGCGAGGAACACATAATTATGCGGCGAGACGCGAGCTGACGCGCAGAACGGCACAATCCCGCCGACCATGTCGGGATATTGCGCGGCCCATTGATAGGACTGGCTGCCACCCATCGACCAGCCGGCAACCAGCGCGATCCGCTCGATGCCGAAGCGCTCGGTCAGCAGGCGATGCTGGCAGGCGACGTTGTCGAAATGCGTGACGTTCGGAAAGCGCGGCCCGTCGAACGGAGCCGGCATGTTGCTCGGCGACGATGAGAGGCCGTTGCCGAACGTGTTCGGCGCGACGATGAAGTGGCGGGCCGGATCGATCGCACGACCCGGCCCGAAATAGGCTTCATTGCGAACATGGGTGCCGGTGTAGAAGGTCGGCAGCACGACCACGTTGTCTTTGCGCGCGTTGATCTCGCCATAGGTCTTATAAGCGAGTCTCAAATCGGGCAGCGTCACGCCGCTCTGCAGCGTGACGCGACCCAGCGAAAAGACCTCGTAATCCGCCGTCATCCGGCCCTCCTCGGCCCCAGATCCGGACCAATACCCGGACTAATAGAGGCGCAGATACTCGCGCACCTCCCAGTCGGTCACGGCCTGATGGTAGCGCTCCCACTCGTCCATCTTATAGCGCAAGTACGAGTGAATGATCTTGTCGCCGAGCGTCTTGCGCGCGAACTCGCTCTGCTTCAGGATTTCGCAGGCCTCCAGCAGGTTGCGTGGCAGTCGCTTGATGCCCGCCGCCTTGATCTCTTCGTCGGTCATCGAATAGAGATCGCGATTGAACGGCTTGCCCGGATCGATCTTGTTCACGACGCCGTCGACCATGGCCGCCGTCGTCAGGCCGAGCGAGAGATACGGGTTCATGCACATATCCGCAGCGCGGTTTTCGATGCAGTAGCGGGTCTGCGGCAGACGGAGCATGGCCGAACGGTTGTTATTGCCATAGGTCATTTGAGTCGGAGCCCAGGTGACGGTGCCGCCCTCGAAGCCGCCGACGCGGGGCACGAGCCCGTTATAGGAATTCACCGTCGAGCAGGCGAGTGCGGTAATCGCGCCGCCATGCTTCAGCAATCCGCCGACTGCCTGATAGGTCTCGTCGGCCCAGCCCTTCTCGCTGCTCCCGAACAGATTGGTGCCCTTCTTGTCGGCCGGCTGCAGCGAAGTGTTCATATGCGCACCCGAACGCCAGTCGCCGGTGGTCGGCTTCGGCATATAGGTGATGAACAGCCCGTGCTTCTTCGCGATCTCCTTCAGGAGAACGCGCAGGAACGCAAAGCGGTCGGCCATTTCGAGCACGTGGGTGTAATGGAAATCGAGTTCGAACTGCGAATAGGCGCCTTCACAGACCACGTCATGCATGCCCCAGCCAAGCTGCTGGAGAATGTCGATGCAGTCGCCGAGAAAACCCATCGAGTTGACCGAGTATTCGATGTCGTAACCGAAGGCCTGGCGGCGTGGGCGCAGCGCGCCCGGCTCGCGCGGATCGTCGTCGAATGCCTTGACCGGCTGGCCGTTTTCCCAGCGCATCACGATGAACTCGGGCTCGACCCCGGCATAGCAGGCATAGCCCGCCTTCGCCGCGTCGCGCACGATGCGCTTCAGGATCTGGCGCGGGCAGTTGTAGTAGGGCTTATCTTCCCACCAGAGATCCGCGAACATCCACGCGGCCTTGCGGTCCCACGGGCAGATCACCAGCGTATCGAGATCCGGCACCGGAATCTGATCCGAGTCTGACGCACCCAGCTCTGGCACAAACGACACGGAATGGACGGCGAATTGCGGCCCCTTGCCGGCGCACAGCAATTCGAAATCCTCGATCGGCACCGGCTTGGTCTTCGGAATACCGAGAAGATCGATCCAGCATGAGTAAACATACTTCACGCCGGCCTCGACGAGTTTCGCTTTGGCCTCTTTCACCCGTTCCTTGTCGGGCAGCGATTCGGCCAGATTTTGCGGGTCTTTTGACGACATTGCATATTCCTCCCAGGCTTCTAATTCAAATTCGTTCGGATGGTCAGGACGAGCGCGCTCAGACGAGCGCGCTCAGGCGAGTGCGCGTTTCAGCAGGAACTGGTTTTTGTACATGGTGAGGCCGGTCATCACCTCGACCGAGGCGATGTCGCTCTGATCGTAGCAATGGCGCTCGAGGAAGGTCATAAACTGGTCGCGCGAGTCGGCAACGATCTCGACCAGCAGATCGTAACGGCCGGACACCCAGATGATGTAGACGACCTCAGGATGCGGCACGAGCCGTTCAGCCAGGCGCTTCGGCGTACTGCCCGGTGCGACCTTGATGCCGATCATCGCGTCGGCGGTGTAGTTGATCGAGGTTGGATCGGCGATCGCGACGATCCGCAACATGCCGGATGCCTTCATCCAGTTGACGCGATTGCGCACCGTGCCTTCCGACACATCGAGCGCATCGGCGATATCCTTGAACGGCAGCCGCCCGTCGTCCTGCAGCAGGCGCACGATCGCCTGGTTGAGTTCGTCGGTCGGCGAGGCGAGCACGGCCGACCGCGGCAGATCGGAGCGCGCCTCGGAGCGCGCCTCGACATCGGCGGGTGCGCCCGGCGCGCGCTTGCGGCGACGCCCTGCCCCCGATTTCTCGCTGCTCTCTGCCATGCTTTGCCCCGCGCTTTGGCGTCCGGAAAATGGCGGAATCCCTCGGGAGGACGCCTACTTATTCCGCAAGATTCTGCCGAGATAGATGCCTAAGTCAATATGGAACTCTCTCCAGAGCTACATTTTCAGCAAAACTATCTAATCCGTTGCGGAACAAGCAATTCGTCCAAAAGGCTTGGACACCGGACGAGTGGGCTCGCCTATCGGGTCTGGCGGCGACGCGCGCAGAAAGGCGGTCCGGAAGAGCGGCCGCATCTGTCTTCGGGTTGGAGATTAAGGAAAACGGGGTGGTGTCAGTCGATGCCGGCGCGGCGCTTGATCGCCGTGACCGCGGCGCTGCGGTCGTACACGCGATAGAGTTCTTCGCGCAGGGCCGGTGCCGGTGTGGCGTTGATGTTCTCGAACAGAGCAAGCCGCATCGCGCTCGGGCTGCAGGAAATATCCCAGACCAGGTTGAACAGCCGGTTCTTGTCGCGCGCCGAGAGCATGTGCCCGGGCAGATACGCATCGAGCAGCGGACCGATATCGGGCCGATCCCATGTCGCCTGCGGCACCCGGCCGATCAGCCCTTGCCCGCTCAATTCGCGCAGGATCTGCATGATGCGCGGATAGGAATCGATCGAATGCAGCCGGCCGGCGGTCACGAACACATGGTCGGGCAGCATCACGCCGCTCTCGGTCGGCTTCGCGCGTTCGACCGCGGCGGTCATCAAGCCGCGCAAGGTGGCGGCATAGTGAATCACCTCGGCGACCATCGCGCGCACGGCCGGGATGTGATCGGTGCCCAGCGCATCGACGATGAGCTGGGCGACGCCGGCGAAGATTTCCGCGCGATAAGAGAGTCGCGTCGTGATCTTCCAGAACGCGAACTGCCCGAGGATATTGTAGACGGACGAGATCTTCGGGTTGCGATAGCTGAAGACATACTCCCACGGGATGAACACGCGATCGAAGATCAGGATGCCGTCCGATTCCTCGCCATAGGCATCGAGCGGATGATCCTCGGACCCTTCGTTTCCCGTCGTCGTCGCCTCGCGCAGCAACAGCCGGAGACCCGGCGCGTTGGCGGGAATAGCCGCCCAGAACATGCATTCTTCGGGCATGCCCGGCACCGGCGGCGGCATCGAGATCGAGCCGATATTGCCCTGTGCCATCACCGAATTGCCGGCCTTCGCGCCGGAGACGACGATCCCGTCCTTGCGTTCCTCGACGACGCGCAGCCGGCTCGGCCGCTCCGCCATCGGCATCTTGCGGTCGACCTGCACGTCGATGATGACATCGGCGCTGACCAGATTGTGCCGCGCGCCGACGCGCAGGAAATTCATGATCTTGTCATGCGCCTCGGGTTCGTCCTGCCGGATCAGATGATCCCAGGCGACGAACGAGATCGCCTTGACCGGCCCGTAATCGACCGGCCGCCCGAAATTGCCGAAGGTCATCGACGTACTGCATTTGATCAGATCGTCGTAGCGCCAGAGATCCGCGATCGAACGCGGCACCATCCAGGCGGTCGAGATCCGTTCACCGGTCTCCGGATCGATCGTTGTCAGCCGGTCCTGCGTGTCCGGCGCGTGCTGCGCATCGAAATACTGCGCGAGCCAGTCGACGCCGCGACCGAGCGTCGGCTCGGTGCTAACGTCGGCGACGTCGCGGCCGTTGACGATCACATGCCGTCCATCGCGCAGGCTCTCGCGAAACTGCGCGCCGGTGCGGAGATTGGGATGTTCTCCGGTCCGTGGAACCGCCCGGTTGACCACGAACTCGCGATGGTCCCGCGTCTCGCTTGCATCTTCCGGCATCGAATCCTCGTTCCCTGACTGGTCTCGTGAGCTCGTTCCGCGAGCCGGCTGGCTCCGCTCCGGGCGCCGAAGGCAAGGATTGCAAACGGAGCCATGATATAGAAATATAATTATCAAATAGAATGGATCAGGAATCTTGATCGACGTCTCGCTCCGGGCCCTGCGTTACTTCGCGGCCGCGGCCGAACGCGGCAATGTCACGCTGGCCGCGCGAGAACTCAACGTGTCGCAGCCTTCGATCTCGCTGGCGATCGCCCAGCTCGAGCGCTCGCTGGGCGTCCAGCTGTTCGTGCGCCAGCATGCGCGCGGCGTCGCCCTCACCCCCGCCGGCACCGAGGTTCTGCGCGAGGTGCGCAAGCTGCTTTCGCAGGCGAACGACTTCTCCGCCAATCTCGCCGGGGTCGGCGAGGCGTTGCGCGGGACGCTGTCGATCGGCTGCCTCACCTATCTGCTGCCGCGCTATCTGGGCGGGATCATCAGCGGTTTCACGGCTCGCCACCCCGAGATCGAACTCGCCTTCCGCGAGGGCGATCAGGCGGCCTTGCAGAACGGGATGCTCGACGGCGAGATCGAGGTGGCGCTCACCTACGATCTGATGCTGCCGCGCCGCTTTACCGTCGAACCGCTGCTCACCTTGCCGCCTTATGTGCTTCTGCCGGCCGGTCATCGGCTCGCGCGACGGACCGCGATCTCATTGCGCGACATTCATGCCGAGCCCTGCGTGCTGCTCGATCTGCCGATCAGTCGCGATTATTTCGCGGCGATCTTCGGGGCGCTGCGGCTGATGCCGAACATGCGCTACCGCACCACCTCGGTCGAAGCCGTGCGCAGCTTCGTCGGCAACGGGCTCGGTTATTCGGTCCTCAATCATCCCTCGCGCACGTCGACCACCTATGACGGCAAGCGGACGAAGGCGGTCGCGCTCAGCGATTCGCTGCAGCCCGCGCGGGTCGCCGGCGTACATCTCGCGGATCATCGGTTGCGGCCGGCGGCACTAGCCTTTCTGGCATTCGCGCGCGAATTCTTCAGCGAGGAAGGACGCACGCCGGCGGACTGACGCCGGTTTGACAGCCGGGAGACTAGGGCCGCGTCGCGCGCGCGCCGTCGCCCTCGGCATCGAGTTCCGACCAGATCGCGCGCACGCGCTCCTTGATTGCCAGCGCCTCCTGCCAGCGATCGGAGAGCTCATACCCGTCGGCGCCGGTAATCGCATACTCCTTGGGGCCCAGCTCGCAGAGAAAATTCAGCCGGTCGGTCGGGCTGGCGCGACCGCGCCAGGAGATGAAACCGCGCCGCCACCAGAGCTGGAACAGTTCAAACCAGTCGCGATGATGCGGGAACGAAATCTGGATCTGAACTTGCTCGCGCGAGGCGACACGCCCCTGAAAGGCATCGGCGCGGTCGAGCACGCTCTGGATCTGGTTATGGACGGTGTCGCTGATCGGCCAGGAGAATTCCCTCCCGACCACGAAATGCGAGAGATCGGCGCAGAGCCGCATCTGCGGCACCGCCTCCATCAACTGCAACGTATAGAGCATGTCGGTCGTCAGGCAGTCGCGATGGGTCTCGATCGTGACCGGCATATCGGCGCGCTCGCAGAGATCGAGCCAGCCATTCACGAAGTGTGCACCCTCGGCGACGGTAAAGGGAAAAACCTGGCCAATGATGTTCAGATGCCGGACGCCGAAATCCTTGGCCTGCGCGATTGCAGGTTTCAGATCGCCGATGCTCTTGGGGAAGGCGGTGATGGTCGCGGCCAGCCCGAAGCGCGCCAGCAGCTTCTCGATTCCCTTGCCATTCGGATCGCCATGGACGACATCGATCCCGTCATAGCCGGCTTCGGCGATCATCTCGACCTTCTCGTCGAGCGACCATTCCTTGCCATCGGGACGTCGCCGCTCCATCGCCCAGAGCGATTGAAAGACTTCGAGGATGGGCATCTATGCGCCCCTGGACGACGCGGCGGGAATGCTCCACTGCACGGCATTTTTGTACATTTTCAACCCGATCAGCGGTTCCACCTGGGCGATATCCTTGCGGCTATGGCATTGGAGGCGCAAAAAATCATGGAGCGCCTGCGGCGATTCGACCACGACCTCGACCAACAGCGAATATTGCCCGGCAGTCGATGTCACGAAGGTGACGTTGGAAAGATTCTGGAAATGTGCGCCGACTTCGTCGGGATCCGCGCCCGCCGCAAGCCGGATCAGCAGCATCGCGTAGCCTTCATAGCCGAGCTTGACCGGATCGGCGACTGCAAAGATGCGGAACACCCCGGCATCGAGCATCTGCATGATGCGATTGCGGACCGTTCCGTCTGAAACGCCGAGTTCGCGCGCAATCGATCCGTACTGCCGTCGCCCGTCATCCTGCAGCAGCCGAAGAATAGTGCGGTCGATCTCGTCGAGCGCAAAGCGCTCGCCCTCCGAGGGCGCTGCCGAAACCGAGGCAACCGACAGCTTGAGATTGGCATCCGGCACGGATTCATCCTCCAAACATCGGGCTGGCGGGCGACTCCGCATTCTCGCATGGCCCTGCTGGCCGCGGCACCCGGCCCAAGCTCGCAGGTCTGATACCCACCAGTTCAGACATAGGTCCGGATAAGTTACTGAATTTGTGTATAAACTACAATATCAGCATATAATAACCTTGATGGTTCCTAAAATATTATGTTTTAATGCTTTTTACTAATATTATCGAAACGTTCGGGAAAAATCAGAGAGGTTGCGGTGACGACCCAACTGGCATCCCACGCGGCCGCCGCACCGCCCGATCGGCCGGGCCACTATCCGCCGACGCTGCCCGCGTCCTGGTACACGAGCGACGATATCTACGCGCTCGAACAGGACCGCATCTTTCACCGCAACTGGTTCCTGTTTGCGCGCAGCGATCAGTTCGCCGCCGCGGGCGACCATGTAGTTGCCGATGTCTGGGGCCTCTCGGTCCTGGTCGTCCGGAACGGCAACGGTGCGCTCGCCGGCTTTTTCAATGTGTGCCGTCATCGCGCCGGCCGCTTGCTCACCGATGGAACCGGCACCTGCAAACCGGCCACCGCGCTGCGCTGCCGCTATCACGGCTGGAAGTACAATCTGGACGGCACGCTGCAACTGGCACCGGGTTTTTCCGCAGGCGGCGACTTCGATCCCGCCGCGCATAGTTTGTTTCCGGTGCGAGTCGAAACCTGGAACGGCCTCGTCTTCGTCACGCTCTCGCCGGAGACCGAAAGCCTCGTCGCCTGGCTCGGCGATATCGTCGATATCGCGCGCGACTATCCCTCGACCGAGAAGCTCGACTACGCGAAGACGATCGAGATCGAGGGCAACACCAACTGGAAGCTCTACGGCGAGAACGGCGTCGAAGGTTATCACCTCGCCTTCGTTCATACCTGGCTGCTGCAGGCGGTCGGGCCGAACGCGTACGACGTCGACATTCACGAGAACGGCAAGTTCGTCGGCTTTCCGGTCGAGTATCAGGCCTGGGATCTCGATCGCAAGTTCAAGGGCTACTGGATCCTGAAGTATCCGGGGCTGCTCGTGCATTTCTCCGAGCTCGAGTTCAACTGCGAGCAGGTGATCCCCGCCGGTGTCCGGCGGACGCGCCTGAGGCACATGTTCTGGACACCACAGAACGATCCACAGCTCGCCGAGAAAATCGCGCGGGACTGGAAGATCACGATGCAGGAAGACATGGGGATCTGCGAGGAAGTGCAACGGAATCTCGACGGTGGCGTCTACCAGAACGGACGGCTCAGTCCGGCCCGCGAGCGTGGCGCCATCTATTTTCAGTCGCTCGTCCGCAACGCGATCGGCAACGCCGCAGCATAACGGCGATCCGGTCGCAACTTTCGTCCGGGCGACTCTGTTCTGACGACAAGCAACGGGAGGAAACAATCATGCTGAAACATCTGCGTTTGAAACGGCTGCACAGGTTGGCGGCCGGATTGATCCTGTCATGCGGGATCATGATGAATGGTTCGGCGGCGCTGGCCGCCGAAAAACTGACGGTGATGATCGGCGTAAGCTGGCCGCCTTACGCGATCTGGAGCGTGATTAAAGAAAAGAACCTGGCGCCCGATCTCGATCTCGACATCATCTATATGGACGATCCGATCCAGGCGCATGGTTTGCTGGCGGCCGGTCAGGCCGACCTGCTGATGAATACCATCGACTACGCGCCCATCATCGCCGAAGAGAAAATGCCGATCCGGCTGGTCTCGTTCGCCAGCCTCGATTACGGCTCGTCGCAGATTCTGGCCGGCCCCGGTATCGACAGTCCGGCCGATCTGCGCGGCAAGACCGTGGGCGCGCTTGAAGGGTACATCGCGCAGCTCATGATGGTGCTGTGGCTCAAGGAAGGCGGCGTCGAAGCGGATGAGGTCAACTGGGTCAACCTGACGCCCGAAGAAGTGGCCGCCGCCATGATCTCAGGCGACGTGGCCGCGGGCTACACCTGGGATCCCTGGGCGAGCCAGATAATCGAGAATCTCGAAGGCAGCAAGTCGATCTCGAATGCCAAGCAGGATTACTGGCTGCAGACCGCACTGCTCTCCGACTCGATCTTCATGAACACGGATTTCATTCACAACCGGCGCGACGTCGCGATCCAGGCGATGCAAGCCTATTTCGACGGCATCGCCTGGTGGCGCGACAATGTCGAGGAAGGGAACGCGATCATCGCCGACGTGCTCGGCTATCCCATCGCCGACGTCGATTGGGTGCTCGGCACCGACGGCACATCGCTCGATGCGGCACTGCGCATGTACGATTTCATGGAGGCGGCACAATTCTGCGGCGTTGCTCCGGGCGAACCGCCGCACGGCCAGGCGAACGGCCAGATCTGGCGCACCTATTCGCTGACCAACGAAGTCTGGAAGACGGTCGGTCTCAATCAGGCGATCGTGCCGGCGACGCGGGCGATCGATTGCAGCCTGCTGCGTGAGCTCTACGAGACGGGTTATGAGGGCGAGCCCGACCCGAATTACTGAAGCCCCGAACGACTGACGGCGCGTCTCTATAAAAGGCGGCGGTGCGCTCGACACGCACCGCCGTTTTGTTTTCTCGGGACCGATCCTTCAAACCGCGCGCGCATGTTTCCTATGCGCGGCGCCGGCGTATTGGCACCCGCAGTCTCACCCCTGCTGGCCAGCCGGCGCATTGACAAAGCACCAGCAATATGGAAGCGTTAGTATATGCAACGTTACATATAACGCGATTGCTGGTGTTTTTTCAGGCACGCTACGGAAATGCTGGAGGAACAATGAACCTTTCGATCGATATGGGTCGGTACAAAGGCTACCGGCTGAACAGCCGTCCGGAAGCCGATCCCGAGTTAACTCATGTTACGCCGGGAACACCGGCAGGAGAGTATCTGCGAAGGTTCTGGCATGCGATCGCCCTGTCATCAGAAATTCGCGATCTGCCGGTTGGAATCCAGGTGATGGGCGAAGATCTGGTTCTCTTCAGAGACCTTAAGGGCCGGATCGGTCTGCTTCACCGACACTGTATGCACCGTCAGGCGTCTCTTGAGTATGGGCGGATATCGGAACAAGGAATCAGGTGCTGCTACCACGGCTGGCTGTTTGATGTTGACGGCACGGTTCTGGACATGCCGGGAGAGCCCGACGGCGGCCAAACCAAACGGTTGCGCGACACATACAGGCAAGGCGCCTATCCGGCGCTGGAATATAAGGGCCTGGTCTTCGCATATATGGGACCACCGGAGTTGGCGCCGCCATTCCCCATCTACGATACCTTTGAGATACCCGAAACCGAGATGGTGCCATATGCAGCGGAGTTTCCGTGCAACTGGCTGCAGGTGACTGAGAACGGCATCGACCCGGTCCATTCGATGTTCTTGCATACTAATGTCAACGGCGCCCAGTTTGCAGAAACTTGGGGCGTCATTGGCGAAGTTGAGTACCTCGATGCCGATATCTCTGTTTACTGCACGATTGGGCGTCGGGTCGGCGACAATATCTGGACCAGGGTTCAGGAGAACATCCTGCCGAACATTACCCAATCCGGCGCTGTCCTCACGATCGACGGGAAGAGTCAGAAATACTTTGGCCGAAACACATTCTTTCGCTGGTGCCTGCCGGTTGACAATACAAACACGCGCGTCCTCGGATGGGCCAATTTCGGCAGTCGGACCGATCCAAAAGAATTGAACACGCCGGAGAACATCGAAAGGCTGGAACAGGGCGAGGTCTTCGATCGCACCTATGAAGAGGAACAGCGCAGGCCCGGCGACTATGCTGCAATGACGGGGCAAGGGCCCATCGTCGTGCATGAGCGGGAACATTTTGTTACATCCGACCGGGGAGTCGCAAGATTCCGTAACCGGATCAAGCGAGCCGTTCGGGAGCTGGCAAACAAAACCGAGCCAACGCAACCAACCGCTCGGGGAATCACACCGATCCCCACTTACTCTGGTGACACGGTACTCAATCTCCCGGTAACCGGAAACTCGGACAAAGAGAGAGTTCGGGAAACAGTAAATCGCGTGTTCGAGACGATCAGGAGCGCCGACCGCCTGTCTGGTGAGAAGCGTGACAGCTTCATAATCGAAGAGCTCAAGAAACTCGAAAGGGCGAGCAATTAGATACGACCGTCTAGGTCGCCTTGATGAGCCGATCACCAACAGCGGCAACAACGATGGGGCGTTGCGCATGAACGAGTTTTTCGATGAGTCTCAAATTCCTCTTGGCGATTGGTCGCAGTCCGCTGTCGATTGGATAACCTCATCGTTCCGCCCGATGTTTCAGGCGGCGCGGGTACCTGTCGCCGCAATACTGAACCTGACCGAAGGCTGGCTGATCGGCGCGTCCCCGCTCGTAATTCTCGCGTTGGTGTTCCTGCTGAGCTGGCAGTTTGCCAATATTCGAGTCGCTATCGGCGCAATCGCCGGCTTGTTCTTTCTGGGCCTCATCGGCATCTGGGACCAGACAATGATCACGCTTTCGCTTGTCATCACTGCAGTCTTTTTCTCGACCGCCGTCGGAATTCCGATTGGCATCTGGTCGAGTAGAAATCGTCGCGTCGCATCCGTCATTCGTCCCATTCTTGACATCATGCAGACGCTGCCGGGATTTGTGTATCTCGTGCCGATTGTAATGCTCGTCGGAATCGGCAAGGTGCCTGGTGTAATGGTCACAGTTGTTTTCGCCTTGCCGCCCGTTGTGCGCCTTACCGATCTTGGAATTCGGCAAGTACCAAACTCGACTATCGAAGCTGCATCCGCTTTTGGATCTTCACCGTGGCAGATCCTGACCAAGATCCAGTTGCCGCTTGCACTGCCGACAGTCCTCATGGGGATCAATCAGACCCTCATGATGGCGCTCTCAATGGTGGTCATCGCTTCGATGATCGGCGTGGGCGGATTGGGCAATGTGGTGCTTCAGGGTATCGGTCGTCTCGACATGGGCCTCGCAACCGTCGGCGGTGTCGGGATTGTCGTGCTCGCGATGATTCTCGATCGCATCACCCAGGCAATAGGGCGTGTCGGAAAACAGGATCCATTGCTTTTGCGTGGCCCGATTGGGCTTTTGTTTCGCATCGCACCAAACGTACAACACCATATCAAGCATAAGACGACTGCAGGATAACTGCAGAACAATGCCGGCTGAATCCACGTATTTCTGGGAGGAAAAGAGATGAAACACCGGAACGCGACAGCCATCAGGCCAATTGTTCTAATGAGCGCGGTTTCAATAGTTGTGGCGATCCTATCCACACCGTCGGCCGGTGTGGCCGACGAACTTCCGGGCAGCGGTATCGTCGTTACCGCTGCCGACGATAGCCTGATCGAAGGGCGATTTCAGACAGAAGTCGTGAACGTTGGCCTGGAGAGATTGGGGTATGAGATCGGCCCTATCGTCAATATGAATGTCCCATCGATGTATGTCGCAGTCGCACAAGGTGATGCAGATTTTCTGGCCGTCGGCTGGCAACCGCAGAATACAACAGTCTACGAAAAGGCCGGCGGCGATGCCGAAATGACGCAGATCGGAACCATTGTCGTCGGTGCAGCGCAAGGCTTCCAGATCGACCTTGCGACGGCGGAGAAACTGGGAATAACCAATATTGCCCAGCTTGCGGATCCCGAACTCGCAGCGATCTTCGATTCCGACGGCGACGGCAAAGCCAATCTCGCCGGTTGCCCGCCCGGATGGGGCTGTGAAACCGTAATTGAGAATCATCTCGATGTGCTGGATTTGCGAGATATGATATCGCACGATCAAGGCGATTTCGTTCCGATCCACGCCGACGTCGTCGCCCGATACAAGGCTGGAGATCCGGTACTTTTCTATACATATGTTCCGATGTGGCTGTCCCAGATACTGGTTCCCGGCACGGATGTTGTGTGGCTGGAAACGCCTGACGTGCCGCTTCCCTACGACACGTCGAACCGTACCGCCGTCACGCAGCTGCCCGACGGGAGGAACCTGGGTTTCGAGATTCAGGATATCAAGATTGTCGCCAATAACGAGTTTCTGGCTGCCAATCCGGCTGCCGGCCGATTTCTCTCGCTGGTCAACATCCCGCTACAGGATATCAACGCAGAGAACCTCCTTATCTACGAAGGTGAGGACGAGATGGAGGATGTCCGTCGTCACGCAGAAGCTTGGGTTGCCGCCAATCAGGAACAGTTCGACTCCTGGATTGACGACGCCATGAGCGCGGCACAGTAACAAGGCAGGATTGCTCGGGGAACCGGCGGGTCGCCTTTCCGTGCCTCTCAACATCCGAATCCGAGAGGACCAGGAAGCCATGCACCCGTCGGCCTCGGCGATCAACGTCCCGCGCAGCGATAAGCAGACCGATGACAGCGTTCTGGCATTAGTTTGCGAGGATATCTGGAAGATCTATGGCAATTCAGCGAACGAAGCACTTCGCGCCATTCGGGAGCAGGCGCTAACCAAGCAGGAGGTGTCCGACAGGTATGGATGCGTGGTCGGTGTTGCAGGCGTCTCCTTTGCGGTAAGTAGCAGCGAGTCGTTTTGCATAATGGGCCTGTCCGGCGGCGGAAAGTCGACACTGCTGCGGCACATAAATCGACTTATCGAGCCGACGGCGGGCCGGATATATATCTACGGCGACGATATCTCTGAGAAATCCCCTAAGGAACTGCGAAAGACGCGCGCCGAAGACATCGGCATGGTCTTTCAGGACAACGCCCTGTTCCCGCATCGCACGGTTCTGAGTAATATTGGTTACGGCATGGAGGTGCGGGGCGTACCCAGGGCATCTCGGCGATTGATGGCGCAACAGGCGCTCGAGTTGGTTCAGCTTCATGGCTGGGGCAACAGGTACCCACACGAGCTGTCGGGTGGGATGCAACAGCGTGTCGGGCTGGCTCGAGCAATCGCGGGAAAGCCGCGAATTCTTCTACTGGATGAGCCGTTCGGATCATTAGATCCGCTGATCCGACGCCAGCTTCAGACAGAATTCCGCGACTTGCTGAAGAGCCTGGCGATTAGTTGCGTGTTTATAACACACGACCTCGACGAGGCTATCGCGCTTGGCGACCGGATAGCCATTATGAAGGACGGCCAGTTTCTTCAGGTTGGTACGCCTCAGGAAATCATTCTCCGACCACAGGGCGCGTACATCGCGGAGTTTGTTCGCGGAATCTCCAAGCTCAAGCTGCTTAACGCTGGCGCCATTATGGAACCAATTGTTGAACCTGGGGGCAATGCAAGACGGATATCCGAGCATTGTACCTCGGTCTCCGTTGATACAAACATCGATACGCTGATCGAAATTGTATTGTCTTCATCGGAACCCGTCATCGTTAGAACTGCAAACGGTGATGCAGTCGGCATCGTTGACTGCCGTGCATTGCTGAGGGGCATCAAGGGAGCCGGCCATTAGCGCATGGCCTGATTGACCCGAAATAGAATCCATCGACCGGTCACTTGGGGTTATATTTGTGATATAATCGAACCTGCGAGGAAGCCATCGGTTGCGGCTGTCTGCCTGTTGGGTGACCGCGACTTGGATTACAACCCCGAGTTGCTTCCGGGATTCACCCTATCACAGCCCTCCATACGTTACCTGCGTCTACACAGTGAATGAGATATCCGCGGCATGAACAAACCAGAAAGGAACCATGCCAGATTAAGGGACGTGGCAGCGGAAGCCGACGTTTCGGTCACCACCGTTTCGAATTTCGTGAATGGTCGTTACCGGTTCATGAGCGCGGACACGCGCAACAGGGTTGGGGTGGCGATCGCGAAGCTGAACTACCGGCCGCACAGCGCCGCCCGAGAACTCCGATTAGCGGAGTGGCGCTCGGTAGGGCTTATCATCGTCGACAGCTCCCCGAACTATCTGGCCGATGGCATCACAACCCACATCGTTTCCGGATTGAGCAACTTTCTTGGGCGACATGGATTCAGCCTTGTTGTCCAGGGGCTGCAGGCGGGCGACTTTTCCACTTCGCCGCTGGTGAGCAACCTCAAAACGGATGCGCTGTGCTTAATGCTGTCCGGTAAGGAAGAAGACCGGAAGTCCTGGATCGACGTATTGATGAACCTTCGCCAGCCGATACTCACATTTCAGGACCACATCGAGACGGTCAATTCAGATTCTTGCACAGTGATGCAGGACGATGAAGCAGCAGGCGCAATGTTGTCTCGACATCTATTGGAGCGAGGCGCCCGGGATTTTATCCACTTGGTTCCAGAAAACTATCATTGGGCTGGCATCAGTGCTCGCTTGAGAGGCGCAACGTCGTTTCAGCGCAAGCATTCGCAAAGTTCGCGGTCGCGAACGGTACCCTGTGATAACCGTAGTGCCCACGCCATTTGGGCAGCGCTGGAAACCGATATCAGCACGAACGGTCTGCCGGACGCGGTGCTGTGCAACACAGATGAGATGGCGATCAGCGCGATCAAGTACTTAACCTCGATCGGCGCGCGCGTTCCCGATACCGTAAGGATTGCTGGATATAATGGTGTCGGCCTTCGCGATTCTGTTACGCCAACCCTGACCACCGTTCAATCTCGGGGATACGATATGGGTGCGATGGCCGGTGAGACTCTGATTTCGCGACTTCGTTTTGGCAAGTTCAGGACGAAGTGCCTCAAGCTGCCGCTGAAGCTCTTGGTCGGAGAATCGACATAGGGGCCGCATCGGCAGGGTTCTGGCCGCGCCGGATTGAGTTCGATATCGCGCTCGATTGCAGCCTGCTGCGCGAGCTCTACGAGACCGGCTATGCGAGCGAGCCCGACGCGCGCGTGTTTCCTATGCGCGGCGCCGGCGCGCAGGCTCAATGCGTTTTGAGGCCGAGTATCTTGCGCGCTTCGTCCGGACCGACGACGCGCGCGCCCATGCGCTGGATGATTTCACCCGCCCGCGCGACCAGATCGCCGTTGCTCGCGAGCACGCCGCGATCGAGATAGATATTGTCCTCGAGGCCGACGCGAACATTGCCGCCGAGAATGACCGCCTGCGCGACCATCGGCATCTGCATGCGCGAAATGCCGAAACCGGCCCAGGCGGCGCCCGACGGCAGCGCGTTGCGCATCGTCAGCATCGTTTCGGTATCGGCGCCGGCGCCCCACGGAATGCCGAGGCAGATCTGGAACAAAGGCGGCGATTCGATCAGCCCTTCGTCGCACATCTGGCGGGCGAACCGGACATGGCCGAGTTCGAACACTTCCATCTCGGGCTTCACGCCGCATTCGCGAATGATCCTGGCCATCGTCCGGAGATAGGCGGCGGGGCTCAGATACATTTCCTTGCCGTCGCCGAAATTCATCGAGCCGCAATCGAGGCTGCAAATGTCCGGCCGCAACTCGATCACATGCGCGAGCCGCTCTTCTGGCCCGACCATGTCGCTGTTGGGGCCGGCAACGCTCGGATCGTTGTCGCTCGGCACCCAGTCTCCCCCCATACCGGCCGTCAGGTTGATGATGACGTCGGTGCCGCTGGCACGCACCAGCCGGACCGCTTCACGAAACAGCGCGACATCGCGCGAGCCCTTGCCGGTTTCCGGATTGCGCACATGGATATGGGTGATAGCCGCACCCGCCTTCGCCGCTTCGATCGCCGATGCGGCGATCTGTTCCGGCGTCACCGGAACCTTGTTGCTCTTGCCGACCGTATCGCCGGCACCGGTCACGGCGCAGGAAATGATGACGTCTCTGTTCATGGCAGGTCTCCCGACATTCGCTCGGCCGCGGGGGGCCGGATCGGCCGCCTTCCTTGGCAGGGTCTCATGGTGGCAAATTCTCGGGAACCTATTGGCGGATTTTCGTAGGAAATGATGTATATTCGCCAAGTTCGCGCAGGCGGCCGGAAACAGCCTTCGATGCGGGACGGCCGACATTCCGGGAGAGACCGAAGAAGTGAGCACCGGCGAAGCAAGCGGCGAACCGGCGAGTCTCGTTTTCGTGCTGATACCGCGCTTCAACATGATGGCGCTGACCACGACCATCGAGCCGTTGCGGGTCGCCAACTATCTGACCGGACGGACGCTCTACGCATGGAGCTTTGTTGCACCCGGCGGCGGCCAGGTGGTGGCGAGCAACGGCATGGTTCAGGCGGCGCTGCCGCTACCCGAGCGCGTGCCGGGCGACGCAACGATCCTCGTCTGCGGCAGCTGGGATTCCGAGCACTACGACAATCCGGATCTGTTCGCCTGGCTGCGTCGTCAGGACCGTCGCGGCATCCGTCTCGGTGCGATGGATATCGGCGCCTACATCCTCGCGCGGGCGGGTCTAATCAAGAACCGGCGCGTCGCCGTTCTCTGGTACTGCCTGCGCGCGTTTCTCGAAGCCTATCCGGATAGCCACCCTGAAGATCGGCTGTTCGTGAACGATGGCAATCGTCTCACCATCGCCGGCGGGGTGGCCGGCGTCGACGCGATGCTGGCGGATATCGGCAGCCGTCACGATGCACGCCTCGCGCACGAGGTGGCCGATCATATCCTGCATTTTCCGATCCGCGACGATCAGGTATCGCAGCGCAGTTCGCGCGGCGGACAGCATGAAATTGTTCACCCGATTCTGCGCATGGCGATCGGGCTGATGGAGGCGCATGTGGAGGAACCGCTGCCGATCCCGGCGGTCGCCGCGAAAGTCGGCGTCTCGCAGCGCAAACTCGAACGGCTGTTCGTCACCCATGTCGGGCGTTCGGCGGTTGCGTATTACCGGATGCTACGGTTGCAGCATGCCCGCGCGATGCTGACGAACACGTCGCTGTCGGTGCGCGAGATCGCACTCGCCTGCGGTTATGGCAGCCTGTCGCATTTCGCCAAATCGTTCTCGGACCAGTTCGGCAAGCTGCCGCGCGAATATCGCAACGCCTGGCCGCATGACGACCCGAATCCGATCTGGCTCGGCCTCTCGCCCTCGCTGCCGGGACTGAAGCCGGCGCGAAAACGTTGATCCGCGACGACCGGCCTTAGATGAACTTCCCGATTTTCTGCCAGGCCTTCGCGATCTCGACGAGGCCCTGATCCCGCTCTTCCGTGAGATCGCTGAACGAGCGCCCTTCCGCCATCTCGGCGCTACTGTCGATCAATGTCTTGCGCAGCTCGGGCGTCAGTTCTGGCGCGACCAGCCGGGTCCAGGGAAACTTCAGCGCCGGGCCGAACACGTCGAGACAATATTCCATCCCGCCTTCGCCGCCGCCGATATGATACGTCATGCAGGGGCCCGCGAAGGCCCAGCGCGGCCCCGGCCCGTTCACCATCGCGATATCGATCTGCTCGGGTGTCGCCTCGCCGTTCTCGATCATGTGCAGCGCTTCGCGCCAGACCGCTTCCTGAAGCCGCGTTGCGACGAACCCCGGCACCTCGCGTGTCATCACCAGCGGCGCCTTGCCGGCATGCTTATAAAAATCCGCAGCCCAGGCGAGTGCAGCCGGATCGGTTTTCTTGCCACCGACCATCTCGACCAGCGGCAACAGATATGGCGGGTTGAAGGGATGGGCGACGACCGTGCGCTCCGGCGTCGGGCAGCGCGCCTGGATGTCGCTCATCGACAGGCCCGACGTGCTCGATGCAATGACGACATCCGCCGGCACGAGGCGGCCGAGTTGCTCATAGACCGCCTGCTTGACCGCGAGAACTTCCGGCACCGATTCCTGGACGAAATCGGCGTTGGCGACGGCCTTGGCCAGATCCGTGGTGCAGGTCAGGCGATCGCGCGTCGCACCGGGTGCAAGGCCGATCTGCTCGAGGCATTTCCAGGCGGTATCGATGATGCGGCGCAGCGCCGCTTCCTCGCCGGCATCGTGCATGTAAACCGTCACATCGTAGCCGCGCGCCAGAAAGTGGGCTGCCCAGCCGCCGCCGATCGGACCGGCACCGAGGCAGGTGACGCGGCGAACGTCGGTTACTTCTTTCCGAGCCATCGTTCTGTTCCTTGCTCTAGCGGCCCTTGAACACCGGCGCGCGTTTTTCGACGAAGGCGCGAACGCCTTCCTTGGCATCCTCCGATTTCAGCATGGCGCGATAGACCGGCAGGTTCTCGGTCCGCATCCGGCGAAACGCGCCTTCGATTGTGTCGGCTTCGATCGCGCGCAACACTTCCTTGATTGTCTGCAGCGCCAAGGGTGCGGCGGCCGCGAGCTTGTCCGCCCACTCGCGCGCTTTGACCATGAGCTGGTCGGCCGGCACGACGGCGTTCACCAGCCCATACCCGGCCGCTTCCTGTGCGGTCATGCGCCGGCCGAGCAGGAGCAGTTCCATCGCGATGTTGTAGGGCAGCCGACGTGGCAGTCGTTGCAGCGCGCCCGCGTCCGGCACGATGCCCAGCGGCATTTCCGGCAGCGAGAATTCGACATGCTCGGCAGCGACGATCAGATCGCAGGCCATCGCGATTTCGAAACCGCCGCCGATGGTGATTCCGTTCAGTGCGGCGATCACCGGCTTGTTGAGCACCCAGTTTTCGACGACGCCGGCGAAGCCGCCGAAGATGTCGGTTTCGGTTTCCCACCAGTTGTCGAGTTGCTGTTCGCCGCTATCGACCGCCTTGAGATCCCAGCCCGCGGAGAAGATGCGGTCGCCGGCACCGGTGATAATCGCGACGCTCAGTTCCGGATCTTCGTGCAACTGACGGATCGCCTCGCCCAGCAGCTTGCTGGTCGCGCGATCGATCGCGTTGACCTTCGGCCGGTCGATCGTGATCTCGAGTACGCGGCCGCGGCGCTCGACCTTCACGGCGGCGTTTGCCTTGACCTCCATGTCCGAGCCCTCCTTCAATCCTGTTTGCCGATCCCGGCGGTCCCGATCATCGCCGACCGGCCGCACCGGGTAGCCGGTTTTTCGCCAGGATTCTCCTGTTTTCGACAAGCCGCCACCGCCATCGGCCGGAACCCCGCCGCCCGCCTCGGTTTCTCCAGCGTCGTTGAACCGCCCGAGCCCATTGGCGAAATAACGCTAAAGCTGCCGAATTTTCGGGATGATCGAAAGCCGGCAAGTCGAAGATGCGCTCATCGGATCGGCGCCAGCGCGCCGTGCGCAGAGGACCCGGAAAACAATGGATCTGCTCCTGAACGAGGAACAGCGAATGCTCGCAAGCTCTTTGCGCGCCTTCGTCGAACAGGAGTTGCGCCCGCACGAAGCGGCGGTCGATCGCGCCGGGGAAGTGCCGCTTGAGCTCGGCCGCCAGATCGTCAAACGCGCGCTCGAAATGGGATTCTATGCACCCAACATCCCGGAATCGGTTGGCGGCGCCGGGCTCGATTCGGTCAGCCTTGCCGTGCTCGAACGCGAGTTCGGGCGCACCAGTTTCGGCCTGCACGGTTTCGTGCATCGCCCCTCCGAGATCCTGATGGCTTGCGAAGGCGAGCAGATCGAGCGTTATCTCCGGCCCTGCGTTCGCGCCGAGCGAAAGGAGTTTTTCGCGCTTACCGAGCCGGGCGCCGGATCAGACATCATGTCGATGCAGACCAGAGCCGTGCGCGACGGCGGCGACTGGATCGTCAACGGATCGAAGCATTTCATCAGCGCGCCCTGCGCCGCCGATTTTGCCATCGTCTTTGCCGTGACCGGCACCGATGAAACGCCGCGCGGCGCGCGCAAGCGCGTTACCGCCTTCCTCATCGATGCCGGCACGCCAGGCTTCACGATCACGCGCGGTCCGCGCTGTGCGGCGCAGCGGGCCTATCCGACCTTCCAGCTTTCCTTCGACGACGTTCGCGTTCCCGCGAACCAGATCCTCGGCGAGGAAGGCAAGGGACTCGAGCTCGCCGAACGGTGGCTGAAAATGGGCCGAGTCTGGGTTGCCGCCGGCTGCTGCGGCCGGGCCGAACGGTTGCTCGAGCTTGCGACCGAATGGGCCGCGACGCGCAAGCAGTTCGGTCAGGCGATCGGCAAGTTCCAGGGTACCTCGTTCAAACTCGCCGACATGGCGACCGAGCTGCGTGCGGCCGACCTCATGGTCATGCATGCCGCGCGCAAGGCCGATGCCGGCACGATGCAGCCCGAAGATGCGGCGATGGCCAAACTCTTTGCCGCAGAAATGGTCGGCCGGGTCGCCGACAATGCGATCCAGATCTTCGGCGGCATGGGGTTGATGGAAGATCTTCCGGTCGAACGGCTTTGGCGCGACGCCCGGCTCGACCGAATCTGGGACGGCACGTCGGAGATCCAGCGCCACATCATTTCGCGGTCTTTGTTGAGGCCGCTGGGCGCATGACCCCGCAGCAACGCATCAATCTCCAGCGCCTGTTGACGCCGCGGCACGCCGCGTTCGTCGGCGGAAACAGTGCGGCACTTGCGGCCCAGCAATGTGCCGATGCGGGATTCGCCGGCCCGATCTGGGGCGTCAATCCGCGTCGCACCGAGATGGGCGGGCAGCCCTGTTTTGCCAGCATCGATGCGCTGCCCGAAGCGCCGGATGCCGTGTTCCTCGCCATGCCCATCGATGCGGCGGTCGAAACGGTGGCCTCGCTCGCGCGGATCGGCGCCGGCGGCGCCGTCTGTTACACGGCCGGCTTTCGCGAGACCGGAAGCGATGGCGCCGCGATCGAACGCGACCTGATCGCCGCCTGCGGCGATCTCGCGCTGGTCGGTCCGAACTGTCTCGGGATCCTCAATTACGTCAACAAAACGCTGCTCTGGCCATTCGGCCACGGCGCGGGGCCGGTCGAGCGCGGCGTCGCGATCGTCTCGCAGAGCGGGCTTTTCTGCACCAACATCACCATGAGCCGGCGATCGGTTCCGTTCGCCTATCTCGTGAGCTGCGGCAACCAGGCCGTGATCGGCATCGAGGATCTTATCGACGTGCTGATCGACGACCCGCTCGTCAGCGCGATCGGCGTCTATTGCGAGGGCCTGCGCGACATCCATGCTTTCGCTAAGTCCGCGGTCCGAGCCCTCGAGCGCAACATCCCGATCGTCATTCTGAAGGCCGGCAGCTCGGCAACCGGCTCGATGATAACGGCAACCCATACCGGGTCGCTGTCCGGCACCGACAGTCTGTTCGATGCGCTGTTCATGCGACTGGGCGTGATTCGCGTCCGGACGCCCACGGAATTGCTGGAAACGCTGAAGCTTCTGGATACAGCGGGTGCGCCCGCCGGCAATCGCATCGCCGCGGTCACCTGTTCGGGCGGCGACGCAACCGTGCTGGCCGATCTCGGCGAGCGGAGCGGTCTTTCCTTTCCGCAGCCGTCGGCCGCGGCCAGTGTGGCGCTGCGCAGAATATTGCCGCCGATCGCCACGGTGTCTAACCCGCTCGATTACACGCCGCCGCTCTGGGGTCAGCGCGAAGCGCTCGAAGCCATGTTCAGCGCGTTACTCTCCGATGAATACGACGCCGCCCTCTTCGTGCAGGATTTCGTGGTCTCACACGATGGCAGGGATCCGGAAACCCTCGCCGACAACCAGTTGTCGCTCGTCGACAGCGCGGCCTTCATCGCTGCCACGAACCGCGCCGGCATTCCCGCTTTCGTCGTCAGCTCGATCGCAGAGAACCTGCCGGAGATGGCGCGGCGTGTGCTTTTGGCGGGCCACGTCGCACCGTTGCAGGGTATCGATACCGGCGTCACCGCCATTGCGGGTGCTATTCAATTCGGCCGGCTGCGCGCCCGCCAGCAGGATCCCTCGACGGCCCGGACGCTGCATATGCCGCCGGTCGCGGCGGTCGACATCGCATCGGCTTCTTTGCTCGACGAGTTCGCCGGCAAACAGATTCTGGCAGCAGCCGGCATCGAAACCCCGCGCGGACAACGGACCAGCGGGGCCGACGCGCCCGCCGCGGCGGCAACGATCGGATTTCCGGTCGCGGTGAAGCTTGTTCATGCCGATCTGCCGCACAAGACCGAGGCGGGTGCGGTCCGGCTGGCCCTGAACAGCGCCGCCGAGGTCGCAGCCGCAATCGACGACATTCGGTTGTCCGTCGAACGCTTCCGGCCCGGCATCGAGGCCGACCGATTCCTGGTCGAACAGATGGTGCCAAAACCGATTGCCGAACTTCTGGTCGGCATAAGACACGATCCGCTGTTCGGCCCGGTGATGCTGATCGGCGCCGGCGGAACGCTGGTCGAGATCTGGCGCGACACCGCGACCTTGCTGCTGCCAACCGATCCGGCGTCGATCCGGGAAGCGCTGCTCTCGTTGCGCATCGCGCCGCTGCTCGCGGGGCATCGCGACGCACCGGCGGCCGATATCGAGGGCATCGTCTCGACGATCGGCCGTATCGCGCAGTTCGGCCATTCGCAGCGCGACCGGCTGGTCGAGCTCGACGTCAATCCATTGATGATTTTACCCGACCGGGCCATCGCTGCGGACGTGCTGCTGCGGATTATCGAGACATTGCCCGGACGACGCTGACGATCGTGCAAATCCGATTGGAGTATCAAGCGACAAGTAAAGGAGAACGTGCAGCATGAACGAGTGGCTAACGAAACGACAAATCCGGGCATGCGAACCATGCCCCGGTTCGTTGTAGAAACCTTAACGCAGACAGAGGAAACCACGATGGGAAAGAACTTATTTGCGGGCATGTCGCGACGCGACGCCCTCAAGATGATGGCCGCAGCCGGCGTCGGCGTGACGATGACGCCGCTCGGCGCTCAGAAGGCAAAGGCCGAAGGTGAGATCATCTATCACACCTGGGCCGGCTATGACGAACCGGCGATGTTGACTTCGTACATCCAGAAGTACGGCGGCATGCCGGAAGTCAGTTACATTGCCAACGAAGAAGAATCGATGACCAAGATTCTCGCCGGCTATACGCCTGACGTGATGCATCCCGGCGTCTACAATGTGCAGCGCTGGCACGATCAGGGAATGTTGCAGCCGATCGACATCTCTCGCATCACGGTCTGGAACGATATTTTCGAGACTGTGCGGAACGAGCAGACGATCGTCGTCGATGGCCAGACCTTCAATGTTCCCGCCGAATTCGGTAACAGCTCGGTCCTCTACCGGACCGATCTGGTGGATCCCGAGTATCTCGAAAACCCGTCCTGGAACCTGCTCTACGACGATCGTTACGCGGGCCGGCTCGCCTTCTACAATGCCGCCGATTCGATCGTCCAGTGCGCGGCGCTCGCTCTCGGCATGGAGAATATCTACGACCTCAGCGACGAACAGCTCGTTGAGGTGAAGGCGATGGCCATCAAGCAGCGCGACCTGCTGCGTTTCTATTGGGATGACACGACGCAGTTCGAACAGGCGATGGCGACCGGCGAGATCGTTGCCGCCTATTCGTGGAACGTTTCGCTCGTGAACCTCAAGAAAGAGGGCGTGCCGGTCGATCTGATGGTACCGAAGGAAGGCATCCTCACCTGGGTGTCGGGCTTCGTGATCCACAAGGACGCGAAGAACATCGATGCCTGTTACGATCTGATCAATGCCTGGACCGCACCGGAATCCGGCGCATGGATTATCGACAATTTCGGTTACGGTTCGACGAACGCAAAGGCCTACGAGCTCCTGGCCGAGGAACGGCTTGCGGAACTCGGTTTTGCCGATCCCCAAAAGGTGCTCGACGGCAGCCTCTACTTCAAGGGGCTGGATCCCGCCGTCAGCGAGCGTTACGAGACGCTCGCGAACGAAGTGCAGGCTGGCGGCTGATCGGCCCGGAGCCGATCTAGCCCAGACCTGATGTAACGAGGGGCGGCGGTCTCTTTGTCCGCCGCCCCCGCTTTTTCCATTTAGCCGCGGCGCTTTTCGCCGTCGCCGCTCAGTCCAACATCACGCCCAGATTCACATTACAGCGCACAGCCGCAGCGCATCGTAGATCGCCGCGTGGATCGACCGGCTCGCGACAGCATCGCCGATCCGGTGCAGGTCGAAGCCGCGGTCCGCCGGCACCGCCGCTTTCCGCTGGCTGCGCCCCGCAAGCAATGCCGCGATATCGGTCACGCCGTCATTGACCGATTGGCCGCGCAGCGCGTGAAAGAGTTCGTCGACCGGCGTCGTGCCATGTTCGACGATGATTTTGTCGACGCTGCGCGTTTCGACGGCGCCGGTCAGTTCGTTGACCAGCGTTGCGCGCAGGCGGTTGCGCTCGGGTTCGACTTTCGTCAGGCGGCGGTCGCAGACGATTTCGACGCCGCGCTCGTACAAGCGCTTCCGATAGACGACGCGCTCGGTATAGCCCATCTCGATCGCGACCCGATCGTCGGGCGTGACATGCGTCACCGTGCAGCCGGCTTCCACCAGATGATCGCTGCAGGAAATCGCCTCATGCCGCCCGGTGCCGTCGAAGACCAGCACGTCCTGGCCGGATGGCGGACTGCCATCCAACACCCCCCAGACGCTCGAGCAATGTTCGGCGCCATCGAGCCAGTCGAGATCGGGAATACCGCCGGTCGCGATGAGCACGGTGTCGGGTTGCTCGGCCAGCACGTCTTCCGGCTCGGCATAATGATTAAGTCGCATAATCGCGCCGAGCCGCGCGATTTCCGCTACGCGCCAGTCGACGATCGCAATGAGATCGCGCCTGGCCCGCGCGCGAATCGCCGTCAGGATCTGACCGCCGGGCGCAGCCGCCGCTTCGAACAGCAGGACAGAATGACCGCGCTCGGCTGCGACGCGCGCGGCCTCGAGACCGGCCGGCCCGCCGCCCACAATCACGATCTTGCGGCCGGGTGTCGCCGATCGCTCGATGCGCTGCGGCAATTCGGTCTCGCGACCCGAGGCCGGGTTATGGATGCAGGACGGCTTCTTGTAGATGCAATGCGAGGCACCGAAGCAGGGCCGGATGCGTTCCTCTTCGCCGTTCCTGATCTTGTTGACGATCTGCGGATCGGCGATATGGGCGCGCGTCATACCGACCATATCGAGCATGCCATCGCGGATGGCATGGCGCGCCGTCGCCACATCGAGGATGCGCGCGGCATGAAAGACCGGCAGCGACACCTCGCGGCGGAACGCACCGATCGCAGCCAGGAACGGCGCAATCGGCTCGGTAATGCCGGGCATATTGTCTTCGGCCAGCGCCAGCTCGGTATCCATGCGGCCGTAGATGCAATTGAAGAAATCGATCGTGCCGGCGCGCTCGAGCATATGCGCGGTCGCGAGCGCATCCTCGCGCGTCACGCCGCCGCCGATCCCTTCATCCACAACCATGCGGATGCCGACGACGAAATCGTCGCCGACCCGGCGGCGGATTTCCTCATGGACCATCAGGGCGAAGCGGGCGCGGTTCTCGACCGAACCGCCGAACCGGTCGGTCCGCCGATTCGTGTCGGGCGAGAAAAACTGACCGATCAGATGGCCACCGGCGCAGGTCTCGAGTCCGTCGAGCCCGCCTTCCTTGCAGCGCACCGCCGCATCGCCGAACGCCGTCACAACCCGGGCGATATCGTGCTCGTCCATCTCGCGCGGAAAATTGCGATGCATTGTCTCGCGCACCCGCGAGGGCGCGATCGTTGGCAGCCAGGAGTCGACCAGCGCATCGCCGCGCCGGCCGAGATGCGTGATCTGGCACATCAGCGCCGCGCCATGCGCGTGAACCCGCGCCGAGAAGTTCTGCAGATAGGGAATGACGCGGTCATCGCCGACATTGAGCTGGCGGAACACGTTGGGCGAATCCGGCGCCACGTTCGACGAACCGCCGAACATGGTGAGCGCAAGCCCGCCACGCGCCTTCTCCTCGTGATAAAGCTGATAGCGCTCCGCCGGCATGCCGTCTTCCTCGAGGCCGGCGGCATGGCTCGTGCTCATCACGCGGTTGCGCAACCGGAGATGCCGGATCTGCAAAGGCTGCAGCAGCGGATCGGTCCGCTCGCGCGCCAGAACGGCGTCACCCGGCGACATGGCAGAAACAGCCTCTCGGGTCATGGTGCGACGCTTTCCTTCCGTTCAGGAAACGACATCCGGCAACCGGGTCGACGCACCCGTTCGGACGATGTTAGTCCGCCGCCCGACCACATCCCGCCGTTGCGCGACGTCGGATTTCTACAGGGCGCCCCGATATCGACATACCCGACGGGCGATCATGATGCGCAATCGACCGGTCTGGCGGGACGTGCAGATAGTGATGAGAAGTACTTTTACGCCTTAACTCTATGATTGGGGAGAGAGATCGCCGGTGACATGTCGACGTCCGTCGTTGCCTTTGCATGGAGCTAAGGCTATCCAAACCGTTGCTTAACGTACTCGGTCACCGACGCGCCTGTTAGTTCGATAGTCGCATTGCCGCCTCGCACGAAAAATCGCTGCAAGTTTCCGTCTTTTACAAAAGCGGCCTTCGGCCCCTTCTCACAGCGGATAACAAACACCTGATGCTCGTCCTTGTCTTCAAAATGTGGATGAACGTAGGGCAAGAACACCTCTCCAATGCGGTCCTTGACCAGATTGACGAGATGAAGCCCCATCTTATCCTCGTTGGGAAATCCATCTGCATCAAGACCTAGCACTTCCCCGTTATCCGCCACGCCGACGAGCAATGTGCCGCCCTTGGCGTTCAGAAATGCTGCTATCGTCTTCAGCGCGGACAGGTGGATCTTCTCGTCCACTTGCGCAGTATGCAGATTCGTACGAAGCGTTGATTTGAATTCCACAGCGTCCGTCTCACCGCCTGAAATTAACTCGTTAATGGCAATTGGCGGCAATTCCGGTGCTGGCGGCGCGCCTATAGTCAGCAGTTCCCAAGCCTGCTGGATCACGCTCGCCATGCGTACACGGCGCTGCACCAAGAATTCGTCATAGGGAAGTTCCCACCACAGATGCGGCAATGCATGCCATCCATACATCTGGTCACGCTGGGCGGCTGTCAGCTTGTGATCGAGCGGCGGCACATATTCGGCCGGCGGCTTCTTGCCAATCCTGATATTGTCAGGCCATTCAACAGGCGCGAAATTGGCGATCTGATTGATCCGCTTGAGATCCGTGATACCGTTATCCTCTAGATAACCCCGTGGAAACAGATGGTGCTGTTCGAAAGCCACCTTGGTTCCTTTCACCGCAGGATCGACCAATGCGGCGATTTTCATGGGGCTGTAGAGCGCGTTCGCATCTAGTTTTATCAACGCGGCTTGATAAGCGAACAGCGAAGGGCTGCGCGCCGCCGAAGTTGCCAGTTGGCTCGGCAGGGTGATCGCCCAATAATCGCTGGTCAGTGCGGTCGCGGATATCTCCCGAAGTTTTGCGAGAAATGCACCCCCATCAGCCAAATCTCGGATCATTCCCAGATCGGCTTCAAAGCGCGTTTCTGGTGAATTGGTGTAGCGTCCGGTCAGCGCGGCCATAAAGAAAAATTCGGCTATAACTTGCCGAATTCGTGTTTTATCGATGCCATACTCGGTCGCGCCGATTAGGTAGAGGACGTAGCTGAAGATGATAGCCGCCTGCGAGCTTATCATCTTCTCGCCGCGATATCCCACCAGCGTGAGGCTACCCAGGAAGTGATGCCAGTTGCTGAGGTTTAGAACGTGTTTTTGCGCCATTTGCATCAGAGCGAACTGCTCGGCACGGCGATCGGGATTGTCGATCCCAGTTTGCGCGTCCCTGCCGCGCAGGACGCTATAGACATTGGCAAGGCGTGCGCGCTTCAGCGCAACGCCCACAGTAGCACGCAGCATCTGGTCGGGCGCGGGCTTGATGAAATAGTTGAAGGGCGAGGCCTGACCATCAGAGGGCCGCGTTGCCTGCATCGCAAACGCTTCCAATTCGGCTCGACCCTGATCCCAGAATACTGACATCAATGTCATGATGAAGTCGGATTGGTTGAGCTTCTTCCCTTCGCCATTGATACGGACGAACACATCAGCGATGGTTTGAGCATCGACCGTCGATGAGAGCGTAAGCGCCACAAACTGAAAGTCTGGAAGTTTCTGCAAGCGACCGATTGCGCTTTTGGCGCGCCTGATCTGGTCGGATGTGAGTTCTCGGACTTCCGATAAGCCTTTGATATAGCCGTCCGCTATCTCGAACAGGTCAGTTCCTGGCTGCCAGATTACGGAAATATCTGGAATATAGGACTTATCCTTTAGGATCGGCGCATCGGCGACATCAAACCGCTCCGACAGCGGGTTGAACGCTATCCTTATACGTTCCTTCCTGAAATTGGCGCGTAGGACTTCCGCGCCCTTCATGACGGCATAGAGCGAGGTCAGCCGCTGCTGCCCGTCCACGATGGCGAGCTTGGGCACAGCTTGGTCGTTCTTAACTCCAATGCCTTTCAAACCCGCATCTGCTCCCGTGTCCCAGAACAGTAAGAAACCAGCCGGGTAGCCCCGATAGAGGGAATCGAACAGGTTACGGACATTGACGTTCGGCCACACAAACGGCCGCTGTAACTCGGGAAGACCGATCTTGCCGAGATCAATGTCTTCAATAAGCGCGTTGACCGGATAATTAGTGGTCGTGAAAAGCGGCATAGCGCCTCGCCCTAAGCGTTTGAGACTGAATCCCAGTCAGTTTCACGTAACAATAGTCTCTATACCGACTTTCACATCCCCAATATCGAGAGATTTCTGAAGAGCAAGCCGTTCGTAGGATAATATGGCGCGTCAAAGAACGTATTCGGCGGTCTGGCGGAGGGGGTGGGATTTGAACCCACGAAGGGCTTTTGACCCTTACACGCATTCCAGGCGTGCGCCTTCGACCGCTCGGCCACCCCTCCTCGACCATGACCCGGCCGAACACCCGAAAGTGCCCGGCCGGCGGCGGGACGCTACCCAAATAGACCCGCCAAAGCAACGAATCGCGCCACCTGCCTTTTACCGGGTCGCGCTCGCACCTTTGTCCCGATATCCGCTTCGTCGCGTCGCGCCTCGCTTCCATCCCGTGGCCGCGACATTGATTTCGCTCCGGCGCGCGCGCAGAATCCGACGCACTGATTCGGCCCAAACCGTCTCAGCTTTAGGGGGTCCTTCATGCCAACGCTTCAAAAACTCGGCGCCGAATTTTTCGGCACGTTCTGGCTCGTCTTCGGCGGCTGCGGCAGTGCTGTCCTGGCCGCTTCCGTGCCCGAACTCGGGATCGGCTTTGCCGGCGTCGCACTCGCCTTCGGTCTGACGGTCGTCACGATGGCCTATGCCGTCGGCCATATCTCCGGCGGCCATTTCAATCCCGCGGTGACGCTCGGCCTCTGGGCCGGTGGCCGCTTCGAGGCGCGCCAGATCCTGCCCTACTGGATCGCACAGGTCGCCGGCGCGATCGCGGCCGCGGCCGTGCTTTACGTGATCGCGAGCGGCAAAGCGGGGTTCGACGTCACGGCCGGGTTCGCGTCCAACGGCTATGGGGCGCATTCACCCGACGGCTATTCGCTGCTCGCGGCACTGGTTGCCGAAGTTCTTCTCACGATGTTCTTCGTGCTGATCATTCTCGGCGTGACCGACAAACGCGCACCGGCCGGCTTTGCACCGCTCGCGATCGGCCTCGCGCTGACCTTGATCCATCTGATCAGCATTCCGGTCACCAACACCTCGGTCAATCCGGCGCGCAGCACGGGGCCTGCCCTGTTTGCCGGCGGCCTTGCGCTCGAGCAGCTCTGGCTGTTCTGGGTTGCACCGCTCGGTGGCGCGATCCTGGGCGGCGGCGTCTGGCGCTGGCTCGGCCGCGAACGCGCGGCCTGATCGTTCCACGTTATCGTTGCGGACCGCGGCCGGATTGGCCGCGGTTCGTTTTCCCTCGCGCCGACATTTCATTTGGCTATGCTCCGCCCCTGAATTTTCAGGCAGGCGCATCATGGCAAATCCCGAGATCTGGAAACTGGGCGCGGTCGAAACCGCAGCCGCGATCCGCGCGCGGCGTTTGACGGCTCGTGCTGCTGTCGAAGCTGCGATCGAACGGATGCAGGCGGTCAACGCATCGGTCAATGCAGTCACGCTCGATCTGTCGGAGGCAGCACTCGCCGCAGCCGACCGCGCCGACAACGCGCAGAAGGCCGGCGATCAGCTTGGCGTCCTCCACGGCGTGCCGGTCACGATCAAGGAGAATGTCGACCAGAAGGGCGTGCCGAACACCAACGGCGTCGTCGCCTTCGCCGGCAAGATCGCGCCCGACGATTCCGCCGTCGTCTCCAATCTGCTGAAGGCCGGCGCGATCGTGATCGGCCGCACCAACACGCCCGAGTTTTCGCTGCGCTGGTTCACCGAGAATCCGCTGCGCGGCCGCACGCTCAATCCCTGGAACAAGGATGTGACGCCGGGCGGTTCGTCCGGCGGCGCATCGGCGTCGGTCGCGCTCGGCATCGGCACGATCGCGCATGGCAACGATCTCGGCGGCTCGCTGCGTTACCCCGCTTATGCCTGCGGCGTCGCGACGATCCGGCCTTCGCTCGGCCGCGTGCCGGCTTTTAACCCGGGCGCCGGCGACGAACGCCCGCCCTCGCTGCAGTTGATGAGCGTGCAGGGCCCGATCGCCCGCACGGTGCGCGACGTGCGGCTCGGTCTCGCCGCGATGGCGGCGCCCGATCATCGCGATCCCTGGTGGGTACCGGCACCGCTCGAAGGACCGTCTTTGCCGAAACCGATCCGCGTCGCGGTGACGAAAACACCGGCGGGTTTCGCATGCCATCCCGCCGTCGCCGCGGCGATCGACGAAGCGGCTGGCCATCTCTCGAATGCCGGCTATGCGGTCGAGGCAATCGATCCGCCTTTGGTCGCCGAGATCGCCGCGCTGTGGCGCACGCTGCTCAACACCGATCTGCGCAGCGTGATGCGCGGCGCCATTCGCGAATACGGCTCCGACGACGTCAATCAGGTGATCGACAATTACGATCGCGATACGCCCGCGATCGATCTGCCGGCCTATACGCGCGCCCTCGCCGATCGCACGCGGCTGCTGCGCGAATGGAACGGGTTCCTCGAACGCTATCCGCTGGTGCTCGCACCGGTCTCGCAGATGCCGCCATTTCCGCAGGGCGACTACCGAAGCGGCATCGAACGCATGCGGCAGATGCTCGACGAGCAGAGCATGCTCTATGCCGTCAACCTGCTGGGACTGCCGGCGGCGGCCGTGCCGACCGGGCTGCATGACGGCGTGCCGATGGGTGTGCAGATCGTCGGGCCGCGCTTTCGCGAGGATCTCTGTCTCGATGCCGCGCAGGCGATCGAGGACAAGGTCGGAATGCTGACCGAACGTCTCTGGGCGCGGGCCGGCTAAGACCGGCGATCGCCGATTCCGCGCGACAGCACCGGCACTACTCCGCCGCGGTCGCCCGCGCACCCGCGTTCTGGTCCTGCTCCGACCAGCGCCGCGCGATCGCGTTCAGACCGTCGAGCACCGAACGCAGTTCCTGACCGCGCTGCGCAAGCCCGTATGTCACCTTCGGCGGAATCGATTCTTCGTATTCACGGTAGATGACGCCTGCCTGTTCCAGCATGCGCAGCCGGTCGGTCAGAACCTTGGCGGAAATGCCGGGCACGCGCCGCTTCAGCTCGCCGAACCGGGTCGGGCCGTTGGCGGACAAAACCCAGAGCAGGTATGTGGTCCAGGGCCCGGTCAGCAGCCGGAGCAGCCGGTCCATGGGGCAGGGGCTATCGATACGCGGGCGGGACATGGCAGGGCTCCGAACGATGGTTTCAGGTTACCGGTTACTAGATACTACCTGCTTTGGTTCTGCAACCGCATCGCACAAGGTGGCTGCGACGCTGGCGCCGGTCGCCCGGTCATCGAAATTTGCGTAAGGTCGCCTCGCTTCCTTCGGGCCGCATTAAGCCCATTCAGACGGAGACGGCATGATCGAGCTCTACACGGCGGCGCGCACCCCGAACGGGCACAAGATATCGATCATGCTGGAGGAAACCGGGCTGCCTTATCGCGCCATCCGGATCCGGCTCGGCAAGGGCGACCAGCGTCACCCGACTTTTCTGGCGATGAACGGGAACGGACGGATTCCGGTGATCCGCGATACCGAAAACGATACCGTGCTGGCGGAATCCGGCGCGATCTTGCTGTATCTCGCCGAGAAGAGCGGCCGGTTCAATCCAACCGATCCGGCGCTGCGCTATCGCACCCTGCAATGGATCATGTTCCAGATGGGCCATGTCGGCCCGATGCTGGGCCAGCTCTGGCATTTCATGCATGCCGATCCGCCCAACCCGCGCGCGGTCGAGCGCTTCTACAAGGAATGCGACCGGATCTTGGGCGTGCTCGATCTGCGGCTGCGCGAGAGCCCGTATCTCGCCGGCGAGGAATACGGGATCGCCGACATCGCAACCTTTCCCTGGGCGGACAACCCCAAGACGTATGGGTTTCGCGACGAGAACTATCCGCATCTGACCCGCTGGCTGAAGAAAATCGGCGCACGACCGGCCGTCGAGCGCGGCACGAAGGTGCCCGACGACACGACGCCACTGGCGCCCTGGGCCAGCGAAACCGCCTGATCGCCGCCTGCCCTTTCCGGATTTTTACCGCAGGTGCGCGGCAGGGGTGACGGCGGCGCAGGCGATCCACTAAGGTTGCCGACCTGGCCGCGCTGCCTTCCGGGCGCGGCTGCCAAGGGGGATTGCCGGATGTTCTTTCTCCGGCTCATCGGCTGGCTTTTGATTGCGGCTGCGCTGGCTCTGCTCGCGCGGGAAGCCTATCTGTGGCTCGCGACCGACCGATGGAACATTCTTTCCGCCTATCAGCTCTGGTTCAATCTGCACCAGAACAGCCTGCATGGGTTTCAGGCGGCGATCGAACGCAATCTCTCGATCGGGTTCTGGAACGGCACCAGGACGGTGCTCGACTTGCCGGCATGGGTCGTGCTCGGCATCCCCGGTCTGCTGCTCGCATTGCTGCGCAGACGGCGCCGGCACGCCGATTCGAAGCGCCGCTATTTCAAGTCGCGATAGAAAACCGCAGACGCGCTAGCCGTCGCCCATCTTGAGCGCGGCGAGAAAGGCGGATTGCGGAATCTCGACATTGCCGTACTGCCGCATCCGCTTCTTGCCCTCTTTCTGCTTGTCCAGCAGCTTGCGCTTGCGCGACACGTCGCCGCCATAGCATTTCGCGGTCACGTCCTTGCGCAGCGCCGCGACAGTCTCGCGCGCGATCACCTTGCCGCCGATTGCCGCCTGGATCGCGATCTTGAAGAGCTGCCTCGGAATGAGATCCTTGAGTCGGGTGCAGAGCGAGCGGCCGCGCTGCTCGGCATAATTGCGATGCACGATGCAGGCGAGCGCATCGACCGGTTCCGCGTTCACCAGAATCGAGAGCTTCACCAGGTCGCCCTCGCGATACTCGTCGATCTGATAGTCGAAACTGGCATAGCCGCGGCTGACCGATTTCAGCCGGTCATAGAAATCGAACACCACCTCGTTCAGCGGCAGGCGATAGATCAGCATCGCGCGGCTGCCGGCATAGGTGAGCTCGACCTGCTCGCCGCGGCGGTCTTCGCATAGTTTGAGGATCGATCCGAGATGCTCGTCGGGCACCAGGATCGTCGCGCGGATCCACGGCTCCTCGATTTTTTCGATCCGCATTGTCTCCGGCATGTCGGCCGGATTGTGCAGCTCCTTTACCGACCCGTCGGTAAGATGCACGCGATAGACAACCGACGGCGCGGTCGTGATCAGATTGAGATCGAATTCGCGATCCAGCCGTTCCTGGATGATCTCGAGATGCAACAGCCCGAGAAAGCCGCAGCGGAAGCCGAAACCGAGTGCGGCCGAGGTTTCCGGCTCGTACTGGAAACTCGCATCGTTGAGCCGCAGTTTTGCGAGGCTGTCGCGCAGCCGCTCGTAATCGGCGGCATCGACGGGAAAGAGGCCGCAGAACACGACCGGCACCGAGGGTTTGAAACCCGGCAGGGCCTTCGCGGTCGGGCGACGTTCTTCGGTGATCGTATCGCCGACCTGGCAATCGGCGACATGCTTGATGCCGGCGGTGATGAAGCCGACTTCGCCCGGCCCGAGCTCGGACACGCGAACGATTTTCGGCGTGAAGATACCGACCTGCTCGACCTCGTGCGACGCCCCGGTCTGCAGCATCCGCACTTTCATGTGCGGCTTCATGACGCCGTCATGGACGCGCACCAGCACGATGACGCCGAGATAGGAATCGTACCAGCTGTCGATCAGCATCGCCTTCAGTGGCGCATCGCGATCGCCCTTGGGCGCCGGCAGCCGGTTGACCAAGGCTTCGAGCACGTCGTCGATGCCGAGGCCGGTCTTGGCCGAGATCAGCACCGCGTCCGACGCATCGAGCCCGATCACGTCCTCGATCTGCTGACGGATCCGCTCCGGCTCGGCCGCCGGCAGATCGATCTTGTTCAGGACCGGAACGATCTCGTGATTATGTTCGATCGCCTGATAGACATTGGCGAGGGTCTGCGCCTCGACGCCCTGGCTGGCATCGACCACCAGCAGCGAGCCTTCACAGGCGGCAAGACAGCGCGAGACTTCGTAGGCGAAGTCGACATGGCCGGGCGTGTCCATGAGGTTCAGCTCATAGGTCTCGCCGTTCTTCGCGGTGTAATCGAGCCGGACTGTCTGCGCCTTGATGGTGATGCCGCGCTCGCGCTCGAGATCCATCGAATCGAGCACCTGCTCCTTCATCTCGCGCGCGGTGAGCCCGCCGCAACGCTGGATCAGTCGATCGGCCAGCGTCGACTTGCCGTGATCGATATGCGCGATGATCGCAAAATTCCGGATATGCGCGAGGTCGGTCATGTCAGTTCGGGCAAGGCTCGGCGGTGAGGCGGCTTCGGGGTCTGCTGCGTTCGGTTCGGATCGTCGAATCGGGTTGGCCGGTTGGATCGGGTCGCGAAACCGGGTTACCGGGAGTAGCCTCGGAGCATCGGCCCGCGAGGCCGCTGGAACATAGGGAAGGCCGGGCTTCCCCGCAACGAGTTCCCGGACGGTCTTTGCGGGCTGCGGCGACATTGCCCGGCGCCATCGGCAACTGTGTTTCCGATCGCGGCAACATACATACGGTATCGTATGTATGTTGTTAGATAGATAAAATGCTCTACCGTATGTTATGTTGCGATCATGGCACGACCGACCCGTCACGGGCCCGCTCACTGGATCGCAGCCGCCCTGCGGCTGCTGGCCGAAAGCGGGCCGGATGCCGTCGGGATCGAGGCGCTGGCCCGCCGGCTCGGTGCGACCAAGGGCAGCTTCTATCACCATTTCGCCGACCGGCCGGCGCTGCTCGCGGCGCTGCTGGCGCATTGGGAAACCAAAGCCGCGATGGGCGTCGTCGACCGGGTCGAGGCAGCGGGCGGCAGCGGATCGGCGCGGCTCTGGGCCTTGATGGAAACGGTCGCGCGCGAGGGGGCGGCGAGCCCCGAACCGGCAATCCGGCTCTGGGCGCGGACCGATCCCGAGGCGTTGGCCGCGGTCGCCCGGGTCGATCGCGCCCGGCTCGATTATCTCGAAGAGCTGTTCGCGGCGATGGGCGTGCGCGGACCGGATGCCATCACGCGCGCGCGTCTCGCCTATCTCGCCCTGATCGGCGAACACGCACTCGGCGAACGGCCGGCACTCGAGGCACGGCTCGCAACGGCTCGGCGGGTCCATGCGCTGTTGACCGAGGGTACGGGCACGTTGCTCGAGTTTAATTGACAATTATTGCGTAATATGCGTTAATATTGCGGTAGTTTGGCCGGGATGGGCTTTGAGCCCCAAAACCCATCCCAAACCCCGCCCCCCGCTCAACGACATTTTGACGGAGAAGAATTATGGCGTGCGTCGACCGACGCCTGAAAGTTTCGAATCCGAACCGGCCGGTATCCGGCTTCAACGCCCCCGCCAACAGCAACAAAATCGCCCGCGCGCCCTGGGAGCGCGAAGACGACGATGAATTCGGGCCGCCGCCCGCGCTCGATCTATCGCCCGGCGATGCCGAATCCGAAGCGAAAGGCATGGTCTACGAGAAGAAACACCCGCTGCATGATGCCATCACGCAGAGCGCGCACATCAACCATAACCATGCGATGCGGCGTTACTCGTCGCCGATGCATCGCACCTGCGATCCTGCCGCGCGGACCATCCCCGTGCAGCCGGCGCGCGCCCCAGCGAACACGGACGACCGCGCAGGAGGCACGATACAGCCGCCGTCGGCGCGCACCCCGCTCGTCCCGACCGGCCACGCGACACGGGTGCCCGGCATGCCGATCGCCGGCTACGATGCCGGGCACGCGGTTGCCAAGAATCCGATGGCGCGGGATGCGGCATCGTCCAGTGTGCCGCTCAAGCCTCAGGACAACCGACTGCGCAAGGCCGACGGCACGCAGATCGCGCAGACCACACCGTCGGACAGTTCGGCAGACGCTCATAGGGATGCACAGGTTCAGCCGACGCGGTTGAGCGATAAAGACCTGGCATCTCTGTCACCGGAAGCTCTTGCCGATCGGACCGAAGGTGCCCGTCAGACGCAGCAGCGGGTCCTCGCAGCACAGCGCGGCGCCGAAAGCGCGACACTGCCGCCCTATGCCATCCCCTACTCCACCTTCGTCGAAGCGAACGAGGCAATCGAATCGCGCAACGATCTTTCCGACAGCGCGAAGTATGTGATGCTCGGGTTGATCGGATATGAAGATCTGAGTCACGACACCGGCGGCAGCAGTTCCGCTGGCATCACTTCAACAACTCTTGCCAACTACAGGCAGTTTGCATCGGCATTTCGCCAGAAGCGTGGCGACGATCCCATCACTGGCAAGTCGTCGGCGACTGCCGGGCTCCACGACAGCGCGATCACGATTGCTACAAACATCCACCGCGCAACAGGCCGCATCTGAACTCCTCCTGGTTGCGTATACCCGTTACAGTAGCGCTATGTCTGATTTATGGTCTATTGCGTGTGCACTGGCGGGAGCGTGTCGCGGGCCCATCGGCTATGGCGGATGCCGGCGGGTCATTTTTATGTTGACCGTTATTGCGTAATATGCGTTAATACCTCTGCCGAACGCCAGACGAAACCCCGGAAACGGGGGCGGTTCCATGGAAGCCGCGCTCATCCCTTTCGGCAACGGATTCGCTGCATCGCTGAGCCGCGCCATCCACCCCAAGACCCGGTATGCGAATCAATCCGCCGGGCCGGCAGCCCACCGAAACCGGGCCCGCATGGCGGATGCCATGCAACCTGCAAAGCCGCGGCGCCCGTTGACATAGCGGAGCCGCGCATAACCACAAAGCCGCGACACCCGCCTCAGAACGGATGCCGCGTACCGGATGGCGCGGCTCTGCCGTGCAGCGGTTCGCGAACGGAGTGCGACGATTGAGGAAGCCGGAATGCCGTAACCACATTCACTTCGTCATCGCCGGACTTGATCCGGCGATCCACCGTGCCGCCGCATCTGGCCGTCATTGCTTACACCGAACCCAACTGTTCCGTGGATTGCCGGGTCAAGCCCGGCAATGACAGAAAACCGGGATTCGGAGTAGACGAGTCGCACAACGCGCAAAATCGGGTAAGGGTCAGCCCCGTAGCGTCGCCCCCGTCGCCTTCGTCACCGCGGCGACGATCTTCGCGGCGACCGCCTCGATCTCCTCGTCGGTCAGCGTGCGATCGTCGGCCTGCAGCGTGACCGCGATCGCGATCGACTTTTTGCCGGCACCCATCGCAGCGCCCTCGAACAGGTCGAAGATCGAGACCTGCCGGATCAGCGCCTTGTCGGTACCCTTCGCCGCACGCAGCAATTTGTCGGCGGCCACATCGCGATCGACGACGAAGGCGAAATCGCGTTCGACCGCCTGATAAGGCGATGCCTTCAGCGGCGGCCGCGCCGTTCCCTTCGCGCGCGGCTCGGGCACGCGATCGAGGAAGAGTTCGAAGGCGACCGCCGGTCCCTTCACGTCGAGCGCCTTCAAAACGCGCGGATGCAGCGTCCCGAAATGCGCGATCACATTCGGCCCGAGCCGCAACACGCCGGACTGGCCCGGATGATACCAGCCGGGCGCATCGGTCGTGACCTGGAGATTGTCGACCGGCGCGCCGAGTGCAGCGAGCAGTGCGGTCGCATCGCCCTTCGCATCGAACGCATCGACCGCGCGCGGCTTCTGCTGCCAGTGGCGCTGACCGCTCGCACCCACGCGCAGGCCCGTTGCGACCAGCGACTGGCCCTTCGGCGTCGCATCGGCATATTGCGGGCCAACCTCGAACAAGGCGACGTCGCCGAAACCGCGCGCGGCATTGCGCTGCGCCGCCATCAGGAGATTGGGCAGGATCGAAGGTCGCATCGCGTCGAGATCGGCGCTGATCGGATTGGCAAGCAAGAGATCGCCGCCGCCGAACAGACGCGCCGCGGCTTGCGGCATGAACGACCAGGTGACGGCCTCCATCAGCCCACGCGTGGCGAGCAGGCGCTTCGCCATCGAGGCGCGCTTCTGCGCCGGCGTGACCGCGGGTTCGGGCAGCGCCGCGAGACGCGGTAGCGACATCGCGGGGATGCGATCGTATCCGGCGACCCGCACGATTTCTTCGACAATGTCGGCTTCGCCCTCGACATCCTGGCGCCAGGACGGCACGTCGACATCGAACCGCTCGCCGCGCGTTTCGCGCAAGGGCGTCACGACGAAGCCCAGCGCGCGCAGGATCGCGAGCACCTCGTCCTCGGCAATGGCAACGCCACCCAGTGCCGCGATACGCGCCGGCCGGAATTCGATGCGGCGGTGCCATTTCGGCAACGTGCCGGCAGTGACCACCTCGCTCGCCTCGCCGCCGCAGAGCTCAAGCACAAGCCGCGCTGCGACTTCCGGACCCCAGAGCGCCGACTGCGGATCGAGCCCGCGCTCGAACCGGTAACGCGCATCGCTCTCGATGCCGAGCGCGCGGCCGCTGCGCGCGGTGCGGCCGGCATCGAACAAAGCGACCTCGAGGAACATCTCGGTCGTGTCGTCGGTGCAGCCGCTCTCCTCGCCGCCCATGATGCCGCCGATACCGTGCAGGCCGTTTGCATCCGCAATCACGGTCATCGAGGGATCGAGCGTGTACTCGTGCCCGTCGAGCGCCAGGACTTTTTCGCCCTGCTTCGCAAAGCGCATCGTCAGATCGCCCGCGAGCTTCTTCGCATCGAACACGTGAAGCGGCCGGCCGAGATCGTGGGTCACGAAATTGGTGATATCGACCAGCGCCGAGATCGGCCGAAGGCCGATCGCCAGCAGCCGCTCCTGCAGCCATTTCGGGCTCGGCCCGTTCTTGAGGCCGCGGAAGTAACGCCCCGCGACATAGGGGCAGGCCGTGGGGTCGCCTGGCAGATCGATGCGCCATTTGACCGGGCTCACGAAGCTTCCAGCGATCGGCGATTTGTCGAAGGGAATGATTTTTCCCGCATTGGCGGCGGCGAGATCGCGCGCCACGCCGGCGACGCCGAGACAATCGGCGCGATCGGGCGTGACCGCGATATCGATCACCGGATCGTCGAGCCCCATGACTTTCGCGAACGGCGCGCCGACCGGCGCATCGGCGGGCAGATCGATGATACCATCGTGATCGTCGCCGAGACCCATCTCGCGCGCCGAACAGAGCATGCCGTTCGATTCGACGCCGCGGATAACGCCCTTCTTGAGATCGAGCCCGGTGCCGGGGATATGCGTACCGACGGCCGCGAACACGCCCTTCATGCCGGTGCGCGCATTCGGCGCGCCGCACACCACCTGAACGATGCCGTTGCCGGTATCGACCATGCAGACGCGCAATTTGTCGGCATTGGGATGCGGCTTCGCCTCGGTCACATAACCAACCGTAAACGCAGCGAGTTCCTTCGCGCGATCCTCAATGCCTTCGACCTCGAGCCCGAGCGCAGTCAGTTTCGCGCCGATCGCTTCGACATCGGAATCGGTTGCGAGATGCTTTTTCAGCCAGTCGAGCGTGAACTTCATCGCGCGATGCCCCCGGTCAGCGACGGCACATCGAGCGGTGAGAACCCGTAATGGCGAAGCCAGCGCAGATCGCCCTCGAAGAAGGTGCGCAGATCCGGGATGCCGTATTTCAGCATCGCGATACGCTCGATCCCCATGCCGAAAGCAAAGCCCTGATAGCGGGTCGGGTCGATGCCGACCATTTCCAGCACCTTCGGATGCACCATCCCGCAGCCGAGAATCTCGAGCCAGTCGCCGTGATTGCCGAGTTTCAGTTCGCCGCCCTTGCGCGAGCAGCCGATATCGACTTCGGCCGAGGGTTCGGTGAACGGAAAGAAGCTCGGCCGGAAGCGCAGCGGCAGATCGGGAATGCCGAAAAACGCGCGGCAGAAATCGACGAGGCAGCCCTTGAGATGGCCCATATGCGTCGTCTCGTCGATCACCAGCCCTTCGACCTGATGGAACATCGGCGTATGCGTCATGTCGCTGTCGTTCCGGTAGGTGCGGCCCGGCGCGATGATGCGGATCGGCGGTGGCCGATCCTTCATGTGCCGGATCTGCACCGGCGACGTATGGGTGCGTAACAGAAGTTCGCCGACGCTGGCGGCCGCCCCTCCAACCCCGCCAGCGTCGGCGTTGTTAGTGTTCGCACGAGCTGCCCCAGACTCCCCTTCGCTGGCATGCGCGATAGGGTTGGCGTGGCGGCTGCCGTCCGCGGCGGCCAGATAGAACGTGTCGTGCATCTGGCGCGCCGGATGATCGGCCGGAATATTGAGCGCCGTGAAATTGTGGAAGTCGTCTTCGATGTCCGGCCCTTCGGCGACGGAGAAACCCATCTCGCCGAAGATCGCGACGATCTCGTCGATGGTCTGGCTGATCGGATGCAGCCTGCCTTCGGTTTCCGGCCGGACCGGCAAGGTGACGTCGATGCGTTCGGCCGCGAGTTTCGCCTCGAGCTGGCTTTCGTCGAGCGCGTTGCGGCGTGTTTCGATCGCCGCCTGCACCGCGTCCTTGACGCGATTGAGCTGCAATCCGGCCTCGCGGCGCTGATCGGGATCGAGCCCGCCCAGCCCCTTCATGAGCTGGCTGATCTCGCCCTTCTTGCCGAGCGCGTCGACGCGCATTGCTTCGAGCGTCTGCGGATCGTTCGCAGCCGTAGCGGCTGCGATCCATTTCGCCTCGATCGCCGGGTAGTCGATTTTGCTGGAGTCGGTCATCGCATCTGCCGTTCAACGATTGGGGGCCGTCTCATGAAAAAAGGGCCGATCGCCATGGATCGGCCCCCGTCTGATCCTCTGTTCCGCCGTGCCGTCGGCCGTCAGTGCGACGAAGCCGGGCACGGCCCGAAAGAGGCGGGCCGCATCCTTGCGTAGAAGCCGGTAAATCGCAGATCCGCCGGAAAATCCATCACGTTTGGCCCCAAAAACATCGCGGCGGACTATAAGTGCGCCGCCGCAAGAGGGTCAATCGGCTGCAGAGCTCCCGTCCGACCGCTGAATCGCGGCTAGTCGAGCTGCAGCAGCAGCAGATTGAGCATGCCTGAAAGGAGGTTCTGTTCGCGCCCGTCGACCAAAGCGCGGTCGAGCCGGACCCGGGCGGTGCCGCGCTCGTGCAGATATTCGAAACGGATTTCATGCGCCCGCCCCGAGCTCGAGGGCCGCTCGATGTCGGCGATGACCCGAACCGTACCCTCGCGGCCGTCGACCTTCTCGGCCGACCATTCGACCGAGCCGTCGGAGCCGGCGAGTTCATTGGCGAATTCGGCGTTGGTGCTGCCCGGCGCAAACTCCGCCGCCTGCACCGCCTCGATATCGGCGTCGTAATTGTCGCAGGCGGCAGCAAGCAGGCCCGCTGCCAGAGCCATCGACAAAAACGAACGCCGCAATATCGAAAGCGGGCTCAACCGGCTTTCGCGGGGGAGGCCTTCGGAAGAGCGGACTCGGCCTGCTTCACCAAAGCTGCGAAGGCGTGCGGTTCCCGCACCGCCAGATCCGCCAGCACCTTGCGATCGATCTCGATGCCGGCATGCTTCAGACCGTTCATCATCTTCGCGTAAGTGAGACCGTTCTCGCGCGCACCCGCATTGATGCGCTGGATCCACAAGGCGCGGAACTCGCGCTTCCGATTGCGCCGGTCGCGATAGGCATATTGCAGCCCCTTCTCGACCTTCTCGATGGCGATGCGGAAATTCGTGCCGGCACGGCCGCGATAGCCGGCCGCCATGTCGACGATCTTCTTGTGGCGTGCGTGTGTGGTAACGCCGCGTTTTACTCGTGCCATGATCCGGGCTCCTTATCGCTGGAACTTGTCGCCGTAGGGCAGCTGATATCGCTTGATATTCGGTGCATCGACATCGGCAACGATCTCGGTGCCCCGCGTCTGTCGCTTCATCTGCTGCGGACGCTTGACGAGTCCGTGGCGTTTGTTGGCCGGATTCATGCGCACCTTACCGGTGCCGGTAAACGAGAAGCGCTTCTTGGCGCTCGAATTGCTCTTCATCTTGGGCATTTGTAAGTCCTTGGATTTCTTGGATAACGCCGCGCGGTTGGGCATGCCCGTAAATCAGGCCCAGTGGCCGCTAGAAACGGCGCGCGGGTTATACAGGAGGGCTCGCCGCGATGGCAAGCCGGGCCGGGTACCTGGCCGGGGCCCGAAAACGGCCCTCTCAGCCCCACATCTGATAGAGCCAGGCGAGGCCGAGAAAGGTCCAGAACCAGGGCGAAATCAGCAGCCCCACAATCGCCGTGCCGAGGCCGATCACCGCCCAGCCATGATGGCCGCGCAGGCCGGCGATAATCGCGAGGACGATCGCCAGCGGCGCCAGGATCCACGCCATTTTGAAGAGGGCGGTGACCCCGAAGATCGCCGCCAGCGCGCCGCTGACCGGCGGCGTCCAGGGGCGGATCGAGAGCGCCGACGGGAGGACGAAACCGGCTGTTGCTGCCGGCGAACCGGCCCCGTCGCCGCCTTCGACGTCCGCATCGGGCGGTTCGCCCACCGGTAGACCCGGCCGGCGCTCGGGCAGCGCAACCACGCGGGCGGCAGCGCGATCCGTTAGCGTCGCACCACCGTCCGCCGGGTTGGATGGGTTCTGAACATCCGGCTCGCGCGCCCCGCTCATGGTTCGCTCACCGGATCGCCAGGTTAAAGATTTCCATGTCGGGATCGTCGGACCGGGCGGCGGCGCATCACGGATCGGCCCCCGCATCGCCGATCACGCGATCGATCACACGAACGATCACTTGGGCGCCATGATCATGATCATCTGCCGCCCTTCGAGACGCGGCAGCTGCTCGACCTTGGCCTTTTCGTCCATGTCGCCCCGAACGCGGTCGAGAACCTTGAGACCGAGTTCCTGGTGCGCCATTTCGCGGCCGCGGAAACGCATCGTGACCTTGACCTTGTCGCCTTCCTCGATGAAGCGCTGAATCGCACGCATCTTCACCTGGTAATCGTGAATGTCGATACCAGGACGCATCTTGATTTCTTTGACTTCGATGATGCGCTGTTTCTTGCGCGCGTCGTGCTTGCGCTTGCGCTCTTCATATTTGAATTTGCCGAAATCGAGGATCTTGCAGACCGGCGGTGCCGCATTCGGCGACACCTCGACCAGATCGAGCCCGGCATCTTCGGCTTGGGCGATCGCATCGCGGATCGGTACGACGCCGAGCATGGCTCCGTCCGCACCGACCAGTCTTACCTCCCGGGCATTGATTTCGTGATTGATGCGCGGCCCCTCGCGCTGCGGTGCTTGGGCAAAAGGTGGTCTGGCTATGGATACTTCTCCTATTGTTGCTGGAACAGGTCAGGCGGCAGGCCGCCCGCCAAGCGGGCGGAAGGCCCCATTTCCCCTCAGGCGGCCGTCCGTCGATCGGGCGATACGGCCTCATCCTCAAGTCTATTGAGGGCCTCATCGAGCGCAAGGATTTCTTGCTTGTCGCCGCCAAGGCGGCGCAAAGCCACCTTACGCTCTTCCGCCTCGCGTTTGCCCACCACGGCGATGACCGGGACCTTGGCAAGCGAATGCTCGCGAACCTTGTAGTTGATCTTCTCGTTCCGCAGGTCGGTTTCGACCCTGAGGCCGGCGGCCTTCATGGCGGCCGAGACCTCCCCTGCATAATCGTCGGCATCGCCCGTGATGGTCGCGACCACGATCTGGACCGGCGCCAGCCAGAACGGCATCCGCCCGGCATAATTCTCGATCATTATGCCGAGGAAGCGCTCGAACGTGCCGATGATCGCCCGGTGCAGCATGACCGGACGATGGCGCTGTCCGTCCTCGCCGATATAGGTCGCATCGAGCCGCTCGGGCATCACGAAATCGACCTGCAGCGTGCCGCATTGCCAGGATCGGCCGATCGCGTCGCGCAGATGGAACTCGAGCTTGGGCCCGTAGAACGCGCCTTCGCCCGGCGCCATCTCGTAAGTAAGACCGGCGGCCTCGACCGCAATTTTTAGGGCATTCTCCGCCTTGTCCCAGATCGCGTCGGTGCCGGCGCGCGTCGCCGGCCGGTCGGCGAAGCGCACGACGATCTCGTCGAAACCGAGATCGTGATAGACGAGCTGCAGCAGATCGCAGAACGACGTGCTTTCGCTCGTGATCTGGTCTTCCGTGCAGAAGATATGCGCATCGTCCTGCGTGAAGTTGCGCACCCGCATGATGCCGTGCAGCGCGCCGCCCGGTTCGAAGCGATGGCATGAGCCGAACTCGGCCATGCGAATCGGCAGCTCGCGATAGCTGGTCAGCTTCTGGTTATAAATCTGCACATGGCAGGGGCAGTTCATCGGCTTCAGTGCGAAGATCCGCTGCTTCGGGTCGGCAACATAGTCGCGGATGCCTTCCTCGTTCTCCGCGATATACATGTTCTCGCGGAACTTCTCCCAATGGCCCGAGGCCTCCCACAGCTTGCGATCGACGAGCTGCGGCGTCTTCACCTCGACATAGCCGGCCGCATCGAGCCGCGATCGCATGTAGCGTTCGAGCGTGCGATAGAGCGTCCAGCCCTTGGGATGCCAGAACACCATGCCGGCCGCCTCTTCCTGCTGATGGAAGAGATCCATTTCGCGCCCGAGCCGGCGATGGTCGCGCTTTTCCGCCTCCTCAAGCATGTGGAGATAGTCGGCAAGCTGCTTCTCGTTCGCCCAGCAGGTCGCATAGACACGCTGGAGCTGCTGGTTCTTCGCATCGCCCCGCCAGTAGGCGCCGGCAACCTTCATCAGCTTGAACGCCTTGCCGAGCTTACCCGTCGAGGGCAGATGCGGGCCGGTGCAGAGATCGGTCCAGTTGCCCTGCGTATAGATCGAGATCGGTTCGTCGCGCGGGATCGTGCCGATATGTTCGGCCTTGTACTTCTCGCCGATCGAATTGAAATACTGGATCGCCTTTTCGCGATCCCAGATCGAGCGCACGATCTTTTCGTCGCGATCGACGATCTCGGCCATCTTCGCTTCAATCTTCGGAAAATCTTCGGGCGTGAACGGCTCTTCGCGCACGAAATCGTAGTAGAGCCCGGTCTCGGTCGCGGGCCCGAACGTGATCTGCGTGCCCGGATAAAGTTCCTGCACCGCTTCGGCCAGCACATGCGCGCAGTCGTGGCGCAGCAGCTCCAGCGCATCGGGATGATCGCGCGTCACGATCTCGATCTTCGCGTCCTCGTCGATCGAGCGCGAGAGATCGCGCAGCTCGCCATCGACCTTGATCGCGAGCGCCGCCTTGGCGAGCCCGGGCCCGATCGAACGTGCAACGTCGTCGCCCGAAACGGGGCCGTCGAAGCGTCGCTCACTTCCGTCTGGAAGCGTGATCGTAACCATGAAACTCCGCTCGGATAGGGTCGGAAACGCGCCGAAACCGCTCTTTTATGGTCCGCCGGCGCGGGCGGCGGCACTCTACGGGCTAGCCTTCGCCTGTCAAGGCGGCGGGCACGTCGTCCGGCAGCAGCCGGTTATAGACGCCAAGCAGCGCTTCCCCGACGCTGTCGCGGCCGTAGCGGATCCGCGCGCCCGCGATCACGTCATGCGCGCGATGCTGGCGCTGGACCAATGTGAGGTCGAGCGCCGCCGCAAGACTCGCGGCCAGCGCCGCTGCATCGCCCGGCGGGACCAGCCAGCCCATCGGCTGGCCGGCCAGTTGTTCGACCGCTGCGCCGTGATCGGCGGCCACAACGGGCCGGCCCATCGCCTGCGCTTCGGCAGCCGGCATCGAGAACGGCTCCGGTTCGGCCGAAGGCACGGCCACCACGTCGGCGAGCATGAGGGCCGCCGGCATGTCGCGACAGGGTTCGAGCAGATGAACGCGCGCGCCGATCCCGTGCTGGCGGGCAAGCTCCTCGAACTCGCGCTGGGTGGTTTCGAATTCGTCGGCAGCCGCGAACATCAGGCAATAGAAGTCGCGGTCGGCGATCCGGGCCAGGGCCTCGACCAGCAAAGCATGTCCGCTCTTGCGGGTGGCGAGGCCGCCGGCCATCACCACCGGTACGCCATCCGGCAGCCGCCATTGCGTCGCTAGATGCACAACCCTTTCGGCGCTCACTCGCGCCGGATCGAACCGATCCATGTCGAGGGCATAGGAGATCACCTGCAGCGTTGCCTCGAGTGCGGGGAAATGACGGATGACGGTATCGCGCACGAACTGCGAGACGGCGATCGTCGCATCCGCTTCCGCCATCGCCTTGGCACCACTGCCGCCGAACAGCCCGCCGGGCTGATAGGGCCGATGGAAGGTGCCAACAAACGCGGCCTGACTGCGTCGCGCCGCCCGCGCCCCGCTCCAGGCGGCACTGCGGCCATGCGCGTGCACGAGACGGATTCCCTGCTCTCGGATGAGCGTCTCGATCCGCCCGGCATTGGTGCGCTGCGTCACCGGATTGTCGCGATCGAGCGCCAGCGACACATGCGTCGCACCGGCGCGCTGCACATCGACCATCGCCGAACCGGGCGGGCTTGCGATCACGGCGCGCCCGCCGCCCTGGATGATGACCGTCGCCATGTCGATCACCGCGCGCGACCGCGGGCCGCCGTCGAGTTCCGGCAGCAGATGCAGCACACCCGGCGACGACGCCGTGTGCGCGGCGACGGCCGTGCTATCCGACAAGATGGCGGCTACCATATGAATTCCATTCCGATCCCGCGCCCGCAACGACCGCGCCTGCAACGAATGCCGATACCAATGCCCGACCGAAAACCCACCGCCAAGGCCGTCCAAAAGGCTGCAGCAGCCGCAGAAACGGCCGCAGCCGCGTTCGCGTATGAGAGTCTAGCACGCAGCGACGGTGCAACAATTGCCTACCGTCGAAGCGCGCGCCGCACCGCCGATGGCCGCCCCGGCGTCGTTTTCCTGGGCGGCTTCGGTTCGGACATGACCGGCACCAAGGCAGGCGCGCTCGAAGCGCATTGCCGCAAGGCGGGGTACGCATTCCTGCGCTTCGACTACACGGGACATGGGCGTTCTTCCGGCCGGTTTGAAGACGGCACGATCGGCGACTGGTCGGCGGACGCGATTCTTGCGTTCGATCGGCTGACCGATGGACCGCAGATCCTGATCGGCTCGAGCATGGGCGGCTGGATCATGCTGAACCTGGCGCTCGCGCGAAAACAGCGGGTCGCCGGATTGATCGGCATCGCGGCCGCGCCCGATTTCACCGAGGAACTCATCTGGCGCAAGGCGCGCGCAGAATTGCGCGACACATTGACGCGCGACGGCATCTGGCGGGATCCCGACGGCGGGCTGCCAATCACGATGCGGCTGATCGAGGACGGTCGCCGCCATCTGCATCTTGGCGCAGCGATCGATCTCGACTGCCCGATGCGACTGCTGCACGGCATGAACGACACATCGGTGCCGTGGCAGACTTCGACGCGGCTCGCCGAGCGTCTGATCGGCAGCGACGTCGTCGTCACGCTTATCAAGGGCGGCGATCATCGGCTTTCCGAACCGGCCGATCTCGCGCGGTTGACCGAAACCCTCGATGCGCTGGTTCAGTCGATCGTCTCGCGCAGCGCCGCCAGCCCCTCGCGATAGGTCGGATAAAGGAGGCGCACGCCGAGCGCCTGTTTGATGCGGTCGTTCCGCACGCGTTTGCAGTCGTCATAGAAGCTGCGCGCCAGTGGCGAGAGCGTTGCCGTCTCGAACGGCTCCGCCGGCGGCGCGGCGATGCCGAGTAGCGAGGCCGCGTGTTCCACGACGAGAGCCGGATCGGTCGCCTCGTCGTCCGCGACATTATAGATCGCGCCGGGATCGGGTTGTTGCATGGAGGCCTCGAGCACCTGCGCAACATCCTCGACATTGACGCGGCTGAAGAGCTGGCCCGGCTTCACGACACGGCGCGCGCGGCCTTCGCGCAGCGCAACAAGCTGATTGCGTCCCGGCCCGTAAATGCCGGCGAGGCGGAAGATCTGCACCGGCACGCCGGTCGATACACCGAGCGAGAGCCAGTCCTCTTCGGCCGCGACCCGACGCCGGCCGCGTTCGCCGCTCGGCCGCAAGTCGGATCCTTCATCGACCCAGCCGCCGGCACGATCGCCATAGACGCTGGTGGTCGAGAGATAGCCGATCCACCGCAGATCCCGGCAGGCGGCGATGTCGATGGCATGACAATCGAGCGCCGGATCGCCGACCGCATCGGGCGGGATCGACGCCAGCAGATGCGTCGTGCCGGCCAAAGCGGCGACCGGATCGGCCAGCGGATGGTCGCGTTCGAAGCGATAGGCGTCGATGCCGCCTGCCGCCAGTTCCGCACATTTCGTCGCAGAGCGGGCGGTGCCGGCAATCCGCCAGCCGGCGGGCCCTAGACGCGCGGCCAGCGCCGCGGCGCTGTAGCCGAGGCCGAAACAAAACAAACGGGCGGGCACCGAATCGTTCATGGCCGGATTTCTAGCATGAGCGGACGCTTGCATTCGGGCTTCGAACTGGCGAGGCTCCGCCCCCATATCGACGGGACCTATCAAAGCCGCCCCGGCCGAGGCTCATTGGACAATCGATCTGCACATGAACCGACCATCGTCCTTGTTCGCAACCCGCTCGTTTTTGTTCGGCATCGCTGCTTTGCTCTGCGTCATGGCGGGCCCCGCACCGGCGCAGGAAGCCGAAACCGAAACGGCGCCCGCGGCCGATCCGAACCAGCGTTATGCCGCCTGCATGACAATGGCGCGGAGCGATCCCGCCGCCGCCGAGGGCGAGGCAATCGCCTGGGTCGCCGAAAATGGCGCCGCCGCCGCACAGCATTGCCATGCGATCTCGCTCATCGGCCTCGGCCGTTACCAGGAAGCAGCCGAGATACTCGAGCGGCTCGCGCGTGAGCTGCCGCCCGATCAGGCCCGCACCGTCGCGGATCTGTTTGGCCAGGCAGCGCAGGCCTGGATGCTGTCCGGCGGGTACGACCGCGCCATCGCCGATCTCGACCAGTCGATCGTGCTCGCGCCCTACGATGTCGAGTTCGTCATCGATCGCGCTGTCGCCAAGGCCAGCGGCGGGCTCTATTGGGAAGCGATCGACGATCTCAACAATGCGAGCGAGATGGCGCCGGCCCGCAGCGACATTCTGATTCTGCGCGCCAGCGCCTATCGCTTTGTCGAGGCAAACGAACTCGCGATGGAAGATATCGTGCGCGTGCTCGAGGTCGAGCCGCAGAATGCCGAAGCGATCTTCGAACGCGGCATGCTGCATGCGATCGCGGGTTCGATCGAAGAGGCCCGCGCCGACTGGCAGCAGGTGGTGCAGCTCGTGCCCGGCTCGGCGACTGCCGAAGCGGCGCAGGCCAATCTCGAAGCGACCGCGCCGGTTCCGGAGTAAGGCGAGAAAAAGCAGACCCTCTCCCGCGCGTGACAGAACGGGCGCGCGAAAATTTGAACCACAGAGACACAGAGGACGACGAGGAATGATCTCGATTTCCTCTGTGTCTCTGTGGTGCTTCTCTTTCCTGTCCCACACAATGTCCCTTGCCGCAGGACAGGATGCGATACTCAGAAATCCAGATCGGCGTAATGCGCCGGCGGCGGCGCGCCAGTGACGCGATCGGTGAGCAGCGGCCGAAAGCTCGGGCGCGACTTGATCCGCTGGTACCAGTCCTTCGCCGCCGCATTCGCGTCCCAGGGCATGTCGCCGAGATAGTCGATCACCGAGATGTGGGCGGCAGCCGCGATATCGGCGAGCGAGAAGCGCTCGCCCGCGAGCCAGTTGCGATGCTCGGCCAGCCAGCCAAGATAATCGACATGCAAACGCAGATTGGTGAGCCCGGCGCGAATCAGCATCGCATCGGGCACACCGCGGCCAGCCAACCGGTCCATGATCTTCTGGCCGAGCAGATATCGCGTCACGTCGCGATCGAACTTGGCCATGAACCATTGCACGAGGCGGCGCACCTCGGCGCGCTGGACCGCACCGGTCCCGATCAGCGATTCGCCGCCCGTCGTCTCGTCGAGATACTCGACGATCGCCGGTGCGCCGGCGACGGTCGCTCCCTCGCTTTCGACCAGAACCGGCACTTCGCCGGCCGGATTGAGATCGAGAAACGCCTCACGCCGTTCCCAGGCGCGTTCTTCGCGCAGCGCGAAGTCGAGTTTTTTTTCCGCGAGCGCGAGACGCGCGAACCGCGAAGCCGGATCGAGGGAAAAATGGTAGAGGAGCCGCATCACGGCCCCGATACTAGCCGAAGCCGGCCACGTGTGACAGGATTGGCGCGCGCGACCGGATCGCTCGCAGCGCTCCGGAAGACCCTTTCGCTCCGGACGGGAATACAGGTGAGCAGGATGTTCGAACCCCAATCGGCGGCCAGCGCCGCCGGCACCGCCGGGCACCGGATGCGCCCGGGACCAGGTTTGCGGTCGGGCTGACGGTCATGGAACGCCGCCTCGCTGCAATCATGGTTGCCGACGTCGCCGGTTACAGCCGGCTGATGGGCGAGAACGAGGCCGGCACGCTGGATACGCTCAAGAAACGCCGGCGCGAAATTTTTGCGCCGCTGGTCGCCGAACATCAGGGCCGCATCATCAAGCTGATGGGCGACGGTGCGCTGGTCGAGTTTACAAGCGCGAACAATGCGGTCACCTGTGCAATTGCGGTACAGAAAGCCATGGCGGATGCAAACCGCAACCATCCGGGCGAACACCCTATCGAATTGCGGATCGGCGTCAATCTTGGCGACGTGATCGTCGAGGGCAGCGACATCTACGGCGACGGCGTGAACATCGCAGCGCGCGTTCAGACGTTGGCTTCCAACGGCGGCATCTGCATCTCGGGCAAGGTTTTCGACGAGGTCAACCGCAAGCTCGAGTGCCGGTTCGAGGATCTCGGCCTGCACGAGCTGCACAATATCGCGAGCCCGGTTCGCGTCGTGCGCGTCGAATGCGGCAACGCGGCGGCGGCGGCCACGCCGGCCAGCCAGCCGGTCGCGATCGGGAGCAAACCGTCGATCATCGTGCTGCCTTTCGTGAACATGAGCGGCGACCCGGAGCAGGAGTTCTTTGCCGACGGTCTGACCGAGGATATTCTGACGGAGCTCTCGCGGTTTCGCGAACTGTTCGTCATATCGCGAACGTCGTCGTTCAAATACAAAGGCGCGCGCAAGAGCGCGCAACAGATCGCCGCCGAGATGAACGTGCAGTATGTCGCGGAGGGCAGCGTCCGCAAGTCCGGCGACAAGGTCCGTATAACAGTGCAGCTTATCGATGCGGCATCGGACAACCATGTCTGGGCGGAGCGATACGACCGCAAGCTCGAGGACATTTTCGCGATCCAGGACGAGATCACCGCGGCGATCGTTGCCACCCTGCCCGGCCGGATCGAGGCGGCATCCAGCCGCCGGGCTTCGCAGAAACCGACCGAAAGCATGGTGGCCTACGAATGCCTGCTTGCCGGCAAGACGCTGCATCATCGATCGACCCCGGACGACAATGTAAAGGCGCTTTCCTATCTCGAACGCGCCATCGAACTCGACCCGCGCTATGCCCATGCGCATGCCTGGCGGGCCTGCACGCTCGGTCAGGCATGGGTCCTCGGCTTCCGCACGGACAAGGATGTCGTCTGGGAGGCGATTCAGACCGAGCTGGAAATCGCCCTGTCGCTCGACGACAACGACTGCGACGTTCACCGCGTTCTGGCCGCGGTCCATCTGACTCTCGACCAGTTCGACAAGGCGCGATATCACCAAGAGCGCGCGATCGGACTCAATGCCAACGACGATCTGATCGTGGTGCAGCAGGGCGAGTTGCTAACCTGGTTCGGCGAACCCGAAGAGGGCATCGGCTGGATCAGGAAGGCGATGCAGCTCAACCCCTATCACCCGGAGCGGTTCTGGAGTCACCTGGGGCGGGCGCATTTCGTCGCCGGCCAACATGTCGAGGCGATCGAGGCGTTCCGGCGGATTTCAAAACCGGATCACATCGTTCATGCCTTTCTGGCAGCCTGCCATGCCGCCACCGGCAATGCCGCCGCAGCGGCGACGCATCGCGAAGCGGCGATGCGGCTGAACCCCGATTTCTCGATCGCGGAATATGCGGCAACGCTGCATTACCTGAGGGACGCGGACAAAGAGCGGCATTGCGCCGCCCTTGCCGCCGCCGGATTCAGATAACGCCGGCTTCGACTACTCTGCCGGTTGGGCGGCTGCGCGCATATCGTCGGGCAGCCGGTCGTCGAGCGGGTAGTCCAGGCGGGCGACCATTTCCTTTGGCACGATCTGCCAGAACCGGGCGCGTTCCAGCTTCCAGTCGTTGAGAAGCTGGGCTGCGAAACGCGACTGCGTTTCCGCGACATGCTCTTCGATCAACGCGCGCAGCCGCTGCTCCCAATGGCCCGAGGCGAGGCGCTGGTAGATCACCGTTTCGGTGTTGACCGCGCGCGGGAACCAGTCGTCCTCGTCATAGACGAAGGCCATGCCGCCGGTCATGCCGGCCGCGAAATTCTCGCCGACCCGGCCGAGCAGCACGGCAGTGCCCGCCGTCATGTATTCGCAGCCGTTCGAACCGCAGCCTTCGACCACCGTTTCGGCACCCGAATTGCGCACCGCGAAGCGTTCGGCCGCCTGCCCCGCCGCGAACAATTTGCCGGCGGTCGCGCCATAGAGAACCGTGTTGCCGACGATCGTGTTCTCGTTGGTCGCGAGCGTCGATGACGGCAGCGGCCGCACCACGATCGTGCCACCGGAGAGGCCCTTGCCGACATAGTCGTTGGCATCGCCGAGCACTTCGAGCTTGAGCCCCTGCACGGCGAAGGCGCCAAGCGACTGGCCGGCCGAACCGCGCAGCCGCACCGTCACATGGCCGGGTTTCAACCCGGTCATGCCGAAGCGGCGCACGATCATCGCCGAGAGCCGCGTGCCGACGGCGCGATGGGTGTTCCGGATATTGTACTGAAGCTGCATCTTTTCGCCGTCGTCGAACAGGCGGCGCGCATCCTGGATCATCTGCGCGTCGAGCGTGTCGGGAACTTCGTTCCGCCCTTCCAATGTGCAGTAGCGCGGTGCATCGCCCGGATCGGCCTGCGCCAGCAGCGGATTGAGATCGAGATCGTCGAGATGGGCTGCGCCGCGGCTCACCTGTTGCAGCAGATCGGTGCGGCCGATCACCTCGTTCAGCGAGCGGCGGCCGAGCGAGGCCAGAATCTCGCGCACCTCTTCCGCCATGAAGCTGAACAGGTTGACGACCTTCTCCGGCGTGCCGGTGAATTTCTGCCTGAGCTTGGGATCCTGCGAGCAGACGCCGACCGGACAGGTATTGGAATGGCATTGCCGCACCATGATGCAGCCCATCGCCACCAGCGACGCCGTGCCGACGCCGAACTCCTCGGCACCGAGCAGAGCCGCGATCACCACGTCGCGCCCGGTCTTGATGCCGCCATCGACGCGCAGGCGCACGCGATGGCGCAGCCGATTCAAGGTCAGCACCTGATGCACTTCGGAAAGCCCCATCTCCCAGGGCACGCCCGCAAATTTGATCGAGGTCTGGGGCGAAGCGCCGGTGCCACCGACATGGCCCGAAATCAGGATCACGTCCGCCTTGGCCTTCGCGACGCCGGCCGCGATCGTGCCGATGCCGGAACGCGCGACGAGTTTCACGCAGACCTTCGCATCGGGATTGATCTGCTTCAGATCGTAGATGAGCTGAGCCAGATCCTCGATCGAATAGATGTCGTGGTGCGGCGGCGGCGAGATCAGCATTACGCCGGGAGTCGAATGACGCAGCTTTGCGATCTCGACCGTCACCTTGAAGCCGGGCAACTGGCCGCCTTCGCCGGGCTTGGCGCCCTGCGCGACCTTGATCTCGATTTCGCGACAATTGTTGAGATACTCGGCCGTGACGCCGAAGCGGCCCGATGCGACCTGCTTGATCGACGAGTTCTCGTTGTCGCCATTGGGCCGCGGCCGGAAGCGTGCCGGATCTTCGCCGCCCTCGCCGGAATCCGACTTGGCGCCGATGCGGTTCATCGCGACGTTCAGCATGCCATGCGCTTCGGGCGAGAGCGCGCCGAGCGACATGCCCGGCGTCACGAAACGCTTGCGGATTTCGGTGATCGATTCGACCTCGTCGACCGAAGCCGGCTCGCGCTTGTGGCGAAAGCCGAGCAGATCGCGCAGGGCGATCGGCGGCTGGGCCGTGATGCCGTCGCTGAATTTCTTGTAGGTCTGATAGGACTCGCTGGCAACCGCCGCCTGCAGCGTGTGAATGAGCCCCGCCTCCCAGGCATGGGTCTCGCCGCCCCGCCGGTAGCGATAGAAGCCCCCCACCGGCAACGCGATCAGCGCCTCGTCGAAAGCGCGCGCGTGCAGTTCGAGAATCTTCTGCTGGATGCCGACCATGCCGATGCCGGAAATGCGCGAGGGCATGTTCGGGAAATACTCCGCGACCAACGTGCGCGAGAGCCCGACTGCCTCAAAGAGCGCACCGCCGCGATAGGAGCTGACGACCGAGATGCCCATCTTGGACATGATCTTGAGCAGCCCCTGGTCGACCGCGACCTTGTAGCGGGCAAGACAGGCGTCGAGGTCGAGATCGCCGAACAGGCCGCGCGCCTGCCGATCCGCAATCGACGCCTCGGCCAGATAGGCATTTACCGTCGTCGCACCGACGCCGATCAGCACGGCCAGATGATGCACGTCGAAACATTCGGCCGAACGCACATTGAGCGAGGTGAAGGTGCGGAGCTGCTGACGCAGCAGATGTGTGTGCACGGCCCCGGTCGCGAGGATCATCGGGATCTGCGCGCGCGCACCGCCGACATTCTCGTCGGTCAGGATCACATGCACGGCGCCGCCGCGCACGGCATCTTCCGCCTGACGGCGGATGCGCTGGATTGCATCGCGCAGCGCATGCTCGCCATCGGCCGGATCGAAATGGCAATCGACCAGCACCGCGCTCTCGCCCATGTGATAGCGCATCGCCTCATATTCGGCGGTCAGCAGCACCGGCGATTCGAGCTGGAGCAGATGGCACTGCCCCTCGGCCTGATCCATGATGTTGCCGAGATTGCCGAGCCGGGTCTTGAGCGTCATCACCCGCGCCTCGCGCAGAGAGTCGATCGGCGGATTGGTGACCTGGCTGAAATTCTGCCGGAAGAAATGATGCAGGCCGCGATACTGCTCCGAGAGCACGGCGATCGGCGTGTCGTCGCCCATCGAGCCGACCGCCTCCTTCGCCTCCTCGACCATCGGATGGAGGATCAGTTCGAGATCTTCCATCGTAATGCCGACCGACGTCTGGCGCCGACGCAGGGAATCGCGATCGAGGATCGACGGCTTGCCCGGTGCGGCCGCAATCAACGTGTCGAGCATGGTGATGTTGCGCACCCAGTCGCCGAAGGGCGCGGCGGACGCGAGTTTGTCCATGATCTCGCGATGCTTGTAGATGCGGCCGTTGGCAAGATCGATCGCGATCATCTGCCCGGGGCCCACACGACCCTTCTCGACGATCTCGGCCTCGTTCAACCGCACCATGCCGGTTTCCGAACCGGCGACGACAAGCCCATCCTGCGTGATCGCGTAGCGCAGCGGACGAAGGCCGTTGCGGTCCATACCGGCGATCACCCAGTTGCCCGCGAAGGCGCAGATGGCGGCGGGCCCGTCCCAAGGCTCCATCACCGAGTTGCAATATGAATAAAGATTGCGATGCGCCTCGGGCATGGTGACGCGATCGGCCCAGGCTTCGGGGATCATCAGCGTCTTCACCATCGGAAGATTCCGCCCGACGCCGACCAGTGCTTCGAACACATTGTCGAGAGCCGCCGAATCCGAACCGCTCGGCTGGATGACCGGCTTCACGTCCGCCATGTGTGCGCCATAGGTCGGCGTGTCCATGCGCGTTTCGTGCGCCTTCATCCAGTTGATATTCCCCTTGAGCGTGTTGATCTCGCCGTTATGCGCGATGACGCGGAAGGGCTGTGCCAGCGGCCAGGTCGGAAAGGTATTGGTCGAATAACGCTGGTGATAGATCGCGAAATTCGAGACGTAACGCTCGTCGAGCAGGTCGGGATAGAAGGCGGTGAGCTGCTCGGCGAGGAACATGCCCTTGTAGATCAGCGAGCGGCAGGAGAGCGAGCAGATGTAGAGTTCCTTGATCTGCTCGTCCATCGCCGCCTTCTCGATGCGGCGGCGGATAATGTAGAGATCGTTCTCGAAAGTCTCCTCGTCGACGCCGCGGCTGTTGCAGATCATGATCTGCTCGATCTCGGGCCGCGTCGCGTTCGCCTTTTCGCCGATGACCTCGATGTTCACCGGCACCTGGCGCCAGCCATAGATCGTGTAGCCGTAGCCGAGAATCTCGCGCTCGACGATCACGCGGCAGCGCTCCTGCGCCGAAAGATCGGTGCGCGGCAGGAAAACCATGCCGACCGCGAGCCGTTCGCGGCCCGCGGCATGACCCGAGCGCAGCACGTGCTCGCGGAAGAAATCCTGCGGGATCTGCAGATGGATGCCGGCGCCGTCGCCGGTCTTGCCGTCGGCATCGACCGCGCCGCGATGCCAGACCGCCTTCAGCGCGCTGATCGCCGCCATGACGACTTCGCGCCGCGGCTTGCCGTCGATGGTCGCGACCAGCCCGACGCCGCAGGCATCATGCTCGTCGGCCGGATCGTAGAGACCGTGCTTCGCCAGATGCGCGGCATTGGCCTGCCACAAGGCGGGCTGGT
>JAWXBK010000002.1:0-26688 GCA_034439975.1 Rhodospirillaceae bacterium | reverse complement strand
GCCGAAATTGGCGGCATCGGCACGCAGCACCGCCAGATCGAGTGCGTCGACGTCGCTCGCCGCCTCGATCGCCGCATCGAGGCTTTCGAGGATCGGCGCCGGATCGGCGAACCGCGTATCGGCACTTTCGGCCAGCACCCGCAGGATCGGCGAGAGCGTCGCCGCATTGCCGTCGCTGTCGCGCAACGCGGCCACGATCGTCTCGGTCTGTTCGCAGGCCGTCGCCAATACGCCTTCGGGATCGTCGGTCGGACCGGCCGCATCGCGATAGCGCGCGAGCTGGCGCGCCGCGAGATCGAGCCGCGCCTCCAGCGTGTTGAACCAGCGTATGTCGTTGCGCCCGTCGAGATCGAAACCGACCCAGCTCGCGACCGTGACGAGGCGCGGCACCAGGCGGCGCCACTCGCGCGGATAGGCGTTGGCCGCCTCGTCCAGCAGGATGAGATAGAGCCGCGCGATGGCCGTGTGCAGATGGCCGATCGCGAGCGCGGACGCCTCTCGCTCCTTCGCCAGCGTGATGCCGTCCGGCAGCCCGTGTCGGGCGCGCGCGGCGGCGGATTCGGCAGCGCGGCGCTCGGCCGGATCGAGCGGGCGCCCCTGCGCGTCGCGGCCGGCCGCTAGCCTCCCCAAGGTCTGCGTCAATTCGGCCGAGAGCGCGAAGGTCGGGTGCGCGGTCAGCACGATGCCGATCCGTTCCGCCTCAACCGCGCGACGAAAGACATCGAAGGGAACCTGCCGACCGCTGCCGTCCTTCATCAGCCCGCGGATCAGCACGCGCAGAACCTGTTCGTTCTTCTCGGGATCGATCTCGCCGAGATAGCGGCGCAGGCGCGCGGCCCGGGCGAGAAACGCCTTGAGCGTCAGTGCGCGGATCGAACGGTCAAGATCGAACGCCCCGAGTTCGCTGCTGTCGATCGCCGCGGAAATCTCGTTGGCGAGCAGATCGACCGGGCTTTCGAGCGGAGCCGCGGTCCGGTTCTCGCGCAACACACGTAACCGCTCGGCCCAGGCAGCGAGCCGGGGCGCGGTATCCGGAAACTGCGCCGCCACCGGATCGGCGACGGGCGGGTCGATTGCGCGGTCATCCATAACAATTCCTTCGCTCGCCCGTTCTTCCGCGCCCTGCCCCATCGCGTCGGCGATGCCCGGCTCGATTTCATACGCGACCCCGGCCGAGCGTCAAACCCGCATTCGGTCGCAGCCCGCCTGATGGGTCCGACGGCACAATTTTGACAGCCAACGATGTGAGATGTGGGCTGCGGCGCGACCGGCTCTGGCGGAAACGCGGCCTACAGCACCTTGCCCGGATTGAGAATGTTGTTCGGATCGAGCGCGGCCTTGAGCGTACGCATCAGCGCGAGTTCGGCCGGCGTACGCGAATAAGCGAGGAAATCGCGCTTCAGCGAACCAATGCCGTGCTCGGCCGAAATCGAACCGGCGAAATCGCGCACCGTGTCGTAGACCGCCGTCTCGGCACCGTGCCTTGTACCTTCGTCGTCGGTGCCTGGGGCAAGGCTGACATGCAGGTTGCTGTCGCCGATATGGCCGTAAAAGGTCGCGATCAGATCCGGCCATTGGCTCGCGAGGCGCGCGCGGCAGCGCTCCGCGAACTCGCCGATCGCACCGATCGGCAGGCTGACGTCGAGATGGATCTGGCCAACGACATTCTCCCATTCCGCAATGCCTTCGCGGATCGCCCAGATGGCGCGCGCCTGTTTTTCCGATTGCGCCAACGTCACGTCGATCAGCAATCCCCGCTCATGCGCCGCTTCCAGCATCGCCTCGAAGGCCTGCGCATCGGCGTCCGGATCGGTCCCGGCATGCTCGATAATCACATAGAACGGATGCACCGATGCGATCGGCGGTGCGCCCTCGCGCCTGCTCGCGACGAAGTCATAGGCATCGAGCCACATCGCCTCGAACGCGCTGACCTGACCCAGCGCCTGTTGCGCATGGCGCAGGAACGCGACAACCGCCTCGTAACTCGGCAGCGCACAGAGCGCGGTCAGCGGGTCGGAGGGACGTGGATGCAACCGCAGCACCGCGCGGGTCACCACGCCGAGCGTGCCCTCCGATCCGATGAACAGATGCTTGAGATCGTAGGCCGCGTTGTTCTTCAGCATTTTGTTGAGGCTGGTGAGGATTGTGCCATCGGCCAGCACAACCTCGAGCCCGAGCACCTGCTCGCGCGTCATGCCATAACGGATGACGCGGATGCCGCCGGCATTGGTCGAGATATTGCCGCCGATTTGCGCCGACCCGCGCGCACCGAGATCGAGGCCGAGCATGAACCCGGCATCGGCGGCGGCCTCCTGCACAACCTGCAGCGGCGTTCCGGCCTTGACGGTGATCGTCGCGGCCGCCGGGTCGATTTCCTCGATGCCCGACATCCGTTCGAGCGAGAGTGCGATCTCGCCGCCGCGCGGCGTCGCCCCGCCGGCAAGTCCGGTCAATCCGCCCTGCGCGATCACCGGCTGATGGCGATCGTTGCAGAGGCGCAGGATGGCGGCGACCTCGTCGGTCGTCCGCGGCCGGACTATGGCCAGCGGCGGATGCGGCGCAACGCCCGTCGCGTCGCACCAGTATCGCCGGCCGATCGCATCGCCGCTCTCGACCGCGCTGTCGCCCAGCGCCCTCCGCAATGCGACGACAATATCGTCTGCCATCTGCCGCGCCCCCTGCCGGATCGGTCAACCTGTTGCAGGATCATCGAGGCGCTTGCGAACCGCAAGACGCAAGCCCTAGAGTTCGCGCCGGCCGAGGCACGATACCCAATCGACCGGGAGGACAATCCGCAATGACCGCCTGTTTCACGCTGCGCCGCCTGCTCGCAGCGGCCGCCACGCTGGCTGCCCTGTCGCCGTTCCTGGCGACGCCGGCCGATGCGGACGAGGTTCTGGCGCGCGGCGAGTATCTCGCGAACATCATGGACTGTACCGGCTGCCACACACCCGGCGCACTCGTCGGCAAGCCAGATCTCGGCCGCTTTCTCGGCGGATCGGATATCGGGTTCCACATTCCCGAGGTCGGCATCCTCTACCCGCCGAACCTGACGCCGGATACCGAAACCGGCATCGGGAGCTGGAGCGTTGAGGACATCATGGCCGCCGTGCGCACCGGCGTCCGGCCCGATGGGCGCGAACTGGTTCCGCTCATGCCCTGGCCATCATACGGCTTCCTCATCGACGAAGATGCATTGGCGCTTGCGACCTATCTCAAAAGCCTGCCCGTCGTGTCGCATCAGGTGCCCGCAATGGTCGCTGGACCCGATCAGGCCGTAGCACCCTATCTCACGCCGGTCGTTCCGGCACCGTAACGCAAGGCCCGGTCGGCGTGCCCATGACGGGACGCCGTCGCAACGGCCGGCAAAAGGAGATCCCATGGCAATGATGAAAGCCGGCTGGCAACTCGCACTCGAGCAGCGCCATGTGACGGCGGCGCGGATCGGCAACACGGTCTTCGTCGGCGGTGCCGGCGATGTTTCAGCCGACGGGCGGATCCGCCACGCGGGCGATCTGCCGGCCCAGATCGGCGGCGCGATGAGCAATCTGCGCAGCGCGCTCGCGGCCGAAAATGCTGGCCTTGGTGATATCGCGCGGCTCAAGGTCTATTACAGCCCGAATGCCGGCCTCGACGAATGGTCGCTGCGCGCCGATCTCCAGCGTCATTTCCCATACGATCCCCCGCCGGCGATTAGCCTCCTGCCGGTTCCGCTGCAACCCTTTGCCGGGCAGACGATCCAGCTCCAGGCGATTGCCATCGTCGGCTGGCGTCAGGCGCCGCGCGCGCATGCCGTCACGCGCGCTGTGCCGAAATCGGTCTCCGCGCGGTTCGAGCATCCGATCTACACGGTCGGGCTGCGCGCCGGCGAATTCGTAACCGCGCCGCTGCGCGCCGCCATCGACGAGGACGGCGCCCTCATCCATCCCGGCGATCCGGTCGCGCAGTCGCATGCGATTATGAACGACATCGACGCAACCTTGTTCCATCTCGGCGCCGGCCCGCAGGATGCGGTCAAGATGGAAGGCTATTATTTCGGCACGACGCACCAGGCCTGGGCGCCGCTCGCCGCCGCCCGCGCCAGCCATTTTCGTGAGCCCGGTCCGGTCGCGACGGTCGTCCCCTGCCATGTACTTGAACCTGAAGGTGCGCTGACCAAGATCGAGGTCATGGCGATGCGCGCCGATAACGGCCTGCACAACAAATACATCCCGCGCGAAGATCGCTGGCCGGACAGCGTGTGGGACTGGTCGCTGCCGCTGCCATATCGACAGGGCCTGCGTCTGCGCAACCAGATCTGGACCGGCGGCCAGGTGCCATTCGATCGCGGTTCGACCGCCGACCCTGCGATCTACCCGTTCGATCTTCTGAAACAGACGCGTTTCACGATGGGCCTCTGCAACGACATCGTCGCTGCCTTCGACCGCGCCTCGCGCGATTACCGCCTGCTGGTCTGTTACTTCACATCGAAGGGCAGCGAAGACGAAACACGTGCTTTCGTTGCGGCGATCGCGGATACGGTCGACGGTCCGCTACCGCCGATGACATTGGTCCCGCAGCCGCATATGCACACCGACGACGTGCGGGTCGAAATCTGGGGTGTTGCGCAGGGCTGATCGGCCCCCGCATTTCGATCCGGCGCGCACTCACTTGCGCAAAAAAACGGCCGACCGGATTTCTCCGGCCAGCCGCTTTCACGAGTAACGCGAGGTCGGACTAAAGCCCGGCCTGCACTTCTTCGTACAGCTTGATGTAAGTTTCGTCGTATGGCGGCTGTTCGCCCTGCAGGAACACCGATTCTGACATGACCTTCTCCGGATCGCCGATGCCAAGTTCGGCCAGCGTATCCGGCGACACGGCCGCGAACGCCTTGCTGTTGGCGTGGCCGTACCCGTAATTTTCGATGAGGTACTTGCCGGCGTCGACTTCGAGCCGCGAATTCATGAAGTCGTAAACGGCCTGCTCGTCGCCGTTTCCGACATTCGTGAGAATAAATCCGCAGACCCAGGTGCGGATGCCTTCCTTCGGCACCGCATAGGCGACCGGAACACCCTGCTGCTTGAGATGCAGCACGCCGTCGTTCCAGCCATAGGCGATCGCAAGTTCGCCGGATGCGAGGCCCTGTTCGATCTCGCTCTGGCTGTTCCAGAAGAAACGCGAGATGTCCCGCTGTTTCACCAGCAGTTTTCTGACCTCGACGAGCTGCGCATCGTCCAGCGAGAAGATGTTCTCGTACCCGAGCGCCATGGCCGCGATTTCAACCGCCGCCGCCGCCTCGTTATACATCGAGATCTTTCCGGCGTAGCGCTCGTCAAACATCATCATCCAGCTCTCTTCCTCGACATCGACCATATCGGTGCGATAGATGATCGAGGAATTGCCCCACTCCCACGGACAGAACAGCACATTGCCCTGGTCGTCGTTGGCGTTCAGCAGGCCCTTGAGATCCGGCCAGATATCGTCCCACGCATCGATGCGCGACGTGTCGATCGGTTTGATCAGACCGGCCTGGCTCCAGCGGATGACCGTTTCCGAGCAGGGATGCACGACGTCGGCCTGGAAACCGGCATTGACCTTCTGCACGGCTTCTTCCTGGTTGGCGAAGATCGAGTATTCGGGTTCGCCACCGTACTTCGCGGCATAGGACGGGTTGAATTCCGGCAGGTCGTAGCCCGACCAGGTCAGATACACCACTTCGCCGGCCGCATGAGCTTTCGGCTTCATGACTGCCGGCAAGGTTACCATCGTAAGTCCGGCGGCAGCAGCAGCCTTCGCCACGGAGCGACGAGACAGCATCGTGCGTTCTACAATTTCTTTTCGCATGAGGTCCTCCCTGTGACCGCCATTGGGACCCGGGCCGATGAGCCGGCCGAAGGGCCTAGAAAAACGCTACCATGCGATCCGGAAACATTGAAACGCCGGCCGGTCACAAAGTCGCGCGGGGCCTCAGACCCGCCGCCAGCTTGCCTTGTCCCATTCGGGCAGAGGCCCCGGATGGTAGGGCAGATCGTCGGTTCGCGGTGTCCAATGGCCGGCCGCCATTACTTTTTGGACATGCGCCGCGATCTCGGCCAGCGGTGCGAACCAGACCTTCGCGGTCGCCTGCATGTGCTCGATCATGTCGATCATCGCCCGCGCCCGGGCCGGCCGGCCCGAGATCCAGGGATGCCACACGCCGATCCACAAACCGCCCTCGCGTGCGACGGCGTCGAACTCGGAGAGGAACAGTTCCTGCGCGCGGCGCGGCGTCGAGATCTGGTTGGTCGTTCCGAGATCCCAGACATGCGCATATTGCGGCCAGTCGTCGAGGATGATCGAGGTCGGCAGTTCGAGCAGCGTACCGCTCCGGTCGCGCAGCAGATACGGCACGTCGTCGCCCATCAGCGAGGAATCGTAGGTGAAGCCGGCTTCGTTCAGAAGCGCGGGCGTCGCCAGAGAAATATCGAAGCTCGGCGCCCGATAGCCGATGACCGACTGCCCGCTGATCCGCTTCAGCGCGTCGTGTGCGCGCTCGAACCAGTAGCGTTCGTCGTCCGCCGTGCAGCCGTTCGGGCTTTCGTGCAGATAACCGTGATGCCCGATCTCGTGACCGCCCGCGACGATCGCCTCAACGGCCTGCGGATAGCGCTCGGCCACCCAGCCGGGGACGAAGAAGGTCGAGCGCATGTCATATTCGCGGAAGATGCGCAGCAGGCGCGGCACCGCCACCTGCGGGCCATAGCGCATCATCGACAGGGCAAACAACCGTTCATGCGCGTCGGTCTTGCGTTCGACCTGGAGTACGCTCTCCGCATCGAGATCGAAAGTGAACGACGCCGCGCAGGTCGCGCCATCCGGCCAGGGCACCGGGTTGTCGAGCAGGTTCATGGAATGGTCCTCGGTCGCATGTGGTTGCAGATGCGTTTTCGCGGTTACCGCCGGGAGACTAGCATCGATGCGGTTTGCACCGGCGGTCGAGGGGTATAACCTAGCCGCATCGGCTGTTCCGGAGGATGGTTCATGACGCGACGACATTTCCTGCGTGCCTTGTTCGCATCGCTCGCCACCCTGCCGTTGCTCGGACTTGCGGCCTGCGAGAAAGGCCAATGGGATTCAAGCCGCGGCGAGTTCGTCTTCCGCAGCCGCGAGGGCGGCCGCAACTAGCCCGCCGGCGACGGACATCCCTCGATGACGCGTCTGTCCGACGACGATCCGGCGACCGTGCCACCGCCCGTTGGCAAAACGGTTGAGACGGTCATCGTGCCGCGTGCGCGCGATATCGGCGGATTCGAAGTGCGCCGCGCGCTGCCGGCGATCGAACGACGCATGGTCGGACCGTTCGTGTTCTTCGACGAGATGGGTCCGGCCACCCTCGCCGCCGGTAGCGGCCTCGATGTCCGGCCGCACCCGCATATCGGCCTCGCGACCGTCACCTGGCTGACCGACGGCGAGATCCTGCATCGCGACACGCTGGGATCGATCCAGCCGATCCGTCCGGGTGAACTCAACTGGATGACCGCCGGGCGTGGCATCGCTCATTCCGAACGCTCGCCCGAGGCCGCGCGCCGGGCCCCGCAGTATGTCGCCGGCTTGCAGGCCTGGGTCGCGCTGCCGAAGCAGCATGAGGAAACCGCGCCGACCTTCACCCATTACGGCGCGCCTTCTTTGCCCGTCATCGAGGCCGATGGTGCGAGGCTGGTGCTGATCGCCGGTCATGGCTGGGGCGCGCGCTCGCCGGTCGCGGTCTTCTCGGACACGATCTATGCCGAGGTGACGCTGGCTCCCGGTGCGCGATTGCCGATCGGCGCCGAGCACGAGGAACGCGCGATCTACATTCTTTCGGGCAAAGTGCGGATTGGCGGCGACACGTTCACCGGCGGACGGCTGCTCGTACTGCGTCCAGGCGATGCGATCGCCGTCTCAAGCGAAACCGGCGCGCGGTTCATGGTGCTGGGCGGCGAGACGATGGACGGGCCGCGGCATCTCTGGTGGAACTTCGTATCGAGCTCGAAGGAACGGATCGAACAAGCGAAGGCCGACTGGAAGGAAGGCCACTTCCCGAAAGTCGTGGACGATAACGAGTTTATCCCGCTGCCGGAATGACGGACCCGGCGCCTTCTCCCGGTATCTCGAGCGGCACTTCTTCGACTTGTAGCCCCTGACCGGCCCAACAGCTTTTCCACGCTTCGAACTCGTCGGGTTGCCTGAACAGAAAACAGACAAGCTGAACATAACCGGTCGTCGGATCGGGCTCGTAGACCTTCAGCACACGGAATCCACGAGTACCGGCGCCCCAACGCTTGAAAACGTCGCTGTTGAAGAGATGATGCCAACCGTGCGGCGGTTGAGGAGTTGCAAAATGCTCGCTTTCCACCGCCGTCAGATCGGTCAGGAAAACGATCTGAATGACGCTCCGATCCGAACAAACTCGCGCCAGCTCTGCAAAGGCTTTTCGGTCGTCGGGGATCATCTCGATGGTCTGCACCACGGCAACGAGATCGTAACGGCCGTCTTCGCGCGGAATGTCCTGCATATCCATGTGATTCTCGCCCAGATACTGCGACGTCTCGAAGGACGAAAACCAGGAAGGCTCGAGCGATGGGTCGGGGGCGAAAAACAGAACGTTGCGCCAGTCGAGCTGCGCTGCAGGTAGACGGTCGTACAGTCTGCGAATCGCGCGATGCCGCTCCAGCGAGTTGCACTGGATGCAGCGTGGATTCACGTCGATCCCGACATACGATTTTCGCGCAAAGGGCCCAAGCCCATAGAGTTTACCGCCGCAGATATTGCAGGCGGGCCCGGTACGCATGACCCGACGGCTCATACGGGAGCTGCAATCCGCGGTCTGGGGTAGACCGAAAACAGTTGCCGCCGACAGCCAGTCGACGCCCGCTTCCATCGTTTCGGTGATGAATCGCTCGAGGAAGGCCCAACCGGGCTCGTCCATCGCGAGATGGTGCGTGTTGATTCCGGTGGGCTCCTCCCGGTCGACCTGACCGCGGCGGCGCGCCGCAAGATGCGCGACCGCTTGCCCGAGCACGATATCTTCGCCGGCAAACGCGCGCGTGCGGTACCAGTCGATGAGATCGACATGCACATTTGCCTGCGCCAGACCGGGATAGGGATGACGTGTCGGGCGTGCGGCCCAAGTCGAGAGCCCCTTAAAACCGATACTCCCCAGAATGCCGACGATACCGGGATCGATCGCATTGTAGGGCGGTACCAGGACGGGCAGAAGAACCGGCTCGATCATCTCGACGAGGCGAGTGTGGCCACGGCTCAGATCGGCCGCGATTTCCCAGAGAGATCGCGCCCCTCCGAGTTCGATCTTGGTACCCCCGGCGGGGCCGAAATTTCGATGCGACCAACCATGCTGAAGCACGGTCGTATTGTCGGCGAAGCCGAGCGCCTCCGCCAGAGTTGCATCGGCCAGCGCCGGTATGACGGCAAGCGACAAAGGCGGGCCATAATACGAACGGAGCGCCAGCAACCGGCCGAGTGCCGGCGTATTGGCTGCGGCATCGTCGTCGCGCCACCACATCGTGGGTTGTCGTCGCTCGGCCCGCCAGCGTGCAAGCTCCGCCGCCAAGTCGGCCCAATTGGCCAGCGGCCGATCGGTGGCGGGAGTCATGGACCTGAGCTGATGCAGCGCAATGGCATTGTGTGAATCGGGGGCGATGGCGGTCGTCATGTCATTGCAGGGTGAGCATCTCGAGCTTGACACCGACGGCTCGCGACTCGCTTCCGATAGCAAAACCGGTCAGCCGTCCGACCACATTCGATCTGAGCGAAAAATCCGCGACCCGATCGGGCCCGATCAGACGCTGCGGAACGATTGCGGTGATTTCGGATCGCTCCGACAGGCGGCACCGCGCCAATACTTGCCCGTTGCATTCCAGCGCCACCTCCTGCTGTGCGAAGGGGCCATCTGTCGTAGGCGGCGCGACGATCGCCGAAACACCAATGTCACGACAATCAGAAATCACAACACCGCGAATATGTCCGCAGACATCGGCAGAAAATGTTCCCGAAGCGTCGGGACTGTGCCAGCCCGATGTGAGGTGACGAAGACCGATCCCAGCTTCGCGAAACTCCATGTGACGTCCGAGCGAAAAATGCGGCACGCCAACCGGCAGGTTGGCCTGGTCGAGCACGAGACGGCGCAGGCACGGCCCGACCGCGACACTCTCGCCGGCCTCTTCCGCACTCATCGGAATGAACTGATCGGCCACGAGCGTCAATGTCACTTTGCCGTGCGCCGGACTGATGCCGTAGGAGTTGTCGGTCCAATAGCGGGAATCCCACGGCACCGGCACCATCACGGAAATCCGCGTGCACTGAACGAGATCGACCCGACCGATTTCGATCTCGCCACAGAGGATTCGAATGAGCGAACTCGAAAGACCGCGGCGCCGCTCCGGCGAGAACCAGAGCGTCAGGATGTGATCCTGGGCACTGCCGCGCAGCACGCTGAACCGCAGTGAACCGTATCGGCGCGCCATCCGAACGCCCTCTGTAACGGGCCGATGCCAGCCCGAGTCGAGATAGCGCAGCGAAGACGGCTCGGAAAACTCAACGGTCCGGCGGGCCGGTAGCGCCGGATAGGACGCCTGCTGAGCGGAAAGGATCGGCCGCAGGCGGATCCATCGAAAGGTGAACCCCTGCGGCTTCGTGTCGCCCGAATCCGGATCAACCAAACGCGGCACGACAAAATCCGGGCAACGAACTGAAAGAACAAGCGATGAGCGATCGCGGAACAGTCGCTGGTTGACTTTAGCTCGTATCTGCCTCGCGCCCGAAAGGGTGCCCCGGTACACTGTCGTACCGTTCGCCTGAATTTCGATTCGCTGCGAGGTGACGGGCCCGATCAGTCTCGGTTCGATTGCCATTTCAATATCGAGCGTGGAACAATTCGCCGGCAACCGGCCGACGAGGGCAGCGGTCGCCCCCACCACCACACCGCAGGCAATAAGAGAGCGTTCCCATCCGTACCAGAGATGCGGCTCAACCTCCTGCCCGATGCCAAATTGCAATTTTCGGCCGAGCGCAAACTCCGGCGCCGGGTCGGGTGGACCTGCAGGGGACATCCAGTCGTAAAATCCATCGGCCTTCAGCCAATCGATGAGCCGCCGCACCGGGCCAGGCCGGAATTTTCGATGCATCACCCACCGGCGCACCGCTGGGAGCCTTGTGACGCCAGCGCGCGCACCGACGAAGAGCGCAAAATAGAGCAAGCGCCAGCGTATCGGCAGCGGCGACCCGAGTGTTTCGCCGATCGCAAATCGAGTCGCATCGCGCTGCGATGCGCGCGACAAAAGGTGAGGATCTCTGAGGCACAGAGCCACAATGCGCCGCAGGAGATACAGGCGGGCGCATTCGTAACGCATCCGCTCGCCGTCGTTCGTCCGGGCCGCATTCGCCAGCACCATCACCAACGATCGCCAGACCTGTATATGCTGACGCCAGACAACGCGCATGCGTGCCTCGTCGATCACGTCGAGATACCAGCGATTCTGCTCGTGCACGCGATAAAGGCCGAGCGTGTCCGGCAAATTGAGGACAGGTCCGAACGCGGTCGTGGTGGTCACGAGATATGTATCTGCGCATAACCGCCACTCCCCCTCCGGCATCGGCAGGAGCGACTCCAGCGCATGCCGGGAGAAAGCATGCGCACTGGTTGGCATGTATCGATATTGTCCAGCGACGACGAGTTTCCAGAAAATCTCCCCATGCTCGACGATCTGCGCCAGCGGATGCAGTCCGAGAACAGTTCCCGTCGCATCGATCGTCTCAAGGGCAAACTGGCACCGCGATGCACCCGGCTGCCATTTCGCAAGGATCGTTTCCACTGCTTCAGGCCGCAACACGTCATCGGCATCGAGGAACATCACCAGGTCGCCGTGCGAGGCCTGGAAGCCGCGGTTAATCGCGCTGGCTTGGCCCCCGTTCTTCTGGAAAACAAGATGGACGCGGGGATCGCCCCTGAAGCGTTCCAGAATTTCGCGAGAACCGTCGGTTGAACCGTCATCGACGACGATGACCTCGTGAACGGAAGCCGTCTGATTCAATGCCGATTGCAGGGCCTCGCCGACAAAGGCAGCATAATTGTAGTTGCTGATGATGATGCTGACGGTTTGCGGCTTATCCGAATTCTGTTGATGCGGCACAGGCAGACGTTCGGGTCGGACGCGGGACCGCGCGGCAAGTCGTCTCTCGTGCGCAACCCCCCGCAGAAACCGGTTCTGCCACAGCGCCTTGAGCCGTGCCTTGTCCGCCCCCACGATGCTGCACAGGGCGCCCAAAACTCGCGTGAATATCATTCGCAAACGCAGGTCGACGGGGACACCGCCCATTCGAACCCGCCATCGCCCGGGCACGTCGTATCCGATGGCGCTCTGCCCGCGGCCGAAGCGTTCCGCACGACGCAGAATCCAGCTCTCCGTGATTTCTGCCTGAGAAATGATGTGACGTACGATCGCGGCTGGACAATGCCAGGTGAGATAACCATCGCGATGGAGACGAAACTGGAGTTCGGTCTCGCTTCCGATTCGATAGAGCGGGGTCCCGTCGGGACCGACGGTTTCGTTGAAGCGATATCCCCGTCGAAAAATTTCGGCCCGGACCGCCATGTTCCCGCCGAACGCAAGCGTGTGGTAACAGGGACCTTCGTCGCGTTCGATCAGGCCCCAGACCGGTCCGGGTCGCACGATTTCGCGCATCCATGCTTCCGGTTCGGACTCCCAGCTCGGACGGATTGCCCCACCGAAGATCGAGTAGGCCTCTTGCGAATCGGCGACCGCACGCAATCGCAGAAGCCAGTCCCGATCCGGCAACACGTCGTCGTCGATAAAGACGACGAGATCGCCCTCTATTTCCGCAAGGCCGGCATTGAGCGCGGCATTCTTGCCGCCATGAGGCCGCTGGATAAATGTCAGCGGCAGGCGCCCCCTGAAGCCGTTGACGATCGAGGCGCTGTCGTCGGCGCTGCCATCGTCGACAATGACAATTTTCCAGCCGCCGTCCGGCACATTCACCTCGCCAAGAGCGGCCAACGTGCGCGGCAACGTGTCCGCCCCGTTGTACGTGGCAATGAGTACGGTCAGGCAGGGGTGCAGCCACTTCTCGGCGGCTCGGTCGGCCGCCCGCAACGGCATATGCTGGACCATGGCCCGCCTACGCCGCCGCCGATTCTGTTTCGACGCCTTTGAGAAGGTCGCAGCGTTCTTCGATCAGTCGCGCCTCAAACCATTTCCGGTGTTCACGAAAGCGTTCCATGAACGGATAATCGAACAGGCGGCCGAGATAAGATTGCAGATCGCGATACCAGCCCTCCATTCCCCCGGCCAGATCGGCAATATCGACGTCCGTTTCGGTCATTGCCAGAACTTGGGGAACGTAAGGCGCCGGATGCTCCTCGCATGCGAGACGACCGCCTTTGCGCAAACCACCCAGCAGCCGAAGCGCGAGATCGAAATTGGCAAAGCGCCCGGCATGCTCGTCGAAACCGCCACTTCGCATGAACAGCGACCGCGGTACCGCAAAACTGCTGCGCGCCGGCAGGTCGGCCTGAACCAGCATGGCGAGCACCGGATCGGGTGCCGATATGGGGCGCGGCGGGTTCGGCAGGAACGCATTGCCGATGAGGCCCCGGCGGCAGCAGCCCGTTCGCGAATATAGGGCATCGGGCGCGGCTTCGAAGACCGCCTGTTGGTAACTCAAATAGCGGGAATGCCAGCTGTCGCCCGGATCGAGAAAGGTGACATAACGGCCGGATGCCGCAGCGACGCCAAGATTCAACTGGGCGGCCACTGGCAGTTCGGCGCGAACCGCTGCAATTTGCGCCTCGCCGGTTTCGATCGCCACCAGCGACTCGAGCCCTGCGATGTTTCCCGCATCGATGACGACGACTTCATGATCACGGAATTCCATTGCTTCGATCGTTTGCAAGGTATCCGTCAATGATGCGGTATCGCGATGCGGAGGCAGAACGATCGAAAAATACGGCCGTTCCGCGACAGACCCATGCACCAGGTTAGCCATTGACCGACTCTTGGGCCGGCATGGCATCGGCCGGCGATTGCGGTTTAGCCGCAGCGATACGGCGGGCATCCGTATCCGTCGGTCGCTGCATCCACTTTCCGCTATTCTTCATCTTGCGATAGACGAAACAGGTCGAGCATGGAATGTCGGTACGTTCGGGCCCTCGGCCCGTCAACATGGCGCGCGCATCGCGCATCGCGGGGCTATTGACGACGGCGTCGAGCCCGTCTTCGAAGGCATTGCCGCCGAAACGGCCCCAGTGGTTGATGCAGCAACCCAGCACATCGCCATTCCAGTTGATCTGCGGAAGGTCCCAAAGCTGATTGCAGACATGGTTCATATAGTCGGTGCCAGATTCCTTTTCGTGCTCCGATCGCGAAACCGACGGCTGGCCGGTTGCCTTCCGCACCCTTTCGGCATCGCGCACGGGCGAGATTGATTCATCCCAAGAGAGCTTCGTATAAAACTCCATATCCAGTTCTGCCGCCTTCCTCCGTGCGGCTTCAATCTCGTGTTCGTTGTGGCCAAAAACCACAAACTGCCATTTAAGATACGGGTACGGTGAGTGATACTTCTTCTTGTGGCGATTGATGGTTTCGATGTTCGCGATGACACGGTCGAAATCGCCTCGCACACGATATTGCTGGTAGGTTTCGTTGCTGGCCCCGTCTATCGAGCATGTCATACCGTGAAACCGATACTGCACCAGCGCTTCGAGCACGTCTTCCCTGACGGTGTTGAGATTGGCACCGTTATGAGCCGTCAGCTTTATGCCCCGCGCATCGGCAAGCCGAATGATCCAGTAGATGTCCGGATTGAGAAAAATTTCGCCGTAATTCGACAGCTCGATGTGCTCAAGCGACGGCGTATCGTCCAGCAGCCGACGAAAATACTCGAAACGAAGGAAGCCGCTCCCGATATTGTCCGCGATAAGGCCCTGCGTCGTCGGGCAGCTCGGACAGCGGAGCTAACAGAACGACGATGCCTCGAGGCGAATTGCACTCGGGCCGCTGCCCGGAATCATCGGAGCCCGTCCATCGATCTACGTCGTCGAACCGTCCGGGTAAGGTCAGTAACCACCGGTCGTCTGTGAACGCTCGCGGTCGCCCGGATTGACGTCCGATGGAGAGCCGTACTCGACCAGATAATCAAGCGAGCCCGGCGGCCCCGCCTGCTTAGTCGTGGCCTTCGAGGCAGGCTTCTCCGCGGATGCCACCTGCATGCTGCCGTTCGCCGACGGCTCCTTCGCCAACGCCTCGGCGAGCCCGGCCAGCACTTCATGTGCGACCAGACGAGGCAGCGTTACGATCAGCCGATCGGCCAGATCGCGGTCCGGATGCTGCTGCAGAAACCGAAGCACCGCTTGCGGGTCGCCTGACTGCCGAACCGCATCGAATTCGGAAGCCACGGCACCCGCCGTCAGCGCCACAGGTTGTGGCTGGATCGGATTGGATGTATCGCCGAGGGCTCCCTCGGATGGTGTAGCGAGACCCAGAACCCCGGTCCCAAGCACCGCGATGCCGACGAGCTTTTGCAGCTCGCGGCCAGCTTTTTTGCCCTGCATATCCTGCTCCCTGCCCACCCTCGCTCAATGCGAGAGGGTCTATAATCGCTTGAACCGATTGGCCTTTTTTTAACGGGCCATGCCAATCGGCATCAGCGTAGACACCAACGCCCTATCCGTTGGTATTAATACTTGTGCGCATCGGTGCTTACTTAGACCCTGTTGTCAAGGGCAATCCTAGCTGGGAGGAATTCAGGCTGGTCTCTGTGGACAACATGCCCCGAAAATCTCACTGCCTCCCCTCTTACGATCGGCCCTCTCGGGCCTCTACGCTCTCCCGGATTTTCGCGGGATCCGTCCTGTGAAACCGCCCTCGACCCACAACGGTAGGCGCAATCCATGTTTGAATATCTGAGACGGTGGCAGCCCGCGGGAAGGGCATCGGCATTTGCTGTCGCGACCACGATGGTCCTAACAGGTTATGCCGCGGTCGCGGAGGAGGCGGGCGATGGCGGCTCCGAGTACTACCCGCGTCGCACCGACTGGTCGTCGATCGAAAGCACCAAACCGAACGTCTCGCATTTCATTTATCGCGATCTGAACCGGAACGGCATCTACGATGTGGGCGACCGCCCGATGGTCGAGGTTGCTGTCACCATGTCCGGCCCCAACGGTGCGCATGCGGTGCGCCGCTCGAACATCCAGGGATTCGCGAACTTTACCAATTCCGCCGTATCCGGATCGGTCGATGTCAGCGAACCGGGCGACTATGTGTTCGTCGTACAGATTCCGCCCGGCTGGGCCCTCACCAGCGGCAATGCATCGCAGACTCTCCATTATTCGCTGACACCGACGACCCGCGCCGGCATCGTCGCCGACGGGGTGCCGGTCCCCGCGGGTCTCGCGCCCATCCTGACTATCGAGGGCCGCATCGTCGAACGCGATCCCGACGGCGCATTCGTCGCGCGCGCGGATGTGGACGTGACCGCGACCGCACCCGACGGCAACCAAGCGACCGTATTGGTCGACAGCGACGGCCGGTTTTCCATTGCCGCCGAGCCGGGTGCGTGGACCATATCGGCGCAGGGTCCGGATGAGGACGAGCCGGTTCGGCGCACGATCACGCTCGGCAATGCGCCGGTCCGCATGTCGGCAATGGTAATCGACGAGGCGGCGCCCGAGCCGGCGCCGCACGGCCATGTCGTCGATTTCGAGTCCGTGACCCTCTCCGAGATCACAAAAATGCCGAACGGGATCGGCGGACTGAACTGGAATGCGCTGCTCTCGGTCGATAACGAGTTTTATGGCGGCGAGGGTTATATCAACGGCACGATCTCCGGCCATTATGTCGGCTACAACACGTCGGGCTATCCGGTCACCATCGCGCTCGACGAGGGGTTCGATTTCCGCGGCGGCTACTTCACGATCGCCTGGGGAGCGGCCGAGGGCGAGACATTGCAGGTCCGGGCCTGGCGGGGCGACCGGCTGGTCGGCAGCGAATCCCTGCCGCTGTCCAGCCTCGGGCCGGTCTGGTTCGATGCCGACTATCGCGACATCACCCGGCTCGAACTGTCGACCGACCATTACTGGCAGTTCGTGACCGACGATCTCTCCTTCGGCCTGCGCTCGACGCCGACGAACTGACAGGCGCGCGACGGCAGGCGCGCGGTTCCCCCCGGTAGCGGCCGGATCCGACAGGGGCCGGGTCAGGCGCATCGGGCATGGCCGACCTCTACCGGAGACCGTAGCCTCAAATGCGATTCAGCCACCAGATCGCGCCGTTCAGCAAAGCCGCGAAAGCAACCCAGGCGAGATACGGCACCAGCAGCCACGCCGCCGTGCGATCGATCGGCGCAAAGGCGCGTATCGTGCCGGCGATGGCAGCCAGCAGAAGCAGGATCTCGATCAGCGCGAGACCGGGCGCCTTCAGACCGAAGAAGAAGATCGTCCACAGAAGATTGAGTGCGAGCTGAATGAGAAACAGCCCCAGCGCGCGGCGGGCGCCGGTAAAGCCGGCGCGTCGCCAGACGAGCCAGGCCGCAATCCCCATCGAGATATAGAGTGCGATCCAGACCGGCGCGAAGACGCCGTCGGGCGGATTGAATGGCGGCTTTGCCAGCGTCTGATACCAGCCATCGACCGACTGCGCGGTGAACCAGCCACCGATGGCCGATACGGCGAGGCAGAGCAGAACGAAACCGGCCAGCCCCGCGACGGCGCGCCAGCCTGTCCGGCGATGCCTCGGAATCGGGTTGTTCGGAAGTTCCGTCATGTCGATCGCTGCTTTAGCACGGGACCGACGCCGCCGTCGCTGGCCTCGATCGCAATTTCGACGTCCGGCGCCGCCAGCGCCTCGATTTCTGACCAGATCTTTGGTAACCGAAGACCGAAATGATGATTGTCGAGGGCGAAGAGATGGCGCCGCATCGCGCCGTCTGCGCCCTGCTCATCGTAGCGTGCCAGCGCCTCGCGCCAGGCGGCCTCGATGGCCGGCACACTCGCCTCGCTGAAACGCACGACGGGCAGCGCGCGCTGAATCGCTTCGGGCACGACCGTATCAATATCCTCACACCAGTCCGGCAGGATCGGTACCTGCCCGGTCAGCAACGAATCGAAAAAGCGCGTCGAGAGATCCCGGTCGAACGGCAGAACCAGCCCGACCTTATGCTGCGACCAGTCACGCCAGCGATCGGCCGGATCGAGCGCGAAGTAACCGCGACGGCCTTCCGATCCGAGCACACGCAACGCATGCCCATCGAGGGCCTCCATGCAGGCGCGCACCAGAGTCGCGCGCTCGGGCACGATCCGCCAGCCGATGAATCCGCCATGCAGCGCGTCGTCGCGCGGTGCCTTGCGAAACTGCCTGAACAAGGAAGCGGCACGCGCGCGGCTCCATTGATTGGTTCCGAGCGGCACATGGGCACCGAGCACCGTCTGCGGCGATTTGAGGTAACCGTCGCAGAACCGATGCCCCGGCAGCACGAGATCGCCGAGCGCCGCGATCTGCAGGTTGCGCCGGCGCGAATGATGGTTATCCCAGGTCCAGATCGCGATGAAATCGGCCAGTCGCCGTTCGCGCACGCGCTTCAGCAGAAGCTCGTCGTCGGTCACCCGATTGCACAGAAGGCAGACATCGAAACGGCGATCGAGTGCCTCAAGCTGGTGGATATCGCGCACCAGCGTGATCGAGCGAACCGGCGGGACGAGACCAGCGGCGAGCTCGGTCTCGTCCAGCCCCTCGCTGCGCCGTGCGATGATCAGGATGTCCCAGTCGCGCCGCGCGACCACCGCCCGCGCCGCCTCGGTCACACGCCGCAGCGACGCTGCAAAGAACGGATCGAGCCCCTGCCATGGTTCGTCCGCGATTGACCGCGCGATATCGTTCATATCATTCCGCGGCGACGGCACGGGCGGGCGCGAGATCGATGGGGCGGCCGTCGACATCCTCGAGCGCAACGCCGAGCAGGCCGCAAATCGTGGGTGCGATATCCTCGGTCCGAACCGATGGCAGGCTGGCAGCGCGGATCCCGGGGCCGACGATATGGAGGCGGCCGACGGCGCGATGATCGCCCGTGCGCACGCCGCGATAGTCGCCCTCGATCCGTCCGATCGCGGGCGATGCCAGCGCATGATAGGAAGCGGCGCGGCTCCATTGCGCCAGCACATCGGGCAGCGCATCGCTCGCCGCGCGCGTCGCGTACGCTTCTTCGACCGGGAACACCGAAGCGAAAGCCGGCGGCCCACCTTCGTCGATCGTCACGGCACGCAATTGCTCCATCAGCGCCGCGCGATAGTTCTCGAACTCTTCTCCCGGGCGAATCCGGCCGTACAATTCTCGGCCGACGACATTGATGCGGATGCCCGCATAGGCATCGTTGTTCGGCACGACGAAGGATTGCACCATCGCCGGGCGCGGCAGCCCGTCGGGCAGTAACTCAACACCGGCTGCAGGATCAGCACCCCGGTTTGCGAAAGCCGCACGCTGCTCGCTCCGCGGGCGCCCAAACGGCAGCGCTCGGTTGATGCGCAGCAGCGCCTCTTTCAGCAGATGGCCGCCATCGTAATGCCGCCCCATACCGTGGCTGCAGAGCACGAAAACCCGACAATCGGCACCGGCCGCTTCGATCAATGCCGCGACCGCGGTATCGAGCGCGCGATAGATATCGAAGACCGGATCGCCGACCTGGCTCGCGATAGCGGGCCGATGCCTTTCATGCCCGTCATCGTGAAGATGCCAGCATTGATGGCCGACGCAATGCGATTCTCCGAAACAGACGGCGAGCGCGTCCCAATCCTGGGTCGCCATGAGATGCTTCGTCATCGCGAGCTTGGCATCGATCCGCTTGCCGAGGTTGCGCACGAACTGGCGATAGCCGGCGGCGGTGCGCACCACGCGATCGCAATTGCCGACCGGTTCCTCGCCATAGCGGGCCTGGATCTCGGCGGCGAGCGATTTCGGCGAGGTGGCGAAGCCGGCGCGCTCCGGATCGTGCGTGCCCCAGTCGACGACATGGACCCCATGCTCGAGGGGCGCGAGGCGCGCCTTCGGCACATCGATCACGACGGTCCTGCGCCCCGCCTCGTCCAGCTTCTGCCAGAAGGAGGGCGCAGGAATGATGTCGGGCCCGACCGGCTCGGCGCGATAGGTGCCGGGAGTGAACTGCTTGAAGCAGTATCGGCCATGTCGTGCGGCAGACCAGCCGGTATAGAAGGAGGGCCAGACCGCGCCAACATAGAAGACGGGCGGCACATCCACATCCATCGTGGCGCCCTGCTCGCGCAGGCGTAGGAACGTCGGCAGATGACCGGCATCGGCCCATCGGGCCACCAGATCGCGGTCGGCGGCATCGACGCCGATGAACAGAACGCGGGACATGATCCAAGCTTAGGGCAGCGCGGGCGCCGGAAACAGCGCCGCCATTATGCCACCGCGTCGGGCGGAGACCGGGCTCCCGGTTAGAACGGCTTGATCGACGAGATTGTGCGGCGCAGCGCCGGCTCGTTCGTTCTTGGCGGTTGGGTGTCCTGCGGCGCTTTCGGCGCCACGGCCGGCGTCGGGCCGGCGACGATCGATATGGTGGCGTCCTGCCCGCCCTGCGTCAGGACGAAGCTGCGTCGGCGCTGTGCCGATCGCACGGCGAGATCGACCGGCTCGCTCGAAGTCGGTTCGCTGGAGGGCGGCTCGCTTTTGCCAAGCTCGGGCGCCATATCGCGGAAGCGGCGGGCATTCGGCAGTACGACCGTCTGCATATCGCTGGCGAGACTGTTATAGGTCCCTGGCTCCAACTATGCGCGATCGCCTTGGCGAGCGCGGTCAGCATGGTCGGCGTCGCGAGCAGCACGCCGGCGACGGACGGCATCGCCGAACAGATCCGGATCGCACTGCAGGGGTAAAGCCGGGACATCTGTGTGCAATTGATTGCAGCAATCGAATCACATGCGGCTTCTGCACATCGATCAGGGTGCATCACCGCAACAGATACTTCACGTCAACGTTTCCGGCATTCAGCCTTGGACGCTCGCCGCGATTTGGTCGCAGTACTCTTGAAAATCATCCGGTACGTCCTCAGGGCACCGGCCGCAGTCGCGGTTGCCGGGCACGGCGTAGTCGATGAACTTGGGGTAAGCAAGGTTTAGGTCCCCCATGATCTTGACAAATTCCGCGAGCGGCTTGTCGCCGCCGAGACGTGGGTTCCGGGTTTTCTCCTGCCGGATACTGGACACATATCGACCGTTATAGTCATGCGCGGGATAAACCAAGGTTTCATCGGGCAGGACGAACAGCTTGTCGCGTACGCTGCGGTACAGCGTTGGAGCATCACCATTCTGAAAGTCTGTGCGCCCGCAACCATCGATCAGCAAAGCATCCCCGGTGAACACTCGCTCTCCGGCACGATAGGCATGGTGCCCGTCAGTGTGCCCCGGCGTAAAAAGCGGGTCGATCCGAATGCTGCCGAGTTCGAATGGCCGGCTTTCCTCCAGCGTTTCGTCCACGCAGGCGAGATTGTCGATTGCGGGGTGCGCTATCCGGCTACCGACCTCCATTTTCAGCTTGAGGGCGGATGTAATGTGGTCGGCGTGAATATGGCTGTCGAGCGTATAGGCCAGTTTCAGACCAAGCTCGTTCAGTTCCTTGAGGTCGCGCTGCCAGGCGGGCAGCACCGCATCGATCAGGATTGCCTGCCCAGTGTCTCGGCAGCCGAGCAGGTAGGTATAGGTGCTTGAGACTGGCTCAAAAAGCTGTCTGAAAATCACGTAACCCTCCGTTTGGCGCTCGGTGCACAGCATGCCGCATGGTGGCTCTCATACACCAGTTGCGATGCAAAAGTTTCGATCGATACATCGGAACAAAACAAAGCGGGGTCACTCCGGCAGGCCATTCGAATCAGCCTTTGCCGACAACGATTCCGATTGCCACAAGTACACCCGCCCCCAATGCGATGAGGCTGTTCTGACGTGGCTCGCGCTCGGCAACAGGCAGAAGGTGGGTCGCCCCGACATAGATAAGCGCACCGGCAGAGAGCGACAGCAGCGCACCAAGCAAGTTAATGTCGATGCGGTTTACGAACGGAAAGGAGATCAGCATCCCGAGCGGCGTTGACAGCGCTGCGGCGAGGAATGCCCAGATCAGCGCCCTGCGCTCGGGAAAGCCGCCACGCAAGAGCAGCAGATACGTAATGATCCCTTCGGGAAATTCATGCAACACCATGCCGATTGCAGAGAGGATGCCGGTGAACACACTGACGGTAAATGTGATCGAATAGATCGCACCATCGAGCAACGAATGAAATCCAATGCCCAGCAGCGGCACGAGACCGATGCCATAGTCCGTCGTGTTCCCCCTGTCGCATACATAGGCGGTGACAAACCTGTTGAAGATGTGCATGAAAAGATAGCCGGCAAGAAGGCAAAGCGGCCCGATTGGCGTCATGGCAAGCGCCGTCGGAATGATGTGCAGAAACGAAACCGCAATCAGAACGCCGGCAGCGAAACAGGCGAAATAGGTTGTATTCTGTCGCCCCCATCTCTCGAATTGCCGGATCACGTAGATGCCGGCGGTGGTCACCGTCGCTGCAATCAGCGCCGCACCAAAGGCCATGTAGAAATTTTGGCCCATCACCCGTTTCCCCTATCCGGAACGTCGCCGCCCAAGGAGACCAAGGAATATGGATACCAGGATCGTTGAGGCCCTAAGCGAAGCCTTGCAGGACGAATACAAGGCGCGCGCCACATATAGGGCAGTGATCGCGGCCTTCGGGCCCATTCGGCCGTTCGTCAATATCGTCGAGGCCGAAGAGCGGCACGCAGCGGCGCTGTTGCGGCAATTCGTCCGGCTGGGGTTGCAACCGCCAGGGGACGAATGGTCCGGGCGTATCAGCCCACCGGCATCCATCGCCGAAGCCTGTCACGCTGCCATCGAAGCCGAAATAGAAAACGGGGCAATGTATGAGCGACTCCTGGCAAGGGTTGGCGATCCAGAAGTCCGCGACGTACTGCTGAACTTGCAGGACGCGTCGCAGAACCGCCATTTGCCTGCATTTCGGCGTTGTCTTGCGCGGCACCAGGATTGATCGGCGGGGCTATGCCTGGCTCTTGAAGGTCAGATACATGAGCGCGAGATAGACGCCAGGTACGACAACGACAACGAGAAATTGGACGATGCCGGGCGCCTCGCAGGAGCCGGTAAACATCAGCGTCGCCACATAAATGTCGGCAATCGCAATAATGACGAGGCCGATAATCCAGGGAAGAAAACGGTTGCGTGTCCCAGCGGTCATAATTGATCTCCAAGTCGTGATGTGACGAATGAAGGATGTCGCCGAAGGCGAGGGTCATTTTTCAGCGGCACCGCCGGAGTGTAGGACTCGAAATCCCGGCGCACAAAGGGCCCCCTGAACAGAACGGCGATCGAGGCAGACTGTTTCAAGGACCGGCGCTTTCGCTCGACGCCCGCGAACGGGTTCCAATGTCTCTGCTCCAAAATTTGACCCGGCATGGCCGTTCCGGGGCTTCTCGGAATGTCGCAGTCGGTCTAGGTGGCAATCCGGTGCCGAAGATACCTTGGGCCAGGAACAGGCGCGCATTTCTGCGGGCAAATCTGGCGTCCCCTACGGGATTCGAACCCGTGTCGCCGCCGTGAAAGGGCGGTGTCCTAGGCCTCTAGACGAAGGGGACGACGCCTTCACCGCCGGCCGGGCGGCAAAGCCGGCACCATCTAGCGGCTCCGATACCGGAAATCAACCGCGGCGGCCCCTGAAAGCGCCCCTGAGCGCCCCGCGTCGGGCGATGGCCCGCCTGAAACGGCATTCCGCCCGCGTCCAATAGGACGCAGCGACCGATTCGAAACGGGGCGCCCGCTTCGGCAATTTCCGGCATAATCGCCGGCCTCGCGGGGGTTGAAAACGATCTTCCGCCGTCATTCGAACCAAAAAGGGGAACTCACAAATGGCCAAGAGCAAGGTCGAACGCATCGGCGTTGGTAAGCGCATGTCCCAGGCTGCCATTCACGGCGACACCGTCTATCTCGCCGGCGTGGTTGCAGACGATCCGGTGCCGTCGGTCGCGAAACAGACCAAGCAGATTCTCGCCAGCATCGACAAAGTCCTGAAACAGGCCGGCACCGACAAGTCGCGTATCCTGAAGGCCAATATCTGGCTGTCGGACATTCGCACCTTCGACGAGATGAACAAGGTCTGGGACAAGTGGGTGTCCAAGGGCAATACGCCCGCGCGTGCCACGGTCGAAAGCCGGCTCGCCGGACCTCAATATCTGGTCGAGATCATGGTGACGGCCGCGCGCTGAAGCAGCGCACCGATATCGGGCGCGGTGTCGGCCGAGCGGCCGGCACCGCCGCTTCGATCGCTTAAGATGTGAACGAGACCGCTAATCGGTGACGGGCAACTTCGTCTTGCTGGCCTCCACCTCGGCGATCGCGAGATTCCACGCAACCATCCGCTCCGGCCCCGCCGGATGCGAATCCAGCATCCCCGAGCTGGTACGGCCGTTCACTTTGGCCAGCACTTCCCACACCCGCCCGGCCTCGTGCAGATCGTAGCCCGCGCGATCGAGCAGATAGGCGGCGAGAAGGTCCGCCTCGCGCTCCTGTTCCTTCGAGTAAGAAAGCACGCCGATCGACGCGCCGAGATTCATCGAATCTTCCATCATCTTCTGGTTCTGGTAGTAGGCGGAATCATAGCCGAGTGCGATCATCGCGCCGCCCGCCAGGACGCCGCCGATGATGGCGCCGATGGTCGCGTTGGTCTGCGTCTCATCGATATGCTGCGCGAGATGATGGCCGATCTCGTGCGCAATTACCGCAGCGAACTCGTCCTCGGTTTCCAGAAGCTCGAGCAGGCCGCGATAGACCACAATCTCGTTGTTCGCGGTCGCATAGGCATTGACCTCGTCCTCGGACGAGAACGAAACAGAGAACCGGCAATTGCTCACCTCGGCGTAGCGGCACAAGGCCGGCGCCGCCTCGGCGAGCCGATGCGATACATCGAACACCATGGTTCGATACTGCGCATCGGTACGCTGGAATTTTTCCAGCCTCGAACTGTCGCCGGAAACCGTCAGCGCCGCGCGATCGACATCGGCCGATGAAATGTCGGGCAGGCGAAACTGTGCGCCCGAGCAACCGCCCAGCAGCAACAAAGCGGCAATGGCCGCACCGAAAGAAGCAATTTTCATCGCCGTCCCCCGCCCGATTGGGCAAGAGTGGCGCCCTCAAAAGCTTCTGTCTAGCGCTTGCTTCGCCCAATGGGGGTGGGCCTTGCCGGCGCGCCGAAAACCGGCGGATCAGGCCGGCGCCGCATCCTCGATGAAGAAGCGCACGCCGGTCTGGCCCTGCCAGGTCTCGGCGCGCAGATGCCCGGCGAGATGCACCGGCATGCCGCCGCCGCGCGAGGCCAAAAGATCGCCGAGCGGTGTACCGCCGACGCGGAAGGCGACCGCGCGAACCTGTTTCCCGTCGCTGCCGGCAACGAAGCAGCGCAGATGGTCCTTTCCCATCGGATCGGCGCGGAGGATGCGCACGCCCGAGAGCGCGAAACGCGGCTCCGGATTGCCGCTGCCGAACGGCCCGAGTGTTGCAATCCGTTCCGCCAGTGCGAGATCGACGGCGCCGGGCGCCAGCGGTCCGTCGATGCCGAGCGAGCGCTCAACATCCACGTTGCCGGCATTCATCTGCAGTAAACGCTCGCCGAGAAATCTTTGTAGCGCCGCGACATTCTCTTCGGCGACCGTGAACCCAGCCGCCATGGCGTGCCCGCCGCCATTGATCAGCAGGCCGGCCTGGCGCGCGGCGATCACCGCATTGCCGAGATCAAGACCGGGCAGCGAACGGCCCGATCCCTTGCCGATGCCGTCGGCGAGCGCCACGACGCAGGCGGGTCTTCCATAGCGCTCGACCAGCCGGCTCGCAACGATCCCGATGACACCGGGATGCCAACCGGCGCCGGCTGGAAACACCAGAGGTGCTGCGGGCGGTTCGTCGCCGACCATCGCGATCGCCTGATCGAGCACGAGCTGTTCGATTTGCCGCCGCTCATCGTTGAGCGCATCGAGGCGAACGGCAATTCGGTTCGCTTCGCCGGGATCCATCGTCGAAAGAATGCGTGCGCCGAGATCGGATTCGCCGACCCGCCCGCCCGCGTTCAATCGCGGCCCGATCATGAAACCAAGATGAAACGTGCCCGGCGTCGTTTCCATGCGCGCGATATCGGCGAGCGCCGCCATGCCGACATTGCCGCGCCGCGCGGCGATCTTCAGCCCCTGCGCGACCAGTGCGCGATTGAGCCCGGTCAGCGGCACCACGTCGCAGACCGTGCCGAGCGCGACGAGATCGAGCAGTTCGAGCAAATCGGGTTCTCGCCGGTCGGCGAAGCGCCCCGCCTCCCGAAGTGCACGATTGAGCCCGACCAGCACGAGAAACGTCACGCCGACCGCGGCGAGCTGGCCGAAGCCCGGTTCCTCGTCGAGCCGGTTCGGATTGACGATTGCGTGCGCCGCCGGCAGCAGCGGCTCCGACTGATGATGGTCGATCACGATGACATCGAGCCCGGCCTGCGCGGCGGCGGCGAGCGGTTCATGCGCCGTGATGCCGCAATCGACCGTAACAACGATCGCGGCACCTTCTTCGCGCAGCTTCAGCAGCGCCGCGCTGT
>JAWXBK010000001.1:0-4596 GCA_034439975.1 Rhodospirillaceae bacterium | reverse complement strand
GCGCTCGATGAACTCGGCGCGATGCGGAATGTGCGTCTGTTGCCACGCACGACGGTCTTCGGCGCGTACGATCATAATCTCATGCTGGCGCTCGAGCGCGTGGGCGACCCACTTGTCGCGCGCGCCTTCAATGACCCGATACCGCGCCAGCGACTCTGGAAGATCCGCGCAACGCAGATCGTACTGGCGACCGGCGCACTTGAACGGCCGCTGGTCTTCGCCGACAATGACCGGCCGGGGATCATGCTGGCCAATGCCGCGCGTCTCTATGCGCAGCGTTATGCTGCGCTTGCCGGCCGCAAGGCGCTCCTGTTCGCCAACAATGACAGCGCCTATCGCGCCGCGATCGATTTCATGGATGCGGGCGGCAGCGTCGTCGCCGCGATCGATCTGCGCGACGCGGCGGACGGCGCGCTGCCGCAGCGGCTGCGCGAACGCGGCGTCGACATCCTGAGCGGTCACGCGGTCATTGGCACCGACGGGTATCATCGTATCTCGGGTGCAACCGTCGCACCGTTCGACGGCACGAAGATTCGCGCAGCCAGCACCCGCAATTTCACCTTCGATCTGCTGATGATGTCCGGCGGATGGAATCCGGCCGTGCATCTCGTCTCGCAATCGCGCGGCAGTCTGCGTTACGACGAACCGAGCGCCGCATTCCTGCCGGCCACGACAACGCACGCCATGCGCGTTGCCGGGTCGGCGAACGGCAGTTTCACGCTCGCCGCCTGTCTCGCCGAGGGTTTCCGCGCCGGTGCAGCGGCCGCGGCCAGCGCCGGACGCGATCGCGTCGTCGCCGGGCGCGCGCCACGCGCCGAGAACGAACCGGCCGACGCGCCGATGAAGCCGGTCTGGCAGGTTCCGACCGGTACGTCGCCCGGCAGATCCGGCAAGCGCTTCGTCGATTTCCAGAACGACGTGACGGCCGAGGATATCGCGCTCGCCAATCGCGAAGGCTATCACTCGGTCGAGCATGTGAAGCGCTACACCACGCCCGGCATGGGCACCGACCAGGGCAAGACCGGCAATGTGAACGCGCTCGCCATTCTCGCCGAAGCGCAGAACAAGACGCCGCCCGAGATCGGCACCACGACCTTTCGTCCGCCCTATACGCCCGTCACCTTCGGCGCCTTTGCCGGGTACGAGCGCGGCGCGCTGCTCGACCCGGTGCGACGCACGCCGATCCATGCCTGGCACGAGGCGCATGGCGCGATCTTCGAGAATGTCGGGCAGTGGCGCCGCGCACATTACTATCCGCGCGCCGGCGAGACGATGGACGATGCTGTACAGCGCGAGGTCAAGGCGGCGCGCACGACCGTCGGGATCTTCGATGCCTCGACCCTCGGCAAGATCGAGATCGGCGGGCCGGACGCGGCCGAGTTTCTCGACCGCGTCTATACCAACAAATTCTCGACCCTCAAGCCCGGCCGCATCCGCTATGGCGTGATGCTGGGCGAGAACGGGCTGGTGATCGACGACGGCATTTCCGCGCGCCTCGCCAGCGACCGGTTCCTGATGAGCACGACGAGCGGCCACGCTGCGTATGTACTCAACTGGCTCGAGGAATGGCTGCAATGCGAATGGACGGGCCTGCGCGTCTATTGCACCGGTGTTACCGAGCAATGGGCGACCGTCTCGCTCACCGGGCCCGAGAGCCGCAAGCTGATGGCCGAGCTGACCGACGAGATAGCACTCGACGCGGCGTCGTTCCCGTTCATGAGCTGGCGCACCGGCCGCGTCGCCGGCATTCCCGCGCGCATCATGCGGGTCTCGTTCACCGGCGATCTCAGTTTCGAAATCAACGTGCCGGCAAGTTGGGGCCAGGCGCTGTGGCAGGCCTGCATGGCGGCAGGCGAGAAATACGGCATCGTCCCCTATGGCACCGAAGCGATCCATGTGCTTCGCGCCGAGAAGGGTTACTTCATCGTCGGCCGCGAGACCGACGGCACGACGACCGCTGCCGATCTTGGCGCCGGCTGGATGGTCGATATGAGCAAGCCCGATTTCATCGGCAAGCGCTCGCTCTTGCGCAGCGATACGGCGCGCGACGATCGCCGCCAGCTCGTCGGCCTCGAGACGGAAAATCCGAGCGAGGTCATTCCCGAGGGCACGCAAATCGTCGGCGAACTCTATCCGAAACCGCCGATGCCGATGATCGGCTATGTGAGCTCGAGCTATTTCAGCCCGAATTGCGGCCGTTCGATCGCACTCGCGATGGTCGATGACGGAAGGCGCCGCATGGGCGATACCGTCTCGCTGCCGCTCGGCGACCGCACGATCCGCGCGAAGATCGTCTCGCCGGTCTTCTTCGATCCGGAAGGAGTGCGGCTCCGTGGCTGAAACCTATCTGCGCCGCTCGGCGCTCGCACATCTCGGCCTTCGTGCCCGCGCGGACGGAGCCGATCCCGCCACGCAGCGGAAGGCCGGCGTGCGTCTCGCGGAGCGGCCGCATCGCTGCCGCATCCTGCTGCGTGGCCGCGCCGACGATGCGCGCTTCCGCGACGCGATCCGCAGCACGACCGGCCTCACTTTGCCCGAAACGAACCGCGTCGCCAGCGTCGGCGATCTGCGTCTGCTCTGGCTCGGGCCCGACGAATGGCTCCTGATCGGTCCGAGCGGTCGCGAGGCGGTCTCGATGCCCGCGCTGATCGCCGCCCTCTCGGGGCAATATGCGATGGCGATTGATCAATCCGACATGCGCACGACGATCTCGCTCGCGGGACGATCCGCGCGCGATCTGATCAATTGCGGCTGCGGGCTCGACCTGCATCCCGAAAAGTTCGCGCCGGGCCAATGCGCGCAGACCGGCCTCGCCCGCGCCAATGTGATCCTCGAGCAGATCGACGAGACACCGCGCTTCGACCTGCATGTCGCAATCAGTTATGCCGATTATCTCTGGCAATGGCTCGAACGTGCCGGCGCCGAGTTCGGGACCGTCGTCGAAGAGGACGCCTAAGGCCGACAAAGGGCACCAGCAGAGAACGCCTAGACGTTCGAATCCGGCTCGGCCGCCTTGCGCTGGTTGACAAAGGCGAGCAGCGCCTCGTCGATGCCGGGATCGAGCGGCGGTGCCTCAAACTCCCGCAACAGGCGCTTGTAGATGCCGTTGGCGCGCTTGTACGCGTCCTGCTCTCCCTCGGCGAGCCACTGTTCGTAACTGTTATTGTCGGCAATGGTCGAGCGGTAGAACGCGTTCTCGAAATTCGCCTGTGTATGCGCGCAGCCAAGATAATGGCTGCCCGGCCCGACTTCGCGGATCGCATCGAGCGCCTGGCCGTTCTCGCTCAGGTCGATACCCTTCGCGAGCACCTGCATCATGCCGAGCTGGTCGGCATCCATGACGAATTTCTCGTAGGACGAAACGAGACCGCCCTCGAGCCAGCCGGCTGCATGCAGCACAAAATTCGTGCCGGCGAGCAGCGACGTGAGAATTGTCTGCGAGCTCTCGTAGGCGGCCTGCGCATCCGGCACCTTGGAAGCGCAGAGACAGCCACCGGTACGGAATGGCAGACCGAGGCGCCGCGCGAGCTGTGCCGCCGCGAGGCTGACCAGCGAGGGTTCCGGTGTGCCGAAGGTAGGCGCGCCCGACTGCATCGAGATTGAACTCGCGAACACGCCGAAGATGACAGGCGCGCCGGGCCGCACGAGCTGCGCGGTCGCAGCACCCGCGAGCACTTCGGCGAGCACCTGGGCGAGCGTGCCTGCGACCGTCACCGGGCTCATCGCGCCCGCGAGAATGAACGGCGACACGATGCAGCCCTGATTGTTGCGCGCATAGACCTTGAGAGCGCCGAGCATCGTGCCGTCCCACACCATCGGCGAGTTGGCGTTGATCAGGCTGGTGATGACCGTGTTCTTCTGGATGAAATCTTCGCCGAACAGGATCTTGGCCATCTCGACCGTGTCCTGCGCGCGGCTCGGATGCGTGACCGACCCCATGAACGGCTTGTCCGAGAGTTTCATGTGCGAATAGACCATGTCGAGATGCCGCTTGTTCACCGGCAGATCGACGGGTTCGCAGACCGTGCCGCCCGAATGATGCAGAGCGGGCGTCATGTAGGTCATCTTCACGAAATTGCGGAAGTCCTCGATCGTCGCGTAGCGGCGGCCCTCATCGAGCGTGCGGATGAACGGGGGCCCATAGACCGGGGCGAACACCGTTGCGTCACCGCCGATCTTTACGTTGCGATCGGGATTGCGCGCATGCTGGATATATTCGCGCGGCGCCGATTTCTGGATGATCGAGCGCGGCAGGCCTTTCGGGAAATGAACCCGCGTTCCCTTCACGTCGGCGCCGGCATCGCGCCAGAGCTGCAGGCATTCCTCGTCGTCGCGGAACTCGATACCGATCTCCTCGAGAATGATGTCGGCGTTGCGCTCCATCAGCACCAACCCTTCCTCGTCGAGGACGGTCGTCAGCGGAATCTTGCGCGAGATATAGGGGAGCTGCTCGATATTGAGCTTCGTGCGCAGCGCCCGCCGCGCCTCGGCACCGCCGCGCGCGCGCCGGCCGCGACCCTCGCTGCCCGTACCCTCGCCTGGTGCGTGATTCGCGTCGTCCATGCCTGAAGTCACTCCTGTTTCCCGATCGAGCCG